>CAITVN010000051.1 GCA_903895855.1 Oligoflexia bacterium | reverse complement strand
TAACCTTCATTCGAGCCAACGTCATTGGGGTGAGACAAGAATGTCGTTTCAGAAGTCGCAGTCGTGGCCGAACTCGTGAATGACAAAGTGGTCGGCGTGATTGAGTTATAAATAAGACGCCCCCAGGCATCGGTCGTGATCGGGCCGCTATAGATGCCTGAAATGCCTTGAGTGAATTTGATGTTTCGGTACGGATTGCCTTTTTTGTCGATCATGCGAATCACCGTGCTGTCTGCGCTGACTGGTGCCTCGGGTAGTAAGGTCGGTGTGTTTGAAAGTTCGAGTGAAGCGCCTAGCATTTCTACGACTGAAGTCGCGCTGCTATACGACTGATGCGATATGACCGCAAAGCGCAGGTATGATTTTCCGAGTTCAGTTCGCGCGGCATTCATCGGTGCAATCGGCGCGCTCATGCTTACTTTGCCATTAACTTGAGTGGTGAGTTCATCGATGAACGGTTCACTCCAACTGCTGTTTTGGGTGTCGTAGACATGAACAGCGAACCCGCTGTTGCTGATTCCGCCAAATGACGAATAGCCGACTCGGTTACCCCCAATCAGATTTTTGAAATTGAGGGTCATACTCGAAACTTGCGAGAGATCTAAACCAGAGACATCAAAAAGTAGGTAAAAACTCGCATAAGGAGCATCTTGACCCGCGGTACCAGCACTAATCCAGTTGCTGTTATTGGGGTCATTCAGATTGTAAGTGTCGCCACCAAAGTCTCCGCACCACGCGACTTGGTTTGAACTGTTAGAGTTGTCGGTTGGCAGATTGGGCGGGTTAGGTAGAGCGTTGCCGTGTTCAGTGCAGTGAAACGCGTAATCGACGGCGAGCGTTTTCTTTGGTGTCTCGGGTGCAGGAATGGGACTCGGCGACAGCATCACAAGTGCGGTGGGGCTAGCTTCGGGATTGGGGGCTTGCTCACAAACTGTGGTTTCTGAGACGATGGTTTCTAGGTGAGTATCGGCGTTTCCGTCAGAGACGGCTTGGGTGTCTTTGTCGGCGAGTTCCCAGCTCATTTCACTATCAACACAACCAGTGAAGAGTGAGGACGAGAGAGCTAACAAGAAACAAGCCGCAGCAATGGCCATGCACACTGGAATGATTCGATTCATGAGGGGCCTCCTATTTTACTTCTGACTACTTCCAAACTTCGCTAGGTGCGCGCTTTGGGAATCAATTTCTGCACGATCAATTTCGCATATCCATCGAAGAAGACTTCGCCCTCGTGAAAATGTTGTTGACCCACTGAAGACGCATCGACGGGGCGAGTGGTAGCCTGATCGTCGTGCTCACCCGTGAGTAGCCAGATGGTCGAAACGCAAAGCTTCGAGGCGAGGCGTTTGACAGCGAGCAAGTCAGTCGGAGTGCTACCTGTTCGCCAGCCCATGAGTGTCGAAGGACTCACTCCGGCGGCCAGAGCCGCTTCTCGAATCGTGATGCCTTTTTCACTCATGAGACTTGAGAGCTGAGTGGCAAACGTGAGCTTGTTTGATCTTTTTTGTCTATTCATAATGTGTAATTCTCATTTTTTCATTCCTGGGTGATTTGGTCTACCATTTTGCGGAACTCCGTTTTTTGTTCGGTAGGCCGCACAGGTTTGGGTGCCGATTTGGGCCAACACTCAGCCAGAAAATCATTCTGTGTCAGCTGACCCACCTGATTCACTTGAGACTGGCGACTCTTGTTTAGCTTTCTGAACGACTGCGCTGGCTGGCTGGCGGTTTTGAAAGAAATCGATTTGTTTCTGATTGATCGCTTCGCGCAAGCGAGGGTCGACGGCAATCAACTTTTGCAC
>CAITVN010000050.1 GCA_903895855.1 Oligoflexia bacterium | reverse complement strand
TGCAAGAAACTGAAATACCTGCGATGACCTCTGAAATTTCGACAATTTTTTCGTTTCTTCATGGCCGAAACCTTGAACTATACAAAGAGCGCGACAAAGCAATTGCCGAGGCTCATCAACTCAAGACTGAGTCAGCCATTCATGCACTAACCCATAAAATCATGCACGATGTGAAGGCTCCGATAAGTACTTTGGTTTTGATGCTCGAGACCGACCTCAAAGACATTCCCGCTCACACTAAAGACAAAATTCGCCAACTCGCTGGCCGCATTCGCTCGATCATTGATTTTAGGCTTAAACAGTATTCTCAAGATGCGATTGGCTTCACCAGACAGCCTGACGAAGCGCCGAAGCCTATTGAGACCGCTTCTATCGGTGGGGCTGTGCACTGGATTCTTGAAGAAGAGCAAGAAAAGGCAAAAGCTAGAGGTGTCAACCTAGTCTGCGATTTGCCACGAACGGTATTGAACTCTTTTGCCGCGATTACGTTTTCGGATTATTGTAGAGTCATCTCAAATTTGCTCATCAATGCCATCGACGCTGCCGAACAAGGCGGTAAACGAGTGTACATCACGGCTCGAGTCGATGACGAAAACTGTGAGTTGATCATTCGAGACTCTGGTCTTGGCTTCGACCCAGAGGCTTTAAAGGAAGTCTTGGCTAACAGGAAAATTACAACCAAAGAAACCGGCACCGGCCTCGGTCTGATTACCGTTCGAAGTCTCCTCGCCCAAGCCGGTGGCGATTTACAGATTCATAGCCAAGCAAATGGCACCACTGTGAGGTTGCACATTCCCATTCTCGATACACCCCAATGGTTTTACGACATTTCAAAATCAAGCGCCGATAGCATCGTCGCCCTCGATGATGACGCCACGATGAAGAAGCGCCTCGAGGCAGTTTTTCCTGAAAAGCAAATTCAACTCTTCGCGACTGAATCAGAGTTCTTAGCCACTCTGCAGAATAGCGCTTCGGCGCTCGCTTTGGTTGATTATGACTTCGGTGGCCCACGCTCTGGTTTAGATTTGATTGTCGCTGAGGGGCTAACAAGGAATGCAGTACTCCTCTCTGGCCGGCTCACGTTTGATCACAAGATCCGAGTCGACGCACAAGAGCGCGGCGTCAGGTTGTTTCCGAAGGAGTGTTTGGGGTAGGATTCTTCTTATGATTCTCTCAAAATTATTGGGCGATTTAAAATCCAATTCTCGAAGTTTTCGGTTTGTAGCTGATTTTCAATTTGAGGTAAGGAAACCTAAGGTACCTAAAGTTCAAACGTAAACAAGATAAAAATGAAAAGTCACATTTAGTGCCGCACTGCCAATCTATGATCGTCGCCCCCAAGCTGATACCATCAAACTAACAAAATCAGGTGTGGACAAAACAAAAGCTTTACATTCAGACGCTGAAAAAATGGGCCCTCATCCACAACAAACGCCGGGGCGACTTTTTAGTTTCTATCACATCGACTCCAGAAGGGACTGCAGCGCGTAATTCGCCGCAAGCCTCGAAGACCCTCGCTCTGATTTTAGCAAAAAATCGCCTAAAGATAACTAATTTCATTCGTAGTAATTTTTATAATGAAACTAACAAAGTGTAGAATCTCAGGGGGTGGAATTCTACGCTCTTTTTTTGTAAAAATTTTTTCACCAAAAACGATAACATTTCGGAAGCGCGGTGGTAAACTAACGTTTCGCGCGACTCGACTCAGTTGTCTTCCAGAAGATCTGGGCACTGATGCTCGAACTCCCATAAAAGCCGCAAAAGCTCACTGCCGCATGATTTTACGTCTTCGAGAAGTTCAATACCGCTGCGATCACGAGTCAATAAATAATTATCGCCATCTTTCTTAAATCCGGAAAAACTAAGATTTAGCTCCACGTACTCGTCATCAATGCTGACTGCTCCTATTTTCTGATCGACTCTGCCTTCGTAAAATTGAGAACTAATTTTAGAAAAGCAAAAATCAAAAAATTGCTCGCGAACCTTGCGATCTAGCTTTTGCCCAAATAGAAGTGAGGCATATCCCCAACATGGAGTCAAGTGAACGAACTTCTGATTCTTTGATGCACGAGCGCCGAAAGAGTTGGTGTAGTAAATGCCCACCAAAAAAGACTTTACTATTTTATGCCTATTTATTTCAATTTCTGAAAAAGTGAACCGGGTATCTGCACCCTTTTTTTTTGAGTAAGATTCAATTTCAACTTTGGAAAAAATATTCTTGAACGCCGATTGCGAGACAACTTCATGTAAAATTTCTCCGAGTTTTTCTTCTAACTTTTCCTTCAGAAGGTCTGCCGCCTTTCGAATATCAAATAACCGCGGTAGATTTTCGTCTATGTATTGGTCTATTTCAGGCATAAAGTACTTTCTTTCTCCATCGTATATATTTCTTTAATTCATCGAACTCACTTAGATCTGAACTCAAATCCGGCCGTTCAAGGGCTCGAAGTTGATTTCGAGCAGAATCAATCACTGCGATTTCTATCTTCTTCTCCAAAAATCCGATCAATGAAGCGACCTGAACGCGCCACGGTATGAATTGTTCGTTGTTTAGATCAACGACAACATTTGTGGAGATCGATATATAGAAAGCCTTTAAAATATCCTCCCAGAATAATGGAGTCATTGCATTTTTCAATTCTTCAAAGTTAATCGTTTTCTGATTTACTTTACTTTTGCGATTTTTAAAAACAAAAGTTTGGGCGCTGAGTTGCCCGGAGAGTACTTGCCACTGCCGCTTTGAAATTACCAGACTAAATTTTGGATTTGGAAAGGTGGCTGAGTCAGAAGAGCAGAATTCCCTATAAATCCAATTTTTTTCGATCTTATTGTCAAAGAACTTGACCTCTATTATCCAGGTCCAGGTAGAAAAGCGCACCACAAGATCTAGACTCCGATCTTCATTTTCGCCAATAGTCCAGTCCGGGGTAATCGGTACTTCGGTGCGAACCTCGATGGATTCGTGAATCTCGGGATCATGCGAGAAGTTCACCTTCGGTCCGAAAAATAAGCCTACCAGTTTTGAGCAGGTTTGAGCTTGAAGACCTGGGGCAAAATAGGGCGGTGCCAAGATCCAATGAAGCCACTTTGTAACATGCACTTCGGTGTGTTTCCCAGATAGATGCAGTGAATCGCCACCAACTTGTAGCGGATCAAAATTTTTTGAAAGGCCCAGTATTCTTGCATCCTCTCGAATTTTCAAAAGTTCACATTGAATGTAGCGCTTTGATGAATGAACAATTGAATCGATTTCACCCGATCCTAGGCTTTTCCGAACCTGTGGCTTATCTAGTTCAAGTATTCTCAGTGCGGAATCAAGCTCTTCAGTTGTTAAGTATGAAGAAGACATTTACTTAAGCCTACTAGTCCGAAGAGACATAATCAATTGTCATTTTAGGGACAGATGCAGTTGAGATGCCTCCGAAATAGTTTGAGTAAAGCTCTATGCACTACCAAAACATTGGCCACTCAACGAGGAAAGATGGCTAAGGCGAGTCCTACCTCCCGCTTGCTTTTGGTTCTCGACTTTCCTCGGATTCATGAGTATCCATTTACTAGCCCAAGTTCGAAACAAAAACGTGATCAATCACGGTCAATATTCGCGGGCTCATTTGCCATCCGCTGTAGAACAGTTACTCGTTGCTGAGCTTCGGTTGCGAGATCGGTCTCCTCCCTCAATTGATTTCTGAAGTCTTCTAACTCAACTTCTTTGACTTTCGCAAGCCTGAGTGTCTCTTCTTGAATTCAACACTCGAAGCTTGGCTTAAAGCCAGAGAAATCGGAATCACTTTATGGGGTGAAGTAACACAACAATAATCAATTACAAAAAAGATGAACTAGCCAGCTTATAGACAGGAAAGGTGGCGGGGAATCAAGTGGAACAAGTAGACCCCATTTATGAAGGCTTACTTCTATTAATAATTTTTTTAATCTCCTTCAGGTCTCGAGGCGTGTCACTTTTTCCTTTCCCAGCGTGGGCAACTCGATGACAAGTAGGACAGAGAGTAAGCAAATCTTCAATAGTTGTCATTTCTTTCTTCCGCAGACCAGTCTTATGGTGTGCATCAACGATATAAAACCCATCTACTGCAAGTCGAAAGGCACACGCTTGACAGGTGAAGTCGTCTTTCTGCTTCCGCGCCTCGGACATTTCAAGGTCTCTCGATTTTCGAGCAAAAGTCACTTCTTTTCGTATACCTTCTTCAACTTTTCGGTCAAGGCTCGTACTTTCGATCACCCACTCACTCTCACCAGCAGAACTATTACTACTTTTTTTTCCGGACTCAGGTTCCCAACTAATTTTCGGCGAACTAGTCAACCAATCGTGAATCGTAAGCCGCCCCAGCTCTGCTCCATTTTCATCATTTATATTACACTCTGAATAAGTCAAAATTCGATCATCTCCGCGAAATTCTAGCGAGAACTCAAACTCTCGTTTGTCTTTTTTATAGTAACCAATATGAGTCAACTTCCCTACCTTAGCCTCAACTAACTCTTCAAACGGTATCAAATCGTACCCAAGTCCACGCCACCCAATTTTTAAGTAGCTTCCTGGGCGCCCAATTAATTCCTCTGAATTTTTCATATTTCCACTGTATAGACTAAACTGGCTCCAGCAACCAAATTCCTCGTTGAATTATAAATTGGGTTGCAGCAAAAACAGCCGCAGATTTCGTCCTAAGATAGAATCCCTGAAATAGCCTTTCTTTCCGAAAAAAACGCAAAGCGCACTTCAGCCTGGAAGTTCATTCTCCAATTAAAACTTCCTGTCGCGATCACCTTCGGCTTCGCCATCACTATGCTCCCCAGGCTCAGGTAACTCTAGAGCCGCAATCTTCTGCAATCCACCGCCTTAAAGCCCTTCTATGATCTTCTGGGTCGATCTGATCGAGTTCTTTGTTGATCACTTTCTTTAGCGCTGCTTGGCGCTTTGCCGTAAATGAGACGTAATATTTTTCTAGAATCCGATTTTTTTCAACTTTCGTTCGCTTCATCATTCTTCTGACCTCTACACCAAAACGGCCGCCCAGTTCACTTTGCTCAATTTTCCACTCCGCGGCCGCGCTGCTCGGCCAGCCTTTAGGAACCCAAGCCAATTTCGTTCAGCGTCTATAGAGTCTTTTGATGTACTGTTCAACCAAACTATACGAATCTACGACGGGGGCTTGGTCTGATTGCCGAGCCAGTCTATTGGTGTTGAATACGGCCACAACCGCCTCTTTCAAAAATCCATTCATTTGAATATCAAACCGCGTCGCATCCGGAGAGAGGCGGATCTCTATGAACGTTGCTCCAACAGTTAATCGGCACCGGTCATTTTGGCGCTCAAATTTTGATTCCGTCCCTGCGGTACGAAATTCCGACACCGCATTTTCTAACGCCCAACCTGCTGACTCAAACCCTCGGGTCAGTGTCGTTTGCATTAGCGTCAAAATGGTGAGGTTTCTCGTTTTGTCTTCTTCAATTATATCCATAGATATTCCTCCACCTTTGTCTTGTAAACCGTCCGATAGATCAACTTATTCCGGAAAGTGCCTCGCTTTATGCTCCAAGAGAAGCACTCTCGGTACCTTTGTGTTTGCTTTACTTCCGTCGATTCTAAATACTTCTAGTAATGAGTGAATTCTTCCGCCTTCAGCGCTTGGGCTAATGTCCCACCACGACGTCGAATACCCGAGCGTGGTTTCATTTTTCCACTTTTGTCCTTTGAGAAATGAGGTCGCAATAGCGACTGCTTCTTCAAGATGGCGATTGGATGATTGAGGGTTTTTCTTTTGAACAAAGGCTTCATATAAATAAATGCGAGAAGGAGTTTGTTTCCGCTTTTCTTGAGACAGGGTGCGCATGATTTGTTTCAAAAAAATGGCCGAGGCGACTAGAACTGAAGATCCGTTGTTTTGGTACCAGCGGTGTTTTTTTTCAATACAGCGCCGCTCCAGCTTGTTGGTTGAACTCACACTGATTCCGACACGAGGGGTTGGATTTCCATAAGTTTCTGAATTAGGCGAATGAGTAAACGCCATAGACAATGGCGCCTCAAGTATAAGTCCCAGTGACGCATTTGTTTTAAATGCTGTTTGTAACAATTCGACAGCCTTTTTTAAACCCTGCTCATAGGTGTAAGTACGGCTGTCGTGCTTCACCCCGCATCGAGAATCGCCCCAGGCAATCCCGATGCCTTGGCTCTTTTCACCAAAGCCCATGTCAATGGCTAATACTTGTTTAGGTAGCTGGCCGTGACTTACCAACAGAAACTCAGATTTGTTGCCCATGATAGATTTATAATAGCGGATTTGGACATAGACTGACTACCAAAAGCTGCGCATGATTGAGCAACACTCCCTTTGATGGTCACGTTGTGGAGGGCAGCCATGACGTACTTATTAGTATTGGTCGCATCACCATCTGAAATTCACCGTTCGGACTGATTCTAACCTGGTGGACCAATGTCAGTCCAAGCTCCCGTCGCTGCTCGAAGTTGAGCCGATCAACCCTGGGTGCAATCTGCTTCCTGAGTCGATCCAGGTCGACCTCCGGTAATGCCTCCTGAGCAGAACGCAGTGACCTTAGTTTTCTTTCCAATTTTTCGACTAGCTTGGACACAGTCTTGAGCTCTTCCTCGATTCTCGCTCTTTGGTGGCGCCAAGCGAAGTGTAGTCAGCAGCTGACTGAGAGACAATTGCCAAAAGGTGGCAGTGATCTTCTGGGTCGATCTGATCGAGTTCTTTGTTGATCACTTTCTTTAGCGCTGATTGGGGCTTTGCCTTAAATTAGACGTAATATTTTTCTAGAATCCGCTTTTTTTCAACTTTCGTTCGCTTCATCATTCTTCTGCCCTCTACACCAAAACGGCCGCCCAGTTCACTTTGCTCAATTTTCCACTCAGCAGCTGCGCTGTCGAAACCATCTGGCATTCTCGTAAACATTCTTAGGAATCTCACTAAGATCAACAACCTTCGTCGAGTGCGCCAAGAGCATTCGAGGATGAACTCTAGCAGAGGCGTGTTTGATCAATTGCTTTTGCCGATGCTTCAAAATAGATCTTTCACTCTCGGTCGCTTCTACTAGGCTATGCCACCAACCGTGCTCACAGCAGGCAGGGTTAAGCCAATCACAGCCCCACCTTTCGACGCAGGTATGCCAACTATCAAGCGCTCGATCAATCGTTTGATCGAGGTCATGACCCTCGGTAATATCAGCAAAAGCCTGCTTAGCGATCTGGTCGCGAATAGTCCCTCTACTCTCGAGACCCAAAGCGAATATTAGCAAGCCAGGACATCTCTCGATCAATTCAGCGATTCGCCCAGTCTTGTCTAAAAGTAATTCTCGGTAGACACGAAACCTAAACGCACTATCAAACTTCCGAGCTAACTTAAGAGCGCCAGGGTCACAGACCGAAACTAGATATCTAGATAATCCATTTAAGAGAACATCGATTTTCCCAATGGAAGGTGATCCTCTTCTTGTATAATAATTCGCCACAAATTCTTTCGCATACCACGCGAACACCCTGAACGGGTCATCAGTAGACTGACCGCGAAGTCCACCGTTCATTCGCCAATCACCTTGCGAATTAAGGTCGGAGAGCGTTGACTCTGGACTATCCAACACTCTCACAGTGAACCCCACTGCTGAATCAGCCGCCCAATCGCAACGCAACCTAAGCTCAATTCCATCGCTAAAAAACCGACCTTCGAGAAAAATCGGAAGCCGCTTGGTATTAAGATTGTAGGTTTTAGTTCTGCAGAGCCGCCTATCTACCGCTACCACTTCTCTATTCATGTCTCGACTCCTCATACATCACTCCAAGGGCCGACAAATTCGAACCCTTTCTTTCCAGCCCACAGTCTTTGGCTTATGCTAATCGATCGGTCTCGACTTCAGTACCTCGGTCATCTTTTGTCTCGTCATCGATTGTTCTTCTATTTTACCATCCGCCAAAACCACTCGTTTTCTTCGTTCTCATCACACCACTTAATATGGACATAGCGTGACCCAACGAGAGTTAAAAGTAGCACAGCAATAACAAACAATTGGTCGCCAATGTGCAAAATTTCGCCTAGGCGGAGCCAGTCGATTTCAATTGTTAGGATCCATGCGATTTCATGATGGCGGAGCCACCTGATTTCGTCGAAGCGGAGCCAGTCATAGTGTCAAATTACTAGCGTTTAGCTTTGGCCTTATCATGAAGGGATAAGGGAGGGCTGACGTAGATGGAGTTTGAACAAACGACTATGGCTCAGTTAATCGAAATCGAAAGACTCATTGCAAATGGCCTCAAGGATCGCAGAATTGCACGAGCACTAAAAATTCGCCGTACAACTGTCGCAGCGGTGAGGCGTGGCGAGTTGACCGTGGAGGCTCTAAAACGGTTAAAATCACCAGTCGACCAGTTGCCACCGGGTTGGACGATGCGAGTTGATTGGCTTGGGGTTGAAAAAGACCTTTCAAACGGTCACGATCAGAAACGAATCTGAGAAGACTACGCCAAAGACATCATCTCACATTCACAGTTTTACAAAACGGTTCAAAAGAAGTTTAAGCGGTTACTCGAGAAAACAGTCACCCTTCGCGAGTTCAATGCGGGCGAGCATTGTGAAGTTGACTACGCTGGCACCAAGATCGAGTGGGTCGACACCCGAACCGGAGAGGTTCACTACGCACACGTTTTTGTCGGCATTTTGTGCTTTAGCCAGCTAATATTTGCGGTTGCCTCTGAAGACGAGAAAAAGAACAATTGGTTGCACTCACACCGCTTGATGTATGAATATTTTGGTGGGGTTCCGTGCGTTACAGTGCCCGATAACCTCAAAACTGGGGTAATCAAGGCTCACCGATACGACCCCGACCTCAATCCTGATTACCACGAACTAGCGAAACACTATGTCACTTCGATTGTTCCAGCCAGAGTACGCAGCCCAAAAGATAAGGCATTGGTCGAAGGCGCGGTTAAAATCATCATGCGCTACTTTCGATTCGTCAATCGAAGGCGTACGTTCACATCGATTGCCGAGATTAACCGAGCCCTGCGAGATGCCTACGAAAAAATCAACTCACGAGAGCACACAAGGTTTAAGGTCTCGCGTAAAGATCGGTTTTTGACTCTAGAAAAGGCCTCTCTGAGGCCGCTACCACTTGAGCCTTTTTCAATCGGCGAATGGAAGCTAGCCAAGATTCACCCTGATTGTACCATTCAGTCTGATCACAATTTTTACTCAGCCCCACACATTCATCGAGGCGAAGAGGTGCGTGTGAAAACCAGCGAAACTCAAGTCGAGATGTTCTTAGACCTTGATAGGATTGCGGTTCACGCTAGGGCACTTGGCAAAGTGGGGTCTCGGGTCATTGATAAAACCCATCTGCCAGAAAACTCACGAGCCTACCTCGAAGCAACACCAACGCATATCTTGCAGCAAGCTCAGTTCGTCAATGCGACACTGTACTGTTTTATCGATGAGCTTTTTAAGGCTGATACGCTGGGAAATATTCGCAAAGCTCAAGGGTTTGTTCGAGTTGCGCACTCAACGATCAAGAATAACGGCCGCGAACTTGGTTCGCATTGGATCGAGCAGTCAATCGTCTCAATGAGTTTATTCAATAAAGTGCGAGTCGCTCAGTTTGAGGCGCTACTCAAAAACGAATTCAAAAAGTACAAACAAGTTCCGACACTAGCTGATCGATCGATCACGAGAAAGCCCGGAAACCCTACATTGCGAGGCACTGAGAGTGCCGACGTCGCTAGGTGCAACCAACTAAACTCTCAACAACCGCTACCGATGGAGGTAGTTAATCAATGACGTTATCGCAGATAAGAAACCGAATGGAAGGCCTGTACCTAAAGGGCATGCTAAACACGATTGAACCAGTGATCACTGAAATTCAAAAAGGTGACATCAGCTTTCTCGAAGCCATGGACAGGCTTTTAGAAAGTGAGTGGCGCTTCAGACTTCACGAGAGCACACGAAAACGAATCGGCCGATCAAAAATCAGGTATGGCGCAAGTCTCGAAGAATTTGATTTTACGATCAATCGGAGAATCACAAAATCTCAGATTAAAGAACTCTCAAACCTAGACTGGTGCAAAGAAGGAAAACCCCTCATATTAGTTGGTCCGACAGGGATCGGAAAGACCTACCTCGCTAGATCGTTTGGATTGCTTGCCTGCGAGATGGGCAAGAGCACACTGTTTATGACTGTGACTGACTTTCTTGAGCACCAGGCTCTCGCTAGAGCTTGCACGGGATATCTCAGATTTAGAGACAAACTGACAAAGCCAGATCTGATCATCTTAGACGACTTCGGCATGAGAAAATTCACATCGCAAGAAGCCGAAGACTTAAGAGATATCATAGAGCTAAGAAGTTATGGCAAATCCACACTGATCACCACGCAGCTGCCCATTAAACATTGGTCTGAAGTGATCACCGACGACATCATTCGCGAAGCACTGATCGACAGATTGGAAACCCCAGGAATCGTCATCGAACTGGCAGGTGAAACGGTGAGAAGCCGATATAAAAAGGCGCTGGAAAAACCAGCAACGAAAGAGTAGATGAATTACGACCCTATGACTGGCTCCGCTTTGACGAAATCAGGTGGCTCCGAGGCATGAAATTTTGCACCAATGCTCATCAAGGCAAAGACCAGTCTGGCGCTCTACCACCACTTTATCGGTCACAATTTTTTTCAAATGACACCCAGTCAAGTCCCTGAGCGGGATTTCGGGGGCTTTTTTTTTAAGTTTTAGTCACTCCCATGGCCCCCCCTATGTCCCTATCGTGGGAAAGCATTGAGGCATGATGAAATTCGAGCACGACAAATCTTACGGAATCGACTACAGCGGAGTATTGACCGGCTTTGAGAAAACAGTCGCAGTTTTAGCAGAAGTTGTAGAACCCGCCGCGGGCAAATTGCAAGTTAAGAGAGTACTCGCAGGGACCCCTTTGCCTAACCGCGCCTTGGGCTGTGCCCTGGTTTTCATATTTCTAGCCGCCCTTAACACACAATACTTGTTTTAGCTGAAACACAGGCTCAACCAAATCTGTTTGATTTGCCATCACGGCATCGATGTCTTTATAAGCTTCTGGAATTTCATCAACCACCGCTCTATCTTTGCGACACTCAACACCCTGTGTTTGCAGTCTCAAATCGTCTTCTTTAAATCGTCGCCTCGCCTCTATTCGGCTCATCTTTCTGCCGGCACCATGCGAACACGAATTGAATGAATCGACGTTGCCCTTACCTTTCACTATGAACGATTTTGTGCCCATACTACCCGGGATAATTCCATACTCACCAGCACGCGCCGAAACGGCACCTTTTCTAGTGACCCAAACATCTTTGCCAAAATGGTGTTCTTTCTGACAGTAGTTGTGATGGCAATCGACACGAAAGCACTGGCCAAGATCGCTCATCAAGCGCGCATCTTTATAAACATGATGGCTAACGTCTTTCACCACCCTCAATAACATTTCGTTACGATTAGCTTTCGCATAAAACTGAGCCCAATGCAGGTCATCTAAATACGCCTTAAACTCAGGCATTTCTTCAGTAAAATACGCGAGATCTGGATCGGGCAATTGACTCAGACGTTCTTTCATTAAGCCCTTTGCTTTTTCAATATGCTTTTCTGCAAGCATTAACCCAATATTGCGGCTACCTGAATGAAGCATTACCCAAACAAATGATTCTTGATCGAGACAGATTTCAATAAAATGGTTGCCACCCCCTAAACTACCCAATTGATGAGCTGCATTTCGAATTAACTTATTTTCTTGAGAATACGACGGAGGTAACCCTAGCCCGCTAAACACTTTACCTGAGCGATCTGAAATTTCGCGATTACCATCACGCCCAGTGGGAATTGAGCGCTCAATTGAGTGGCGTAGTGTCTTTAGATCGCCCAGTTGTTCAACTTTGAAAGGAAACTTTAGTGCGCACATTCCGCAACCAATATCAACCCCAACAGCGGCTGGCAAAATCGCGCCATCAGTCGCTAACACGGTGCCAATCGTTGATCCCTTACCTGCATGAGCATCAGCCATTAGTGCGACATGCGAATGAATAAAAGGCAGGTTTGCCACATTTCGTACTTGAGCCTCAGCCCACTCTTCTAAGTCGCTAGCCCAAATTTTAATTGGTTTACCCGCGTCGCCAATTGTTCTTTTCATACACCTTCTTTTACCTCATCGTGTCTGCAACTTCTTGCAGTCTCCGCCAATCGCCACTATACACTACGACATGGACATCAACTGGGCATTTTGGCCAGCCATTTGAAAGTAGGAGAAGTGAACAGATCTAGCGTCACCTTTCAAAAAAAACGATCAACCATGAAATCCGACTAGGTGCCGCTTAAGACCCCTTATTATCTTCTTTGCGCGATCGACTGGCACCTTTAACTGTCTCGCCAAGTCTACTGTTGAAATGTCCTCATTTTTGCCAAAGATTTCGACCGCCCTCGTATACTTCTTATCGATGACCGACATGTGTTCAAAATTTGCGCACCCTTGATGTTCGAATGTCAAAAGTCCCACTCGATGAGAATTGGGATTGGCGCAAATACCCCAGTCTCTACCCAGTTCACCGGCAAGTTCTAAGTACCACTTGCAACCACTACTGCAATCTCGACCGCACCCAGCCCCGAGATCCATTCCGGCTTGACCACCCCCAAGTGAAGTGTAGTCAGCAGCTGACTGAGGGACAACTGCCAAAAGGTGGCAGTGATCTTCTGGGTCGATCTGATCGAGTTCTTTGTTGATCACTTTCTTTAGCGCTGCTTGGCGCTTTGCCTTAAATGAGACGTAATATTTTTCTAGAATCCGGTTTTTTTCAACTTTCGTTCGCTTCATCATTGTCTCATTTTCTAAAAAACCCGCTGTCATTTTCACCGCCACAGAAATTCATCCTGGAACTTCAATAGGGAACTTCAATAAAAAAAG
>CAITVN010000049.1 GCA_903895855.1 Oligoflexia bacterium | reverse complement strand
TGCATAAGATTTTCGCACAGAGTTTAGATTCTCCTGGCCAGCCGCGAGATTCCCAGAATTCTTTGTATTGGATATAGTGCAAGAAGTACCAAAAGCTCTCGCACTCAACGATGCATTTAGTAGGTGCAGCCACTGTAGCAAAACGCTGATTGCCAAAAGTGCCAGTAGCTATCTTCTCAATTTGAGGCCCGGTTGCATAGATACCAATTTGAAGTTTCTCGCGTGGCTTTATGGTCCTCAGTAGACCTGATGGTTTACCGCCAATCTCTAGCCAGTCTCGAAATTGGGTCTTGGTTTCTGACTCCAGTGGCACCAAGAAAACTAACTCACTTAAGGTTTCATCGCGCGAACTCTCAGTTACCGTGTGAGAACACGTCGTTTGCGTGAGTCTTTTTTCAGAATAACTGGTTTTGACCTTTGCATCTACCTGAGGTCGAAATCGAATAGACTGCTCAAACAGCGATCTGTTTTCGATGGTAAACACGTAGGTGAGCTCGGCCTCGATATTGAATCCCGAGAGGTGTGAAAACTCAGCACTCACGCCGCCTTCTTCTACCGGGTTTGAAAGCGCCTCTTCTCTCGTTTTCAAATTTAATGTAGGTACGTCGGGCGGAGTCACCAATTTAATCGTTATTTTTGAATCATCGACACCCGAATGTGCCCCCAACTTAACGACACAGAAAGACGCAGTCTCAGATTTCAAAAACCCTTCGGGCAGTGTCATTTCAAACTCGGTGACACCGCCTTCTTTTGAGGTTTTTGAAACCTGAAGTTCTTTAGCGGTTTCACTCGCCGGATCAAAGTAAAACTGGGCGCTGGATGATTCCACTTCGTAAGCAGGTCGATTCGAAGTGAGTACGACAACGATCGGATCATTGGCACCAGTTTCAACACTAAACGGCCGCTCAATCACGCAGGTGGTGCCAACCTCGCAATCGATCACTTTTGTTACCGAACGATCCCGGTGCTTAAAAGTCATCGACACCCACTTAGGCTTTGGAGTCGGTGAAGGTGACGGCGATGGCTGCACCACCACGACGGGTAATGTGCTAGCGACGGGTTCTGGATCAGGCGGTGGCAAGGCTGTACCTATTTCTGATGGTAAGCCACCTAAAGGCAGTTCTTGTTTTTCGGTAGAAGGCGCTTCAACGGTTGGCGCTTGGATGATTTGTTCTTTTGGCTTTGATTCTCTAAATGCACAAGAGCTTGTGAATGCGAACAGTGCCACAATTGAAATTTTGTTGATTAGGTTCATGAGTCTTCCTTTTCGATTTGAGTTAGAACTGACAACGCTTCTGAAATTTGCCAGCCCGAACGGGGATGTTGAGGGTTGGGAGTTTCGCCTTGTACAGGCAGGACTTCATCGATCGACTTAGTGTTCGCAAGTGGAAGCGGCTGTGAGACGACCTCACCCCCGATGTCTCGTGATTCGATGGCAACTGCCGATTCGTAACTGAACTTCATCGTTTGAAACGATTGAAGCTTTGGTTGAATCAGTTTAGTCACTGCATCGGTCTTGATCGACAAAACTGCTTGGCCGGTTCTTAACGTTTTGATTTGGTCTGGGTGAATGATGAACTCTTGCACTTCACGGTTTGAAGCTGAACCGGTACGAGAGCCCTGATTGGTCTGAAAGGTACGTTTAACAATGCTTTTGGTACCCAAGAATCTCGACCACGTTTCAGCGTCATCGGGTTCATCTTGGCGAAAAATCACCCGAATATTACAGTTGCCCTGAATTTGCCCGGCAAACTCAGGGCTGATGCGTTTCAAGTCTGAAAGAGTCTGGTGAATCAGGTGAATCATAAAGCCCGCAGACTGAGACTTATTCATAAACGTCACAAACGTTTCGGTCGCAAACGCGTCAAACTCATCGATGAATACCGAAAAAGGTTTTGGGTTCATAAGCTCGGGATGAATCTTGAATATGCCAGAAATGAGCATTAGCTCTTGGGTGAGGAGCCTTCCGACTCGTGCACTTTGAATTTTTCTGGCTTCAGTGGGCAAATCAACAAAGAGAATCTGATTATTGCGAACAATATCAAGAAGGCTAATCTCTTTTTTTATTGTGGCACTCTTGCCAACAGCAAGAACCGATCGCCACTCGGTGTCGACCAGGTTTTGTAGGTCTAGCCGAAGTCCTTCTAAATTCTCGCCTGAACTCTTGAGCTCAGTTGCTACTTCTTTCAGTGCCGAACAGACGTGAGACAGGTTGAAACCCTTAGGTTCAGTCGTCGTTAACCGTGTAAACACTTCAAGTAGTCCGTGTTCGCACCATTTTGCGTAGTGAGGTTCTGAGTATATCGAAGAATTATAGAACTTACTTTGAAGTTCAGAGACATTGCCGAGACCACAGGGGTTCCAGACGTTTGAATCTTTTAAGTAGGTCGAAGACAAGTAATGAAGATCGTGTTCACGACCGGCGACTTTGCAAAGGTGGCGAATTTTTTCATAAAGTGAACGATCACCCTTGGCGTCAAGAATGATCATTCCATAACCTCGGTTAATATCGGCTTCACAAAGCTGTTCGATGAAAACGGTTTTGCCTGACCCGGTAGCACCCACTATGTGCGTGTGCCGCCTTCTGGCTTCGTCACTAAAAAACGCGTCAGCAATCTGAACACCAGGCCCACGACGCTTAAACGGATTTCGAATCGAGCCCGCGCGTAATAGAAGTTCGGGCGCATAGAGCGCACCGATTGACGCTACTGCCGCGGCGGCTAAGACGGCTTGCTCTTTGGTAAAGTTCAACCACATTTTAGAGGTCTCTCCTTGAAAACCAAAAACTATCGCCTTTGACAGTCCAGACTGCTGGAGCGTCGGCAAAAAGTTTGTCGTACTGAATGACGCCGATTGGCTTAGTTGACTGAGCCGCCGTCACGGCAGCCTTCACCGTCTTCTCGATCGCAGCCGTAGCGGCAACGTAGAGCACGAGGTTGATCGATTGAATGTTTTCCCACCGGCCGCAAAGTTTGACGAGCCTTGATCTCGATTTGACCGAATTCTCAAGCTCAAGAGCGACATTAACCCCTGACGCAAAGGTGAACACTCCGTCAGGAATTTCATAAAGGTCATTTTCTTTTAACGCACGTTCTGGCGTAAACTTGGCGTTCCAGAGTTTTGAAATTCTCAGACGCACTGACGTGACCTTGGCGTCATGAACTGAGTTCACCAGTGAAATGCGAGCCTGCGGTTTTAGGTAAGGTGAACCGTTTAGCTCAGCAACAGTGCATCCTGCTTTTGTCACTCGGTATGCTGGTTGTTTTAAGATTGGAGTCAGCTCTCGTCGTAAAAGCCTAAGCCCACCCAACTCCTGAATTCTTCTTCTTGCTTCTCTTTCAGCACATGAACCGTGAAAAAAACTCTCAACATGCGAACGTAAAACAAACTGTTGTTCGTAGCACAGTTTCAGGATTTCAATGTCTCTTGTCTGCAATTTTGCCATTTACCCACCACCCTTAATTCTTAACCCATAAAGCGGGGCCGCCCCCTCACCCTGACCCATTTCATCTTCATTCGAGCCCATCGATAGATAAGTCTGACCCCGACCACTCACACACTTCGTTGAGGGGGCGGGGTCAGACTTTCGAGAGATGGGCGAGAGTGTCCTAATGTTTTGCAATGACTGAGAATTTTCAGGCGGCCCCGCCACCGCTACCACCACCGGGCTTGGTGGTACTAGAAGGTGGTGGTCACGGTGGTAGTAAACACCCTGTTTTTGAAGCCCTTTTATCACTAAGATTCTTTGAGCTGTTTTGATCAGGTTCATTGCTTTTTACCGCCTTCGCTTGGCTCAGCAATCGGCTGAGTGATCAGTTCCGCGTTTCGCTTGATGCGGTAAGCCTTATGAGGTTCGTGTAGCGTTCCGTCTTCACCGATCTGATCGCGCTCGATGTGCTCTTCGATCACTAACGGCTGAATGCGGCCCTTGAGATAAGGCGGCAATTTTTGAAATGGCAAGACTGGGTAGAGCACTTCGCCAGATGACCCTCCACCACGCTCTTTAGTTTTTAAGTCTGATGACTCGGTCGCGCTCGATGTCGGTCTATCGGTGAGTATCGCAATCGTGCCTCCAATGAGGGCGCCGCTTAGACCAAAGACCAACGCGTTGATGCCACGACTTTCGTCATTGGGTGACAAGATCGCCCCGCCACCGGCTCCGGCTGCGCCACCACTTAGCGCACCAGCGACGACACGCTTTTGACCAGTCACACTTGCGCACGAAGTGACAAGCCAGACGGTAATGAGAGTGACAACTGCGAGCGTTAGTTTCACCAGCGCACCTCTTCTTGAACGAAGACTGTTACCGCGGTACCCGCTTCGGCGATGAGAATGGGTTTCTCACTCGTCGCTTCGTCGATCAGGCGTTTACTTTGATCGGCTGCTGCCTGTGCGACGCCTTGTAAAATCGAATTTCTTGCCGTTGGTTGAATCGACGAAAACCCCATCGCGTTTGAGTTTTGAGATTGTTGGGCAGACGCGGCTCCCGCAATGAACCCCGAGGCCATCGCCCCGCCAATGGCGAGGGCTTTTTGACTGACCACTTGAGCTTCGATGCCACTCGCTCCTGTTGAATCAAGAGCCAGAGCTTGAATCGCTTGAGCGTGCCCGGTAGCGAAAACGAGCTTTTGAAACTCGATTGAGATTCGACCACTCGTGCCTGAGGCCTTCGCCTGTCCAATCAACCTCAAGTGCGAAAGCTCACCCTCGCTCGAATCGAGTTCAATGAGGGCTGGCGAGACCTCGCCACCCACAACAAGTTTATGAACCAAGCGACCAAATAGTAGCTTGCCCGATGGCAACCGAAGTGCGAGGCCTGAGTGCGTCTGTAAAATCGATTCACATTTTACTTCGGAAGCTTCAACTGAACCGTCGCCCTCTTTAGCCGAAAACCCCAAGCGAGTACGCATTTTTGAAATTAGGCGGTCGGTCTTGGTTTGACTGTCTCTTAGTGACAGCACTTGAGCTGGGTAATCAGCGTGCACCACTGACGACACCAACAGCGCCGCAAAACCGAAATGACGAGCCTTCACTGGTCACCCCCACTAGTCGGCGCTGCCTTCAATAGTATTTTTAGTTGAGAACTGGCTGGTTGAAACTTCTCGGCTACAATGTCTATCGTTCGCTCAATTGATCCTGATGAAGTTTCTAGTATGAGATTGGTTCTCGCACTGGATTGCTTGGGTTTTAGTAGAACTCCGCACCCAATTTCTCGGGGTAGAGCTTCAAGTAACACCAGTGTCGTATTACCCACGGCTGAGGCTAAGAGTTTACCCTCGCACTCAACCTTAGTGACGTAGCCGGGGTACAGAGTGATTGAAGTGGCAGCAAAAGCATCGAAAGAACCTAAGAGCCCAGAAGTCAAAAACACTGCCAGAATGACAGCTTTACCGCCACCCGAGCGACCGACACGTTCGATGAAATTGCGAGACGACGCAATCGCTCCGAGTGATTTGAGTCTAATGCTATCGTGTAACCCAAAATCACCACTCAGTTGACTAGAAACCAAACGGTGAGCAAACGCCGGAATTCCTAGGATGAGTAAAACACTGATCACTTCGATGGCCGCAAGAGATAACCCTAACTCACTACCGTCGAGTAAGTGTTTTTCTGCGACCTTTGCGCCAACTCCATCAATGATTGTGAGTAGGGGTTGCCAGAGTGATAACTCAATCGAATAAAGTGTCGCCGAGACGAGGGGGCTACGAAACACCGGTGAAAGCCCAATGAAGACCGGAAACAAAAACATCAGGCAATTCCAAATCACTTGATGAGCGCATTTTAAGATCGCACTTGAAAGTAAAAATACCGCTTCAACGATTTGAGTGAGCGTGCCCCAAACACCCAAGCGCCAAATTTGTTCAATGCCTGCTGGAATGTTTAGGTCACCCGTTTTCTCGTTTCCTCGTGGGTGAAGGGCTCGCCCAAGCACAGTGCCAATGAGTTGGCCGGTCGAATCTGATTTGAAAATTCGAGACAGAGCCTTTGTGAGTAACTCACTGAGGTCGTTCAAAGAAGTGAGAGCTGACGCAAAAAACGTGATCGCGAGAGTCGCTAGAACCGTTCGAACCACGAGCTGCTCAGTTGACAACGTTAGGTTTGTCCACTGGATGAAGGCAAACCCCATGGCGCCAAATAAAAGCGCTTTGCCGGCAGGAACCAAAAGTGACGGATCAACGACGAGCGTATTCATGGTCGTCGCCTCTTTGAGTTTCGATCAACTAGCCGCTGAAATTCACCCGTTCGCGCTCGTTCAGATAGCACTTCGCGGCTTGCTTGGGTTTTTGCCAAATCTAACTGCATGGCTTGCATTTGAATCATTTGGGATTGGGTCTGAAGTTCAACTCCCTTAGCCATGAGTTGCGCTGACTGTGAAGCCGCGGTGATTTGTGCCGCACGCCCGGGTGATGAGTGCGCGCTTTCAGATTGATAAGAGCTACCCATTTGAATCATCTCTTGGCCCATGGCGTACGAGGTGTCTGATTGAGTCGCGGCTGAAACGACCGCTTGATCAATGAGTTTTGCTTTTAGTTCAATCAATCGGTCAACGAGTTGGTAG
>CAITVN010000048.1 GCA_903895855.1 Oligoflexia bacterium | reverse complement strand
TCGTCGAATAGTTGTAAGATGTTCGTCGAATAGTTGTAAGATGTTCGTCGAATAGTTGTAAGATGTTCGTCGAATAGTTGTAAGATGTTCGTCGAATAGTTGTAAGATGTTCGTCGAATAGTTGTAAGATGTTCGTCGAATGGCCCGAGGCCCAGCGAAACAGAACTCACATTCTTTGACTCACTTCGGCTTTGAATTCATAAATGAATTCATTTTGGCAAACCCCAGTGCCTGGATGGCTGCAAGACGATTGTGGCGACGGCAGGTCAACCTGAGGTTTGACAATTCATTCGAGCCACCAAGGGCGAGCGGTTGCACGTGATCGATTTCAAGTTGATATCGCGATGAGCAGCGTCGTCCCCGAAATACGTATTCGCAACGTCCGTCGGCTTTATTCCACACCTCGCGTTTTAATTGCGCAGGTAGCGCAACGCGAACACCCACAGGTAGCACTTTCTCAGCGATGTGAACCAAATGAGTTTGGTCTATCTTTGTTGTCGTTTTATCGGTGTTTTTGGCAGTAGTATTTTCACCACCGTTAGTGTCTATCTGATAATTACTATCTGTCTTGTGATTGCGATCGGCCGTATTGGTTCTATCTAGCGTGTCATTCGCGTCTGGCGCGTCTGGCTTATCGGCCGATTCGCCGAAAATTTTCTCATCATTATTTTTGACCTTTCGGTCGCGACCATTTTCGCGAAAGTTTTTGTTTTGATTTTCACCTTCTTTTTCAGCTCCTCGTGACTGCAGACCTCTCGTTTTTTCTAGCTTGGTGAGATAGCTGCTCACTGAAAGCTCCATCAATTCAGCGAGGCTGGCTTTCGGATGCGAATGACTAAGAAGGTCTCGTAGGCGATTGATCTTTTGAAAAAGTTCTTCTGAAATGGCGAAGTTCAACTCTCGCAATGTGGGCGACAAAATTTTTGCTTTCTCAGGTTTGGGAAGCTCCGGTGCCAACCCAAAGAGCATTTGATCGCACTCCCGTTGTGGCTTATTTTCGGCCTTCTTTGTGATCGCCTGTTTTTCTTCATGGGTTGTTGTCTTGCCAGATTTCTTGATAGCCTGGAAATGCGATTGAAGTTTTGCCGCATTACTCAGTGATAGCGAGCCATTTTCAAAGGCTTCGCGAGCATTGGGAAGATCTTGCATTAAGCGCGTGGCCTGAATTCTTCGTTGCGCGGCGCCTTCGCTTAGGCCCAATTCTTTTGTCACAAATTCGAAGAGACTCGAGTAGCCAAGCTTCAAAAAAAGGAGCCGTTGATTGATTTCAGATAAATGATCAATGAGAATTGCAGTGATTCGCCTTTCTTCGGATACGAGGGTTTTCGTTTCGGTTAATAACTGGTCTGATGTGAGTGCCTTTAATTTCATTTGAATCAATTACCACAGGTTTTGAGAAGGCTCGAATTGCGATGAGTGACTCGTGTTTTTGAATAGCCCTCACGTGCACAGAAATCGGCGGGATGCCAAGACCTAGACTCGCGGACTTCAAAAACAACAAAACGACCTGAATAACAGCATGTAGCGGCCGTGGGGATCGTTAAATTCTCGTCAAGTGTAAACTAACACAGTCAAAAAAAATGAAGCTGCTTTTCGAGGTAAATGCTTACAGTTAATTCGAGGTAAATGCTTACAGTTAATTCGAGGTAAATGCTTACAGTTAATTCGAGGTAAATGCTTACAGTTAATTCGAGGCAAAAACTTACAGACAATTCGAGGCAAAAGCTTACAGGCAATTCGAGGCAAAAGCTTACAGGCAATTCGAGGCAAAAACTTACAGACAATTCGAGGCAAAAGCTCACCCATAAAAGGATAGAATCGCACATCACTGAACCTCAGAGTTTCAGAGTTTTAGAGTCTCAGAGTTTCGGCAGGTCCTACCGTTGGGGTCGTGAGTGTCGGGTGAAGCATCAGGGGTTGCGTGACTTTGAATTCGCCCAATGGCCCTTAATGGCAAAGAGCCAAATATTCGGCCCAAGGGTTGCATTGCAGATTTACCGAAATGAAAATCAATCAACGGCCCGAATTTAGTCATGAACAGCACGAACTCAATCACAAACACCCTGAACTCACTAAAGTCATCTCGGTTAAACCATTAGAAACCCCAACAAGCTCAGTCGGCGAAAGAAAAGTCCTGTCAAGCCGCCTGATCTCAAAACCATCGACAAAAGCGAGAGGCGATTTTTCAGAAAGTTTGGCTGAAGAATCGGTTTTTAGCAGATTTGAGGGAGCCACCATTCTCGCAAAGAACTATCGAAAACATTGGGTAGGTGAGCTAGACATCATTTTTAGCTATAAGAAAAATCGGCTCGTGTTTGTCGAGGTCAAAACGGTCACAACGCACACCGAATTTAGCGCCGACCCGCTCATTTGGCCCCGAAAATTGGTGCGAATGAAAAGGACCATTCGCGCTTACCTTCATGCGAGTTTTTTGAAAACCCTCGCCAAAAACTCAGGTCGCCAGCCATTTTCTAGTGTTGAAGCTTTCTGGGTCGTGGTGAGTCGCGATCAACCTGAGCAAATTCAGTGGATTCCGTTAGATCTGGGGTAAGGCGTATGGCCCCAGGTTGCGTGTGTACCTTCGATTGACCAAATCAGCCGAGGTGATTATACTGCAAAGCTAAGTGAAGATGCAGACTAGACGATTTACAGTGTTGGTGTTGATGACCCTCGGTGTTTTGATCACGAGCTGGTTGGCTCGCGCGCCGAAGGCCTATGCCCTTGACCGCGATGTGAAAGCCATTTTGATCACGAGCACTTACGGAATGGTCGCGGGCACGGCGCTTGGGTTGGCTGCGTTTCCGATGACGAAAAGTACGAGAATGATTCTAGTGGGGTCGTCTATTGGTCTGTATTTAGGAATTGCCGTCGGTGTTTATTTTATTCAAAATCGAAATAGTCCCGATAATCCGTTCGGGCAACCCCCAGATCAGGTGCCGCCGTGGATGCACCGACGTTCGAGTTTTAATTCAAACGAAACCTTGAGTGGTTTGAGCGAGTCGAGTGGAGTTCTCGATTACTACGCCAAGCGCCCAGATTATGCGCTTAGTCTGCAAGTCTATTCGTTTTAGCTGACAGCTGATGGCCGACACCTAATAGCTCATAGCCCCTAGCTTACAGGTTATGAAGCTCTTAGCTTACAACCCATACAGCTTTTATGTCACAGGTTACAGTTCCTATTTGATTGCTGTTTTCTACTGCTCCCTGATCTTTTTAGGTCCAAAAACCGGAATCGAGCTTTGAGTTTCGGTCGCTGTGTGTTCGGCGGGTTTTTGTGGAGTGGTAAGGGGGTCTTGAAAGTCGAACCCTGCTGCTTCGTCAAAGGCTCGAATCATTCGTTTGAATTCATTTCGCACATGCAGGTACTTTGGGCGAATATCAGAACGTGAGTTGAACTCTTTCAAGGTTTGAATGAATTGAGAGATGCCGCATGAGCCGACAAACTCGAGGTTTTCGAGGTTGATGACGACTTCTGAGTAGTGCGGTCTTTTTGGGGTTTCGTCGGTACTGGCGATTCGGTGACCGCGGCGATTGGCGAAGCGGTTTTCGTAGCTTGGCACCACCGTTGTTTTTGGGGTGGGAACTTCGGAAGTCAGAAGTGCGTTCAATTTTTCGCGAAACGGAATTTGGCCCTCATAATCGAGCTTACCTTGCACGGTTACGATGAGAGTTTCACCCTCTTGTCGGATTTGAGTTTTCATTATGTCGACCTCCTTCTATTATGGTCGGCATGAGTGAGAGAAAACAAAAGAGGCAAGATGTACCTGGGAATTTAACGCCGACCAAGGGGGTCCTTTTTGTCCTAGCGACACCGATAGGAAACTTGTCTGATATCTCGAGCCGAGCGAAAGAAGTGCTTTCGCAAGCTAAGGTCATTTTGTGCGAAGACACGAGGCAAACTCTGAAGTTGGCGTCAGCGTTGAAGTTAGATTTCAGTGCCAGCCTTCAGCGTTTTGACAGGCACGCCTCAATTGAGACGATCAGTCACTGGGTTGCGAAACTCGTAGAAGGTGAATCTTTGGTTCTGGTTTCAGATGCGGGCACGCCAGCGATTGCTGACCCGGGCGCTGAACTCGTGAGAGCTGCACACGACGAGGGTGTGAAGGTAGTAGCGGTTGCGGGGCCAAGCTCTCTGTCGGCGTTTTTGTCGGTTAGCGGTGCCGTGAAATTTCCGTTTGTGTTTCATGGTTTCTTAGAGCGTGATGATCAGGCCCCGATTTTCGAAAGCTTGACAGAGGGGTTTCATGTTTTTTTTGAAAGCCCTCACCGCATTGCAAAAACATTGCGAACGTTGGCCGATTGTGACCTTACTCAACACCGACGATTGGTTGTGACAAAAGAGCTCACTAAGCACTTTGAACAGACCTTTTCTGGCTCAGTTCAAAGTGTGGCCGACAAGGTGGGTCAGCACGTAAAAAGTGAGGGTACGGTCGGCGAATGGGTGATGGGGTTAGAAGTGGTAACTTGCGAGAATGATAATCAAAAAAGCGATGAGTCAGGTGTGATAAATACACACAAATTGTGGATTAATGAGACCTCTCAACCGTGGATTGAGATTCTGGTCGACTCAGACATTAAGATATCTGAATTATCTAAGAAAATTAGCCAAAAGTTTGGCGTGGAGCGCGAAGAAGTTTATCGATTTTTAAATGAGCACCGTGAGAAAAAACGTAAAAAGAGTTGACGGACTCAGATAGGTACGTAGACTAAAAGTTGTGGTTGTAGTGAATCCAAGGATGGGTTCGCAGGGGAGAGAAATTCTCGCTCAAACTTTGCCTCAATGACGTCAGGATGATAGTTCATTGAGGTTTTTCTTTCATCTCACCCGCAAAAATCAAAGCTGCATAAACAAGGAAGTTTTGCGCATGCAAGGTAGTCTCACGCCGTTTAACCTCACTCATCGCGAGCAGGGTTTTCTAGAACACTTAAGAGAAAAAGATCGGGTGACTTGGGGGCACGCCAAGCGTGTTGCGTGGCTATCAGGAGAACTGGGTAAGCGGCTCAATTTGGCCGATGCCAAGCTAAAAGACCTCTTTCAAGCGGCTCTTTTTCACGATATCGGAAAACTCAAAGTGAGCACGAAAGCCCTCATGAGCGAGAGCGAGCTCGACGAATTCGAATGGCAAGAAATGAAGCTTCACGCGACCTGGGGAAGTGCCCTCGGGGCCCAGATGAATCTATCGCAACCCGTGCTCGATGCGATTGAGGCTCATCATGAGCGATTCGATGGGTCGGGGTATCCAAAGAGCCTACGTGAACACGAAATTCCCATTCTCGCGAGAATTGTGGCAGTTGCCGATGCTTTTGACGCGCTCACTTACTCAAGGCCCTATCGAAGTGCACGTTCGCGTGAATTTGCCTTGAAAGAGGTATTTCTGGCGTCGGGTGCCCAGTTTGACCCAGAAGTGGTAAGAGTTTTATTAGATCAGTTAACGACTGTTGATTGACCCTTTGACCTTTTCGTTGTTAGAGTCGTCGAACATAAACTATGCCATGGTTCGACGATCTAAAAACACCGAAGATTAAGTCTCAAGACTCAGAACGCACATCGAAAGTCCCTGAAGGATTGTGGGTAAAGTGTGTCAAGTGCGGTGAAATTCTACAGTCGAAAGTATTAAAAGAAAATTTCTTTGTCTGTCCCGAGTGCGATCATCACGGAAGAATGTCGGCGGTAGATCGCATTGCGTCGCTTTGCGATGAAGGCCAGTTTCAAGAGTATGCAGAAGAACTCATTTCGATTGATCCGTTAGAGTTTGACGACGTAAAACCTTATAAAACGCGACTGATTTCAGCCAATCAGGCAACGGGTTTGAAAGACGCTTTCGTTTCAGGAAAAGCGGTACTCAAGGGGCTTCCTTACCACCTAGGGGTATTTGAGTTCAAGTTCATGGGTGGTAGCATGGGCGTTGTTGTCGGTGAGAAGGTCTCACTCGTGTTTGAACACGCGCTTCAAGATCGTCTGCCTGCCGTGATTGTTTCTTCAAGCGGGGGCGCTCGAATGCAAGAGGGCATCTTGTCACTGATGCAGATGGCAAAAACTTCGGCCCTCATTTCAAAACTTCGGCGAGCATCGATTCCTTATATTTCGGTCTTAGCCGACCCCACAACGGGTGGAGTGGCTGCTTCATTTGCCATGCTAGGCGATGTGATTCTGGCCGAGCCTGGGGCCTTGATTGGATTTGCGGGGCCACGAGTCATTGAGCAGACGATACGACAGACGTTGCCTCCGGGGTTTCAGCGAAGTGAGTTCTTACTTGAACACGGTTTTGTCGACCGAATTGTGCACCGACGCGATTTGGGATTTGAGCTTCGTGAGTGGATGTGCCGATTAGGGTCGCATGCGTGTCAATTCTAAGTAAAATTTTTCGATCATCTCGCTGTTCGGCTCTTCTCGTGACCCTTATGACTCTCATCGGTCTCACCAGTCAGTTTGTCTGGGCTTTGGGTGCCGGTGGTCCGATGCAGTGGCATGGTGACGAGGTCAAGTGGGATCGAAAAGCCAATCGCATTGAGCTCGTCGGTAACGCCATCGTGAATCAAATTGGCGAAACTGTGACTGCTCGTGAAATCACTTTAGATCTTAACGCGAGAACCCTGTTAGCCAAGGGTAGCTGCGTTTACGTCGCTTCAGACTTGATCATGTACGGCGACGAGATGTTTTTTAACATTGATACGCATACGGGTACCATTATTGGTGGCCGAGTTGCCAATGACCGATACACGTTGGCAGGTGAGCGATTAAATCGCTTGGGTGAGGGGCGCTTTCAAACTCACAAAGGCGTCTACACAACTTGCCATGATTGCCCACAGAGTTGGTCGCTCAGTGGTACTGATGTTGACATTGAGTTTGAAGGCTACGCGTTCATGTCAGACGTGACCGCGAGAATTAAAGACACTCCGGTATTTTGGTCGCCTTACTTAGCTTTGCCACTGAAAACGCGACGGCAGACCGGTTTTCTATTTCCAAAAATGCAGTTTGTGAATTCTGCCTTTCGAGTGGTTCAGCCGTTTTTCTGGGCGATTGATCGAAGTTCTGACATGACTTTTGGAGTGGGGTATTTCGGTGGGGTTGGACACCGACTCGAGTGGGAAGCCAATTATGATTTTGGTCATGGCAGTACCGCTAATGCGAATTTCTACTTTGTTCGCGATAAAGTTTTTTATGATTGGTTAGGAACCCGAAGCCTCGATCCGACCACCAGTCGCTGGGCTCTTTCTGTGCGGCAAAAACACAAACTTCCGTGGGGAATTTCAGAGCAGTTCAAATGGGTAGAGCTGAGCGATCAACTTTATCCGACTAGTTACGGCGATGTCGTTTCTGGTGGTGAAGCCTACACTTCGAGTGATCTTTTTTTCTCGCGCTCCGCCCAAGATGTGTCAGGATTTATCGCTTTCAAGCGGGTCAAGAGTTTGGTTACCTTGGCTAGAGACCCCAGGCTTGAACACCCCGACTTGGTTGATCCTAGGGTATTTGATTCTCAGACCGTTCAGGCTTTGCCGAGTATTGGCTTTTTTACGAATGATCGTTACCTTCTCGGGCCTTGGTTGGTGGGGGGAGTTTCTTTAGGATTGACCGAATTCACGCGCTCTGGTGGTTTGTATGACGAAGATTTTATGGGTGGCCCAAAACCGATCAGAAAGGCTCTTCGCATCGGAGCAACACCGACGCTCTATACCAACATCAAGCCGTTTGACTTGTTTGAGTTAACTCCGTCTGCCCAATATCGAGCCTTTTTTTACTCATTTCCGACAGAGATCTCACCGCTCACGCGGGGGTACTTACTGACTCAAGCACGGCTATCGACGCAGATTGAAAAAATCTACGATACTGCAAATCCAGAGATTCCTAAAATCAAACACCTCGTTCGCCCTTATGTGACGTATTCACTGATTCCGCACCAGTTTGAGAGCAATCAAGATCACCCGTTTTTGAATCAAATTGAGTACGCGAGAAAGAATCAGTTTACCGGTTACCAGTTCGATAACTATGACATTGTGCCGATTGATTCGAGCTACGATTCGACCAATTACTTTGCGCCTTTAGGAAACTCATTAACGTTTGGATTGAACACGCAGCTTGTTCGGCGGCGAGGGTTGGCTGAGGCAACTAACCCGAGTTATCAACGCTTTGTAGAATTGCAGTCGTCAGAAACCGTGAACTTGCAAGAAGTTGGAAAAACCGACGGCAAACCGTTTTCTCAGTTTCAAGCCTCGGGAAATTTGAAACTCGATAAAGTTGAATTTTCGGTTGAATATTCGTATTTGCCGTATTTAGTGGTGACTCGTGATCCGCTCACCGGGCTGACCGATCGCAGTCGAAATATCTGGGCGGTGTCTGGAAAATACGTATTAGAAAGTGCCACTCACAATCGCATTTACTCGTTTGAACGAAGTTTAACCCTTGGTTACAATTTTAATCGCAGCGGTGGGCAAACCGATAACATTCGTTTAGCGAGCACCTATTCGCTCAATGATTATTTAATGCCGACTGCCGGCGGGTCTTTTGACATCATTGGCGGAAATTTTTTGAGTGTCGATTTGTCTATGAAAGTACAAAGCCCGGCTAAGTGTTACAGCTTTTCGGTTGGTTTTTCGCGCACGCCGACCCCTCCTGAGGTGTTGTTACGCAATGGCCCTGATGCTCCTAAGTATTCGAACACCTACACTTTTGATTTCACATTTAATTTAACAGGCAGCGGATTTAGCGGCATTACGGAGGTTTCAGATGCAGTCATCAAGTAAGTCGAGTTCTGAGCGAGTCACGCGGTACTGGTCAGTAGTTGAGGCTCATGCCAAAGCAACGCTCAAACAAAACGAATCAAAAATTATTCAGCAAAGTGAACTGCTCGTTTCGAAAGTCAAAGCTGGCGGATCTTTGTTTATTTTTGGCAGTGGGCACAGTTCAATTTTTGCCTTTGAACTTTATCATCGAGCTGGTGGGGCTTCGTTCGTCGTGCCGATGGTGGCAGATTTCTTAATGCCCACAACCGGCCCTCATGTTGTGCGTAATTTAGAGCGGCAAGAGGGCCTTGTGCCCGCATTTTTGCGCCGATTTGATTTAAGTTCAAAAGACGTCGTTTGGGTACTTTCGCAGTCAGGCATCAATGCTGCGAGTGTTGATTGCGCCACGTTTGCAAAAGCCCAAGGTGCCCATGTGGTTGCGTTCACTTCTTTGAGTCACAGCCAACAAGTCAGTTCGCGACACAGTTCAGGCAAAAAGCTTTACGAATGTGCCCACGACACGGTTGATCTGGGCGGGGTTCGCGGCGATGCGGCGATCACGCTCTCGAGTGGTGTTTCTATTGGCCCACTTTCGTCGCTCTTAGCCATGACTTTAGGTCATACGATTGTTGGTTTGGCCTGCGAGACGCTTGAATCAGAGGGGCATTCTTGTGTGTACACTTCAGTGAATACGCCTGAAGGTGAGTCAAAAAACCGTCTAATCGAAAAGCAAGCGGGTCAAAGAGATTCTTTGCTCAGGTAAGGTGGGCTCACTAGCTAAGACATGAGAAAAGGGTTCCTGGCAGCCCAGAGGTGCCCTCATAGATATAGCATAAAGATAAAGCATAAAATAAGACTCGGTTTTTTAGAGACCAACATCGTGTTGGTATTTTGACGTTCGAGTTGCATTAAGTAAACAATTTCAATTAATCTTTGTTCTAACGCAGTCGACTCGTTTAAACTGGATAAATGAGAATTCTTCTGTCAAACGACGATAGTGTTCACGCTCCGGGATTAGAAGCCGTTTACCGCGAACTAAAAAAATTAGGAAAAGTTTGCGTCGTGGCTCCGCTCGACGAAAAAAGTACCACGGGCCACAGTCTGACCATTCACAAGCCGCTTCGCATGATTTCAATACGTGAAGATTTTTGGGGGGTCAGTGGGTCTCCTGCTGATTGTGTTTATTTAGGCATTAGAGAAGTGCTGAAGGGCACTCCTGATCTTGTGGTTTCAGGCATCAATCGAGGCGCCAACCTTGGACAAGACATATATTATTCAGGTACCGTATCGGCCGCGAGAGAGGCCGCTATTTTAGGCATTCCCGCAATGGCCGTTAGCTTGGCGGTCGACTTCTCGCACATTCCACGCGAAGATGAAATTCATTATTCTAGTGCCGCGAAGCTTGCGATCAAGGTTTTGAAAAAAATCGATTTCAAGAAAATTCCCAAACACACGCTGCTGAATTTGAACGTGCCCGACTTGCCACTCGCGCAGATCAAAGGCATTTCACTCGCAAAGCAGGGGTTTCGATTTTACAGTGGTAGCGTTCTCAAGCGCAAAGACCACCGCGGGCGGCCCTATTACTGGGTTGGGGGCCGATACAAGGGTTTTAAATCTGAACAAGATACTGATTGTGAAACGATTGATCGAAAATTTGCATCGTTGACGCCGTTGAAACTCGATTGCACAGATTTTCAAACGTTGGCGGTGCTTTCTAGTCACTGGAAATCTATTTGAACTGTTTGAAGCTTCTTTTTGCAGTCGGCCTTGTCGTCTCGCTGGCGTCTCTCACGGGGTGTTCGACTGCGCGAATTCATCATAGCGGTCGTCGGGGCATTCTTGATGATCCCGGTGTGAGTCGGCGAAATCAGAGTGCTAATCGAAGTCAACCGACTCGCGCGGCCGACCGAGTGGCCGACCGGGAATCAGGCGAAACTCTCAAGACTGGCGCAAAGGTATCACGTGCCGTTTTGACCGAAACGAAAGATTGGCGAGTGCCGCTCAGGTCAGTCGAGTTGACCAGCACTTTTGGTTACCGCCACGGTGAGCCTCATGAAGGGGTTGATCTCAAAGCTGCGGTCGGAACTACCGTTTACTCGGTAGCTCCCGGGACGGTGATTTACGCAGGCAGCAAGATTCGTGGCTACGGCAGAATGGTGATCATACGTCACAGCCCCCTGTTGACGACTCTCTACTCGCACCACTCTCGACTTTTGGTAAAACAGGGGCAAAAAGTTTCAAAAGGTCAAAAAATCGCGCTCAGCGGAAAATCAGGGCGTGTGACGGGGCCTCACTTGCATTTTGAGGTGCGTGTGGCCGGTGAAGCTCTTGATCCGCTAAAGGTTTTGCCAAAGCTAGACACTCGGGTTGCTCAAAAATAAGACTGCTTACTTGAGAAGTTTAAGGTTACGGTGTACTTAAAAAGTTCAGCGACTTCTCGGAGCCGTAGTTAAATGGATATAACGCGCGTTTCCTAAACGTGCATTCCAGGTTCGATTCCTGGCGGTTCCACCATTCTTATAGTGCATTGGTGAAGTTTTTTTTAAGAGAAACCCGCGAAATCAAGCGGGTTTTTTCTTATGTGCGTGCGCAACTGCCAGTTTCGTTTCGAAACTGAGACTTTCGTTCTTAATCGATATTTTAAGATGGAATTAGG
>CAITVN010000047.1 GCA_903895855.1 Oligoflexia bacterium | reverse complement strand
TTCAATGCTCAAAACCTCATTCTCGATAGAATTTCAGATCAAAATCAGTCTGACTCGCTTTTGTATGAGTCGCCGATGACTTTGAAGGTATTGCCAGCCAATCGAGATGGCCTTAGCTCGTGGTATGCGCGAAGAAAAGTGGCTCTTCCAACTAGATTTGGAAATTGTATGGGTACCGATGAGAATGCTTTTGTTGGCATTACTTTTTCAAAGACGCGCCAGACTTTCGACAATTTCATAAAGTACGAAGGCAATCAAACAGCACGCGATTTGGGGTTGAGCATCGCCTTATGTCAATTTCTGAAACCAACTGTTTTGCTGTCTGGGGCTGGGCTCGGAAAAACCCATTTGCTTTACGCCATCGGAAACTACGTAATTGAAAATGAACCTGGAGCTCGTGTCGGTTTGATCAGTGCAGAGAGCTTTGTGAGTGATTATATTCAGGCCATTCGCGCTCAAAATTTAGATTCATTCAGGAAAAAATATCGCGATGGGTATGACCTACTTTTGGTCGATGATCTGACGGCAGTATTTGGAAAGCTTTACTCTGAAGAGGAGTTGTACCGAACCTTGCGCCACGTAGAGAAACTGGGAGGACGCGTTGTGATCGCCGCAGCTTCATTGCCTGCAAATGACGAACCTCATTCAAGCTCGGAGTTTCACCGGTGGCTTGAAACGTTACCGAAGGTAGAAATTTCAGCACCGAACGAAGAAGCGCGTACCCTATTTATCAATCAATACCTAGCGAGTAGTGAGGGATTTCGTGGTGCCTGTGCGAATTCTGAGCGAAAAATCAGTGAACGCGATGTCGTCGACGCAATTTTGCCAATCGCTGGGGGGAGTTTTCGCGAACTGGAAGGAAAACTGCTCCAATTGAACGCGCTAGCATTGCTTAGTGGTAGAAATGACTGGCAGGCGGCTCTAGAAACGCTGAAGGGAAGATGATTTGTGATGGTTACCGAAATAGAAGAACAATCGACGACAAGGCAAAAGATGATTGAGTTACTGAAGTCGAGGCCGTTCGATGCGGGTGGGCTCTCTAGAGCGCTTGGCGTAAAGCAGCGTGAAATAGAGAGGCATCTCAAAAACGTCGCAAAAACAGCGCAGACGCTCGGTTTCAAATGGGTTATTGACCCCGCAAGGTGTGAGGGCTGCGGTTTCAAATTTACTGATCGAGAGCGAACGACAAAACCAAGTCGTTGCCCAAAGTGCAGGGGCGAGCAGATTTTGTATGCTACTTTTTTTATTGAAGTTCCCTATTGAAGTTCCCTGACAAATTTCTGTGGCGGTGAAAATGACATCAGGTTTTTTAGAAAGTGAGACAATGATGAAGCGAACGAAAGTTGAAAAAAAGCGGATTCTAGAAAAACATTACGTCTCATTTAAGGCAAGGCGCCAAGCGGCGCTAAAGAAAGTGATCAACAAAGAACTCGATCAGATCGACCCAGAAGATCACTGCCACTTGCTGGCAATTGTACCTCAGTCAGCTGCTGATTACACCTCGCTTGGCGGTGGCCAAGCGGGAATGGATCTTGGGTCTGGCTGTGGTCGAGATTGCAGTAGTGGTTGCAAGTGGTACTTAGAACTTGCCGGTGAACTGGGTAGAGACTGGGGCGCTTGCGCTAATCCAAATTCTCATCGAGTGGGGCTTTTAACATTCGAACATCAAGGGTGCACAAATTTTGAACACATGTCGGTCATCGATAAGAAGTATACGAGGGCGGTCGAAATCTTATGCAAAAATGAGGACATTTCAACAGTAGACTTGGCGAGACAGTTAAAGGTGCCAGTCGTTCGCGCAAAGAAGATAATGAGGGGTCTTAAGCGGCACCTAGTCGGATTTCATGGTTGATCGCTTTTCTCGGAGAGGAAACCATAGAAATGGTTCAAAACAAGAGGTGACGTCGTTTCGGCAGAGTACCTTGTGGTCATCGTGAGCGTTTTGCTTTCAATACGGTGAACAAGAAGAAGACACGAAATCACTTAACTAATTTGTCTCAATGGGCTTTCAGTGGTACTTCGATTAAATGGGTACTGATCAAACCGCTTGCTTATTAGTTGAAGCGTTCATGACAGAAAGAGCCAGTCAAGAGATTCCCTTGGGCTTGCTTCCACTCAGTACTGGTGCTGACCAAAGCGGAACTGAGTGGTGCTATGCACACTCATATGAAGCTTGCACTATATTGGTAGAATTTCTTTGGGAGGCTGATCTCAAAAATACGGTGCTTGCAGACCGAGATATTAATCCACTAGAGATAAAAATTATAGAGCCACTTATTGAATTGCTAGAAGTCGAAGGGTACGAACTTTCTGAGGTTATCGTGCATTGTTACGATTCCGGAGTTGGCCAATTTGTGTTTACTCTTTGCGCCTAGTACTTTGCAGTCATCTGCGTTGCTGATTTTCAATGAGCTTTTTTTTGGATGAAAGGCGGTCTAATTTTCAAGTCAGTGAAACGCAGACAGCAAATGGGACTTTGTACTCGAATCACGTTCTGCAAACTTTCGATTTTATTGGTTGCATCTCTGAGTAAAACGAAGTCGTGAAGATTCTAATTGATAGGTGAACAGATAACCAACTGTAGTTGAAATCTTAGGGCTGATTTTGTCTGCCAAGTAAACAGAAGCCCACCTCTGTTCATTTCTCTTGCTTTTGAATGGCTGGCCAAATGCCCGCAGTGGCTCTGTTAGTTTTTATGATTCTAATTCTGAGATCGTCTGGGTTCATCATTGATGTGTTAATGCTTTCACGTAGAACGGCAAAAGGTGTGCGCCCCTTCGCATCGCGCGCATTCGGGTTTGCGCCAGCTCCGAGGAGAATCTTGATCACTTTAATGTGAGCGGGTAGTTCTTCCAGCACGGCAAGATGCAGGGGAGTCAATCCTGTTCTATTTGATTTGCAATTAGGATTAACACCGTGCTCGGTAAGAAACTGAACAGCTTTGTGATATCCGTGTGAACTGGCCGTCAACAATGCAGCTTGTGCGGATGGGCCCTTAGGTTTTAGTTTAGCTTTGGCGTTGATTAAGAGCTCTGCAGAATCGAGGCTATTTTCTGCGAGTGCAGCCTGCAGAGGGTTTGTGCCTGAACAGGTACATTCGATATTAGGATCAGCTCCATGAGCAAGTAGTGTTTTGATCGCAGACCGGTTTCCCACTTCGGCTGCAAAATGCAGAGGGGTTCTTCCATCAATGTCTAGGTAGTTCGGTTGATGGCCCTGTCGCAGAAGACTCACTCTGATTTGGTGCCAATACTGATTTGCCGTCATCTTTTTTCTGATGAGGGTTTTTTGCAACTGCATACTCAGAGCACCAGTTGAGGCCAAGTGGAGTGGCGTGACCGGATGCCATAAATCAAAAATCGGAATTTGGTTTCGTGCAGTCGGTGGGATCGGTATTTTGAGTTCGACCCGAATATAATTCAGCATCATCGAGAATGAATTACCTGGCGCTTCACTGTCCATAGCCAGCAGGTCGTGCATGAGCGACCAGAGTTGTTGGTCTTTTGTAGTCATCTGCTTTAGGTACTCGACTGCCTTTGGCCAGTCCTTGCGTTTACAATGAAGCGCCGAAAGGTCGCCTAATAGAGAGTTGTATGTGTCAGGTAAGTGCTTCAGGCGGGGTAAAAGCAGAGCCCTGATAGGTAAGTTTCTGGGTTTTTTGGATCCTCTTTCTTTTATGACCGGCGGCAATAGTGAAAAGTTCTCTGTGTTGTCGGATTGTTTGTTCTTCGTTTTCGAGGTTCTTCTGACTTTGCCTTTTCGTTTAAAGCCAGAAATGCCGAATTGCTTTGCGCTATCGATGACGCATTTCATTTCACTGCCGGCACCTAATTCAGTCGCAAAAAGCCGAGCGTTTTTGATTAGGCGTCCACAGTGAACTTTGTCGCCAAGTCTGTGATACTCGCCAGCTAAAGAAATGAGGCAGCCGATCTTGGTTGTAGGATCAATGATGTGGCCGGCCAATGTTTCGCATAAAACAAGTAGTTCTCGCTTTCTAGTGAGTGCTTTTTTATTCATGTTCTCTTCTTTTTGCCTTCGTTCACTTCCATTTTCGGGTCTGTCTTCGCGGCACCTATCTATCGTAGCATTCACTAGTGACCGCTCAGGTCACTCAATAGGGTAGTGGGGCGGTTCTTAAGTCTCTGACCTCACGTGTCTCTATGCCCGGTTAATATCCATTTGAGAGTCGGCTGTCTGGGGCCCTAATTGACCCCTACTATGACCTATGCTGGCACTCAGGAGGTAGATCAAATGTCAGAAAAGAAAATAGAGTGCCCAAAGTGCCATACACTGATTCCGTTTTCTTTGGCCCTAAGGCAGGCTTCGAGTGTTGAACTCAAGAAGAGTGAAGAAAGGCTTACGATCGAATTTGAAAAAAGGCTTTCTGACTTTGAGAAGAAGACAGTCAAAGAAACTACTCTCAAGATAGCGAAAGTCAAAGAAGTTGAGCTAGAAGACCTCAGGAACCAATTGAAGGAGGAGACCGATCGCGCAACTGAGGCCCAACAGCAAGAGCTTAAACTTCGTGCTCAAGTTCGAGAAGTTGAAAAGCAGAAGCAAGAAATGGATCTCGAAGTGCAGCGCCAAGTCGAAGAGCAAGTGGCGATTGCCAGTGACTCGAATGCGAAAAAGATTGCTGAAGACCACTCGAGGCAACTCGCCGAAAAAGAGAAGAAAATATCAGACATGCACAAAAAACTAATCGAATTGGAACGGCAAATTGGCCAAAATTCTCAACAAACACAAGGTGAAGTGGCAGAGCTCGCTTTAGAAAAACAGCTAGTGGCGCTTTTTCCACACGATGAATTTGTGCCGGTACCAAAGGGCAAAGCTGGCGCTGACATCATACAAATTGTGAAAACTCCAGCCGGAGGCGTCTGCGGAAAAATTTTGTGGGAGTGCAAGCAAACCAAAGCTTGGTCTGATGCCTGGGTGCCGAAGCTCAAGCAAGATCAGCTCGATGTCTCTGCCGAAATCGGCGCGATTGTGACCACGAAGTTTCCGAAAGTAAGTGGCGCTCATCTCAGTCAGCATTCTGGTATTTGGGTTTGCGATCCGCAAACGGTGCCAGGGCTCGCAGTCGCTTGTCGTACGCAGCTTCTCGAACTTCACTTAGCGAGATCGTCTGCCTTTGATCAGTTGAGCAAGAGTGCTTTAGTTTACACTTATCTGACTGGGCCTATGTTCAAACAACGCATTGAGGCCATCGTTACGGTGTACGCATCGCTGCTACAGGGAATAGGTCGTCAAAAAACCGCCTTTCAGCGAATCTGGGCTAAGCAAGAGAAGGATTTAGAAAGCGTGATCAAGACTACCGTTGCGATGTGGGGTGATCTAGAGGGGCTTTCAGGTGGTGGATTGCAGAAGATTGCGGCTTTGGAGTTGCCTGAGTCTGGGGAGATGATTGCTGGCGGTATGGAAGCCGATAAAGACTCAAATTTTTAACTCTGACCGAAATTTGTGATTTGGATGGTGCTTTTTATTGGCAGTGGTAAAATCACTATTTCGAGAGTGTCTGGACCATTTTTTGGAGGATTCGAAATGTCAAAGCGCCAGAAATTGTTATTGATCGATTGGGGAAAAAAATTTGGTATCGACCAAATTCCCAAGTCATTGCTTTTAAGTCCGAAAGGGGCAGTTGGGAGCCACAATATTTTGTGTGATGGAGAAGTTGTCGTTGCCGACTATGAACTCATAAAAACCGACTCAGGTATTGACCTCATTTACGATGGGGGGAGTAACACCAATAAAAAGAACGAGATAATACTCGGTAGGCTCACATTAACTGGTCTCACAAATGAAAAGCCTACTGTTACGTTTACGGAAGTGAATGGCTTGCCTACGACACCTGATTCCGTAAAATGGGCATCAAATAATTCCCAGCAAACGTCGTTGGGAAAAACTAAAGGTCATGGTAATCCTGATTGGACTCGAGAAGAGACAATTCTTGCGTTGGAACTCTATCTAAAGTCGCGGCCTAAGATTCCCTCAAAGATTTCGAGTGAGGTCAAAGAATTATCAAAAGTTTTGAGATCTCTCCCTTTTCACAAGCAGCTAGATAGACAAAGTAGATTCCGGAATTCAGATGGGGTAGTCTTAAAACTGAAAAATATCCACGCAGCAGCGACCGGCCAAGGACTTCCAAATATTTCTAAAATGGAACGCATGATTTGGGAAGAACTGGGGGAGAAACTAAGCCTAGTGTGCCAGCTGGCCGCTGCAATCAGGGATGGTGGCGAAAAATTGCTTGAATTTGAAGCGGATCGGGATAATTTAGCTGATATTGACGATATTGCAGCTGGTGAGGGCGGAATTTTAAGTAGACTGCACCGTTTTAGGGAGCGGTCAAAGGGACTTAGGAACAAGGTCCTGCTTAGAGAAAAACAAAAAGGATCGCTTGTCTGCCCATCTTGCCGCTACACTCAAAATAGCCAACTGGCCGAGGCAGGAGATTCTGCTTTTGAAGTTCATCACACTGTGCCGCTTCATATATCCGGAGCGACGACTACCAAGTTAGAGGATTTAGTACTCCTCTGTGCAATATGTCACCGAATGATTCACAGATTGAGCAAAGAGATGGGGAAGTGGCTGATTGCCTCAGACTTAGCTAGCGCTTTGCTCGGGAAAACTAGTGCTGAGAAATAGAATGGATTTTTTGCACAGGTGTTAAATGCAAATGCCGTTGATGCAAAATTTCATGTTTTGGAGGCACCTGGTTTCGTCAAAGCGGAGCCAGTCATAGAGTCGTAATTCATCTACTCTTTCGTTGCTGGTTTTTCCAGCGCCTTTTCGTATCGACTTCTCACCGTTTCACCCGCCAGTTCGATGACGATTCCTGGGGTTTCTAATCTATCGATCAGCGCTTCGCGAATGATTTCGTCGGCTGATACAAGGCGATCTGTCGACGACTAATCTTCCGTCGAATGAAATTAGAGAAAAATTACAATTTTGCTTGCTGGCTGCGCGGCGCACGCCAGAAGACCTTTTTGGCGATACAAAGAAGAAGATGAGAGCCTTTGCTATTTTATGCTGCGAGGGTTTCTGATGCTGAGTCAAGTTGGGGCTGTGATCGACACCCAAGGCCGAACTCACCAGAAGGTGCTGAAGCTTCGCAGTCGTTATGCAAGAATGATTTGGGTTGCAATGAAAAATCGGTGCATCGCTGCGATAACTGGTAAAGCACCGAGGCAAAGTACTTATCCAGCCGGCAACAACTCAAACCGTTGGCCGCCGGGTAGTAATCCTTATCTTGCCGCCCAATACGTAATAAATCATTTTGACGAGCTGACACTGCGTCTGAGCTACCCAAGGCTTGACCCGACGAATAATGGTCGTGAACGAGCCTTGAGAACTGGAAAATGCATGCTGAATTCGTCTAAATTCAGAAAAACCAAACGAGGCCGCGTGACGCTCGATATTTTGCGCACGATCAATGCGACTTGCACAGCCGCTGGCGTCGACATCACTGACTATCTGCGATTCGTGTTTATAGCTGGAAACAAAGCAAAATTTCATCCTGAGGACTACACTTCCTTCGAATTCGCCAAGAAAAAAAAAACCGCTTCTTGCCGCAATTTGAGAGAGATTCTCACACTGCTGTTTTACATTCCACAGTGTCAGACGGAGTGCTTACCGTAGACAAAAGGAAAAAGACGCACGCCAAACGCATTTCACTGAAAGGCAACCTGCAAGCGACTAAGGTGAAGGCCACGCGACGCTTAGCTTAAAATAAATAGGAGACGTGGACGTGAAAACAAAATGCAAGGATTGCGAGACGGATCTAGAGATGGTTACAGATACGAACAGCCCAGTCGCATACTGTGAGGCGTTACCTGGGCTGTCTGTGGTTCTTCTATCACTCATGTCGAGCAGGCCAAAGCATCCACCAAGATTATTTGCGAATGTGGGAATTTAATCGAGGAAAATTACTCTACTGAGATCGTTGGTATTAGCGATGAGGCAGTGGCAGCCCAAACATTAGGCAATTCAAAATCAGCAGGCAAACCTTAATAGTGAGGTTGTCTGCAAGCAAAATGGCGATGAATGTGAGTCAAATCACTTAACGATTTCGGGACCCCACGCCCCACACTTTGTGCATTTAGCGCCGTTTTGTTCAAATGAACAATTTGTGCAAGCGACCTTGTCGGTGGTGATTCTGGAGTTTGAGCAACCTACGTTGCCGCACTTCTTACACTTCAAAACTCTGTCGTTGCAGGTTATCTTGCCCTTACCCACTTTTCCCTTGCATGATGCCATGTTTTTCTCCTTCTGGTATTTACAGATATTGACAATTCGAGCCGCCACATAGTTCTACCACTGGACACTCGGTATTCCTGGGTAAAAGCACTCAGTCACGTCCACCATCTTTTCCGTAATGATGAAAGCAAGCATTTCTTTCTTCTCAATTTTCATCGCTTTCTTGCTGGAATACTTCTTTGCCCCGCTGTCGGTAATTTCAAAAACCTGCAACACGGAGGGTGGGTCACCAAACTTACTGGTGACTTCATAAAAGCTCTCGCAGTCGGGCGTGAATATATTGCCCTTTTTATAGATCTCAAATGGTTCGCGAACAGGTCGACCCCTCTTAAAAGTCTGCTGGACATCTTTTAGTAAGAAGGTCTCTTTATATGACTGAAGTGCGACCATGACCGCACCGAATGTGGCTCCAGCTAAGGCTCCTGAACCCTTAAAATTTGGGTCAAGGAACTCGCTCATGGTCTTGATCAGTGTGCCCGTCATGATAGGGTGATCGATCGAAAACCCATATAGGAGTCTTGCGTAGTGTTCGGTGCATTTTTTTTCGATATCACCACCAAAAATTTTGCCAAGAAAGCGTAGGGTTTCTGCAGTGCCTAACAGCTTCAGAATCGCGCTTGGACCTTTGTCAAATATTGTATTGAGTTTCTGGGTACGTTCATCTACCTGATGCATGAGTTTTTTCGTTTAGAGACATTTTCTTAGATGTCCAACTTTGTTCTTATCGACCAAGATCACAAAAAAGTTAAAATGGCCCCTCACACAGCGCGCATTTCTCGTTGTTCGTATTGTTTTTCGGCTAATTAATTAACGCTGGATATTAGACCATCGAATTGATTGGAGAATTATTACCGGGACATTCTTATTCCTGGCAAAAAAATAGGAGGGTGATTTTAAAATGTGGGAGAGTTCTCTCGTCGTGACAACCAATGGGTGGCCGGCATCCTCGATTTTATCTGCATTATGGGCCTAGGCAGCAACCCGGTTACTGAGAGATGAACAATTGAAGAAAACTGGAAAGATATCCTAAAAATCTGTATGAATTAACCTAAAAACAAGGTTTGGTTTATTCAAATTATGCTGTCCGAGCAGGGGTGACACAGTTTGAGGCTTTAATTTAGATAAGTTCCTGTGAACCATTCTCAACCTCTTGGGTCCAATGTTTCCTTCTCTTATCTTGAGTAAATTGTCTAGCTTCCTTTCTTCTTTTCGAGAGTATGTGTCGGCCAATATGATGAACGGAGTTCGGAGCGAAGCCTCCATTGCCCTGATTGGGGCGATAGAAATTGTAGTCGTGAATCATTGCTGTAATTCGTTTCTTTGCCTCTTCTTCTGATTCATACTCATCTTGTAGATCAATTTCTTCACGTTTTAGCGTACCCATTACACGTTCTGTACGTGCGTTCCCAGTAGGCCGCCCAACACCTGAGAGCCAAAGATCAAGCCCTTGAACTTCAATATTGGTACGCGTGTACTTTGCAATATTTGCAGAGCCGTGATCTGCAACGAGGCGAGGTTTCAGTGCTCCTACTGGTAGCTCTTCAATCCGTTCGATCGCCACCGCCTCTGTGATGACAGCGACGACCTGGAACTTGGTGATCTCCGGAAATAATCCGTAACTTAGAATTTTTCGTGAGTACCAATCAATGATGAGAAGTAAAAACCAAAATTTGCCGGCTATTTTGAGGTAAGTCCAGTCAGTTCCCCAGAGTAAGTTTTTCCTCCATGGTTCATGAAGTAAAATCTCGGCTGGAACTTGTTTGTCTTTTTTTGGTTGCCGTACAAACTCATGATTAATCCCATATTTTTTCAAAATTTCGGCAACCCTAGTTTTTCCGATAAAAACGAGGGACTGACGCTCAAGTTCGTATGCGATCCTCCTGCAACGATACTTTGGATGCTTCCTTGCAAATGCTACCACCCGTTTTTCCTCGAGTGGTGTAATCTTATTATGGCCTCCACCGCCGCCATGGTTCTCTTTAGCCGCCTCGCCATTGATCCAGCGATAGTAGGCCCTTGGATTGATCTCGAGGGTCCTACAGATCGCAATGAGTGACTCGCCTCTCGATATAGCCGCTTTAATTTCAACAATTAGGGTATCACGATGAGACTTTGATAAATGGCGACCACCTAGTCCTCCATGTAGCCCGAGCTCACGCTTTTTTTCAGCAGTAACAGCTCTACACTCTGATCCACGAACGCCGACTTCACTCGTGCAAGCTCTTGCTCGAGATACATCAACTTTGGATCGGACTTTGGTTTGCGGCCCCGCTTTAAGTTCTTCAAACCTTCTACCCCGGCCTCTTTGAATTTGCTTTTCCAGCGGGAGAATAGTTGCGGCTGAATGTTTTCTCTTCGACAGATTGCCGCTTGGTTTTGGTTGCGTTCGGCCTCCATGATCAATTCTGCGATCATCTCGGGTGCGCGACGGATTCTTTGCTTTTTTACTTCTACTGGCTTTTGCATGGCTGCTCCTCTTTAACACGATTTAAGTTCTCCTTAAACCCAAGAAGCAGATCTTAATGATTTCAACAGGTTTTACCCTGCTATCGTCACACTTGTTATCTTAATTTCATGTCCAAACTGTGTCGATCGAGCGCGGACAGGACAAAATAATCATGCTCTGGAACTGATCCATAGTCGTTTGTTCAAACTCCATCTACGTCAGCCCTCCCTTATCCCTTCATGATAAGGGCAAAGCTAAACGCTAGTAATTTGACACTATGGCTGGCTCCGCTTCGACGAAATCCCCCTATGTCAGGAATGATGTCGCATGGATCCTAACAATTGAAATCGACTGGCTCCGCCTAGGCGAAATTTTGCATCTACAATCGCAGGGGCTGGCTCGTCATGTACGAGCTGGCCCTTTTTGCGTGGCCTACACTTCATTCATTCAAGAGCTGAAAAAAATTAAATGGATGCTTCCAGAGTTCCGATACCTGTCGCATAGGAGAAACGCCATGAAAGTAAAATACATCATCGATAAACGAGCACCTGATTCGAAGAAAAAGGATCTACTCGTAAAGGTAATGAAGGAATTAAGTGGAAAGGTCTCAATTAACGGAGACCAGATCGAATGTGAGCAAAGCTATGAGGGAAAGGTTGTGAACCTTTTGACTCATTCTGGAGTGAAGTACGAAAAGGCCGCCTGATTCTGATTGAAAGATAAGTCAAATTATTGGCCATCCCGATGATTTAATAAAATGATTGGGATGGCCTTTTATTTCTTGCGCAGCCTGTAGAGCGAATCGGCACACACTTATTAACTATTTTACTTAAGCTGCAACCTGAATGAGGGATCTCTCTCGCCTTGGTAATGGTATTTGCCGATTGCGTGTGTATCGAATTTCACGATACTGGAGCGCCATGCCACGCAATACCTCGTTCTGTTTGGGAGGGGACACTTTGTCAAAAATTTGATTTACTGAGTAAAAATGAATCACCGGAACTCACTGAGAGGCCTAAGTCGTCGGCACTGAGGATAGGAATAAGCGATAAAGAGCATTTGCAGTCAGAAATCAAGGCCGTGCTCGGCGGTAGGTATGAGCGATTTCGTTGGCGGCATTCAGTTCAATGGCAACGCAAATTTGCAGAGTCTCTTTGGAGTGAGTTTGGGCTTAAACACATAAGTTAAATTGGTGGCTTGCCAAAAATTCAAGCAAATCTGTAATCGAAAACGATTCACCCCAAACACTCCTTCGGAAGCAACCTCACGCCACGCTCTTGCGCGTCAACTCTGATCTTGTGATCAAATGTGAGCCGCCCTGAAAGTAGCACCGCGTTTCGAGTTAGCCCCTCAGCTACGATCAATTCTAAACCAGAGCGTGGGCCTCCGAAGTCATAATCAACCAACGCGAGCGCCGAAGCGCTATTTTGCAGAGTGGCTAAGAACTCTGATTCAGTCGCGAAGAGTTGAATTTGCTTTTCAGGAAAAACTGCCTCGAGGCGCTTCTTCATCGTGGCGTCATCATCGAGGGCGACGATGTTGTCAGCACTTGATTTCGAGATATCGTAAAACCATTGGGGTGTATCGAGAATGGGAATGTGCAACCTCACAGTGGTGCCATTTGCTTGGCTATGAATCTGTAAATCGCCACCGGCTTGGGCGAGGAGACTTCGAACGGTAATTAGACCGAGGCCGG
>CAITVN010000046.1 GCA_903895855.1 Oligoflexia bacterium | reverse complement strand
GCGATGTGTTCGAGTTGCTGTGTGAGATTCTGCGTCTCATCAAGTGCGAGATCCCGAAACTGACCCACTAAATCTGAGTCAGATAAAGCGGCTAAGTATCCCGACAAAGCAATATGACCGGTGTTTTGCATAAGTAAAACAGCTATAACACAGCTTTAAAAAAGGCTTTTTCACGCTCTCAGAAGCTCTAGAAAACACTCGCAGGAGAACGATCGTTCCCGCCCCTTGAGAGTTCAAGAATAGCTTTGTGCTGGGCATGATACACTCGTTTAACGCCATATTATGGGCTATTTGAGAAGAAAAAACTATCCACGAAGTTGAAATGAAATCTATGTCCAGCAAAAAAATACGACATAAGTACTTTTTTTCGCAAATGATGCGGCCTCCTTAATTGCTTTTTGAATTCAACGAAAAACCCTGCGCCCCTCTCCCTCTCTGGATGAAGATTACGTGCCCGATCTGCAAGGTAAACGGAGACTTCGGCGTTTATAGGCGATTCTAGACGCAATGGCTTAACCTGACGCTAATTGCGTTTAGTGAATGCCTAGGTTCTAGTCACTGTTCGCAATTAGTGACACCGTTGATTGCATTTTTGCGCGGGATTGTGTGATAATTGGCTGAAATCATTTAAAATGTCGCTATTTGATTTCGGCATTAAAATTGCTAAAAGTGAAACTAAATGCAGAAACAGAGACGTTGGATCTTTCTATTTTTGATCACATTGCCGTTACTGTTCGTTTTGAGGAACTTCGTGAGAGTCCAGTTAACTGGCGTACCGGAATTTAATGGGCGTAATCTTATGACGCTCTATTATTTCTTGCCTGAAAATGATGGGTCACCTTCGCTTTCTGTTCAAGATTCAGATACCCTGAGCAATTTGACTGTTCTTGAACAGGTAGTTGCTACATTGCTTAAATATGGCTCATCTGGTCGCTACGAAACTTATTTGGCAAAGTCCTGGGAAGCCACTTCTGATCAGCGAATTTGGACGTTTCGGCTAAATTTAGATTTTGTCGCCGATGATGGCACCCGCATTGATGCCCTCAGTTTTGCTCGCAACTTTAAGCGACTACTTAACATACATCGCCTGAACGGTGATCCTCCGACCTTCAAAGACCTTGTCGGCTGGGATGAGTTCAAATTGGGTAATGAATCGAATCTGGGTATCGACACTCCGAGTGTAGACGTTTTGATTTTTCGTTTTACTAAGCCTCCTGCGGGATTACTCGAATTTCTTTCAATGCCCATGTATGGCTTTTACGCCGACCGTGATTTTGACGGGTTGAAATGGAAGGACAAAACCCAGATTACAGCGAGTGGTGACTACCGGGTGCTTGCGAAACTAGAAAATGGCTTCGAACTCGGCATTAGGCGCGAAAATCCTGGTTCTGCTCCAAATAAAGTTTTTGTTAATACCTTTACCCAAGAAAGAAAGAAAGCTGTGGGAAGTGCAGCAGTGATTGTGAGTGAGAGGACAAACCCTTGGGCTGACTTGCCGATTGGTTTTGAGCGCATTACGGGGATTCCGACGATACTTCATGGTTTGGTGGTTACTCCAAACTTGGAAAATGTTTTCGCCGATAAAAGCAATCGCCAGGTTTTCGCTGAAACTGTACTCAGAATTAATCGTGAAAGACCACTGTCTTATGGAAACAGTGCTCTCGCAAAAGCCTTCTATGCTAATCCATCGCCAGACCTAGAAACAAAGCTCAGGCAAAAGCAGACTAAAGGTTCGATGGCGAAAATCGAGTCTGATCGGTCGATTCGGTGTGTTGTTGGTCCATCCGAACCGCCTCGTGTCATTGAACATATAAAGTCCATTTTTGACGAAGTCTCAAAGATACATGGCCTCAAGATTGAAATGGTCAATGAAGATCGAACTGATCCAGCATGGGAAGAACGTCGCTACGGCAATAACTTTTTTGATATAAGGCCTGCGATTGTTGAAGTTGGCGCTCAGATTCAAGACTGGGCTGTTAATATGATGTTTTGTTCAAGCCTGGGAATTAGTTTTCCTGATCCAAGTGGCGAAATCTGTAAAATTATTCACGGTCACAGTTCGCTTTCTGAAATTTCGAATGAGCTGCGTGAGCGTTTTGAGTTGGCTGTGGCCGACGACGCTGTAGTTTTGCCACTCTATCATACAGGGCAAAGTTGGCTCATTAACAGTAAGGTTGACAAGAATACGATCAGTCCAACAATGGGCTTGCCACGGTTCATTACATTGAAGGTGACTGAGTGAGTACTTCAATGACTCAAGAGTATCTCAATTTGATTTCGGGTCTATCGGGGATCACAGAATCACCAGTTAAGGCGATCGATGGTGAGTTGCTCGGGTGGCATTCAACTATTAGTGTGACCGGCGAAATGGCAATTGGCGGCGGGACGAGCCTCGATAAAAATACCGCACGCCAGATTGCGCTTGCTGAAACATTAGAGCGAATTTTAGTCGATAAACTAAAAAATTCTTCAGAAGCAGAAGACTTTTTGATTACTAAATACAATTCTTCTTGTGGTTTTGCTGCTGGATTCGAGAATGAGCCAACCTCATTTCGTGCTTTAGCCGAAGGCCTTGAGCGTTGGGCTTGGTCCAAGTGGATAGATGAGAAGTTTAGCTTGCCAAAAGTCTCGAGCGAGGCGGGTGCTGTTACCGGTTTGGCTAAGTTCTATTCTTCGAAATTTGACTCGTATCAGCAGTTTCAAAAGATCTTTAGGGTATCAGTCCCGGGTTATGGCTGGCAGAGATTCAAGCTCGGCATCGTCATCTGTAAGAAAGGCGGCGGGGTTTTTCCAGGGTCGAAAGTGTGTATGGTCAATGAAGACCCTTGGGCACATGCATTCACTGAAGCCTGGCGGCACTTGAATGTTTTTGAAAATTTTGAACGTTACCCGCAAGCTCAGCAATTGCCTTTTCAGCGACTTTTGCACTTTGGAAACGACGGTGATTCTGCGATCAAGCAAATTCCGGATCCCAATGTCAAATCTGAGTGGCCTGATCCAAAAATTTTGCTGTGGAAAAGCTATGACACTCAAGTTGTTGGTGTATTTTTGTGATGCAAGAAGCGTTAGGGTGGCAACTTGGGTCAGTGAACCGCTTTGTTTACTAGGTACACATGGTTAAAACTAAGATACTAAATTACATTCTTTCCAGTATAGTTGGGCGTTTTGTATTGTTTAGCTCAGTTGGCCTTTGTTTAATTGAAGGCGCGTTCTATCTCGCTGAGGTGCACAGTTCAAATAGAATCATGGTGAGTGTCAGAAGCTTTCTGAGTAGGGAAAGTGATTTGGCTGATCCTTATTTGTTAGCAAGGTCAATCAATAATCTTGAGTCTCTTGGACTGGTTCGATGTCCAGTCCTTGAACAAGTATCGCCTGTTCGTCAGAGGTTTTTAGACTTGAGTTTCAAGGGCGGCTGCAAGCGTAACTTCGTTAATGTGTACGGGCACGAAATATCGACCGAGATCGCCGGAATCAATGGGAGCACTTGGAGGCTAACTTATTTTTCGACTACAGATGGCTTGTTCTTAGTGCTTCTTTGGGTTGCTCGTTTTTCGACTTTGCTTTGTGTCTATTTGGGTCTGCATTGGTTTAGATCAAAGATTCTTTGGGAGCGAAGGCTCGTTGCTGAAAGGGTTGAGCGCGCCGAGGGCTTATCAGCGTTGGCCGCTCAAGTTTCGCACGATATTGGGTCACCGCTGGCCACGTTGGCTGCTGTCGTTCACAGTGCTAAGGGGCTTGACGAACAAAGTAGAGTCATGCTCAGAACTGCAGCTAACCGGATCAGAGATATTGCTACTAATATTCTTGAAAGGAACCGCACCTTACCAGAGGGCAAAGAAGTGGCTCGCGCCAGTGGTAGCGTGGGGGTTGGGCTTTCAAATGAGGTCGGCTCAGTTGAATTGCTTTCGGCGTTGATTGGTGCCTCAGTTTCGCAAAAACGAGTTCAGATGGCGAATCGGGTAGGTTTGAAAATCGATTTTGATCATTCTAAGTCTTACGGCCTGTTTGCTCAGATTCAGCCTACTGAGTTTGGAAGAGTTTTGTCTAATTTATTGAACAATGCCATTGAATCGCTTGGTGAATGTGGTGGCGAAGTTGCAGTTTCATTAAATAAAAATTCAGGTCGAGCTGTGATAGAAATTAAGGATAATGGAAAGGGAATCTCTCGGGAGGTACTTTCGAAACTGGGCGAGCGTGGCGAGACTCATGGCAAAGAAAATGGCAATGGGTTGGGTTTATATCATGCCAGAAAGTCTGTTGAAAGTTGGGGAGGATCGCTACTTATCGAGTCGGTTTTAGGTGAAGGCACTTGTGTGACTCTTAGTGTAGGTCTTGCCTCAGCTCCACGTTGGTTCATCGATGAGGTCAAGATTCCCAGTGACGCTATTGATATTGTTGTGCTGGACGATGATCCATCGATTCATGAGATTTGGACTGATCGGTTTAAGTCTCACTCGCAAACGACACTACATCATTTTTATGAAACCAAAGTATTTATGGATTGGTATCGATCAACTCTCGGCTCGAGTTCTAGCACACTCTACTTGTGTGATTACGAATTGATCGGCTCAGGTCTTACGGGCCTAGAAGTGATCGACATGATTGGTGTCAACAGACAAGCGGTTTTGGTCACCAGTCACGCCGACGAAAAAGAGTTACGGCACAAATGTGAAAAATTAGGAATTAAGATTCTTCCTAAGGCGTTGGCACCGTTTGTCCCAATTTCCTGATGGCAGAAGAGTAATCTTCGTTACCTATTCAAGGCATCGTAGCGACGGCTTTTGGAGAAATTCCGCAGCCTGCGCCAACGGTTCTGAGTGCTGCCAAATACTCAACGGCAGCGACGTCAACACAGCCCGAAACGGCAGCGGTCATGTCTGGTGCGAATAGAGCCTTGTGAGTAGGGCGTAGTGAACTCGTTGTCGGGCAAGTTTCGGTGATGAAACACTCGTACTTGTTTTGGCCATTAACGTAGTTACACGCTTCGATTTGTTGAGCTAGAACGACGTTGATGTCAGCATTTCGGTAGCTGCCCCATTTGCTGGCGCTTTGGCTATGGGCCCAAGCGGTGCAAGTAAAACCAAAAGTGATGGGTGTTGAGTTGGTGATCACGGTGCAATTCACGCCTGATGGCACTTGTGCCCAGCAAAAGCCAGCGGCCTCGGCTGAGTGAGTAGCGGCAACTGAAAACAAAGAAATGACACTAAGGACGAAGGCTGAGGTCAGGGCATTGAGTGGATTTTTCATAACGATCTCCTTTGGTTGTTTAATAATGGTTCAGGGTCTTGTGTGGCAGGCTTTCAATTCTGCCGGCAGCGGTCACGATCATGTAATCGAGTTTGCGTTGCAGTTCTTTAATCGTCGCAGCACCACCGTAGGTCATTCCTGAGCGTAAGCCGCCCATGATGTCGCCAATGATGGCTTCTTCGTCTTCACGGTAAGTCACTTCGGTGGCGACTCCTTCGGCTGTTTTCCATTCAGACATTCCGCCCATGAAATCTTCTTGAGCTTCACGGCTCGCCATTCCGCGGTAGGCTTTGACTTTTTTTCCGGCGGCATTGGTAATGACCGGGCCGGGTGTTGGCCGAGTGCCCGAGAGCATGCCACCAATCATGATGAAGTCGGCTCCGAAAGCCAGAGCTTTCACGATGTCACCAGCAGTTCGAATGCCACCATCGGCCACGAGTGAGCGGTCGACTTTTGAACACTCTTGAATCGATGTGATCATCGGAATTCCGAACCCTGTCTTGATGCGTGTGCTACAAACTGAGCCGCCGCCGATGCCGACTTTAATGATGTCGGCTCCGCAGTTCGCCAAGTAATCGGCGCCAGCGTAGGTAGCGACGTTACCCGCCATTAAACAAGCATTAGGTAATAAGTCGCGAAGTCGCTTTAATGTTTTGCCAACATACTTGGCGTGTCCGTGAGCCACATCGACACAGAAATAAAGCGCACCCGCATTATAGTGTGCTTCGGCGCGCTCGAGGTCTTTTTCGGTGCAGCCGACTGAAACGAAAGTTTTGTGTTTGCAGAGTTTGTATTCTTCTAGGTTTTTTTCAATCGACATGAATCGATGAAGTACGCCAATGCCGCCTTTTTCACCGATGAAATTAGCCATCGCGCTCTCTGTGACTGTGTCCATGTTTGACGTCATCACAGGTAGACTGAGTGTCAATTTACCCGTCTTATCGGTGACCGAAGTGTCGACCATTCGTCTGGATTCGTAATGGTTGTAGCTGGGCACCAGTAAAACGTCATCGAAAGTGTAAGCGTATTTTGACATAAGGTAGGCCTCATGTGCCTTAAAAAGGCAGCCTCAGTCAAGGGTTTGCTCGATGAGACAATTGATTTCACCGCGTGCATGACTTGAGGCGTTATTTTGACCTCTTCGACTAAACCAGCTAGATCTAGGTCAAAGGGAATATTTCAATGCAGACCACAAAAAGACCATTGTTCAAAAAACGAACGATTCAACAAGCCGCCATCGCATCGATGGTTACTCTCGCCTTGTCGTCGGCTTCATTTGCCTACGAAACCGATCAACTCACTTACCGAGACCGAGGCCTCAAAGATGTCGGTGATGTGATGGACGAACGCCTCAATGAGTGGTTAGAAACTGCCAGGGTCAACACCGAAAACAGCATCAAAGGCAAGTGGTCTGATGAAAAGATTGCAGGTGTATTGCGGGCAAATATTCTAGCCCAGCACTCAGTCGATAAAATGATTTTCGGCACCCCACTAGAAAAATGGATGCGAGAAGAATTGGTCGATGAATACGGTGTTTACCCGGTCTTTATGGATGGTGATCAGAAATTCGTTTCGATTTACTCTCAGTACCGAACGATGGTCGAGGGACTGCCCTCAATTTTTAGAATGTTTGCATTTGATGCCGCTTCAAAGTGGGTCGGAAAAATAGTGGCTGCTACTTTTGAGGTGAATGGACACCGATTCGGTGCTGACAAGCTTTCGCACTTTTTTCGGCTGGGCTACCGCGAGTACGTGAGAAGTGATCATGGAGCTCGGCCAGATATTGCAGCGGCTTACGGCACTCAAACTGAGGCTAGCTACATCGGTAAGCAAGCCGACGGAGTTTTCTCGTTTGCCGATCTCGCCGCCAATTTCAATGGGTTTGAGTTTTACCGTGATTTAGTAGCCACAGCGAGTGGCCACGTGGTGAAAGACCCCATGTTTAAAATTGTTCGAGGCAATTCGAGTTATCCTTGGGTGCGAATTGTACAGTTAAGGCCGTTTCACATGTCAGACTATGTGAGTGATGATTGGGATGAGTATTATAATCCGAACTCGTATACTGAGCCTTTGTTGGGTGCGGTGAAGACTCATTTGAATAAATTTCGGCCTCGCTACTGCACTGAGTATTCGCGCTGGAAGTCGACCCGGGATTTCGATCACAGAAATCTGCGACCAAAATCTGAGTACGTTGATGTGTCGCGCGCGCCCGAGCAGTTTGATCCGTTTGAGATCGAAAAACTTTGTGACCTGAGAGATGGCCCAGTTTCGGCGATAGAGAGTTTGAAGACGCTAAAACGGTTGTTCTAGTGAGGTGGCTGCCGTCATCTTGTAGTGATGCATTAGATTCACTGTCGCTAAAAACACGAGTACACCGCCAAGTTGATGAGTCACTGCGAGCGTGACGGGTACGATCAACACCAAGGTTGCGATACCCAGGCAAAATTGAATAGACGTCGCCAAAAAGACCAGAAAAAAGCTTCTCGAAAGTGTGCTACTTTCGTGGGTGTTTGTGGGTTGGGTAGTTACCTGAAAATTGACCCGTTTTGCGCTACCTAGCCAAGCCACGAGAGTTAACACTAGGAGCGCGAGCCCAAGAGTTCGGTGTCCCCACTGCACGGCTGGTGGGTGTGAAATGAAAACGCTGAGTGAATTTTCAAGTTGAAAAAAAACATCGAGTGGAACCCATTGGCCATTCATGAGTGGGTAGGTGTTAAATCCAAATCCGGCTTTCAAACCTGCCGTGAATGCGCCCCAGGTGAGCTGAATGAGGGTTAGGATACCGACAGAGTAGACAGCAATGGCGTTGAAACGATTGCTGCGCACAGGTGCCAACGTTCGCTGTGGTCGGGTGTGATCTAAGATGATCCAGGTGAGGTATCCCAGAATGGCAATCGCCAACATAAAATGTGCTGCCAAGCGAAAGTGGCTCACTCGCGGAATGTCAACCAACCCGCTCATGACCATGAGCCAGCCCATGAGGCCCTGAAGCAGACCCAAGAAGAACCCTAGAAAAAGCTGATTCTTGATCGCACGAGTGAATCGATATTTTGTGACGAAGAAACCGAGAGGCAGTAGGTAGGCAATGCCAATCGCTCGACCCAAGAGTCGATGAAACCATTCCCAGAAAAAAATAAACTTGAACTCAGATACCGTCATTGCCGCGTTGACGAGTTTGAATTGCGGAAACGCTTTGTACTTATTGAACGCATCGAGCCAGTCAGCTTCGTTTAAAGGCGGTATGGCGCCCATGATGGGTTTCCATTCAACGATTGAAAGTCCTGAGCCAGTGAGTCGGGTGATGCCGCCAACACAGATCATTAAAATGATCAGAACGCAGACCGAAACCAGCCAAATAACGGCTGTTACGGGGAGACGTGAGGTGAGTTCTCGGGGAGGCTGAGTGATGGGGGTTGGTGTGTTTGCCATTTGAGGTAATGGCTACTGTACAATCTTAAGCATTTCACTAAAAAAAAAAGCCGTTTGGTGATACTTCGTCAATCATGAGTCAATCATTGGTGCACTGCGCTTCAGACAATCAGTCTGTTTATGGAAAATACGCTTTGTCTGGAATTTCTTTGAGCTCACACCGTCTTTGTCAACGTTTCGATCGCGGCTGGTTTCAGTTGAAAACTGCGATCGTGCTGAGAAAGTTTGCACTGCGACATCGGCAAATCGTCGATGCCGAGCCGTTTGGTATCAAGTGTCGGTTTTACCCTCACCAAAATCTGGGTGATCGGTTTGTTTTATTTATTCCGTTTTACTATGAGCACGAAGAAATTGAGTTACTCACTGAGAGACTCAAGCCCGGATCAACCTTCATCGATATTGGCGCAAATACGGGGTTTTACAGTTTGCTTGCCGCCAAACTCATGGGCCAAACAGGAATCGTATTAGGATTTGAGCCGAACCCATTGATGTTTGATCGGTATGTGACGAACTTGAAGTTCAATGGTCTCGAGTCGTTTATTCAGGCGTTACCCATCGGAGTGTCTGACAAAGTGCAAGACTTGACTTTGTATTTTGATCCTTCTCACCTAGGTGGTGCGACCGTGATTTCGAGTGCAGGCTCTTCTCAGGTTAAAATTCACTGCGAGCCGTTATTAGATGTTTTGAGAAAAAAGTCAGTTACCCAAGTTGATGTGCTTAAGATTGACATCGAAGGCTACGAAAGCGTGGCGATGAATCATTTCTTCAAGACGGCCCCCGAGTCACTCTGGCCAAAACTTGTGATCATTGAAACCCATGACGGAATTGAGTTTGAGAAGCTGGGGTATGTGAAGCTGAAGAGAACGCATGCTCACAATTCTATTTTTGAGCGCTATTAAATTCGTAGACTGCGTTCTCCAAAAAAGAAAAGGGCCCAAAGCAGGGGGCAAGTTCCGCTAAGGGCCCATTCCTAATTGTGCATCGAATGCTTAAGCTTACTGAACGTTCAGTTCATTTAGCTCGGCACGATACCAATTCTTAAGAATCTTTGCAGAAGTCTGAGCGTCGGTTCCCCAGAATTGAGCGACATCAGAGTTGAGAGAAACGAGTGCGCTAGCGTCACCCTTCTTAGCTGTTTCGAGAGCCACGGTGGTTTGTTCTAAACTCACACCGTAAAGGCGTTTGCTGAAGTCAGCGATGTCGGCTTCAGTGCGTGCGCGATTGGCGCGACGTGAAAGAGTTGCCCAATCAGAGAGGGTCTTAGCGATGTGAACGCCAACGTCTTCAGAAAGAGCGTATTTTTCAGAGAAAAGTTTACCAGCTGCTTTAGCAGTGTCTTCTTCTTTTTGTGCGACTTCAGCGGTGAGTTCACGAGTTTCAGATGCGCCTTCTTCGTTTAAAGCATAGCCGTATTGGTCATAGATAATGCCATTTGAGCTTTGCCATCCCCAGCCGGTGTAGGCTTGTGGGTAGCCGAATGAATCGTTGTAGGTCCAAAGGCCGTAGTAAATGGTGTTGCCGGCGCTGTAGTACGGATCTTCAATGTCGATGATCTTACTGCCGTCTGAATAGAAGTTACAGCCAGGGCGAAGTGTGGTGCCGCAGTAGCTGCCGTACACGTCATACCAGCCGCCATAGTAAATGGTGCCGCCACCCGAGGTGGTGATCACGCAGCCGGTGGTGAATAAAGAACTGAGTCCCAGGGTTGCAGTCGCAATTAGGGTTGAAAGCATTTTTGTTGTCAATTTCATAACTAATCTCCTTGGTCAGGGCATGAGCAATTCGAATGCCAAACACTTGATGACTTTGGTGTTTTTAAAGTTTTTTTAATAGGTTAGTAGAAATAGCACTTTGGGTAGATGACTTGCTGTGTATATATTTTGAAATCTGTGCAGTGTGGAGTTTTAGAAGTGCAATTTTGCGATTTCCAACAACAATAGAGGTGAAATGACACCAGTCGGCTGGTGATGAAGTGAGACCAGTGCTCAGACCGGTGGTTTGTAGTTTGGGGCGGCGTTGCAGCTGACCAAGAATTCAGCGTACAAGACATCTTCTTTGCCGATGTGGGTCAGTAACCATTCACGCATGAAGATCAAGAGGTCGGTTGCTGGGGTGTTTAGTCCTTGTTTAATTTTTTCTGTGATCGTTTCAAGTTTATGAACAAAGAATTGGTGCTGTTCGATGTGCTCAGCTGCCCTTGGGTATCCGAAAAAAGTCATGCCCTGTTCTTCGTAAGCGAGGTGACTGACGGCATAGTAAGAAAGGCGCATGAGTGCGATCTTGACGGCCTCTTTTGCGTTTTCGGTTCCTGCGCTTTTGGCAAGATCGTTAATGCATCCAATGAGCTGTTCGTGTTGTGAATCAATGTCGTTCAGTCCAGTCTTGATGAGAGTCAGTTCCATAGTTACTCAAATCTAACTGATAGACTTCAGTAGTTCAATGCTTCTTGATCACATTTTTATTTGCAAAATCGACGGTTCTTTGGCGGTCTGACCGCAGAAAAAATACAGAGCTGAGCCTTTGAGTGACAAGATGTCGCGACAACCCATTTGCTTAGGGTCAAAGCGCAGTCTCGCAGGCCGGGTAAGCCGATGATCTTTGACGATCCACATTTCAGTATAGGGAGTGAACAGAGGTGGCAAGTAAAGGGCGGGTACGGTTCCGGTGGTTGTTTTGACGGTCGTTCCAAAAAAACTGCGACTAAAAATAAAAGAAGGTAAGAAGCTAAATCGCTCAAGTGAAGCGCTCAGAGTTGATGTCGCGGTTTTGGTGACTTCAGTGAATTGCAGTCGGTAGTGTGTTTGAGTGAAAAACGAGAGTGAAGGCACAGAGGTCGCACTCAGGTAGGCGGCCGTTATCTCCATCGCTGAGTCTAACTCGCTGATGGGTTCAACTGTGGTATCAGGAGCGAAAACCGGCGAAGCGGCAGCGCGTGAAACGCCCGTCATGCGAATCGATCCGGTTCGTAGACTTCCTGAAAATACAGTGAGCGGTGAGCGGTCTTGTGTCTCACGCGATTCGGGGTCTAACGAAAAGACCGGTACACTTTGCAAGTGGCTAAAAAGCATTCGAAATTTTTCTAACTTTAAAGAGCTTCTTTGAGTGACCCGATTTTGAACCAGCAAACCTTCTTGATAAGCCAAGTGGTAGTCGTCACCTTTTGCCATCAAGACCGGAATGATGCCGCTGCGTTTTTCTAAATCAGATTGATTGAGAAGTTGAATGAATCGTTGCCCGTCAGGTGGGGCGATTGTGTGCAATCCCTCGCCATCGAATCGGTACAAGTGATAGTTGGGGGCGGTCTCAGGTTCGACGCCGCCGTTTTCGGCGAGTTCCCACGGATTGGCTTTCTTGATCTCGCTGGGTGGCGTGCCACCAAAAGCTAGCCAAACAGGAGAAAACCCCTTCGGTGCAGGCGAGTCAGGGGCATTTGCTGCCCATGAATAGTTGTCTGCGAGGGCTGAGACTTGGTTATCGATATTCCACTGCGAAATCAGTTTCAAATTTTGATCGAGAAAATCAAACCGAAAGGGCTGCTCTTTTTTTCCAATCGGAGGAGGCAAGCGAACTAACAGAGCAAGTTGCTTGGTGCCCAAGCCCAAAGCATCAACCAGAACAGCTTGTAGAATTTCAGCTCCCATGACTCCCAGAGGGTATTTGAGTTGCTTCGACTTCGTTGGATTTTCAAAATCGATGAAACTCAAAAGTTGAGTCGCATCATCGTATCCAGCCCAGCGAATCGATTCTTGGCTCTGCTGATCGATGACAAAAAACTCGGTTCCTGCCGACAGAGTGACGGGTAGTGTGACTGACTTCGAGTTTTCGGGAAGGTGTTCGGTATCTAGCTTTCGACTGAGTTCGATAGGCACTTGAATGACTTGTCTGCCCGAATCAGAATCGATTCTGATGGAGAGACTAAATTTCGATTCGAGGTCTTCAAAATTGGTCACCTTGAGTGGTATGGTTAACGTCATTTTTTGTTTTGAAAGCATCGGCACTGGCGCGGCCGAAGACAACTGTACCGCTACTTTAGAGGATTGTGCGATTTCTATTCCGGGTACTGAAACCGCTTCAACGGTAACGTTTGACGTCAGACTGGATTCTTCGATTTCTTTGCCGATGTTTGTGAGCTCTGTAGTGACTGTGAATTCAGTGTCACTCGCAAAAAGTTCTTTGGTAAAAACCTGTTTTTTTGAAAGCGTGAAGGTCGCTACCGGAGTTTCGGTAATCGCTTTCTTTAGGTCTAGGTTGCCAATCGCGTTTTGATTTTTGCGAGAAAGGCTTAAGAGTCTCGTTTTGACGTCATCGGCAGAAAATCCACGTGAGAGCATCTCGGCCGCTGCTCCTGCCACAAAGGGTGAAGCCATCGATGTGCCATTCTTATACTCGTAGCCGATGACTTCTAAGAAAGTCGTTTCGGTTTGGGTCGTGAGCCAGGTACTCAAGATGCGAAGACCGGGAGCAGCGATGTCAACAAAAGGGCCGTAGTTTGAAAAGTGTGAAAGTTTTCCGTCGGGGTTATGTGAGGCGACGCAAATGACGCCTGTGTATGAACAGGGAAATACCCGCGAATCAGTGGCGTCATTGCCTGATGAAGCTACGATAATCACATGTCTCGCAACCGCTGTTTCAATCAAGGTGCGCATGACAGTGCTGTCAACCATCGATGGCCAAGCGAGTGAAAGGTTCACGACTTCGGCGCCTGACTTGAGGGCGTAAAGTAGTCCTCGGGCAATCACATCGACAAAACCTGAAGACCATTTGAGCTGAGATTCTTGGGACCCTGGTAAGGTTGGCTGAGATCCCGGTTGACTGGCCTGCTCGTCTTTCTCAGGGTCTGTTTCAGAGTCTCCTTCAGATTGCGGACGAATCGGCTGATTGGGTGAAGATTTGACGATTTTTATGGGCACGATTCTAGCGTAAGAACTGACTCCTGCGATGCCGATTTGATTAGCTGAAGCAGCAATGATGCCAGACACGTGAGTGCCATGGCCGGCGTCATCATTGGGTAGTGGGCTGCCAAAGACTCCAGTGGTTGCATTTTTTCCGGCGGTGACATTCCAACCCGAGCAATCGAGTGGATACCCGTTGTTGTCGGTGTCGAGTTTTGCGTAGGTCGCGTCGCATTCATTTTGGGGTTTTGTTTTTAAACACTGGCGGTAGAGTTCAAGTGCGGCGCACTCTGATTCAGTTTTGTACACGCTTTGCAAAAGATCGGGGTGAGAGAAATCGATTCCGGTATCTAACACAGCCACTTTCACGAGTCTGCGAGGCGCGCCGTTTAATCCAAGTGAGGGCAAGCCCGCTAAGCCGATGTCTTCGCCCGCAACGCCTTCAACGAGCGTCGAACTCAAGTCACTTTTTAATAAAGGGATCGATTTGCCAGTGTTTAAAAGAGCCCACTGGCGGTTAAAAAGTGGGTCAGAAAATTTTGGGGCGGTGGCCTCAGCTTGTAGCGGGTTGACCAAATCGTTGAGCTCAAGGGTAATTTTGCTTGAATTGACTGAGTTAAAAGCGTCGATGAGCTTTCTGAGTTTGAGTTCGTCGTCTTGAGATTTATTAGAGTTCAGCTCAATTTTTAGAGTCTCACCAATCGATTGAATTCCTAAGGCTTTGAGTGATTCGATTTCGCCCGGTTCAAAAAGCTGAGTCACGGTGGCCTTGATAGCCTTTTTCTCGCTCAGCTGCTGGAATGCCTTACGAAACTGAGCGAGGCCGGTTGAGTTGCCTGAAACAAGAAACGTAGCCCCTGCAGCTGCGTCTTGAGGTGTCCCAGCGATTTGCGCCAAAGTTAAGGCCGAAAGGGTGATGAGGAAGGATTTGAGGTAATTCATTAAAACCCTTCCGTAAGGTAGCGAGCATAGACTTCGTTAGCTGAAATTCCGTACTTGCTAACGAGGTCATGCATGGGGCCGGCGCCTTGTTTGTCATCGAATGTGCCAAGTGAGTTTGAAAAATACTCATTATCACCGTTTTCGTCGTGAGTGCGAAATCCAGAAACTCGAATCTGAAAAAAGTATCCCTCGCGTCCTAGAATCCTCACAAAGTCTTTCAGTGGCATTGAGCTTTGAAGTCTTCTGACTTGAGCTGACATCATGCCGACATTGGTTTCGAGTTCTGAACGGCTGTAGGGGGTTGGATCCATGAGTTCGGTGGTGACTTTTGTTTCGTCATCGAAGTCTGGTGAAGGACTGTATCCTTGGTGTTTGAGTACTTGCCGCAAGTCAAGTGCCGCAATCATCCAGGGTTTGAGGCAGGTCCAAGAGTAGCGCGTATTGCCTTCGGTAATCTTATAATGGTAGCGGTGGGTCCAAGCGTTTTTTCGTCTCACTGGGCCCGAATTACACCACTGGGTTAAGTTTTCAGCGCCTTCAATCGATTCAAGTTCAGAGACTAAACCGGGCAATTCAGTGTGTTTTAGTACGAGCCTTCTGATGGCATCGAGGCCTTTTTGGTAGACCACAAACGTCGAACTGATGTCATAGAGTTGAAGGCCTTGCATTGTGGTAAATTCTGAGCGGTTGATCAGTGATTTTGGAGCCAGTTCATTTGAAATCTCGAGGCCACTCACGCTCGATTCGAGCATGTCGAGAATTTTGAAAAATTCGGCTTTTTTCATGCGGCCGCCGGTCCAGTGTCGCTCAAAAGTAGTGACGGGGTCGTGATTGTAGTTATCGGTGAGTTCGGCCTCGGTGGTCACGCTAGTGTAAATTGACGAGCCGGTAACTCCGGCAGCCGAGGTTGAGGTGCCTTCGAAATTCGAGATATCGACAAATCCCTTGGTTAGAGTCTTAGTCAAATCGATGAGCACCGAGAGGTAGTCTTTTGATCTTGAATGAGTTGATTTTATCGAAATAAAACTACGGGCGGCCTCAGGGTGATCGGGTGGTGAAACCGTTAATCGATGAATCTCTTGAATGCCTACCCACTTCCAAACGAGTACTTTTGCTTTATTTAAAATTGAGCGGCTCTTGTGGTCGAGGTTCCAGTGCGGAAAACTCTCAGAAAGCACTTCTGGGTTATTTTCAACGATGAGATTTTTAAGTGCGATTAGCAATTGTCTAGAGTGTTCAAGGTAGCTGTCATTTTGATCGAGAAGGTAGGCGTCAACGTGTGCTGAAGCCAGTTTTCCTGATCTCGCGAAACTGAGTAGGTTCACATACCAATCGACGCTCAAGGTGAATTCTAATGAAGTGCTTTTTGCACTTTCAATGTATACTTGCACGCCATCTTTAGTGCGAGTGAGTGTGGTTCGCTTGATTAACATCGGATGAGTTGACACCCCCGCTGAAATCGTAGGGTTAAAAACGAACGTAGCTGGATTCGCAAAAATCGGAATGGGAATGGTCGCCTGCGCCCCTAGTGACCCTCCGATTGAATCAGAAATGACGTAGATTTCTCCCTCTTTAAATTCATCTAGAAATTTACGGTATTGGTCTTTGAACGTTTCATTGGTGGCGTCTTCTTTTTGATCTAAAGCTGTTTGAAGAACCACTCCCAGTGAACTCAAAAATCGTGGCACAAAAATATTTCGCCAGTCATACTTGAGGGCAGACTTCATGTCGGCAACTGGTCTGATGTGCAATAGCGAACGCTGGAAACTCACGTTGCCAGAAAAAGACGGAATGACATTAGGAACGCCTTCGATGCCAAGGTAGTATCCAGCATTGACTCCGACTGCAATTGAGTCAACTAGCTGGACAGGGGCGTCGCTGCCGTAGTAGGTGCCGCTAACCAAATTTCTCGATGCGTTGAAAGTCATGCCGCCGATCGGACCGCCCCAGGTTTCAACGGGCATGTGATAGGGCTGCCCTGGGTGGGCTTGTGCGAAGTCGACAAAATTTTGAAAGGCTTTTTGTTTGTAAGTGTCGTGTAGTGAGCTCGGATCGCTGAAACTCAAAAGTTTTTCATTGAGCTTGCTCGTAGCTAATGAGAGTCCTGAGCCAATGCCTTTGGTGAGAAAGTACCTGGCAACCTCTGAGGCCCTTAGCGGCGATTGGGGGTCGCCAATTGAAAAGTGAAACGGATAGCCTGGATAAAAAGCTTCGGTGACTTTGCCGTTTTCTACTTTTCCGATCGAAAGGTGTGGGTTGTAGGGAATGTAGGGCGATTTGATCGAAAAAAGATTCATCAAATCGTTGCGCCTTGAAATGAGTTTTTCGGTCAAGATGGCTTGAATATCATCGGGCATGCCTGAGGCTTGTGTGATCTCTGAGAAGTCTTTACGAGTGAGTTTCGCTAATTTTCTGACAAACCACCTCGCATCTGCGAAGCTAGTTTCGGTAAAGGTTTCTGGCGTTTTTGCGCTCAAAACCACGTTGTCACTCATGACTTTTCCGGCTTCCCAGCTATAAAGGTTGATGCCTTCAGTGAGATAAAATAAGGAGTACGGCACAATGAGTGAGCGCAGTGCTCGGTGCCCTTTGATTCTATTGGGTGAAAGGGCACCCCATTGAAAATTAAACAGGTCACCTTGAATGGGCTCAAGGATGGCGCCTTGAAGTGTTACGGTCTGTTCTTTTTCTTTGTAATCGACGGTCCAACGAGTGCGTGCGGTTTGGGTGGTGTCTGAGATCGAATCGAGAAACCGTTCTCTTTTTTCTACGCTCGGAAAATTGACGGTGAGGTTATTGTAATATTTTGGAAGGGGAACTCGAAATCCTGTTTTTCGAAGAGTCGCCGCCTCAGCGATGACAAAAGGGTTCGATAAACCGATCACTAGGTAATAATGTTGGGTGCCTAGGTTAGGTAAATCAACTGACACTCGAATTCTGGTCGAGCCTTTAATGAAGGAGGTATTCTCGGTGAACTCCACCTGAGCTTTCTCTTCTGGAAATGCGAGATTGTCGGCGTAAGCCTTTGACTGCCAAGCATCAGACTCGCTAGGATCGTAAACGCTGAGGTCGATTCCTTTGCTTTCTAATTCGGCAGCCTCATCGCGGTCGATGGGGTTCTTATTTTCATCCAAAAGGTCGGCTGCCGGGGCTTGAAGTGAATGAATGGGTATCGCCACGCTACCGGCGAAGGCCGCTTGGCAGTTTAGCCCTAGCGTGATTGCGGTTAAAATTGAGAGTGAGTTTTTCTTGAGTTGCACGGTGTCTCCCTGACGCCTGGTATCATTAGACGGTGAGGGCAGTCAAAGTAGAGGGGGTTCAAGGGTGTTGTTTATCACCTGGTGATTTGGTGTAACTCAATTTAAGCGAATTTTATGATTTACTGTCAGCTAATGTGGCACAGATTTGACAATAGTTGAGATGACTTCAAAGGTAATGAGGCCAATCACGACCAGTTCTAGGGTGTGGCCGCGAAAAACGTTCATTTCGCCTTCTACCAGTTCGCTAATTTCGGCTAAGGTTCGATTTTTTCTGGTAACCGTATTTTGCCAGTCTAAAATGCGAAACTGCTTAATCGCTTCACGAAATAAGACAGCTAGGTAGTAGTCACCGACGACTTTTAGTGAGTTGTTAACCCGCTCGGTGAATTCAGAAATTTCAAGAAACCGTTGATTGGCTTCTCTGAGTAATTTAGCAAAACGACTTCGAAAAAAGGTGTGGCGTTCTCGCTCTAGTGAGTCGTAAAGTAGTTTCAGCTTGTCGTCAATCAAGTGATCGAAATAACGAAATTCGAGAAGGTGAGAAAGCGCAAATTCGAGAAGGTCGGGAATGTCTAAAGTGCCCGATGGTTCGACAACCACAGAGGCATTCCAATCGATAACGGTGAGGTCTGACTTAGCATATTGAAATACAGCTTCTAAAATACTCTCTTTGCTGTGAGTCGATAGAATTCCTTTTTTTTCACCTAAGATCAATTCAGCTATGGGGCCGTGTTTGAGTAACCACTCGATGCCTTGCTCTGGTGTGAGTGATTCGAAAGACTCGATGAAAACAATTGAGTAATCTTCTGATAGGTCAGTGTGATTTGGGCGAGTGAATGCCGCATCAAAGACTAGTTTAATTTCAGACACCTGCTTTTTCGCAATTTGATCGATGTTGTCTTCAGTGCCCACGTTTGCCTGTAGCTGCGTTGAAATTTCGAGAAGCGTTTCTAATGCAGTTCCCTCGGGAAGCTCTAATCGATAAAGAATGGTGAGAGCCCCATAATCCCAAAACTTAACCGAGGTGGGCGCTTCAAAAAAGAGGTCTCCCACTTGAATTGAAGTGATGCCCAATTCTAGATGAAGTGGGGGATTTCGAACGATGAGAGTTTTCTTTGTCGGTCGTGTGAATGCGAGGCGCTTACCTTTTTGCGTGATTGAGCTTCCGATGCTCACATTTTTTAGTTCACTGATTTCTTGAACTCGTTCGAGATCGATTTCTTCAGCGAGGTCAAATGCCCGGTAGACAAGAAAACTACATTTTTTGAGGCTGATCGTTTCGTTCACCACCTGACCTTCTGTTCTTCAGCGACGCCAGTCAAGTTTTCAACGACCAAAGTGTGCCCCGTGTTGAGCTGAATTGTGCCCGAGTATCGGCCAAACCACTGTTCAAATTCGGTTTTGACCAAAATCAAGTTTCGATCTTCAGCGTGCAAATTCAGTGGGCGAAACTCAAGTTGTACGGCTCGGTCTGGGCTAATGATTTTCCAGGGCTGAGAACGATCTTTCTTATCATTGATAAAACGCACCGGAGGCAACTCTAACGTGCGCTCGCCTAGCCAAAGGCAGTTTTCATTCAAGCCGCCCAGGTGGTTTCCGGCTGCCAGGTTGAAACCGATTTGTTCGTGCTGACCCAGTTCTTGGCCGCCAGCAAAAGCCCAATTCCACTCGGTCTGGTGAAGAGGGTGGGCGATTGTGAGGTCGAGGCCAGCATAGGTATGAAGAGAGTCTGAGTCAAATCGATATTCTCCATGGTTAGTAACGAGAATTGACCCTTCAGCTTTTAGTAAATTGAGTTTTTGAGTGTAGGTCAGCCGAGAAGAGGTCGGGTTTGCGAGTGCAATCATCGGTGGCCGATTTTTATTCGATAGTCGAAGATTGGCTTTGATTGCATTTTCAATTTCGACTGAAAGCAAGAACGAATCGGGGTCGGCTGCGGGGGTGAGTTTGATACGTACTTTTTTTTCATCTGAAGTCGAAAAATTGTCAAAAGTGGCTTGAAGATCAGGAAAAAAACGATTCCCTACTTTTGACTGCAGTTTTGGTACTCCGAGCCAGGAGTGATCGAAAATCATTTCACCGGTTTTCAAGTCGATCAGTGAGCAAAACGCATTTCCAGCGTATCCTAGGTCAACAATAGCCCCAGATAGAGCCACATCGGGGGAGGCCACAAAAAAATAGAGCCATTTTTTCTGTGTGAAAGAAGATTTGAGTTTAGCCAGTAGTTTATTTTTCAGGCCTTCGGTCGGTCTCTCAATGCTAAAGCGAGGCTCTAGAAACGTGCCCTGATAGAGTCCGATGGCGGGCTGATCTAGCGAGTCAAACGGAGTGAGGGGTGCAAGCTGAAGGTCTTCAATCCATGATTTCATTTTGGTTTAGTTTAGCCTGTTTCACCCCTTGTCGCTACTGGGGATAAAGAGTTATGATGAGTTCGTTCGCAGCACCCAGTTTTAGTAGGCATTTTTTTCAGGCACGTCGTCAGTCGATTGACGAAGGTTGAACGTTTGGGAGAAACGAAAATGAGTGATTCAGCTACGGTATCTGAAGCAAAGGCAGCGTTTGAACGGCAACGAGCGTACCGCTTCGAGTTTAGAAATAAAGGTATTGAATATAGGCTTGAGCTTCTAGGGCGGTTGAAGACAGCAATCATAGAGTGGCAGCCAAAAATCGAACAGGCCCTATATGACGATCTTCATCGAAATTCGATTGAAACTGACCTTCTCGATATCACACCCGTGTTAAGTGAAATTGAGTTTACGCTGAAAAATTTGTGGGAGTGGTCTCAGTCTACGTCTGTGAGTACGCCATTGGCGTTAAGGCCAGGCCACAGTGAAATTCGGTATGAGCCGAAAGGTCAGGTGCTGGTTCTGGGTACCTGGAATTATCCATTTCAATTATGTATTAATCCGTTAGTGGCGGCGCTCTGCGCAGGTAACACGGTCATTCTCAAGCCTTCAGAGCTGGCTCCCCAAACAAGTCGAATCATTAAACTATTATGTGATCGCACTTTTGCTCCCGAAGTGGTGTCAGTTCTTGAAGGAGGCGTCGAAACCTCTGAAGCGTTGCTTGATTTGCCGTTTGATCATTTTTTCTATACGGGTAGCGCAAAAGTCGGAAAAATTGTTGCGAAAGCGGCGGCTGAACACCTAGCCTCGGTAACGCTAGAACTCGGTGGAAAATCGCCGGTCATTGTCGACTCGACGGCTGATCTAGAAATAGCAGCAGAAAAAATTGCGTGGGGCAAGTGGTCAAATTCGGGACAAACTTGCGTTGCGCCTGATTACTTACTGGTGCCGAAATCAAAGGCAGACCTGATAGTGAAATACCTCGAAATCGCCGTGATCAGGCTCTTTAGTCGAGGAACCGGAGATTTCAAGGCGTCGCAAGATTACTGCCGGTTGATTTCTGAAAAACATTTTTTGCGAATCGCCACAGCGGTTCGAAAGTCAATAGAGCAAGGGTCAGTGTTGAGATTTGGTGAGCTTCCTGGTTCTGAGACAGAAAAATTCATGCCTCCGATGATTCTCAGCCAAGTCAAAGGACATCATGCGATTATGCAAGATGAAATTTTTGGGCCTGTTTTACCGATTCTTGAATATGATGACAGCCAGGGTGTTAGTGAGGCAATTGAGTTCGTGAATTCGCGAGATAAGCCTTTGGCTCTTTATATTTTTTCACAGAACCGACCGACGGTAGAGAGGGTTTTGCACGAAACCACCTCAGGGGGTGTTGTCGTTAACGACGTCACTTTGCACTTGGCTAATCCGTTTTTGCCGTTTGGTGGTATTGGCCCCAGCGGACAAGGTCGGTATCACGGACAGTTCGGTTTCAAAGAATTCTCGCACGAAAAATCAGTGTTTTATCAGTCTCGCTTAAGCGGTATCAAGTTGATGTATCCACCTTATACCGATCGAACACGAAAACTATTGCATTGGGTTAGGAAACTCTTGTGAACAAAAATATAAAAATAAAAAGAAAAAAAACAGTTCTCATTTTATACACCGGCGGTACGATCGGAATGGTGCGGCACTCAGAGCCCATGAGTACCCAAGTGGTTTTAGATGTTCCTCACCTTGACGGTTCACAGCTAAAAAAGCGGTTTCGACAACTTGTTCCGGAGTTAAAGAGTCTAGCTAACTGTCACACTCAAATTCTTTTTAATAAAGACAGTGGTCACATGGGTTCACCTGAGTGGATTAAAATGGCCTCAGTGATTCAAAAAAACTTATCGAAATTTGATGGTGTTGTCGTCTTACACGGAACCGACACGCTTGCCTATTCGGCTGCCGCCCTTTCTTTTTTGCTGGGTAATTGCGATATTCCAGTGGTGATGACGGGCGCTCAAAAGCCGTTGTCAGATCTGAGAACCGATGCGAAACAAAACCTCATCTGCGCGGTTGAAATTGCCGCCCACGGCCCAAGGCAAGCGGTTAGGGGCGTGAGTGTTTTTTTTGGTAACGAATTGTTTTTGGGAACCAGGGTTCGCAAGGCAAGCGCATCTGAATTTGACGCCTTTCAAAGTCCACAGGCTCTGCCGATTGCTCGGGTTGGCACGCAGATTCATTATTTAGGAACGAGGTCTCGTTTCAAAAAACGCCAATTTGAACCTGAGTTCTCAGAAAAAGTGGTGATGGCCTGGCTGACTCCTGGTTTTTTTTCACAAGCCCTCGTTAATTTGATTGGCACCGTTGAGGCGTTTGTTTTGGTGACCTTTCCGTCGGGCACCGCACCCACGCATTTAGAGTCGTTTCGAATGTTTCTGCAGGCTGCAAGAAAATCCCACACGCCCGTCGTGGTAGTGTCTGAGGGGGCTAGTCGATCGCCCGGGTATGGCGCGCATCCGCGAGACTACGAGGCCGGAAGGGTACTTTTAGATGAAGGTTGTTTGTGGGCAGGTGAAATGACCCCAGAATGTGCTTACGTCAAGAGTTCTTTGATCTTGGGGCAAAGTGATGGGCGGCAGAAGTTTTCTCAGTATTGGAAGCTAGAGTTTACCGATGAGGGGAGTATCTAGATGGATTCGGTGAGTTGGAAAGTACACAAATTTGGTGGAACCAGCGTTGCTGGGGTTGATCGTTATCTCAATGTCGCAAAACTGATATTCGAAGACGCCATTCGGTCGAGAACTGAACTGGGTAGTCGAGCAAGAACTGCCGTCGTTGTTTCAGCCATGAGTAAAGTGACCGATTCGCTGATTGAGTTGTGCACATTGGCCGCAACGGGTGATGTGAGCTGGCAATCAAAAGCGCAAGCGCTGAAAGATAGGCACACCCAGGTGGTGAGAGAGCTCTTTCGAGAGGGTAGTGGTGAGGGCGCTCAGGAAACGGTTGATGACAAAAGACTTCAAGAAAGTCTACTTTCCCGACTCGAGGCTGATTTCGTCGGTTTGAGTGACGTGCTGAAGGCAGTTCAAGTGACTCGATATTGCCCTGATCGGTTGCAAGAATTCATTTCGGGTCATGGCGAGTTGTGGTCAGCTGAGATTTTGCGATCGGTTCTGCATAAAATGAGTCGAATTCAGCCCGGATTTGTCGTGAAACCGGGGTCTAGTTTAGAAGACTGCATTCAGTCAATTGATGCCAGAAAAATCTTAATCGTAGAACCGAAGTCGATGACCGTGGCGGTTGATTGGAAATCTTCTCGTTCGAATATGAAAAATTGGCTAGACGCTAATCGAGAGTGCGATTTGGTGGTGGTCACCGGTTTTGTGGCGTCGACTCCTGAGGGAGTCGCAACGACACTGAAGCGAAATGGCAGTGATTATTCTGCGTCTTTGTTTGGTGCTCTTTTAGAGGCGCGAGAGATTGTTATTTGGACAGACGTCGATGGTGTGCTCAGTGCTGATCCTCGGTTAGTGCCCGATGCCGTGGTTGTTCGATCGCTTTCTTATGGTGAGGCGTCTGAATTGGCATTTTTCGGCGCGAAAGTCGTTCATCCTTCGACAATGGCTCCGGCAATTGAAAGTAAAATTCCGATTTGGATTAAGAATACGTTTAGGCCAGATCAAATGGGAACGGTGATTGGCGACGCGAGTTGGATTGCCGATCACGGCCATGGAAAATCGAAAAAAAGTCTAGCCAAAGGATTTACGGTAGTAGAAAAAGTAAGCCTTCTCACTTTGCAAGGAACCGGCATGGCTGGAGTGCCGGGTACCGCAGAACGCCTTTTTCGTGCGCTTCGAGAGGCCGATATTTCGGTGATTGTGATCTCGCAAAGTAGCTCAGAGCAGTCGATTAGTTTGGTAGTCAATTCGAGTGTTGAATCTCTAGCAGTCAAGGCGATCGAGCGAGAGTTTTTTTCTGAAATTCAGCAGTCTGCTATCGATTTGGTAGCCACCGTAAGTCACTGTTCAGTGATTGCGGCAGTGGGCGACGATCTGGCCCATCATCCGGGCACCGCAGCGCGTTTTTTTGGCGCACTTGCCAAGGCTTCGGTCAATGTGCGAGCGATCGCGCAAGGGGCGAATGAACGTAATATTTCGGCGGTGATTGATGGTGCCGAGTCGATTAGGGCATTGCGGTCGGTGCATGCAGCGTTCTTGTTGTCAGATCAAGTGCTCGCCGTTGCGGTGTTAGGTAATGGTGGTATTGGCAAGACATTGATCGCCCAGCTTGAGGCTCAGAGAAGTTGGCTCAAAGAAAACCGAGGGGTTGACCTGAGAATTCGTGCGGTTGCCAATAGCCAAACTCAGTGGGTTTTTTCTGATGACCCAGACACACAACGAGACACCCAAAAGGGCACTCGAGTGAGTGTTGAAGAAAAGCTCAGTCAGCAGCCCGGCGAGCCGAGGGATTATACAAAGCTGGTTGAAGCGCTGAAACCCGATGAAACTCCTCATGTTGCGATCATTGATTGCACAGCAGACGATGAACCGGCGAACCATTATCAGACCTGGTTGAACAAAGGTGTGCATGTGTTGACGCCAAACAAGAAGGCTGGTTCTGGATCTTTAGAGCGGTATGAGCAGATTCGTAAGGCCGCCAAATTGAAGCGCCGATTTTTTCTTTATGAAACCACCGTTGGAGCTGGGCTACCGTTGCTCGGTACCCTTCGTGAGCTACTTGAAACGGGCGATCAGCTATTAGAAGTTCAAGGTGTGCTTTCAGGAACGCTTTCGTTCTTATTCAATTCATTCACTGGCGATCGAAAATTCAGTGAGCTAGTTTTTGAGGCGCGTGACAAAGGGTACACAGAGCCTGATCCTCGCGATGACTTGTCGGGCCTGGATGTCGCAAGAAAGTTGGTCATTCTAGCCCGAGAGGCTGGGATTCGGGCAGACTTATCGGCTGTGAATACGCAGTCATTGGTTGAGTCGAATCACCAAGGCCTACTCAAAGATGAATTTCTCAGGCGTTTGCCTGAGTGTGATGACCTGTGGAAAGAACGTCGTAAACAGGCAGAAAAAGATCAGAAAGTATTGAGGTACGTCGCTTCAATCAAATGCGGTTCAAAACCGAATGACGTAGCCGCTCTATCGGTGAGCCTTCAAGCGGTTTGTGCGAAAACTCATCCATTAGCGAGAATCTCGGGTACCGATAATATGGTATTATTTCGAACGAAACGTTATGACGCTCAACCGTTGGTGATACAAGGCCCGGGGGCGGGCAGAGACGTGACTGCGGCTGGCGTGTTCGCTGACCTGATGAAACTTTCGTTATTTACAGGAGCCTCTTCTTTATGAAAAAAGCCACTGCGTTTGCGCCGGCGAGTGTCGCGAATGTTGCCGTTGGATTCGATACTTTAGGCTACGCCAATGCAGCCTGGGGCGATCGAGTGACCGCGGTCAGAACTTCGGCTCTTGGGGTAAAGGTCGTTTCCATCACTGATTTTTCTGGTAAGCCATTACCGTTTGATTTGCCTAAAGACCATTTAAAAAATACTGCGGCTGTCGGAGTGGCAAGCCTGCTCGAGCACACTCAGGCAGATTTTGGTTTAGAGCTCACCATAGAAAAGGGAATTGCGCTGGGGTCAGGGTTGGGTGGATCAGCTGCTTCAGCGGTCGCTGGGGTTTTTGCGGCGAATGCGCTTTTACCGAGTCCGCTAAAGAAAATTGAATTGTTAAAATTTTGCCTCGCAGGCGAGAAGGTTGCGAGCGGAGCGGCTCACGCCGACAACGTAGCCCCTTCTTTGATGGGGGGGCTGACCTTGGTTGAGTCGCTTGAGCCCTTGGTCATTCAAACTTTGCCGCTTCCGAAAATTTGGACATTGAGTCTTCGTGAACACGTAGAAGTAAAAACCGAGCAGGCGCGGGCAATTCTTAAAAAAGAAATGACTTTGCAAGAAAGCGTGATTGCGCAGGCGAGAATGGGCGCATTTGTCACGGGATGTTTCAAAAATGATTTAGCCACTCTGGCCCGCGTGATGAAAGACGATGTGATCGAGCCGCAACGGTGTCATTTGATTCCCCATTTCTTAGAGTTGAAAAAAGCTGCACTCGCCGGTGGTGCCTTGTGTTTTTCAATCTCTGGCTCGGGCCCAGCTGTTTTCGCCTGGTTTGATTCGAAGCTCTCGGCAGCTAAAGTTCAAGACGAATTGGCTGACGTATTGACTAAGAAACGAATAGCATTTGATTCGGCGATCGGTGAAATTGACCGCAATGGAGCGAAACTAGTATGAAGTTTTTGAGTTCGAGACTAAGCAAAGAAGATCGCGTTAAAGCTCAAGGCTCGCAATCTGGAATTGACTTTCAAGAGGCGTTGATTCGCGGTTTGGCTTCTGATGGCGGTTTGTTTGTGCCAGAGAAAATACCTAATGTGGCCTCGCCCTGGCTCAATCAGAAAGAATCGTTCTTACACCTCACCAATCAAGAAAAACACCAGCGGGTGGGGGCTTCAATTGTTGCGGCTTTTGCTGAAGGCTCGAGCTTGCAGAAAACGGCTTTGTCGATTTGTGTCGACGCTCTTAATTTTGATATTCCGCTGAAAGAACTTTCGACGTCAACCGTTGCGACAGCTGAACACTCGCTTTACCTACTCGAACTTTTTCACGGCCCCACGGCGGCTTTTAAAGATGTGGGTGCGAGGTTTTTAGCGAGTGCCTTAGGGGTTGTGAAGGCTGAAAAGCCAAGATTGGTGCTGGTGGCGACTTCAGGTGATACGGGGGGGGCGGTGGCCGGTGCGTTTTTTAAGAAGCCAATGACCGAGGTAATCATTCTTTTTCCTAAGGGTCGCGTTTCTGAGCGCCAAGAAAAACAATTGTGTGCGTGGGGCGAGAATATTCAAGCTTGGGCAATTGAGGGATCGTTTGACGATTGTCAGCGAGTGGTAAAACAAGCGCTCGCGAGTCAGAAGCTTCGTGAAAAAGTTGAACTCATTTCGGCCAATAGCATTTCTTTAGGGCGATTGATTCCGCAGTCGATTTACTACGCGGTAGCCTCGCTTGAGTTGTTTTTTAAAACGGGGCTCAGTTCTCGGTTTGTGATACCGAGCGGTAATTTAGGAAATTCAGTTGCAGCGATGGTAGCGCGCGCGATGGGGTTTCCGATTGGGCAGATCGTACTGGCCCACAATGCTAATCGAGCGGTTGTTGATTATTTTGAAACCGGCCGGTACGAAAAGCGAGAGACGATTGCCACTCACGCCAATGCGATGGACGTGGGGCAGCCCAGTAATTTTGAGCGATTGCTTGATCTTTTTGGGGGCGACTGGAATCTCGCAAAATCGAACACTGTTGCCACGAGCGTCAGTGATAAAGAGATTGAAGCGTCGATTGTCTCGAGCTTTCGAGACTATCAGCAGGTGGTTTGCCCGCACACGGCTTGTGCGATGAAAGCGGCGAAATTGTTGAAGGGCGCAGCCCCGGTGGTGGTTGTTTCGACCGCACATGCGGCGAAGTTTGAGTCGTTGGTAGAACCGTTGGTCGGAGGCAAGATTCAGGTGCCCGCGGCCCTGGCCGAGTTGTTGAAGCGCCCTTCGCAAGTTGAAATGTTATCGATTGCAGAGGCGGTTAGTCGGCTGGTTTGAGGGCATGACCAAAAAGGCAGTGATATTGAACGGTGTGTCTCAGCCGACACGCGGTCGAGAAGGCACAGTTGCCCGTCTTGACGTTGTGCGTTATATTATCAGTATGGTTCCGAATGTTGTTCACTCATCATCGCCTCTAGATCAAGTCGCAAGCGCAGCGGGCTTGCGCGCGGCGAATTCAAGTACGAGCAACATTGCAAGAGAGGGCGTTTCTCGAGATTCGATCAAAAGTGAGATTCGGGCTAAAGCCGATAGCGCTGGTGGTACGAAATCTCAGATCAGATCATCGATTCAAGGCGGAGGGTCTTCTGGAGGCGCGGGCATGCAAACGGCCGGCTTCAGTATGTCTCAAGAGCACTTGAATGAGTTTCAGCGTGCCAACGTAGACTCAGTTAAACGTTTCACCGTCTAGTCACGAAGCTCTGTAAAATCTATAGTTTTAATATAAAAATATCTTTGGCCTTTTTTTGACCGTGAATCCACTCAAAGGTGGTTCTGATGTCAGTTTTGACCGAAATGCTTGAAGCCTTCAGGTGGTCAATGAATGCCTGCAGGTAGGGGCGAGCGGGGTCAGTGATCCAAATCAGATTTGAGCGTTTGGTCTGTGTGAGGATTTTTTCAAAAAGTGAAAACAATTGAGACGCATGAAACCGTTCGTACAAAATATCGCTGCCGATGATGAGGTCCCAGTCTGTGCCTGTGATTGATTCCAATTTCTTTTGGGTTTCGTCGCTCTCGGATCCCCAATCTAGCTCGAGGTATTCAATCGTAGAGATTTGATTCAGTTCTAAGTTAGCGTTTAAAAATCGTGGCACCATCGGGTGATAATCGGTGGCGAGAATCTGGGCGCCCAGTTTAGCAGCCACGAGAGATGGCAAGGCTAGTCCGCAACCAATTTCGAGAATTTTCAGGCCACTGAGTTTAGTTGCTTCGCGTCTCGAAGCTTCTTCAAATAGGGCATCAGCCAGTGCTCGAGCCGCTGGCCAGACGACCCCGAAATAAGGGCAGAGTCTCTCTAATTCTGATTCGTTGCCATTTTCTTGGAGGTACTCAAATACGCGATCTATCGTATCATCTAGGCTCTCAAGTGAACGAACCTCTAGAGTCAATTGAAAATCTTGAAATTCAAACGTTTCGCGAGTGACTTTCGTTTGATAGACAATCTGGTTTTCGAGATCACGCAAGCTCATGACAGAGGCCATTACGCTGATTGGTTGACGATGTCACCAGAAGATTGTGCTGAGGGCACTTCAGAGCCGCTCAGTAACACCGGACCTGCAAGGGTCCATTCGAATAAGTGACTTTCGCGTTTGGATGGGGTTGGCGAGTCTATTGGCACATCGGCATTTTTTGGCCTAATCCAAGCAAAACATTTTTTTCCATACGGCAGGGTGCATTCAACATCTTTGAAAGCATTCGACCAAGAGCCGGTATTGATACTCGTGGTGCCGGCAATGACTTCAAACGCTTCTAGGTGGGTGTGACCCATGACGACGCAGTGAGTGCCTGTTAATTGAGATGCCACTGCCACAGCATCACGAGCGGCTGCTTGAGACTTGATGACTTCAGATTCAACACTCTTGGCGTAAAATAAAAAAACAGGGGTGAGTATGAGAACAGGAATAATGAACCACCAAACGCTGGCGTTCATAAAAACATTCAAAAAGCTAAAGAACTGAAAACTTCCAAATACGATCAGCACAATGAATAAAGCGCGGTCAAGCCACAATTCACGCAAGAGTTTTATCGGATTAAAAATGGCCGAATGAACGTGCAGTTCACGAAGCGCCCAAACAGAGGCCGGAGTGGTGTTCGCTCTCTTCGCGATGTCTTGAATTCGGGCGTCAGAAGTGAGGGGGTCTCTCACTGCGGGAAGTAGCCCCTCGCTAACAGCAGTGATTAGAGTGATCATTGCTCCCCAGAACCAGGTCCACATCAGTAACGGTTGGGTGCGCATGATCTTTCGGTAGTAGAAATCGACATAGTCGAGAAAGCCGTTTTTGATGAAGCTGGCTTCTGAATGCGGATTGAATAAGCCCATGCCGTTTAATATGTATTTATTGGCGAGGTTTCCGAAGGGTAGTCGAACTAGAATTTTTCGCCCTTTTTTTATCAGTGGGTGAATCGGATTGATGCAGACCGAGTAAGCATCGTATTGATTGCCATGCTCAATCAAGGTGTCTGAATTGCTGATGTAGAACCACTCGCAAAACCGTAGTTGGTCGCGGTGTGAGAGGGGGAGATTGAGCGTGTCAGATAGCATTTTTCGCACGCCGGGCCAGTGAAGTTCAACATCGTGATTTCCGATTACGAAAATCACTCGGTGCCCGAGCAAAATAAACTCTCTGAGTGTTTGAATAAAAACCGGATGATCGTTGAGTATGCGTTCGAACTTTTTTCCGGACTTGTGGGCTTCAGCAGTGAATCCGCGCTTTAATTCAAGCCATGAAGCCTGCTCTTTTTCGTCTTTGCTGAATTGTAAAACAGAATCGAAATCGAACGTGTCGCCATTGAACACCAGTTCGATTGAGTGACCGACGTTAGTCTTGATGTACTCAACAAAAGCTCGAAACTGTTCGTCAACAAAGTATTCGCGACGTTTAAAGCGCTTCCAGAGTGGGTTAAATGGATGCGCCGGTTCAGCCTCGCAGAGGTGAAAGTCACTAATGACAAAAGTGTGGGTGGCCGATTTAAAGTCCATAGTTCGATCGCTTTTTAAAGTGTAGCACGCGAAAAAGACGATAGGGTGTCAAGCGAATAAAAAGTTTTTGAAGCTTTTGTCGTCTACTTGGTGTCGACGTTAAAAAGGTCTAGTGTGAAAGCATAGAGGCGGTCAGGAGTCGTTTTTCTCACGGTCTCGACAGTTTCTTGAACACATTGTTTGATGGTGTTTCGAACCTTTTCGAGGTCTTTTTCTGAAACCGTGAAGATCATACTGTAATGCATGTTTGAATTTTTTCGGTATTGGTCAAGAGAGGGTAAACACCGCACTCGCCAATTGAGGTGATGGCGTGTGATTGCAGGGTTTTCTTTTCCCAGGTGCAGCTCAGCGGGGCCATTTTCGTACTGGTCTTCGTTTTTAACGGCAAGATTTACCGAGCACAAGAAATCAAGAATCTCTTTGACGTTTTCTTCACCAATTCCCAGTCGATGACTCAAAGCGTTTGCCGTTTTACAATTGGTTAACATCAGGCCAAAATAAACAGCGGTATATGACCAATGGCTGAAAAACGTGCCTTGGTTTTCTTGCGAAACGGTACTCTTGATTCCAAAACGGTCTTTGAGTCGTTGATGCCGGTCGCGTAATCGGCCAAGTTGCCCCGAAAGAAATTTTCGAAGGCTTGGGGTGCCAGAACGAGTGTAGTCGATGAGGGTGAGAAAGAATAGGGTTTCGAGTTCTGTGTGACTGACTAACCGCGAGATGGCTTCTGCTTGCTCTAGGCTAAAGTGAGCATTGCCACCGAGAACGTGCGAGATGTACGCCGTTTGGCATTGAGCGGCTTCGGCAATTGCTTTGCGAAATCCTCGCCCCTTAAACTCACTGAGGTCGGCGAGGTATTTTTTATAGTCATCATATTTAAAAAGATCGGGAGATAGAGCCGTCATCGATTTCATTTTCCTTTGACCATTCTATCTCCCTATTTTGAACTGCACAACTGCACTTTGAGGTTTAGAGTACAGACGGAAGCGTGAAGTTTTTGACTCTGTCGCAAAGGGTCTTTGCCGAGGTGTTTGCCTGCGGTGACTTGAACAAGAGGTACTGCTCTGGGTCGATTGGAAACGACAGTCCAGCGCCATTTTCGGTGTCGTCTAGCCAAAAAGCACGATTGTAAGAAAGCGCCATGCAGTTCGACGAGTCGGGGCGCGCCACCGTGGCGATGAGGTCGGGTCGAAAGGTGACGGTTGAGAACTTCGCAAGCTTTAGCCCATTGGTGCCATCAAGTGTGAGTCGAAGGCCGATTGGAAATTCGCCTGAGATGGGGAGTGTTGCTGAGAAGTGAAAACGAGAGTCTACTAACACCGGAGGGAAGCCTGCAACCTGAGCTGGGGTATCTGATAACGAGTTTGAAAGGCTAAGTCGAGTCGTGATGTGAGAGTGAGAGTCGATGCTTAGGCCGTATTGTGCGAGATCACCAGCGCTGGGTAGGTCACCGTAGAACTGTGCAACGACATCTTTGGTCGTGAAAGCATCTGAGTCACTGGTGTCGACTTGCTCAGAAAAACAGACAGCAGTGTCTTTGCGTGCCAGGACTTTTTCTTTGCCTTTGTTAATCCAGGTTAAAAAACACGGATTCGTATAAATCGTTTGCGCGCTCTTACCTTGAAGTTTGATAGAGACTTTGAGGCCTTCGATGAACCAATCGTCAGAATCCCAGCCGCCTTGTGCACGCGTCAAATTGGCGACCCGAAGGTATTTGAACGTAGAGAGGTCTTTTACGTTTGGGAACTGAATCGGGTCGGCAAATCGAAAAATCTGGTGGGTTGATTTTTCAAGCGTCTGGTCGCTTGCGATGCCATTGATGTTTAAGGTGAGGCAGTTCGCGCGATCAACTGAGTCTGGACTTTTGCAGAATGCGAATCGGATTCTTGAATCGGTGCCCATGTTCTTGTTTCCACCTGTCGCTATTTCAAGTGAAACGGTTTCAAGGGCTGAATCAAATGCAGGTTCAACCGCTTCGTCAGTGGCGGCCACCGTTGCGGGCTTAACGGTTCCACCTTCTGGCGGTGTATTGTAGACCGCCGGTGTTGTTGGGTTTTGTAGGCCATTGTTATTTCCGCCAGCTGGATCAGCTGGGGTGGGTTGCTGATTTTTATCGGCATTCACCGTGGTGTCTAGGGGTTGTTCGCCCGAGCAGGCCTGAAGGGCCAATGGTAGTAGTGCTAAGATCATTAAATTTCTAACTTTCATAAACTCTCCTCGTTTAAAAACAGGTGAAAAAGCTGGTCAGCCGTCTGACGTTCAAGCCGTTCCTTGGCTTAAGGTCAAAGTCTCTCTTGACTGACTACTTAACTACCTAATAGAGCAGCATTCGTGCCTAGGGGGGAGATAGTGGTCTGGTTGTAAATATATGAAACAATTGAATAAAAAACCTAAAAAATCCATTTGTCTGCTTCTTTTTGCTGGCTGTTTGATCACCGTGTTTGACACTGAATAGGGTTCGGCTGAAAACGAAAAATCCTCTCACATGAAACTGCATGAAGAAATGTCGCAAGTTTTGAGAAATTTAGACTGCCTTTGACTGCGAGTATCGCGTTTGGTACTTCAGACCCCATGACAACCCCCGCGTCTCGATCGATTTCTTTTTCTTCAATTGCCACCGTACTGCTCAGTTTGGTGCTAGGTTCAATGCCGAGTGCCTTTGCGGCCAAAGATGGAGGAGGCATCATCGTCGGTGGTGGTGGTGATATCTGGGGTTTTGAGGTCACCACGTTTGCTCGAAACATTGTCACTCTCATGAAATCGACTTCGCATTGTCAGGTGCCTGGGTTGACTGCTAGCGCTCTAGAAAATGCGATCAATACGACGTTAGTGAGAAGTGAACCTGAACTGATTTTGAATGGCGAACCCGTGACTTTTATCGCTTACCCGTCAGAAGATCCCGCGCAAAGACTCATTAAAGTTTCACAAAAAAGATGGGATAGCTCGAAGTTAAAAGAATTGGGTCGAATGGGAACGACCTTGCACGAGTACCTCAGAATTCTGGGCCTCTCTGAACCGGGTGCCTCAAGTGATGACCACTACGAGCGTTCGCCGTTCATTTCGTGTCTGACAGCGAATGTTTATTTCTCTCGAGAAATGGTTTCGGCCACAAGAGGTTTACTGGCCATTCAAAGCTATACGCTTGAAGGTTTGCGTCTGGCAGAAGCAGTGGTGAGCGGTGATTTGACCGCAATCGAGTCGGCCATCAACGATGGCGCTTACATTAACAGTAGCTATCGAGTTTTGTTTCTCGACGGCGCCTATTCGTATTCGGGTATGGGTAGTTTGGCTCGAAATCGAATCATTGATCGACGTCAAGAAATGAGTGTGCTCGGTCTGGCCGCAATGAACAATCAAGTCGATGTGATTCAGAGTTTGATTAAACTCGGCGCAGACCTTGAGAGCTATTCAGATCAAGACATGCACCACCGTTCAGCTTTGGTATGGGCTGCACGTTTCGGAAACATTCAAGCCGCCGACACGCTGATTAGTGCCGGTGCAAAATTTGATTTTAGTTGGGTCAGTGCGATCGAAAATGAGAAAGAAATCACCCGTTCGTGGAGCGCACTCGGTGCAGCAGCGTCGGCCGGTGGCTTGAGTATGGTGAAGTTCTTGCTGAAAAAAGGTGCGAATCCTTGTTACGATTTGGGTCGTTATTACAAGTACACGGCCTGGAGAGTGGCCAGACCGTTCGATGGCATGATCGGTCACAACGACATTGAACTCGCCCTCATTGAGGCCGAGAAAAAGTCGGGCTGTTACCGTGAAGAATTTCTAGGAGACTCGATATCGGCGAGCCTTTCGATGCGTGGTGGCTATCAGTTAGTCGGGCAAGACGCGCAAGGCGCTGGTCATTGTTCGCGATACCTATACATCAAAACCTATTGGGACAAATCGAGCGAGCAGTTGGGTTATTTCATTGCAGGAGCTCCAAACTCTGTCGATCAGGCGGTTGATTTGGCCGTTGCCAATGGGCCGAACCGTACCTGTTCTATCACCCAAGGTGGCGAAGAGTCGTTAAAGTTTGGCACCAAGAAGAGCATGCCTTACCTGCACATTGAATGTGACAACGGCACCAACACCGAAGATCATTACCGCATCGCTGCTGACGACGAGATCTTGTATCGCGACTACTCACGTGGCGACACTAATTTTCAGTGTATTTATCGAAGAGTGGGCGATTAGCAGAGTCGTATCAGCTAAATGAGCAATGAGCTAGGTGAGCAATCAGCTCAGATCCTTGTCTACCGCCACTCTAAGGCGTTTTCTCCTTTACCGTTGCCCGCGTCACGGCACTAACGTCCGAATTTCGACTATTGCATTCTTTGATTTCCAGTTGAGCCGTGGTCAGCTCCCGCTAGCTCCCTAGACCGCTGCTGATCGGTGAGAGCTTTTCCTTTACTCTTTCTAAACTTTGGTCATTCAAAACTAAGAAGCTTCATCTATTAGATTTTGCCCCGACGACTTATATCTCCACTTGTCAATTGAGTTACAAACCTTAACCGAAAGTGGAGATATTATGAGTACATTAAATTTAAATAAAAAATCGATTTGGAATCTTGCAAGGCTGGCGTGCGCCGGTTGGCTTCTGATGGGGGTCGCTCAGTCGGCCACTGCCTATGCAGACGTTCAGACTTACGTTACCGGCGTAGAAACGGTGATTCCGGGTGTGGGTCGCGGAGCAGTCAAGAAGCTCATCTTGAAAACATCAGAAGGAAGCGTCTATAGCTATTCGACGCAAGAACCTGACTACGTAGACGTTGCCCTAACGTTGTTTCGGGCGAAAGACAAAGACACTCACATTCGCATCACCTATGATCAAGACGCCCTGAAATCGGTTGAGTTAACCGCATCGCCGATGACAGCTGGCGCCTCACCTGCGACGAGACCTTCTGACTACGTAGGCTACGAACCGTCTAACTACTCGAGTGAAGAAGAGGCTCAAGCACTCATGGATAGCATTGCAAAAATCGATGTTCGTGGCGCTTCAGAATGTTACTGGAGAGCCCACTACTGGTCGTATTCGCTCTGGAAAAATTATGACGTCAAGTCTAAGAAGGTCTTCATCTTCTTTTCATCGAAATACCGTTCGCTAAGTAAAAAACACATCTGGGGATTTCACGTAGCCCCGACCGTGAATGTGAATGGCCAAGAGCGGGTTTTGGATCCGGTCTTTAACCCTAGCTATAAAACCGCTAGTGGCGAGAGCTCAAATCGAATCTTGAACATTTCAGATTGGTCAAAGCAATTCGTCGATACGAAACGCGAGTGTAAGTATGTCGATTCTTACGAAGAGTTCAAAAAACGCGATGCTTCTGGCGAAAACGAGCATTGCTACCTCATGACGGTGCCCATGTTTTACTGGAATGTTTTGAATCTTGACAGTGGTTCAGACAACCGCCTCTTTGATACTTGGGATGCAGGCCAGCTAAAATCGAGCTGTAAAGCGGTTTCTCTCTTCGGATACTGCAAAGGGTTTAGCGATGAAGCCGATAAGCTCATCGAGAGTTTCAAGAAACACCACTCACTCGATTGAGGGGGGCTTGATTGACATGAAAGACTCTCTTGGGTGAGTCGGGCAGTTTTTTCGAACTGTCTGGTCTTACCCAAGAGGGTTTTTTTCTTGCGTTTTTAGCCTTGTTTCGTCAAAGTTGCGCCCATGGCACCAAAATTCATTTATACGATGTATAAGGTCGGAAAGATCTATCCCCCGAATAAACAGGTTCTCAGAGACATCTCTTTGTCGTACTATTACGGCGCAAAGATCGGTGTTCTGGGGTTGAACGGCTCCGGTAAGTCAACTTTGTTGAAAATCATGGCCGGTATTGAGAAAAATTTTAACGGCGAAGCCAAGGCGGCAGATGGTGTCACGGTGGGGTATTTGCCGCAAGAACCTGTTTTAGACGAATCCAAGAACGTTAAAGAAAACATTCAAGACGGTTTGGGTGCCGTAGTGACTTGGCTAAAGCGTTTCGAAGAAATCGGCAATGCGTTTGCCGATCCAGATCTAGACCCTAATAAAATGGAGAAATTGCTTGAAGAACAGGCGAATCTTCAAGAGAAGATTGAGCACGCAAACGGTTGGGAAATCGACCGCACTCTAGATCTAGCGATGGACGCCCTGAGATGCCCACCCGCAGAAAATTCAGTGAAAAACCTTTCAGGCGGAGAACGCAGGCGCGTAGCGCTTTGTCGTTTGTTACTTTCAAAACCCGATATTTTGTTGCTCGATGAACCGACCAACCATTTAGATGCTGAAAGTGTGCTTTGGTTAGAGCGGTTTTTGAAAGAGTATCAAGGTACAGTCATTGCTGTTACTCACGATCGCTATTTCTTAGACAACATTGCTGGCTGGATTCTTGAACTCGATCGCGGTCATGGCATTCCATGGGAAGGCAACTACTCTTCATGGCTTGAGCAGAAATCAAAGCGAATGGAGCTTGAAGAAAAAACTGAAAACAAGCGACAAAAAACTCTTGAACGAGAGCTTGAGTGGATTCGCATGAGTCCAAGAGCAAGACAAGCCAAGAGCAAAGCGCGTGTTACCGCTTACGATAAATTATTGTCAGAAGATAGGCCTGAGAAAATTGATGAGATGGAGATCTACATTCCACCAGGGCCTCGTTTGGGTGATTTGGTTTTTGAAGCCAACAAAATTTCTAAAGCTTACGGTGATAAGATCTTATTTGAAGACCTTTCATTCAATATTCCTAAAGGCAGTATCGTCGGAATTATCGGGCCAAACGGCGCCGGTAAGTCGACTTTGTTCAGAATCATCACGGGCCAAGAAACTCCAGATTCGGGTGTTCTTCGTACGGGTGAAACGGTTAAAATGGCGTATGTCGATCAAATGCGAGACGTGCTTGATGACAGCAAGTCGGTTTGGGAAGTCATTTCTGACGGTAAGAACGAGACGGTCATGCTGGGTAACCGCGAAGTTCAGTCTCGCGCTTATTGTGCCAGGTTCAATTTCTCAGGAAATGATCAACAAAAAGCGGTCGGCATGCTTTCGGGCGGTGAGCGTAACCGAGTGCATTTGGCAAAAATTCTCAAAAGTGGCGGCAACGTATTGCTGCTCGATGAACCGACGAACGATCTCGATGTGAATACTTTGAGAGCGCTTGAAGAGGCCCTCACTTCTTATACCGGTTGCGCGATGATCATCAGCCATGATCGCTGGTTCTTAGATCGTATTTGCACGCACATCATGGCTTTCGAAGGTGATAGTCGAGTGGTGATGGTCGAAGGCAACTTTCAAGACTACGAGGCCGATAAAGTGCGTCGACTTGGGCCAGAATCGATTCAGCCTCATCGCGTGAAGTTCAAGAGACTGCCCGCTTAAGTTGCTGATTCGTGCAAAAATCTGTTCTCAAAGACTGACCCATCGCTAAGCGGCTCTACAGGCTTTGAAAGATCGACCTTACCCACTAAGAGTCACGCGAACTCATTGACTGCTATATCTCCCGACGGGGGCATTGCCCTTTGGTCTTCGTTTTGCATTTCAAGCCAAAGACAGGAAAGGGCTGATGACCATGAAAAATTACCTAAGGCTCGTAGCTTTCTTAGGGCTGAGTTTAAATCTGACAGCGATTGAGGCTTCTCATTCTGGATTACCGGGCGTGAGTGCTAATCTTCAAATTGCACCGCTGACTATTGATTTGACAGACTTGGCTGGCGACGGAGTCAAACAAGCTGGACTGGGTACCCTGTCACTTGATGTTCGACATGACTTTAATGCCGGTTTTGGGGTCGGTGGAACTGTTAAAGTCGCCGATTCGAATCAAATCATGCGCCAAGGTGAAGTGTTTGCCGTGTTGCCCATTTGTACCGCTGACCACATTGACGAATGCCAGGGGGGGCCCTATCAAGTTCTGATCGGCGCAGTTTTCATGAAAGATGTTTTTGGTAAAAGTGCCTCGTTAGAGCAAGTCGGCGGATACGTTAAGATCGAAGAAGGGGGGAGTGGTGAGTTTGTTGTTGATCGAAACCATCGCGTTGCTTTTGGAATGGGAGCCGCTAAACTGACCTATCCTGATGGTTTTGAAACTAAAGCGCTATCGCTCTCAGTTGAAGGTGAACGTAAATTCTTAGATCGTATTTTTATTAAAGGATCTCTCGAAGTCGGTGGTTGGGGAGTGATCGACAATGAAATTCAAGACGGCGCTTACCACGCCAGCATGTATGGGCGCGCTGAAGCATCGATTGGTTACTTCATCGTCAATAATCGTCTTTTGGCAAGCTTTGGAGCCACCGCGAGTGCTTACCGTCACAGTCATCAGACCATCATTCCCGGTGAATACAGCCAAGATGCGCTGCCAGAAAAAAGTAATCAGGCGCTTGATCTCGTGCCGAATGTTACGATTAGCTATTCACCTAGCTGGTGAGGTGCACGTTATCCTATTCGAACGAATTGATTCTTTATCCGCGCTTGCTTGCGAAACGACTCATCTGGGTAATCATTTCTTTCAACGCTTCTCGCTGGGTCGGATCTCTCACGTCGCCTAATCCCACTTCGTGAAGTGCGATGCCGCTAATCGCGTGTCCGTAACGCTGAAGAAAGTAAAGAGTCGCTAAAACGGCTGTGCGACGATTGCCTTCTTTGAAAGCGTGAGCTTTGACCATCCAGACATAAAGATCAATGGCGGCTTCGATCGAATCGCCGGCCTCAGAACGCTCAGTGGTACGGTGAAGTTGGTCTCTGAGTGCAAACACGGGGTTTTCAATCAAGTTCATGGTTTCAGTTCGACCGCTAGGTAGCTCTAAAGTGATGATATCTTGACGCCAAGGGTTTTCTTGTGAATTGGGGTCGTGCTTGACCCCGATCACGATGTGGTTGATTCTGGCTAACTCAGTGGTCGTTAGTAAAGCTCGATGCTCAACTAAGCTTTCCAGTACTTCAAGTGCTCGCTCAAAGCGGGCACGTTCTAATTGAAGCAATAACGACGGCTGGTCTTTGCCTGAACCGGCATTGATGCCAATGACATTGTTGGGTTTGCCTGTGTCGCCTGAATCTTTTGTGTCGTCGCTCATCTTTTTACAGGATTGACTAGCCGTAAAAAGAGGTCAAGAAGTATAATGAAAAACATAAGGGAGAGTGGTGTTGAATGAGCGAGGCAAATGGTGATGACGATACCGATGGTACTGGCGGTGACGAATCGAGTGAGGTTGGGGTTGCCGCAGCCAAACCAAAGCTTGCGGAGCCTCGAAAATTTGCCGTATTGATACATAATGATGACTACAGTACCTTTGATTTCGTGGTAGAAGTTCTTCAAAAGTTTTTTGCTAAACCGAGATCAGAGGCTGAAAAGATTACGGTGGCTGTTCATCATCAAGGTAAGGGGTTGGCTGGCGTTTACTCATTTGAAATTGCCGAAACAAAAGCGGCTCAAGTTGGTGAGTATGCCGAAGCCCACGGGTTTCCGTTGAAGGCGAGTACCGAAGCCATATGAACGAGGAGAAAAACCATGATTGGTCCTGAAGTCGAAAGAGTGATTTCGCGCGCCGTAGCGCTTGCCTCTAGTGAGTCGCACGAGTTTGTGACCGTTGAACACCTATTTATGGCCTTGCTTCGCGAGCCCATTGTGAGGCAGGTGTTGACGGCTTGTGGTGGTGACCCTGCGGTGTTTAGAAAAGACCTGAGCGTGTACCTGATCAATGAGGTGCCAAAAATTCCGCGAAAACCTGGGCAGAAAAACAACTCTATTTTAGAACCCGACGACGAGTCAGAGCCGCCACCAGAACCTAAATTATTGGGCGAGAGCGGCGACAAAAGCAAAGACGACCAGTTGCCGGCGGTAACCCTTGGTTTTCAGCGAACGATTCAAAGGGCTTTATTTCACGCGCAGTCGGCGGGAAAATCTGAAATTGTTGCCGTTGATTTGCTGGTGAGTCTATTTCAAGCCAAAGACTCACAGTCTTTGTTTCTCTTGAATCGCGAAGAAGTTGAAAGACTTGACCTATTAAATTTCATCAGTCATGGCACTGATTTTGATGGCAACCAAGATCAGCCGCCCCTTTTTACCGATGATCAAGAGGCGGGTGAGAATGAGAGTGATGATGCCGAAGCCGGCGATGCAAAAGCCGAGCGACTTGAAACACTCAAAGACTCAGCTAAGCGAAAGTCATTGGGTAATGAGCCCCTTGAGTTATACACACAAAATTTAAACGATTTAGCAAAAGCAAAAAAACTCGATCCTTTGGTGGGAAGAAAAGATGAGCTTGAGCGAATGGTGCAAACGCTTTGCCGCCGAAGAAAGAATAATCCCCTATTGGTAGGCGAAGCCGGAGTCGGAAAAACTGCACTCGCCGAAGGTCTGGCAACACTGATTGTTGATGGCCAAGTGCCTAGTCTGCTCTCAGGTTGCGTGATTTATAGCTTAGATCTTGGGGCCTTAATCGCGGGTACAAAATTTCGAGGTGACTTTGAACAACGACTGAAAAAAGTAGTCGGTGCTCTTCAGGCAAAATCGAACAAGGGTGAAAAGCCGGTTCTATTCATCGATGAAATTCACACCATCATTGGGGCGGGTTCGGTCGGAGGTGGTAGTTTAGATGCAGCCAACTTATTGAAGCCCATGCTTTCTCGCGGCGAAATTCGTTGCATTGGTTCGACTACCTATCACGAATACCGCGCGAGTTTTGAGAAAGACCATGCGCTCAACCGAAGGTTTCAGAAAATCGATGTGGTCGAACCGACCCAAGAAGAAGCCGTTCAAATTTTGATGGGCTTGAAAGAGCGCTTTGAAACGCATCATCAAGTGAAATACCCCAATGACACGATTCGCAGCATGGTCGAGCTATCGGTAAAGCACTTGAATGAGAAGTTTTTGCCAGACAAGGCGATTGACCTATTAGATGAAGTGGGCGCGCGAATTCAGTTGAAGCGTCGAGCTAAGAGTGATGCGGCAAACGCAAAGAATTTAGAGGGCGAAGACTCGTCTGAAAATCTTCCGATTGAAGTGACCGTAGCCGACGTCGAAGACTTGGTGGCTCAAGTGGCGAGAATTCCGGCAAAGGCGGTCAGTAACACCCAACGCGACCGATTGAAGAGTCTTGAAAGTGACCTCAAGCTCATGATTTTTGGCCAAGACCAGGCAATCGAGTCGTTGGCGACTGCGATCAAGTTGTCGCGCTCTGGTTTGCGTTCGGGCGAAAAACCGATTGGCTCATTCTTGTTTTGTGGGCCCACTGGGGTCGGAAAAACTGAACTCAGTAAGCAGTTGGCGCTCGCGCTGGGGGTGCCACTGGTTCGTTTTGACATGAGCGAGTACAGTGAAAAACACACGGTTTCTAGGCTCATTGGTGCACCTCCCGGGTACGTCGGTTTTGATCAGGCGGGATTACTCACTGAGCAAATCAGAAAACAGCCCCATTCGGTGGTGTTACTCGATGAGATTGAAAAAGCACACGCCGACATTTGGAATATTTTACTGCAAGTCATGGATCACGGTTCACTCACTGATAACAATGGTCGAAAGGCTGATTTTCGAAATGTCATCTTGCTCATGACTTCGAACGCAGGCTCGCGCGATTTAGAGAAAAGGCCGTTGGGCTTTAGTTCTGAAGGTCAGGGCGTTTCTAACGCGCAAAAAGCAGTAGAGCAGACGTTCACTCCTGAATTTAGAAATCGCCTAGATGGCATCGTGTTTTTCAATGCGCTTGACCCGATCACGATCGCTCAAGTCGTTGATAAACAATTAGCTGAACTCGAATCTCAGTTGCTGACCAAGAACGTAGAATGTGAGTTTTCGGCGACAGCCAGGCAGTGGTTAGCAGACAAAGGGTATGATCGAGCACTCGGTGCTCGGCCCATGGCCAGACTCATTCAAGACAAGATCAAAAAGCCGCTGGCATCTGAACTGCTCTTTGGCCGTTTAGAAAAAGGTGGCAAAGTTCTCGTCGATTTGAAAGACGGCGAGCTTTGTTTTGTTGTGCTGAGTTCGGGAACTTCGGGCTCACCGTCGGCAACGCAAGCCAGTGCGGTGAGTTCTCAAGTGAAAGAGCCAGCTGAGGTGTAAAGAAGGTGTTCGCTCAGTGTGAAGGCGTTGGGTAAAGTTTACTCTTGCCTAGTTTTAGGCACCGCCGGTAGTATCGGCGCATGATTAAAGTAAAAGCGTACGCAGCTCAAAGTGCCACATCACCTATTCAGCCTTATTCTTTTGAAAGGCGTGATCCGAAGTCTGACGATGTCGTCATCGAAATCGCTTATTCAGGCGTCTGCCACTCTGATATTCACACGGCTCGAAGCGAATGGGGCCCCTCGTATTACCCCTGCGTTCCTGGTCACGAGATCGTGGGTAAGGTGATTGCGGTGGGTAAGAAAGTGAAAGGTTTCAAAGTCGGCGATCTCGCGGGTGTGGGTTGTTTTGTCGATTCTTGTGGCAAGTGTTCAAATTGCAAATCGCACGAAGAACAGTTCTGCGATGATCACATGGTGGGTACTTATAACAGCACTGAACTTGACGGTAAGACACCAACTCAAGGTGGGTACTCGTCTCATATTGTGGTGAAAGACAAATACGTTTTGAAAATAAAGAAAGGTCAGCCGCTCGATCGAGTGGCGCCGCTACTGTGTGCGGGTATTACGACCTATTCTCCGCTTAAACGGCAGGGCGTGAAAAAAGGGCATAAAGTCGGAGTCGTCGGCCTCGGCGGCTTAGGCCACATGGCAGTCAAGTTAGCCAAATCGATGGGCGCTGAAGTCACCGTGTTTAGCACTTCACCGTCTAAGCAAGCCGATGCCAAGAAACTCGGGGCGAAGCATTTTGTGATTACCAGCGACCCTAAGAATTTTGAGCCTCTCGAAGGAAAATTTGATTTCATCATCAACACCGTTTCAGCAAAACACGATTTCACGCCGTACTTAGGGTGTCTCAAAATTGATGGCACGATGACCCTGGTTGGCGCAGCGCCTGAGCCTAGTCAAGTGTCAGCGTTTGCATTGATCTTTGGGCGCAAGAATCTCAATGGCTCGCTGATTGGCGGCATCAAAGAAACTCAAGAAATGCTCGATTACTGCGCTAAGAAAAAAGTGTTGGCCGATATCGAGCTGATTCCTGCATCTCAGATCAACGAGGCCTATGAGCGAACGATCAAGAGCCAGGTGAAGTACCGATTTGTGATCGACGCGAAGACTTTCTAGTTTTAAAATACGTGCCGCAATGCGTTAATTTATTTAATCCCACTTTCTCTTACTGAGTTTTGTGAAGGTCGCCCCTTGGAGTTTTTCTTTCGGTGACAAGAAGTGTCTGAAAGAATCTCTGGTTTTGGTGTCAGTTCGATACCCGGTTGGTTTTGGGTCGAGTAACTGGTGCCACCTTAGGGGTACCTGGCATCTGAGGATCGAGGGGTTGTGGCGGGCTCGGTTCTATTGAAAGCTTCAAAATAGATTCGAAATTGGCCGATTCGCTTGAGAATTTTCGGGCAATCTCTGACCATATCAATCGTTATTTCAGTTTTAATTACACAGCTGAAATGTATACAAAATACTAGCTCAAATGTTGATAACGATGGCCGACCGCTCAATTTTCTGAATCACTGAGTGAAAAAACGTCGGCTTAGAGACTGGGGGTGACCGGTGAAATTCACCAACTCTCGGTCGCAGTTTTCACCTGGCTTACAGAAGTTGGCACACTCATCGCATAATGGCCAACCCGTGGGCAAGGAGACCATAAGTATGAAAATGTCACAATCGGTTCAGAAAATTTGTCGTTATCTAGTTTTGGGTTCTTTTCTAGCGAGTGCGGCGGCATTCATTGAAGCAGCAGCGCGTGCTGATCATTTTGGCAATGAGCCGGGTTACGGCTATGCGGGTGGTTACGCTAATCAAGGTTTTTTCATCGGAGAACGCGCCCTGAATACCGAGCGCAGCTACAGAGAAGTCGAGATTGTTGCAGCGGCTCCTAATGGTACTTTTATTTTGAAATTCTTAGACACCGGCGCGATCGGCAGTGGCTGGACCGCAGCTTCACTCGCTAAATTGTCGGGCTGTTCAGCGTCAGAAGGATTTTGCGTCGGTGAAGAAGCGATTAATACTGAGCGCAGCTACCGAAAAGTTCAAGTCAAGGCAATCGAAGCCAGTGGCAAGTTAGTGCTTTTGTTTGAAGACACAATGGCAGTCGGTGGTGAGTGGTCGCGAACAGACCTTGCGAAACTATCGGGCTGTTCACAGGGGCTCTGCGTTGGCGATCGGGCATACAACCTTCAACGATCGAATCGCATGGTGACCATCATTGCAATCGAGGCTGATGGAAATTTTGTTTTAAGATTTGAGGACACGATGGCAGTCGGTGGCAACTGGTCATTTAATGACCTCGCACCTATGCAAGGTTATCACAGCGGTTACCCAGCACCTGCGCCGTATCCGGGATCATCGTATCCAGCTCCGGCTCCGTACCCTGCACCTTACCCGGGCCCGTCTTATCCGCCGGCTCCGGTTCCATACCCTGGTCCAGCTCCAGTGCCTGCACCTCCGGCTGGAATGGCAAGTAGCTTCAGGTGTACGCTTCATGGCCAACGTTCAGGTGTTGATTACCTCGCCACTGCGACTGATCTCAATCAAGCCAGAACCACAGTGTACCAACGCTGTGCCGGCCGAGAAGGTCCAGCTTTTTGTTCTCAATTCGCAATCAGTTGCGTAGCAGTACGTTAAACGTTTCGGTCGTCGTCTATAATCGTTAAGTAGTAACCAAACCGCTTTCAGCTCGAAAGAGCCGAAGGCGGTTTGTGTTTTAATCGACCCATTCTCGCTTGCAAAGTGTCCAAGCTTTGACTGAAATTTGAATTTGGTGCCAATAGCTCACCATTGAATTTATTATTAAGGTAAATAATATCTATTCAATGTCGGTGAATCTCTCGTGGGCAGTGAACAGGTGGCTTATAGGTGTGGCACTGGTCTTGCTCAATGGATTTTGCCTTTGAAAAACGAGTTAAAAAAAAGGCACACAACTTAAAATCACAATTAAAAAACCAGAGGGAGTTCACGATGAATACGATGAAACTTGCGAATACACACGGCTACAAAACACAGAGTAACAAAATTCGAAACTTGAAAACTTTCGGCAAAAACTGGGTGGTCTGCTTTTTGTTGGGTGGTTTAATTAGCGTCGCGGCGAGCGCAGAGGGGCCAGCAATTACGGCCGGAAGCTTTAGGCAATTGCTTGAAAAATCGGCCTTCGTGCAACAGCAAATTGCGGCAAAAGCGTATCAGATGGACGAGCGAACGGCCTCGCACCTTCTCGCTCAATTGAGTATGATTGAAAATACTTTGGGGTTGGCAGGCGGCGCCGGCGCTGCTGGGGCCGGTTCTGGCTCCGGCCCTGGGCCAGGCGGAATGGGTCCGCCACCTCCGCCGCATGGGCCACCGACCGGGCCTGGTGCTGGGGTGCCGTTGCCACCGCCTGTGCCTGCGATTCAGATGGCTGTGATTGAAGCCACTTGCCATGTGGATGACGATATTGATTTTACCTATGACCAAAGTATTGTCGGAACTCTGCGCGGCAATGATTTGGTTCAAATTCAAGCCCAATGTCTTGAGTTGGCGCACGCTGCGTACGGCGCAAAAGGAACCGCAGGACTAAAGAACGTTCAAGTGTTGTCGGCTCCACGAGAGGAGATATTGCTAAATGTTGTGGATCGAGAGTCGGCCTAGGCAGCACGTTCCCCTTGGAGTTGAGTGGCTGGTACCATGATTCCGTCGCGGTAAGCAACCCCAGCTAAAACATTTTTGATTTCTTCGTGACCACGGATTCTT
>CAITVN010000045.1 GCA_903895855.1 Oligoflexia bacterium | reverse complement strand
CAAACTAACCACCTATTGAAAGATCTGGGATTTCAGGTTGCGCCGGCTCTCAATCACTCTCCGTGACACTTTTTGAGCTTTTTTCCGCTACCGCAATGGCAGGGGTCGTTTCTTCCGAGCTTTGGGGCCTCGCGAACATAGGGGCCTGGCTTTAAGAGTTGAGCGTCAACGAATTTCCACTCCCCATTTTCTTTTTCAAAGTCGCTGAGTTCAAAGTGGTCTTGAATTTTTTCTGGCGTCTTTTTCTCAGCAAATTGAGCTTGAAACACAATTTTTCCGGTTTCGTCAGCAGCTTGGCCGCCTTCTTGTTTGATGATCTTCAACCCGAGCCAGTTTGAACCTTCAGACCAGTCTTTGACTTCGGTTTCTTTGATCTCGCCCTTGGTTCGCGAGTGGTGCGAATCGAGAATGAACTTGATTTCTGACTTTGCAAAGGCGCTGTATCTTGCGCGAAGCAGTTTTTCGGCGGTTTCAGCCTTGGATTTTCCTTTGATCAGCGGCTCGCAGCAATTAGCGTAGGCGTTTTCAGATCCGCAGGGGCAGTTTGTACTTTTGATTTGAGTCATGAACAATTCATAACTTCAAAAAAGTCGATTTGTCAAAGAATCCAGGTTAAAGATCACATATGAATGATGTCGAGTTCAGACAAAAAATAAGTGAGCTTTTTAAGAAAATAGAGAATCGCCTCGAAAAGGTCGATCCTGATCAAGTTGAGTGCAACTTGAATCAAGGGGCGTTGGTCTTGAGTTTCTCAGACCGCTCGAACTGCATACTGAGTGCCCAACCTTCGGTGCAGCAGTTGTGGATGGCTGTCGCCTCTCGAGGAGTCGCCCATCACTTTAATTTTGATTTGAATACGGGTAAGTGGAAAGATGACAAGAATCTGGGCATTGAGCCATTGAAGTATTTGGCTGACCTGATTCAAGCGCAAGCCCAGCTGGCGATTCAATTTGACTGAGAGAGAGCAATCGAAATGAAAAAAGTGATACTCTATACGATGGATTATTGCCCTTATTGTGAGCGAGCCAAGCAGTTGCTGACTAAACGTGCGGTCGCTTACCAAGAAATTCGTGTCGCCGAAGACAACGACGCCGAGTGGGACGCTCTTTATGAAAAAAGTCAGATGCGCACGATGCCCCAAATTTTCTGCGATGACAAAGTGATTGGCGGCTACAGCGACTTGGCCAATCTCGATGCGCAAGATCAGTTGGCTTCACTCAAGTGAATGGTGAAGTGAATCAGACGACTTCTAGAAAAAAAGTCTGGGTCGTGGGCGATGGTGGCCTGGCGGCCTACCTTGCCAGTGAATTTCAGAAAAATTCTGTGGGCGCAGATTCGGCACTGAATTTCGGTGGTTTGATCACGTTTGGCGAGAGTGAAGGCGGGGGCGGCAAAAAGAAAATTCGTTTGCGCGATCTCGGTGGGGCTAGTGCAGCTAATTTGGCAACTCTGGCTAACGCCGAGTTCGATTGTCCTATGTCTTCAATGAGGTCACTGGTCGAAGTGGGTGAAAATCGAGCTGTTCAGGGTTCGGGCGCTGCCTCAGTTTTAGCCGATCAGTGCGAGTATTTTTTCTTCTTGGCCTATTCGTTGTCGTATCCTGGGTTGCATCACACTCAATTCATTCAAGCCACTGAGCGCTTGCTTAAACAAGACGTGAGGGTTCACCTCATCGCTTGTCAAAACGGATTAGGAGTCAGCGCTTCTTTGCTTGGGGTGAACAGTAGTTTACATGGCCAGAATAGCCTGAGTCGAACGAGCGGCGGTCTGAGTTTGAGTCGTGCCACTGCTTGGTTGGGGGTTAAGGTGACCGAGAGATCAGAAAACTCGATCGACGTTCAAATCAATGGTGAGAGCCATTTTGAGTTTGCGGGATCTGATGTGGCGGCAACGGTTTTTCAGAGTTTGATGAAACGAGTCGCTGTGCATCGCTACTCGAATCCCGAAGAAGTCGAATGGCGAAAAGTTTTTGGCAACACCGTCATCAATGTCATTTGTTCGATAGAAGATGCACGAAACGGAGTGGTTGCTGAAGATTTAGCGCTTCAGCGGCTAGCGAGGCAGCTCCTTCTTGAAGCCGTGAGTGTGGCCAACCACCGGGCGGTTCACTTTGAGGTCGACGAAGTGGTTGATCTTGTTTTTCAGTTAGCTCGTTCGACTGGTCAAAACATCAATTCAACGCTAAATGCGCTTCGAAACGGCCGCACCACTGAGCTTCGTTGGATCATCGGCCAATGGATGTCGTGGGCGAAAGAGGTTCGTGTTGCGACTCCGGTGGCTGATGGATTGTTGGTGCGTTTGATAGAGCGGTGGCCGAGGTTGATCGGTGAGAAAATCGCGGAGTGAGTGGGCGCGGTGAGTGAGCAGCTGAGCGGGCGAGGGCCCCTAGTTTGCGTTTACCACACAGAATTTGTCGTTAAGCCCGGTGGTGCCGGGGGGGCACGAGGTATATTTTTCTTTTTTTGTCGCCATGGTAGCAGTGATGAGACCAACTTTACTTAAATCGATTTCTGGGTGGGTTTTTATATATTCACTAAAACGTATTCCTGTTGGAATCTGATGAGCTTTGACCACCGTCTCAAGATAATCTATAAGCGAAAACTCCACACTACCTTGAAAGTTTAACCCGTTTTGCAAAATGCAAACCTCAGTACCGTTAATGTTTATTTTCTTACCTTTCATATTCCAAAATCCACCCTCAATAGTCTTGGTTTCATTGCATGTCATCGGACTTGAGTAACCTAGACCGGTAATCATATCCGCCACCGGCTGAGCCACTAGGCCGGCTTCAGCACTTAGCCAAAATCGCCTTTTCTTGTTCTGTAAACCATCAAGCGAGGCGTCAGCTAGGTCTAATACAATACAGCTTTTGCCTTTTAAGGTGCCTTCTTCGCAGTTGTAGGCATCTGGCTCGAGAATGCAGGTGGCAGTAGAGTCCTTGCCGTTGAAAACAAAATCTTTGATGGTCGAGTTCGAATCGCCTTCACTCGTGCACTCTTCTTCAAATGCCTTTTTCAGAGAAGCCGAATCAATCGTCGCAATATCGACGCCATCAATCGAATCAATGGTGAGAGGTAGGGTCAGCACGCCAGCAGTTGCGGGGCGTTGAACTCGTTTTAATCCCAGTGAAATCTTGTAGGTGTTCATGTCGGCTTGTGCAAACTTATAGGGCTTGACCACACAGGCTTTTTTGTCAGCCTGAAGGGTTTCGGCGCCAATACATTTGACGGCCAGTTCGTCAGCGGCTTGCGCCATCGTCATGTGAGCAGTGGTTGAAAGAATGAACGACAGTGCAAAGGTAAGTACTGAAATGTGATGAGTGAAGGTCACTTGAAATCCTCTCTAATATTGGTTTTGAGTCATAAAAGCTAATCCTAACTCTAAAACTAAAACGCCTTTGATTGAGGCGTTTAGAAGTAGACGTTGCCTACTTTTTTTGGAAAACCGGAGCGCCTTTTTTTAATTTTAATTTCTTCTTAGCAACGGCTGAATTTTTCAAGGTGACTGAAACCTCTTTTTGGACTACCTGAGCCCCGTGAAGTTTACGATCGCGGTGTTTGATGTGCTGATCGGGCGCATCGGGTTCTTCACCTAGAGCGATTGTTGACAAAAATAAAACGAGCAAAGAGCTGATTGAAACAAGCCAGGTAAATTTTTTCATAAACTCAGTCTGACATATTAACCGGAGCAATACATAGTACGTATTTCTATTGATTTTTAGTCTCTAATTGAGATCTAATGCATTCATGAAAGATTCACGTTCGCTTGATCAGTCCGCACAAGAAATTTTACGAATCAAAGCTGTCAATGCTCTCAT
>CAITVN010000044.1 GCA_903895855.1 Oligoflexia bacterium | reverse complement strand
CACAGTACTTTGTTTGCGTTACTCTCAGCTTCTGGGTGTTTAGGCTTCGAATCTCAAAAAACAGAATTGAGCATGAGCAGCCTCGATGGCTCAAACTCGTCTGCGATCACTGATTCAACGTTTTCCGACCCTGGCACAGGCGCTGGATCTTCGAGCGGGGCATCTGCTAATTCATCGGGTGGTTCGTCGGGAAATTCTTCGGGCGGCGGTTCAGGTTCAAGCGCAGCCGCCACAGGGTCTGCTCGCGCGAACTCGGCAACGACTGCTGAAATCTGCCCACATGGTTCGGTCAACACTTCGCGCGGCACTTGCGTTTCGATTGACGGCTCAACCTACACCTGGCTTGATTCATCACAAAGGCTTGCCGGTTTTGCCAGCGACGCTGACAATCGCTACCTTCTGCTTCACACCAATCTTACCTACCTGACTTACCGTTTGGATATTTACAAATCGAGTGGCTCGAGTTCAGCATACGCGAAACTGTGTGCGATTACTCCGGCTCAATCGTTTGTCGGCCACCTCGGAGTCAACTCACAAGGCTTTTCAATCTTGACCCAATACTACGATTCAGGATTTCGAAATACCATTTTGCAAATTGAACTATTTGATACTCTCTGTCGAGCACGAGGTTCGCCAGTGAAATTTCCAAACTTCATGGTCAACTCGAGACCGTACTCGACGGTGAGCTGGAATTACCCTACTTTTAGCCTCTATTCATCAGACACTCTGTCGGCCCCGTTTTCTCAGCGTGATGATCAAATCATTTTACAAAACTCAGATGACTCTCTCATCAGCACCACCTTGCAACTCGACACCTACTCTCGCCACCAACCCATCATCACCCTCGCCGGCGAAAGCCTTGCAGCGTATACAGATTTCGTAGTGACCATCGGCCGATCAGCGATTTGGATTTTTAACAGAAACTCTGGAGCCCTTTGGAAACTAGCCCCCGACTGGACAATCATCGGTGTCGCCAAACTCCCAACCACTTCAACAAACGCAAGCATTTACTACCCCGAACTCTACGAAGTGCAGGCCATGACTGAAACCGACAGCGATCACCTGGTGCTTGCGTCTTCGGGTTACAATGCTAACGCGGTTTTGTTGATCACGGTGAATGTGGGGAAGTTTTGAGCAAGGGTGAAACCTATCACAAACTTCTTTTTGATTGACGACCCCCAGCTTTGATTCCAACTGATTTTTTAAATCCTATGAGCAACACATACCTTTGCCATACCGGCCCGTTTAACACGAGACTCCCCCCTCGACCAGCAAAACACAAAAATCCTCGGTACCTTAGTATCTTTAATTACGTATTATGAACTGGGAATAGGCCCTGTACTTTGATGTCCCACAACTCCCAGCCAAATTGCCCAGAAAATCCATCAAACCAAGCCACGCCGGTCCAATTCTTCGAGTATTTCTACCAGACTTGGTCGAGATTTACTCTCTATACGGCTGGCATCACTGCCTACATGCAGCGTTATTTCAAACTCTACGTTCGAAACTCCACTTAGCGTCTTGGCCCAAGCTAATAATCCTGAATCCGACAACCCTTGAATAAATGCGTCCACTTTTCACCCTGCCTTCAAACAAATATATAATAATTGGCTCATACAATCTTACCGCACAATACTGGATTAATATAGTACATTATGTAACTGAAGAAACAATTAGGCCAGCCAATGGCAATATTAGGCTGGTCCCTACTTAAACAGACGAGTCGATTCGTATGGAGGGGCAATCGCAGCTACAATCTTGCACATTGTCAGTCAAGGTAGAACACGTTCCATCCACGATGCTAAGAACAATTGAAAAAACTCGTTAGTCAATATTTTGGCCACATCCTAGAGTAGCCATACTAATCAACGCGACCTAAAAGACCATAAAACCTCGAGAACAAAGTGGGCACGCTCAAAAGTTTCCGATAGATTCCGATATGGTAACTATGACAGGAAGTGACGACGCCCCCCCGAATATGCAATCCCAATTTGACAGGTTTCAAACAGTATTAAAAAAGGCAACCGAGGCCATTGTTAAGGCTGAAACACAGCAAGAAGCCGACCGACTACGAAATTTGCGCGAGGAAGTCCTAACCGGCTTCGCCAATCAAGTGAGCCCTGATGGAGCAATTGCGCTCAGAGAAGAAATTCGACAATTCGAACTGATGTTCATACAGTATAACCTTTTTGATCGATTTAGGAATTACCAATTTGAATGTGAAAAAAATTTGGTTCAGCTTGATTTTCATAAGATCGATGAGCTTCGAAAACAACTCCGTGGATATGATTTTAGGATTAAAGACGAGGGGGCATGGGCTAACGACTTACGTAGCACTTCCATTGAGTTCAATAAGCTATTAAACGATGCCCATTTTTGGAATTCAATAGACAACCTAACCCCAACCCAACAAGCACTCAGAGCGGCCGTTACTTTAACTGCCAGTGTCGCCGGTAAAGTTAGCCGAATTTTCAAAAAATAAATCACAACACGCTCCATCTACGATGTTAGAACAATTGAAAAAATTCGTTAGTCAACATTTTGCCCACATCCCCCCCAAGTGGCCACGCTAAACGACACGATTTAAAAGACCATGAAGCATCCAGAACAAAGAGAGCACACTCAAAAGTTTCTCGATATGTACCGATAAGGTAAATATGACTGAAAATAGTGACGAAGCCAATAATGTACCAATTCTCATGAAGAAGCTTCAAACAGCGTTGAAGAAAGTAACCGAGGCCATTGTCAACGCCGAAACACAACAAGAAGCTGACAGGCTTCGCGCTGTGCGTGAGGAGGCACTAATTGGTTTCGGCAATCAAATTAGTCCTGATGGTGCAATTGCACTCAGGGAGGAAATTCGACAATTCGAACTAATAGTAATGCACATGAACCTTTTCAATCGTTTTAGGAACTACCAATTTGAATGTGAAAAAAACTTAGTCAAGCCAGCCCCAGAGAAAATCGCCGAACTCGAAAGACAAGTCGATGGATTTGCAATGAAGGTTAAAGACGAGGGACCTTGGGCTAGTGAACTCCGCAGCAACTTGAGTAACCTCAGTAAACTATTAGAAGAATTCAAATTCTGGTATTCAGTAGATGGCCTGCCGCCTGCCCAACAAACACTCGTAAATGCCGTTGCTTTAGGTGCTAGGGTTGCTGGAAAATTTAGCCGAATCTTCAAAAAATAAAATACAACATCGATCATATTTTGATTACTATTCAGCCCTCAAACCGACTAGCCACGCAAATCAAAACCGACTCACATCCAAAAACGTTCTCGTCATTGAAGCGTTGTAAATTTGAACCAACATCACTGTGTTCAGGTCAACTGGTATGATCGCATCAGAATCGTAAAGTGAATATGGCAGGTTCCCCCAGGCGATCACGTTGCCAGCAAGATCGAGCTTCCAAATCGTTGAATACTTAAGTGCCCAAATGAACTGACCAGAGACATACATGGCCGTTGGATTATCAAGCACCACTCCAGCAAGTCTGGCATTGAGCACCTGGCTAGTCACGGTGGCGCGTGAGATATTCCACGCCACAATGCTTGCCGGGTTATTGGTATCGAGTTTGTAAAATAACTGATTCTCTGCGATTGAAAAGACGTAGTTCGAATCAGAACCAGTCGCCAGCTCGCGCCCTGTATCTAAGGCACTCACTTCAACACAATCGCTCACGCGAAACCTGCGCAGGTACTGCTTGTGGTATTGATCAGAAGCAATACCGCCCGGCAGATAATAGTAGGTATCATCGGCCGCCAAACCAATTCGCGCTGTGCCATCACTGAGAATATCACACGCCACTTGCCACGAGGCGACCGCGCTGCCCGGGTAGTTCGTTGTCGATAGAATTTTCCAACGTGAGAGGTTGCTACCCAAACTCACAACCACAAACATCAAAAGATTGCCATTTTTTTCGGCAAATCCAGCAATTCTTTGATCGCTACTGATTGCCAGAGTTCTTGACTGAGAGATTGAAAAATAACCCCCAGGCGTGGTGGTTGAATACGCGTCTTTTGGTATGGGCTTTGAAGCAGCATCACTCGGTGGGGTATCACTGACTGCACCCTGGCTAGACGAGGCACTACTCCCACCGCCGCCCGAACTCGTTGCCGAGCTCTGCACTTGCCCAGAACTCGAACTTGCAGAATCACCCGACAAGCCCGAAGACCCCGTACCCGTCGAAGGACTCTCGCAAGCACTGATCACACTCAGACACAAAACGCAGATGCCGAACTCACTTAAACTTCTCATACTCCTATTTAAGCACTATATCCGGTCAGATTAGGTCAGTGAGCCCGAGAGGCCAGCCGCCCGCTTACCACTTGAAAGCTAGACCAACCTTAAAAGACACAGGGCTTGCGCCATTGGTGATAGTGCCACTTCGAAATAGGGTAGTTTTGTCATAATACCGCTGCCCGAAGTCAGCAGTGAATAGAACCGAAGTTCGGTCGACCACTCTTTGATAACCTAGCTCCCACCCAGAAAAACCCTGCACAGTCGAAGCGGTTAACTTGAGGTCTTGATTCACTAATCGCAATGTATGAGTTGCTGAAGTACTACCTGTCTCAAAAGCAATTGAAAGGCGACTACTTCGATCGTTAATCAAATAGAAAGGCACTGAAAGCCAATAAGACGAGTGTTCGACACCGTAAACCGCTATGATCGACTGATAGCCACTATTCGAACTGTCTAACGTCATGTTTTTTGGAAGTGCTGCTAATGTTTGAGTAGCGGTGACGTCGGACTTCGAAACCTTCGGTCCAAGCCCTAGACCAAGGCGCACGCCAACAACACCTCCAAATATTCGCTCAAAATAACCCTCTAAACTAAAAGTCGAACAACTCAGATCACCCGAAACAATCGACTCACGCCCCCCCACTGAAAGACCCAATGACCAAACCTCGGTGGTATCGTGGCCTCGTGAGATTCTCTCGAATAGTGATTCTTTAATCTCAGTTACTTCAATGGCACCATGCGCGCCACCATCGCTCTCAGTCACGCTTGCCACTTCTCTATTTCTTTCAGTTATCATCGCAAAGTGAACTTCTTTTTCACTGTCTTTTTCGACCGTGAATTCTCTCACCTCATTTGAAACACCTTTGTGTCTTGCCTCTAGTCTCACCCAATCACCCGCCGGCCAAGTGAACGTCATAGGCAGTAAGCGAGGCCTCTTGCCATTGATCGAAACTCTCGTGCCTGCGAGATTTCCGGTCACCGTTATCTTTCCTTGCGCGCGTTTTAGAGTGCGATGAAATGTCGTTTCACCTTTACTGACTACCAAGAGTTTTTCAGTTCGGTTTTGGTAGTTCGGGTGCTCAAGTTTTAGTTCATGGCGCCCCGGAGTGATTCGGCCGCTGATTTTTATCGGAGTCGTGCCCCAACGATCTCCATCAATAAACACTTCTGCATTTTCAGGCTCACTTTCAATCACTACTTGAGTTTGGATTTTGCTCTTTGCCGAGCCTTGTTCTGTGCTCAAAGTCGAATCTTTTTTTGATGAATCTTTCACTCTCGCTCGTTCTCGTTCTTGAGTGATTTCGCCTTTCGGGTACTTGAACAAAACCCAGGCATTGAAAATGCCAGTTTTCATCTGTTCAGAGTACGACTCGACTTCTTCAAACCTTCTCAGAGTCACGTCGCCAGACTGCTCGCTCATGTCACTTTGAATCACTGAGTCTTTCATGTCTTCTGAAATGCGTTTTTGAATTCGCGTATCAACTCCGTAATTTTCGCGAATCGCAGCTTCAGTCGCTTTTCTGGTGGCTTCTTCAAATGCCGCCGCCTCACTTTCTTGACTAGACCCTCTGCCCAGGTAGTAGCGGTAGAACAGGTCTTCACGTTTGAAGCCCTTTGTCCAGAGGGGCCGCACAGCTTCGAGCGAGGGCTCATTGCCTTGGGTGGCCTGATTGGCCTTATCGCCCTTAACAGACGATGCGTAAACGCTCTGATACGGCATGAGGCAGCCCCCTATTGCAAGAGCAGCGATGAATGCGGTCAGGTAGCAAGTTCTCATAGATTGAGTGTGAGACGAAGCAGCGACAGATTAGGACAACGCGGCTTTATGACGAGGTTAAGCTGGGCTTTCCTGGGTCACCTGAGACCCAGCCAGAGAGACCCAGAGAGATACTCGAGGCACATGCGTGATGGGGCTAGGCCGCGAACTCATCGGCGACACATTGGTTGTGACAAATTTCTCGAAGTCTTCGAACCAGGTCTTTGCGCCAGTCGACGTAACCCAAGGTCGCAGCGACCCCGAGGGCTTCTCGGTGGTATTCAACACAACCCGGATTTAGAGCCAAAATCGGCTCTAAAACTGCTTTCACACTGACCGATTTTTTTGCCTTTGCCAGCTCTTGGGCGTAACTCAAACGAACGGGCCAAGGGCAACCCTCGTACAACTGAAGGCGTTCGAAGTGAATGGCCAATTGCGTTTCATTTACCTCTTTCAAGGTTAACGCAACCGCAGCAGAAACGAGCTTCTGATAAACTGCGTAGTAAAGTTTCAGCACCTCTGGCGACGTCGACATTTTTAGTAGCTCAGAAACCACCTGCATCGCCTCATGCGATCGTTGAGAAAACTCATACGCCATTGCTTTAAATAAAAGAAAGTGAATGCGATGCGCTTCTGGAAACTCATCGCTCTGAAGCCACAAAGTGATATCATTAATGAGCTTCGTGTTACGCGGCGATGGCTTTTGACCATTATCAAGCCCACCTACCGCTTGCCGATACTTGTCTTCAAGCCCCTGCCTTTTGCGTTCACTTTCTAACTCGTGAAACCCGAGTGTCTGATTGCCGTTAGTCGCGCTGCGAGCGTCGACGGCTTGAGTGCAGATTCTCCACTCAGATTCTAGACCAATCTGCCCCGGAAACGCCGCCCGAATCTTTTTCAGCAATTCAACGGCCTTTATTGGCTGATTTGTGCACATAAAATGATGAGCGACCAATAAGTGCGACCGGTCGGGCACGTGCTCTAGTTGAATCAGTTCTTCGTAAATGGCACCAATTTCAGAATTCATGGGGTCTTTGAGGGCCAGCGAAATGAGTTCACTCGACACTCGAGCGATGGTCGCTCGAAATAAAGTACTCGCTGCCGGATCATTCGGAAACTCATCTCGCACTTGTTTGCCGATTCGAAGCCCCTCAAAATATCGGCCACCATCTAGATGGTATTTGATCTCTTGCTTTAGCAGTTGAAGGTAAAACAGATAGTCCTTAGAACCGAGCGCTGCGGCTTTCACTTTCGCAAAATCAATCGTCCCGCTCGCGGTCTTGTTAGTGATGGCATGTTCAACCCTCATGGCTTCTATCATTAGATTCAATGTATTCTCTGGATTCAGCAGATTCATAGAATCGATCGCATTGGCTGGTTTATTCGAGTTTTTCATGTCTTTTTGCTTTGCACCTCTCGCTTTGGTTTTGAGTGACCAATGAAATCATCGGGTCTAGCCGTGTCAGGTTAGGTCAGTCGCCCTCTAGAGCCGCCTGTTGAAGGCAGTGTCCCCAGCTGACAATCGGGTGGCGGATAATTCAAATAAGAGGAAATTGCATATGAAAAACTTGAGAATCGCCCTAGCTCTACTAACTCCACTTATCGGCCTGTTTTCGGCTTGTTCGAGCACCCCACAACGAGTGGTCGTCGACTCGCCTACTGGTGACGGTTCAAGGCCTAGCTGGGTTAAAAAAGCAAAGGTCAGTTGGAATGACGGAGAGCTCATCTTGTGGCGTACCCAACACACCATTAAAGGTAACGAACGCCTCAATGGTTGCATGGATCTCGCCAAGCTTGATGCCGCTGAATCACTACTCACTGAGATGGCTTTTGACATTCAAGGTACGATCGACCATGCCGGACAGAGTATCTCTGAAGACGCCGAAGTCATTCTAGGAAAAGTCAGATCAGGCGACTACAAGGGCCGAATTTTCGGCATGAAGAATATTGAAACGTTTTACGAACGCTACCTCATTAGTGAAACAGAACGCATCGACTGTTTTGCCCTTTATTCAATTTCAAAAACTGATTTCACCGCCCTCAAGCGATCAGTAGTGCAAAAGTTGATTGCCGTCGACCCTCGCTTGCGCGAAGCGATCAATCAGAAACAAATCGATTTCTTTCAAAACCGCCAGCCAGCCAGCGCAGTCGTTCAGAAAGCTAAACAAGAGTCGCCAGTCTCAAGTGAATCAGGT
>CAITVN010000043.1 GCA_903895855.1 Oligoflexia bacterium | reverse complement strand
CGGACACCAGCCATCCCATTCTGATTTACGCAACAGATGGATTTGGCACCTTCCCAAAAACCAGCGCTCAGTTTCCCTCGATCTGGATACTTACGCCTAGCTCAGCTACGGATAAACAAATTCCCTTTGGCTCCATCGTTCGAATTCGTGGTTCAGAACATCGGGCACGTTAACTGCAAAGAACGTGATTTAAAGGGGTTTTGACTGGCTAATATTGATCGCAAAATTATTCCCCAGCTGCACCCACCCCATGCCAATGCCTAGGCAATTTGACTGAGCTTCCCCTCAAGAAGATCGCGCACCCTAGAAATTGGGTATCCGCCAATCGCGTTCAGTGCGTGCTTAACGATACCGGGTGACAACACCGGTTTATTACCCGGGATTATGATCGTTTGTGATCCGGGCTTTTTTAACTTTACGTGAGAGCCTTTCCCACCCTCGACATGCTCATAGCCATGGTGTTTTGTAAGCGCACTGACAAGCCCGCTAGTAGACACTGTTGCCCCTGGGTCAATCGAGGTTGTTCGGAATACTGGTTTCGCACCCCGCGGCAGAACGACATATATATCGTCTGTTATATCAGTCAGAGCCGTGATCATGTTTGGAGCGACCGACCAGTGTTTCGAAGCGCTCGTGGGGCGGATGGCTCCATCGAGCATTTGCGACTGTAATCTGTAGAGCCCATCCTTGTAGCGCTCTGATGATAGGTAGTTAACGCCTTCAGCATAGCCAGGCGGTTGCGTTGGCATGGAATATCTAAGATATTCTTTCAATCCATCTCTAATAGCTTTGTCTACACGTTGCACATATCGTGGTTCTCCTAGCCGTCGAAAGCTTTCGGCGTTGGCTAGGCTCTCCTCTAGACAGTCAGGACTTAAATAGGTCCGGCGGTAGACATTCTTTTTGTAATTCCGGTAACGATCTGAATTAGTCGTTATTAATAGGCGAAAGCCTAGACTTTCTACTTTATGATGAAACTGCTCATGCAAAAATAAGGAGTAAAACGCACTGCGCAGAAGCTGGCGGGCTATTAATGCGGGTGGGAGAGCAACGTCCCGCCAACGCACAAAAGAGGCAATCTCTCTACTTTGAGACAGAATACAACCTTCTCGAATATATATTCCCCATCCGTGACCAAAAAAATGAATCGGGCAATACCATGCACAATGCGGCTCTGGAGAATTCGCCCCTCGCTCCCGCGATAATGGTCTTGGCCTGTCCTCGGGATTATTTTTAATGATCCGTTCGATACCGCTCCACCAATCTTGAATGCGATGGTCATCAAGATTAATAATACTGTTCTGACCTTCATCGTCGTCACCTAGTACTTCGGAGATTGAAGTGGTATAGACGGACTCCCCCTCCATAATCTCTCCGACGTCAGGAAACTCTTGGGCACTGAGATCGTCATCAGGCTTTATGTCATGATCGTTGAGGATCGTAAGAATTTCGGAAGTCGAGATTGCCATAGAATTTTCACCTATTAATTTTCGGTATTGGCTCGGAAAGTGTCCTCACGACCCTAGGTCCGATACTCCAGTCCTCACTTCAACCGGGTGAATGAATCCATTTTTTCCAATGAAGCTCGAATAACTTCTCGTTCAAAAGAAATAAATCATCCGAATCGGTCTTGTTACTAGATGCGCCTTGTTCGTCTAGTCCTGTCCCCCACATTACCCCGCCCCTATCGGTTAGGAGAAATCTATTGTGAAGGCTGCCAAGCGGATAAAAAACTACCACGATCTCGGCGATTGGCATGACCTCTTTTACAAGCCTCACAAAGCCTTCTTCCAATATTTCTTCTAACGGACGACGATCAGAGCTTTCGGTGTGGAGTTCAACGGTGATTCGCTGCTCCCCGCCAACTCGAATCTGCTCAAGCAAGGCTTTGATGGGGCCATCGAAACCAGTGTGACCTCCTGGCTTGTAATGCGCATCGACGAACTTAACGTGGGTTGCTTCCCTTAACAATAGGGCAACCGCCTCAACCATCGCGAGAGAATCGCGGGTCACATGCGCCTGTCCCAACCCAACAAAAAGTGGATGTGTTGCTCCAACCTCCGAGACCGGAATCACGCCAACGCCGAGCACTGCATGCTCATCCTTAGCGCAGACAATCCCACCAAACGGGATTTTCTGATGAGCACTTACTGCTTTACCAATCCAGTCCTGACCGGAATCAGGAAATTCCCTACGGCTGGGAATTGTGATGCGGCGGTCCAAGCCCTTCAAACTTTCT
>CAITVN010000042.1 GCA_903895855.1 Oligoflexia bacterium | reverse complement strand
CGCAATGCCTCAAGAACCACCTTTGACTTCACCTCTGAACTAATTCTGCCTCTCTTCAATCGACTATCCATCCCTTTCTTCTACTACGATAGTTGATCGAAAAAATCAAAAAAAGCTGTCCAGTTTTAGCGATCCACTATAGAGAGAGTAGCAACCAAACCTCAATTACAAATGGACAGACTGCTAGTTCGAATAACAGTACCGGCAGTTCTGGGGCAGCTTACGTGTTTCTCCGCACAGGCACTACATGGAACCAACAAGCTTACCTAAAAGCACCGAACGCAGAAACTAGCGATGATTTTGGTTTATCTGTCGCCATCAGCGGCAACACAATTGTTATTGGGGCCGAAAGCGAAGACAGTAATCAAACTACAGTTACTAATGGCACGACAGCCAGCGCAGACAATTCGATTAGTGCTGCCGGGTCTGCCTATATTTTTACAAGAAATGGGTCAAATTGGACTCACCAAGGTCAGATTAAATCACCAAATCCTGACGTAAATGACCACCTAGGGTGGGCAGTGGGTATAGCAGAGGTCACCATAATTGTTGGGGCCGAAAGAGAGTCCAGCAATCAAGCCACTATCACTAATGGTGCAACAGCAAGCTCAGATAACTCGTCGCTAAATGCCGGCGCGGCCTACATATTCAAATTGTGAATCCCTTTCGCTAAGATTCCCAATCCACCCGCACGAAATTTAAACACCCAATTTCCCCGATCGCAAAACTCTCGGGCCCCTCTTGGACTCATCCCTCTGGTTACCCGACCCTAAAGTGTCAGAAGCCCCGCCATAATGCCCCCAACCCCAAAGCAAGCAAGTCGAAGAATTCGAACTATGATCTACTATCAGCCAGCCTGAACCTCAATCCCCTAGTGGTATTATATAGGTAAGGGCCGCCACACTAAGAAATCATTCAAAAAAATAGGCAGTACCATCAACGCCATCGGTGTTGCTTGTGAAAAGGTTCAAATCCAGCCCCCGCAACCAATTAATAGTAAATGATTCAGAGAGGTTAGAAGAAATTCTAACCTCTCTTTTTTTTGGCTAAAATGGAGTGTGTGCACCCTGTGTGCAACGAGGTTCTCGGTACCTCCAGTTTTATCGCAATAAAAGTGTAGGATACCTTCAATCGCTGACCTGCTAAAACCCACCGATTATGTCAAAGCCAATGAAGTTCAGAGACATGCCCTTAGGTCGACTAAAAGTCCGGCATTCGTAATCCGAAAGACTGGCACTTTCGAAGGAAATTACCCTGTCTTTTTTAACTCTTCGCGGACAATTCTACGTATGACAACTTCTTGGCTCCCACTATTCATGGCTTCCGTTAAAAGTGAATTCATCAATGTCTGGTAGGGAATACCCCTGCGTTCCGATTCGCTTCTTAGCCACGCGACAACTTTGGGATCTAACCGCGCAGTGACTGAAACCTTTACATCTTTGTCTTTAAAACGATCTCCAACTTTAGATGACTTCCTAAAATTAAACTCTTTCTTCATAATTAATCCTTTCGTTGGGAGTAGCTAGCGATAACGCATCTAAAATGACAGTTTGAGCTTCCTCAAACCAAACACCGTGTTTCTTGAAGTTTGCCTCATTTTTTCTGTCATCCCAGTCAATCAGCATCTTTTGAATAATAAGCGATTGTACGTACAATGCCAATTAGCCATAAACTCATTTGGCAAATGCTCAATATATGTTGGCCATATGGCCCTATTGAACCGGGGTGACTACAACCTACAGACACCCGACTAAAACGACAATTCACCCTACCGCATGCCACGGCGGATCTTTACCTACGATTTCTTTAATCCACGGCATTGGGCGAAACTGCGACGGCTCATGACCAGTGGCCAAAAATACAGACTCAAAACCCAGATCTGAAATCTCTTTCGCTACCCATTCACCCTTAACATCATTACCGAGACTCGAATCGATATACACCGGCGAGCGCAGGTCAAATTCTGATGCCCTCGAGAAAAAACCTAATGCATCGAACAAATGAACCATTGTCTTGCCATTTAGACGGGCTGCCATCTCCCACGTCATCTTAACCAGCGAGTCGTCGTCAACGAGAATGGCATCTAGCTTTATTCTAGGTTTTACCAAGCCAATCGGGACAAACCCGGCCAAACCTTTTGGAATCAATTTGACATTGAGCTTCTGACAACGCTCACGAATATGCTGTTCTTCGAAGCGACTAGTAACCAATACCGATTGATGACCAAGATTTAACTCATTAATAAGATCAAGACCACTCTCTCTAAATCCTAGAAGTTCAAAATCAACTAAATAGAGAGTTCGTCTCAACTGATCAGTCTGGTCACCCACCCAATTACGCAATTGATCGGGAGTCGATAAATGAACGATAGAAATCTGATTCTTAGCAACGCCAAACGAATCTAGGCGCCCTTGCCAGATTTGGTGAATACTAGCGTCGTCATCCACGATGACGACAGAAGAGCCAGCCGAAAGCTCAAGAATAGAAACGAACCAAGAAGGAGATTGAGCAGTGGGCAAACTAATCGTAACTGCAGTGCCAGCTCCGACTTTCGACTCAATCATGAGTCGGCCCCCCCAAGATTCAACAGAAGTTCTTGCGTGATAAAGCCCAAGCCCCGAACCGCCAGCCTTGCCGTGGGTTTCACCACGATTGCCAAGTTTAGCGAGAGTGTCGGAAGGTATCCCTCTACCATTGTCTCTCACGATTATATCGGTACCGTTCGATGACCTTCGCATTGAAATCGACACCATTCCATTATCAGGCAAAACTTCTACCGCGTTGTTGACCAAATTCGATACGACTCTCTTAAACTCTGTGGGTTGCACGCTCCCAAATAAACCATACGACCCGGCATCAAGGGTTGCTTCAATCTGAACCCCAATCTTCGAGCGAAACTGCATTCGCTTTTCAGTTACAAGGGGCTCAATTAAACTCGAAAGTAGAACTGTACTCTGAGGCTCTTTCGAATCGGAGATTACTACAGGCAACGTAACCCCTTTTTTTGCATTGGCTTGCCTATTTTGATCGAGCAAATTTTGAGCAATGTCTTTAATACGATTGACGGCACCTCTAATAATTAATCGGTCTTGTTCTGGTAATTGCGCTATGCGCCCCAGCATCATCTCTAAAGCAGAAAGGGGCGAGCGAACATCATGAGCGACTTGCGACGCCACCTCTCCGAGAGCAACTACTATTTTTGATTTTTCTCTCTCCTCAGCCAAATGATTAATTCTAGAAATTAGATGACCCACTTGCTCATAAACCTGATTGACTGCAGGATGAACTTGCCCACCATTCGGCCTCAATAGTACCGGATTTAGTGGATCCAATTTCTCAAGAGTCGAAAGAAACTGCCAAATCTGTTTTAAGAGCAGCTTTAGAATGCCCAAATTCAATACGGTCAGTACACCAGAAATCAAAAGAACAAAAAACGGCATTGCTAAAAACCAACCGGTCGCTATCGACGAATGGGAATTATAACAATACTCAATCTGCCCGACAGCGGCGTTCGCATAAGTGATTGAAAGAACCCCACTTGCGCGGGTGCCACACAGTTCACGAAGAGAGACAGCTAACCCGGCGCCTTCGACATTTTTTTGAAAAATGGGCAAACTATTCAAATCTAGAATGCGATAAAAATCGGCCGACTCAGAAATAAAAGACCTACTCGCAATCATTTCGATAGCCGCAAGATCTGAGGTCTTAACTGAAAAACCAATGGCATCAGCAAGTTGCTTTGCACTGATCTCGAAAGATTTTCCAACTAGCTCTGAGGCCCTTGATCGTTCTTGCAAGCCAAATACAGTCATTCCAACAGCAGCGACCAAAAATGACGATGCAAACACAATCAACTGCCCCTTGAAGCTGACGTACTTCATGGTGTGCCTCGGTAAATACTAGTGGGATCAAACTCACTATCCTCAAGCGGATACAGGTAGACAATCCCTACACTTGTAAATCCACTTTTTGGCAGCAAAGACTCTCGCATGTGAGGGTTGTGTGAGTAAGTGTAAAGCGCTCCACCACTCTGTGATGCGCAAAACCGAATCATCTCTGCGCCAAGGCCGATTTTTTGAAACTTAGGCAAAACAGCCACATTGAACATAAAATGAGAGCCGTCTGCAGCCATAAAAGTGCTCAGAGCACCACATATTTCTCGATCGTAACTCATCACCCAGAATTTTGACCCCCGTCGCTGACTGAGAAGTTGCATCTTAGCAAAAAAGAGTTCTTGCGTAACTTTATTGAGTCCAAAAACCTCTGAAACGACTCCCACAAAAACGGGAAGGTCTTGACTAGAATTAAGTGTGAACATTGAGTCAGCACGGGAAACAAAAGGCCTCTCTTTATCGGAGTGACTTTCGCCGCTCTCAAATGCAAAGTACTCAGCCACTTCATTGAATCGGGCGCTAGATCTTTTCTCGAGACTCATCAGATGGCCCGTGAGACCATTCGACTTATAAAGCTCAGAGGCAAGCGCTAGTTCTACCTCAGTATAGGCATTCTCAAAACTACTTGGATAAAGAGTATTCCAATGTGGCACTTGATTTGATCCTGGAGACCAAAATGCAACAACTTCTTTTGAAATATTTCGATGACTCGAGAATGTCTTATAAATGTCTTGTTCGGCCCGCAACAGGGTCATCAACTGCTTATTGAGCATGATTTAACCTCAATTCACTGACAGCCAAGAAATTAACAGACTTTGTGCCCAACTGGACCCGACTATATCGATTGCTATAAACCAAAAATGTCTCAGGGCTAAAAATGGGCAGTATTACCTTCTGACGAATGATATGAGCATTGAGTTTTACGGCCTGCTCATGCCGTAACTCTGGTTTACTGATTTTTAGATACGCTTTTAGCATCGGCTCAATTTGGGTGTCGTCTGGAGCACCGAGATTAAATGAAGAGTTCGGATTAAACAGGTGAAAAAACTCAGGGGTATCATCGGCCTCAATATAAGCAAAAAACGCATCAATCTGACCCCGGCTCCACGCTTGAAGAATGGTATCAGTATCGAGCAATTCGGCTAATAAATCCGTTTTGCCTAACTGTTTGCGAAGCTGAGCCAATACACAAGAGTCACTTCCTATGCCGTTGGCCACCCCAATCTTCAACTTTAGGTTTTCCGAAACTCTATTTTGATCAGCTTCAATGCGAATGTCTTTCGAATAGCCCAAAAATCCGGCCGGTACGACACTGTTCTCAACCCGATTTGAAGGGTAGCATTCACCTATTAACTCTTCACGATTGATCAGCTTCATCAAAGCTGACCTAGTCGCTCGATTTAAAACCCTTTTCGGATTGACGGCAAAAAAGTAAATTCTAGGCGAATAGATTCTAGCAATATGCGCATTCTTAGTCAATTTATCTGCCTTCTCTTTAGTGATCGTATAAGCAAACAAATCGTGAAACTGCCCTGAAGCGAATCCTGCGAGTGCAGCATTCTCATCGGCCTTAATGTATTCTATTTTTTCAGGTACCCCAAATGAAAGAGGTTCTGCATGAGTTAAGACGACATGAAGTTGGTCGGCTGATTCAATTTTATAGGGCCCCAATCCAATTCGACCGTCACCATTTTCCGGGATTATCGCAAATCGATACTCCGAAAGCGCAGCAAGTAATTTGGGTGCAGGAAGATCAAGGGCGATACTAAAGTCCCTCTCGCTATTCACTTTCAGACCAGCTATGTGCTCCGTCTTGCCTGCCAAAAACTGACTAAACCCAATGACGGGCGACAAATTTTCAAATCCAGGGGTTCGAGACTTAATCGACGACTCAATTGAAGCCACACAAACCTTCGCCGTGAGCATCTGACCATCATGAAAGCGCGCCCTTTTAACTTTAAGTGACACATGAAGTTGATTCTTAGAAACTTCAAAACTCTCAATCAAGTCAGGTTGAGGCACGTTAGCCTTCAATTTAAACAGTGAACGATGAATGTGTAAAACTGCGTTAATGCTAAAATTGTCAATACTGGTGCGCGGATTAAAATTTTGGGGCAGTGAAGGAGTGGGCTTTCTATGAAAAAGGGGTTCCGCCCTACCCGGTGAGCAACTGGCCACACTCAGTAATGCGAAAAGAACTGCATTCACCCACATGGTTTAAAACTCCTTGTCGCAATCTTCTTAAGCTCGATGAATTCACAGAGGGTACAAGGAGCTGAATGCATTGGCTCGAGGGCGGCTTCTGACAACCCAAGTTCTTTCAGTCTGGCTCCAAAGGTGAGCTCAGTCGACTCCTTAAAAAATCGACTTTCGACTAGCTCGTCAATCGTGTCACTCGCAACACCTGCCAATTTGTGGTTAAAGATAAGGTTCGAGCAGCAATTTGAAAAACCCTTTCCAGGAGTGAACGAAACGGTCCCAGAGTTAGGGCACTTTTGATCAAGTACT
>CAITVN010000041.1 GCA_903895855.1 Oligoflexia bacterium | reverse complement strand
TTGATGAACTTGGAGTTTTAGTGGTGAATAGTATTAACGAAAGAGACGGGGTGAGGTATGACCGAAGGTGAATTAATTTCTAAAGTCCAATCTCGCGTTTCGCGAGTATGAAGCGTTAGGGGGCATTTCACCGGCTCACTTAAACTTTCTCAAATCGCTGAAGCCCTATCACCAAGCCGAGCACCTTATTTTTGTGCATGGAGGAATCGACGACGACGGCCGTCGCCCCATCGAGAACGTACCGGTCGATGAACTGGTTTGGACCTACCACATTTCAAAAACGTACCGAGGCCTTAAGATTGTTCATGGCCACCAGATGGTTGACGAACCCACCGAATACGCAAATCACATTTGTTTAGATGCCGGGGTCGCAAGAGGAGAGGCTCTGTGTATCGGACTGGTGCGAGACGCTGATGTCGAACGAAAGCTAGTGGGATGGTTGAGGGTTGAAGAAGGTTGATGCTGCCTGAGGATCAAAGCGAAATCCCGCGTTAGTATGTTTGAATGAGTTCTATGACCCTGCGTGCGCGATTCGAGTCTTCGTTTCTAACTGCCAGAATGCCTTCGACCGCTTCGCTAAAAAGCGAATTCTTAGCCAGCTCAGCAAACTCATACTTGAGATACGACTTTAGTTTAACTGGCGAATTCAAAAGTGGCGTTTTTGCATTTGAAGCACCCGACAAGACTAGGACGATATCTTCGAAATCATGTGACAGGCGTAGATCATTGCCACCGCGGTTCTTCACTGCTTCAATTTTGCTTGCGACAAAAAATGGAATTGAAAAGATGAAGATTTCAGAGCCGTCAGGTAGTTTTTTTGCTTCTCTGTTTTCTATTCCGTCTTTATACCAAAGGTTGGTGAATCCCAGAAATTTTGAGTCGCTTGGCATAATGTCGACGATGATCTCGCCCAATGCCCATCTGCAGATAGGTGGGTCTTCCTCATCTACGGGTTGGGTGAACCCTCGGCTGCGAAGTTGTTTTTCAAGCTCTCTCATTGAAAGAATATTTGAGAGTTCGATCACACAGTCGATGTCTAGCGTTGCCACTGAAGATGGGGCAGCACGGTCGTCGATGTAAAGGGTCGTGGTAGCGCCACCGACAAAAACGACTTTGTCTCGAAGTGAACCCAACGCCTTCGCGACTACTTGAAGCATCTCTATGTCTGGATGAATTGCATTCTCAATGTTCATTTTTCACTCTTTAACAGCAGTTTTTCGATTATTTCTGATGCCAGTTTGGTCTCGCGTGCGCCACCTACCCGAATGGTGTCTAATAGACTGAGTAGTTCATAAAGTTTCGGATCATTTTTGGCTGCAAATGGGGCGCTCGAGTAAATAGGTTGAAGTGACTGGCCCCGCATCTCGCCGTCAGGGTGTGGCCAGACAAGAACCTGCTCAGGTGGAACTCTGAGCTTTTTCACCAATGTAGGGTGAGATGATCCGGTAGGTATTCCTCTAACGAGTCTTCCAATGTCGGCAGGAAAAACGTACTTCACGCCATGAATGAGAAATTCACAGAAAGCGCCTGGGTTGATCTTTAGCTCGTTCAAGTTAACTAAGTGATGTTTTTTTAATCGCCTCAGTGAAAAGGCGACCTCAGCTGCGCTAATACCGAGGCTTTGCGCCATTTGAGCCTGAGTCCAGTTTTCTGATTTACTCAAGAGGCTCAACTTTAAGGCGATCAGAATATCTTGGGGGCGTAGTGAATTTCGGGGGCTCGACATAACTCCAATTTTAACCCGAATATTTACAATTCACAATTTGTAAATATTCTATTTTGCGGCTAATTCTGATTGGGGCCTTAGTACTTGGGTCTTTAGTTAAGTCTTTGAATGTATTGGTTTTTACTACAAAACGTTGTGTGTATTGACCTTGGTTGTCATAGCCATGCCCTATCCTATAGTGGTAATAGGATTAACGAAATAGACGGGGTGAGGTATGACCGAAGGTGAATTAATTTCTAAAGTCCAATCTCGCGTTAAGGCTGATTTAGAGGTGAGTGACGATTCTAGAGGCGTATTTATCGATCTCATGAAGTCACTT
>CAITVN010000040.1 GCA_903895855.1 Oligoflexia bacterium | reverse complement strand
CTTGAGATTGCCCGAAGTTATGCTCATCGTGAGAAACTCAGTGACCCTGAATTGTCTGATGTCTTAACCTCGATCACCGGTCTCAGTTGTAAAGCGGCAGCGAGAGAACTTGCTTCTCAATTTCCGGAGTCGTCAACTGAGGTCGCTCGTGATCGCATTCGCCCAATCTCTGCCGAACTTTCACAGGTCACTTTCGTAGCGCCACATGAACTGATTGAAAAGTTAGACGAGATCAAGGGTCTGCTCGCGCACTCACATCCCGGCATCACGTTGGCACCGCTCATTGATCTCATGGCCACCAACTATAGCGATCGCTATAGCCCCGAAGCCCAGGCCAAACGCGCGGAGCACAGGGCAAAAGTTCGGGGAGCAAAAACTCGGGCCACAGACGTCGCCGCTCAAAAACAAGAACAAGAAGAGCAGCGACCCAAGCTCAGTCAAAGGCCCGAAAGCAGTGAGTGCGTAGAATCACCGTCGTCGCCGACGGTGAAGGTCTCGTCATCACATGCACTGGGAAATGCACCAGAAAAACCATTGAGCGCGCCAGACGCACACGAGCACGGAGGCGAAGATCAAAAGCGTACACTCTCAAAGACGCAGATCTATGAGCTTATCAACACAAAGGGATATCAATGTTCGTTTGTAGACCAGGTAACGAGGCAGCAGTGTCAGTCCAAATATGGCCTCGAAATTCACCATATTCAGCCATTTTCTTACGGTGGCCGCACAAAAGTACAGAATGCCACCTATCTCTGCATTGCTCATCACGCGAGAGTTTCATTTCTTCAATTTGGTGAGCGGTCAAAATATTTTAAGCGGCGAGAGTGAGTATTGATGCTACTGATATCGGGGGGCCTTTAAGGTTATCTTAGCTATCAGAATCGCAATGGAATCGTAAGGTCGGTGTCTGTGAGGATGAATCATTAGTCAAATGAGGGCAAATTTCAGCCGGTCTTAAGTAATGCCTTTTCAATTACAGGGATTCGACGTTCCAAGTCTTCTACCCTGCCAGTAAGCGAGCCCTCTTTCATTCTCTCGTTAAGAGCTTGCTGAATGAGCACTTGATAGCCAACGCCTTGCTCGTCTGCGTTTTTTTTGAAATAATCCAGTACGTCTTCAGTTAAGCGAATTGAGATCAAGACCTTTACATCTTTTGGTTCAATTTTTTCGGGCAATAAATTTTTTTTTCCTAGTTTTTTCTTACTCATGAAATCTCCTCCATTCATCCAAAAGAAGCCAAATCTTTCGACGAATGATACTTTCGATTGTATTAAGATCAGATCGACTGAAGCCTGAATATTCAATAAATTCCATGGTCTTCAGATTATAACGGGCTTTCCCACCGTTCCCTTCAATATGGGCATGCGGCGGATTATGATCTTTGGCATTTATCTTAATTTTTACGCCTTCGAATTCAATCACGGTTCCCATGTCTGTATTACAATATATATACAAAACCAGGTTCTGTCAAGAGCAACAAAATGCAATGCAATATGAAGCGTTTCTGCTTAGGTTAGATTTGGGTAACTCCATAGATGCTAAGATTATTTCTTTGTCGATCAAAAGTTCTGGAAATGCTAATGTCCAATTGAGATATGCTTACAGTAGCACTTGAAGAGTTCAAAACTTTGTGGGGTGAGGCCAATCCCTGCTTGTTGATGATCAAGACTATTTGAATTAAAACCTCTCCTCACCCGAGCACTCGACCCTGGTAATCGACGCTGAGAAATGGCGCCACCATTCTGAATGTGCCATAGACGGCCGCAGCGCTTTGTTTTATGACCAGTGAAGTGACGCCAATGCCCCAAATCGCACAACTACAGGTGAGCCCTGAAATCAGTCATGCCTTCGATCTCGCCTTTCTTGAGGCCGAAAAGTTTCGTGGGCAGACAAATCCGAATCCACCCGTGGGAGCAGCCGCACTCGACGCGCAAGGGGCTGTACTCGGGGTAAACGCTCATCGGTTTTCGGGTGAAAGTCATGCTGAAGCCGGATTGATCGAAAACCTCAAGAAGCTGGGTAAAGCCGAGCTGGTCGATACGGTCGTCATCACGCTTGAACCTTGTAACCATTTTGGGCGAACTCCTCCTTGCTCTGAGGCTTTGATTCGTGATTTGCCACGCTTGAAGCGGGTTTTTTACGCGCAACCTGATCCGAACCAGAAGGTTTCAGGTGGTGGCCCAGGGCGGCTCAGACAGTCAGGCATTCAGTGTGAGCTGGTGGCATCGCCGGCTATTCAACGCAGAGGCCTAGAACTCATCGCTGCGTTTTGGGTGAAAACCCAGCTTGGTAGGCCTCTGATCACCGTCAAGACAGTGCACCGAGGCAATTACACGAAAGAAAGCTTAGAGCGGCTAGCGGCCGAACTGCCATCGCCCGAGTTCGAAAACTCGATGATTCCGCCAGAAGGGCAGGCTACTTTTGGTGACCGCGCCCAACTAGAGCAGGCTCACTTGCTTCGTAGGCGCGCCGATTTGATCTTGACCGGTAGCGGTACCGTCTTAGCTGATCAACCGTCGTTTACGGTTCGGTATGTTGATGATTTTAAAGACAAAAAAAGAAAAATCTGGGTCTTAGACCGTCGTGATCGAGTTCGGCATCAGCTGCCAGAATACTTTGATTTGGCAGCGAAGCGGGGGTTTGAAGTGCTCAAAGTCGAGAGCGAATTTGATTATTCATTGCCATCTGTCTTTGGGTACCTGTCGCGGCTTAGTCAGAATGACTCCAAATTCATGGAAGTCTTAGTTGAAGCAGGCCCACGGCTCACAAAAGCCATTCTTCTTTCGGGATTTTACGATTTGCATGTGGTAATGGCCTGCTGTGACCCCAATGAAAAAAATAAACCACTCTCGCAAACGGCTATCACCGCCTTCACCCTTTTCAATGAAAAGACATTCGGTTTTGCTCAGTCATAAATCAGCGTTGTCTCAGTCTGGGGTAAATCGAAATTATGTTTAGTGGCATCATCGAGCAAAAGGGCAAAGTTCGGGCGTTTGAGCCTGTTGTGCGTGCAGGGCAGGTTGAAGCGGCGACTATTGTCGTTGAGCTGCGCTTGGGTGAAGCGAATGCTCTCGATTCGGTGAAGTTAGGCGAAAGCATCGCGCTGAATGGTGTCTGCCTCACCGTGACTAAAACCGAAGGCGCTCTCGTGAGTTTCGTTGTCAGCTCTGAAACGCTGGCACGGTCAAATTTAGGAAAATTGAAAGCGGGTTCGTGGGTTAACACCGAACGATCGCTTCGAGTGGGAGATCGCAATAGCGGTCATTGGGTTCAGGGTCACGTTGACGGAGTCGGCGAAGTCGTCGAAATTTCGGGTGGCGACGCGAGCGCTGATTGTTACCGTTTGAAGGTCGCATTTGACTTTGACTTGTTTAAGTACTGTGCCGAAAAAGGTTCAATCGCGATCGACGGAACGAGTCTGACGATCAATTACCTCGGGCTTACTGGGGCTAACGGCGACGGCCGAGCAATGGTTGAGATCATGCTCATTCCGCACACGTTTCAAAATACGATTGCCTCGACCTATGTGAAAGGTTCGCTCGTTAATATCGAAGTCGATTGTTTAGCAAAATATTTGGAGAAGTTATGTCAACCTTACCTGAAGCCTTTGAGTCTTTAAGAGCCGGAAAAATGGTCATCTTGATTGATGACGAAGACCGCGAGAACGAGGGTGACCTGGTTTTGGCAGCTGAGAAAGTCTCGCCAGCAGCGATTAATTTCATGGTGACCCATGCGAGAGGGTTGGTCTGCCTGGCGCTTGAGCCGAAGCGAGTTGAAGAACTGGGTCTTGCGATGATGAGTTCACACAATCAAACGCTAAGACAGACTGCGTTTACTGTTTCGATCGAAGCCCGTGAAGGGGTCACTACCGGAATTTCTGCCGCCGATCGTGCTCAGACGATTAAGACGGCCGTTGATGCGAAAAAAGGCGCGTTTGATATCATGACTCCTGGTCATATTTTTCCGTTAAAAGCGCAATCAGGTGGTGTACTCGTACGGGCTGGTCACACTGAAGGTTCGATTGATCTGGTGCGAAGCGCAGGGTTGGCGCCTTCGGCCGTGATTTGCGAAATCATGAGAGACGACGGCAACATGGCCAGGCTTTCTGATTTGAAAGAATTTGGGGCAAAACACGGTATTCCGATCGTGACGATAAAAGAAGTCATTGCCTATCGCTTAGACAAAGAAACCCTCATTGAAGAAATTGCGAGCTCGAAATTGCCCTCTGAATTTGGATCAAGCGATTTCAAGGTTTTCGCTTTCAAGAGTGTGGTTGATGGTTCAGAACACTTGGCGTTAGTCAAAGGCGATATTGAAGCTGAAGTGCCGACTTTAGTTCGAGTGCACTCAGAGTGTTTGACCGGCGATGCGTTTGGTTCGCTTCGTTGTGATTGTGGACCACAGTTAAGAAAAGCCTTGCAGATGATTGGTGAGGCCGAGTGTGGAGTTCTTGTCTACATGAGAAATCATGAAGGGCGTGGCATTGGTCTGGCGAACAAGATCAAAGCGTATTCGCTTCAAGATCAAGGGTTAGATACTGTCGAGGCGAATCGTCATTTGGGTTTTCAGCCCGACCTTCGCCATTACGGCATTGGCGCTCAAATTTTGAAACACTTGGGCGTTAAAAAAATTCGGTTGCTGACGAACAATCCGAAAAAAGTGGTAGGGCTCGATGCGTTTGGTCTGGTCATCACTGAGCAAGTGGGTATCGAGATCGCTGCGAATCAGCACAACATCAAGTACCTCGGCACGAAGAAAGAAAAAATGGGCCACACGCTCAATCAGTTTCACAAAACCAATCCTCAAAATTAACGTTTACCGGAGAAAACCAACCATGAGATTCGCCATCGTTCGTAGCCAATTCAATGAAACCGTCACCAAGGGTCTAGAGCGTGGAGCCATGGAATTTTTGGCAGAAAAAGGAATTGGTTTTTCAGACGTTCAACTATTCGAAGCACCGGGCGCGTTTGAAATTCCGCTCATGGCTCAAATCTTGGCAAAAACAAGAAAATACGCCGGCATCATAGCGCTGGGGTGCGTGATCAAAGGTGATACCGCTCACTTTGAATTCATTAGCTTAGGCGCGACCGTGGGTTTACAGATGGCCATGCTTGCGACAGAAACGCCTATCTCGTTTGGTATTTTGACGACCTACACTGAAGAGCAAGCCGAGATTCGAAGTGCTAAAGACGCGCACAATAAGGGACGCGAGGCGGCGGCCGCTTGCTATGACACTGCGAAGTTTATTGCCGGGCTTGCCAGTACGCCGGCCTGAGTCTGGCTGCCCGCTCAGATTTAGCTTTTGACTAAATGAGGGTGAGTGCTATTCTTGACCTGGGTTTACAGAAAAATATAAATTTTTACAAACAATTGGGGGACGGTAAAATGATTCGTATTTCGAGTTTGATTGCATTGGTAGCTTTGTTTTCAGTGAATGTGGCACACGCGGTGCCAGCTCTTTCGGTGAATATTGCAAATCCAATATCGGTTGACTACTACATGGCTAATGGTGCGACAAATTCGACCAGCAGCACCAGCATCAACGTGGTTCTTACAGGTGGATGCACTGGAAAAGTGAAGTCACTGATGTTTGGTAAGGCTCTCGACAAGAATACAACGACGTACCCAATTAATGGTGTTTGTCCGACTTCGGGCACTTACTCTGTGAGTGTGCCAGCTTCAGGCAATGATGTGCTACCTGCATCGGCCGTAGCTGATTTCAAAACCCGTTGTACTAAAGTGGGAACGATTCAGGCTCGCTATTCATTTGATTCAACTCTTTATGCCGATTCAACAAATAAAGTTTATGGCACAACCGGTGTCATCGCGAAAAGCACTGGCTCGACTGTTTATTTTAACGTGAATTGTAAGTAATTCATTTTTTAGTTTTCTTAAAGGGCGCGCTTCTTCAGTGAAGCGCGCTTTTTTTTTGGTGTGCCCCGGAGAGGCCAGGATCGTCGCCGATAATCAATGCGGGTGTTTCAGGCACTTTGCAGCGTACCAAATGGGTGCCCGGTGCTTACCGAGGTGCGCATCGGGACTGAGAATAAAGAACCGTTTTTTTGTTTTTGGATACTTTTCTAGAAAAACGTTGAGGCTCTTGGCTTTTCGATTGATTGCAGACTTTACTTCAATAGGTATGATAGACATACCGGCTTGAATGACGAATTCAATTTCTGCGGTTCCATTAACCCAAGAAAAGGGGCGAACCCCTGCGGCCGTCAACTCCTGAGCCACGAAATTTTCATAGAGAGCACCTTTGAAACGCAAGGGTTCTTTTTCGATTTGAAGAATTGACTCGATGGCAATGTCCCCCAGTGCTCCCAGAAGTCCTACATCGAAAAGATAGAGTTTAAATGAATTGTCGATACTTTGAGCCATTAACGGTACTTCGGCTTGATTAATTAAACTTACTTTATGAATTAACCCTGCGCGCTCAAGCCAGTCTAAGGGTTGTCTAAGTTTTTCAAAGCCCGTTCTACCGGGAATGACATCCTTAAAAATAAATTTTGACGAGGTCTTCGCGAGTTGTTTTGGAATGCTACTAAATACAAATTGAATATGAAGGGAGTTTACTGGGCCGGAGTGTTTTGCGATGTCACTGAGGTGCGCTTCAATAAGGTCGAGCTGGATTTCGCGAGTCTGCCGCAATGCTTCAGTGCGGCCTGTGGAGCGGTAGGTTAAAAAGTGTTGAACAGCTTCGGGCATTCCGCCGACTGCAAGGTATTCGAAAAAGAGCTCAGATAATTTACTACTGTAGATCTCTGAAGGGCTAGCTTGATGGTAGTGAGTTAGTAAGTTTGGTTGATTTTGGGCTTCAACGTACTCAGCAAAGGTGAGTGGAAACATCTGCTCAATCTGCACCTTTCCGACGGGAAACGATGCACCCTCGCTGAGAGATAACCCCAAAAGTGAACCTGCTGCAGCAATAAAGGCAGTTGGGCATTCTTCAGCGAAATATTTGAGAGAGGTTAATGCAGTAGGTGCGGCTTGAATTTCATCAAAGATAATGAGGTCTGATTCTATTCTGATCTGAGTCGTCTGCAAAACCTGAAGTTCGTCAATAATGGTGAGCGGATCGAGTCGTCGTTCACTTGCAAAAATTTCACGCAATTTTGGGTTTCGCTCAAAGTTGAAATAGTGAAAAGATTGAAATGATGTTTGTCCAAATTGTTTTAACAGTGTGGTTTTGCCTACTTGTCTCGCACCATGAATCAGTAGGGGTTTTCGGCGTTTCTTTTCTTTCCATGGCAGCAGGGCTGTTTTGAGAAAAGCTCGGTTCATTTAACGAGAGTATAGGTGATAATTGGATAATTTAGTATGAAAAAGTAACCATAAAAGTGATTTATTGTGATGAAACGAATAAAACATATTAATATCATGTCGTTACATCATGGTTTAGATTTGGTGTGCACGTCCGGGACAGTTCGCATCTGGCTGCTTGAGTAAAGCAGGTCTACTTAGTCAAAGAGCGTTCGCTCAACCTCGACTGGCTTGATCAATTCGGCGTCATCAAATTTCGCGGTATTGATTCTAGTCGAAACCGGAAATGAAATGAGGCGATGACTTTCTGTGTTTTCTCTCGACGCCAAAAAATGCAAGAGGTCGACTACCTGGGGGGGCTTGAGTCGGCTCGGGCTTGAACAATCTAGCCACTCGTTAAACTGAGAGGGGTGTACCAAGACGGGCATTCGATCGTGAATTGAGCGAGCAACTTCGTTGGGCTCGCAGGTGAGTAGCGAGAAAGTAGAGAGGTCACCAGGTTCGTGTAGCGCCGCAAAACTCATCAGTTGATGATCTTCGGCGAAATTCGGATCGTATTGAAAACAATAAGGCTGCTTTTTTTTGGGGGCCAAAGACTTCCACTCGAAATAGTGAGTTGCGGGTATGAGGCACCGTCGAAATTTGAGAGCATCACGAAAAGCAGGCTTGCTAGCGGCCGTTTCTGAGCGTGCGTTGAAAAAGCCACGATCGCTCCAGTGCGGTTGCAATCCCCATTTCATGGCGGTTAGCGTTTGAGAGGGCTCGTTGTCTAGCTTGCTCAACTGAGTCACCGCGAGAGCTAGTTGAGTGGGGGCAATATTGTAGCGAGGTTTTCTGAGTTCACTGTGCTCAGAAATAAAAGAAGGGTCAGGATCTTGAAGATCGATGCCGTAAAAAGTTTTGATGTGAAAAAATCCTTCGGTAAGTGAGTAACGGCCGCACATGAGAAAGACTCCTGATTAAGCCTAAAAAAACACTTTGCCGGCCAATTGCCAATGAAATTCTGGGTGCAAAATATCGCGGCTACTCACCGTGGGTAGAAAACTCGCAGACAAGTGAGTGCGTCGGTTGAGAGGGTATTCGTAGGTCGCGTCTAACGCGAAGTCAACCGCCAGCACTGACTCGACAGACTTGCCGTCAGTGACTGAATTGCGCAGTCGAAATCCGCTGGCAATGCCTGCGCTCATGCCTTTGACCAGTTCGTCAAGTGGGTGAAGCACGATCGCGAGAAGGTGGTATTCTCGAATCGATTCTCCAATCTTGTCGCCGTTGACATCATAAAGTCTTGAAAATCCTGAAGTTGACAACTCGCCACGCCACATCCAATGCGCCTGGGTTAAATCGCGTTTTTCGTTACTATTTTCAGGTGAATTATCGAAATAAAGGGGGCCTTCGAATTGAACGCCCCAAGGAGCTAATAGGCGACTGGTTGATTCGGTCGGTAATTGGAGCCCGACAAAAAAGAGAAATGCGGTTGCACTCAGTGTAGATACGGCCATGGTCGGTGTGCGCTCTCTATTTCACGCCTATGATGTAAGCGACCCACGCAAAGGCATTGTCGCCAGTTTCAGTCTGGTGATACTCGCCGGTGCCGACTCCTTTTTGTTCGGTTTCCCAGTAGATCACTGAACGGCTGAACCCAGCTTCGTCGAGAGCCTCTCTGAGTTCAGGAATAGTCCAGAGACGCCAATCGTAGGTGAATGCATCTTCGATCACTTTACCGTTCGGAAGCTTGAAGTGAATAGCGTACTTGCCGTTGCGGTGAATCGGGTCAAATGATTTCTGGTGCCAAATATAGGTGAGTTCTGGTTTTCCGTTTTTTCGTAAAGTCTTTCGCTCTTTTAAAGGTTCGATCATGCCGGGTCCACCGGCTGCTTCGAGTATGAGTATTCCGTCGTCGTTCAATGATTTGCAGACACTTCGAAAATACTCGGTCAATTGCTTTCGTTCTTTGAAAATACAAAATGAAAAATTGCATGCAATCGCAAGGTCAACCTTTGGGGTTGTGACAGTGCGAACATCTTTGAGTAGAGTTTTGACTCGTCTGCGTAGCTGAGCGGGCGCCTTGGCAAGGCGCGTCTCTTTGCCGTAACGAATCGGGTCTTTGTCGAGGTCAAGCCCCAGTGCCGTTCGTTTTGGGTTTGAGTTGGCCCACTCGTATGAAAAGGCAAACGTGCCACAAAAGTCTTCGCGCAGCGAAAGTGCCGTTTTTTGGCGAATTTCGCGATACATGCGATCGAACCATTCGACGTGTATGCGAGGGCTCTGAACTGAGCGTTCATAAAGGTAAAAAGGCAATAAATTGGACATGATTCGTCGTACCACCGATCTTGCATGACTTGCAATCTGCAGTCAGAGATTTGATCGCGAATTGCTATGTCGCGTCGACCTGTGTTTGACTCACCAGCCAAGAGAGTGCCGACTTTTTACTTAAGCAAATCTGGTCTGTTCGCCGAGAGGTTTAGGAAGTCGAAATGAAGGAGATAACTTAGGGTGAAAACTGTCAAAAAAATCGCGGTCTGTGGTTTCGTGTGTCTTGCGTGGTCGATACAGGCACCTCAAAGTGCCCGGGCAGACTGGGGGCCAAGTTTTGCGACGGTTCATTCGAGTGAGCAGTCGCAGGCACTTTACGAGGCTCGAGCTGAACGTACGATTGACGAGTTCGTAGGTCAATCGATTGGAAATTTCGAAAAAAGTAATCGAACCTTCTTGGGGCCTGCCATCGCGAAAGTGGTTCGAGGGGTCGATCTCGATTCTGTCTCGCGCGCAATTCTCGCTGACTCGACCCGAGTGTATGGTTTACCTGGTAGTGATTTTCAGCTTCTTGGGCCGCTTTGCCGAAGAAAAGGCGATTATGATTTTGCCTTAGCTGGGGTCGTCAGGTTGGCCTACTTGGTGAAAAATTATCAACGCTCACTGTCGCAAGAGGCCTGGAATAAATTGGTCTACACGCTGTTGTCACAAAAAGGAAATGAGCACCACACCACCTACAACATCGGAATTTGTGGCACGCACGACGATACCGAGAATCACATTTTGCTCACTGAAAGCGCTCGGTTCTTAACTAATCAACTCTTGATGCACGAGTCAGAGAAATTAGGATTTTATCTCGATCCCAAACTCTATGACAATAAGCAAAACGGATTTGAAGATTGGCTTTCGGCGAGACTTCAAAAAGTATTTATTGAAGACATGGACGAATACAATTCAAGGCCTTACGAAGGTCTGAGTTATCTCGCACTTCAGAATCTTTATGATTTTTCAGAGAGCGAAAAAGTGAAAACAATGGCAGCCGGGGTGCTTCACTATTTGTCGGCCAAGCATGCTATTCAAAATAGTTTACTAAGAAAATTAGCGCCGTACAAGCGTCAGCCCAAGTATGTCTTTAAAGATGAAATTACGGTTGGCGACACCGCATTGCCTCGCTATTGGCTACTCGTCGGAAACATCGAGTCGCGTGGGCATGAGGCGAGTGAGTTTCTTCAGTATTTAGAACCCTTTTTCATGCTTTTTCCGGCTACGGGCACCTACCGTTTACCGAAGCCGATCATTGATCTGTATTTCAAGAATTTTGATCAAGGCTCATTGGTTCAGACTTTTTCGCACGATGGGGTTGAAATCTATGATGTACACCCCGGGGCAGTGGTGACAGCCGGTGGAATTTACTTCAACTTCAAAGCCGATTACGGCTTGATGATCATGGATGGTTGGGCTTACCCTACGACTCTGATGCCGATCGGTTCGGCAAAGAGCTATAAAGAGCTCATTCGGTTTGACGGGCATTTCTTGCCAACGAAAAAGAAGAACACTTGCGTGACCAAGAACTTTGCGTGTGGCTTAGATCCGCACATTCCGGCTTCGATACCGGCGAAGTGTCAGTTGAAATCGGGCAAATTTACTTTCATCGATATGGTGTCAGACGGATGCCCCAACGAGGCCAAGCTTTTTGTGGCGATGTACCAGGCGAAGTGTGATTCGTTTCGCTGTCGAATGGGAGCTTCAAAGTGGGGTTTCTGGGAAATTTCAGATCGAAAAAATTCTGAATCTTTGGCTGACTTCGCAGCAGAAGTGCTTGCGCGAAATGGTGCCACTCAATTTGATTCAGGCGAAGACAATCGTTACATTCAACGCGATGGCACTGCGATTGTGTTTCGGCCGGTCGTCAAAGGATTCTATGAGAATCCGATTTTGGCCATTAATGGCAAAGCGCAGCCAGCCAGTTTTCGAGATTTTGGTCTAGCCGAGGGTGATTTCATTAATGCGAGCCGAAATGGTTTTGTTGAGATTCAAAATCCACTGACCGGAAAAATGGTGGTCATCGATGCGAGAGATTACCATAACCCGCAGGTGAGTGTGCAAGAGTAGCCGAGAGGCGGCGAAGATCTCTGGGGTTAGTTACCTAAAGTACCTACGGTGAGAAAGTGCGGTTTGACTCTTAGTTGAGGCAGCTGAAGACCACTCGCCGATGCAAACGCGAAGAGAAGTGCCGGTCTCGAAGTCACTCAGAGTATCGTTATTGCATCAATTGACGCGCTGTGTTATATTTGCGCTCTATGATCAAGTCGAATTATTTTTTATCATTTATTTCAATATGTTGCGCATCTTTGTCAGGCTTTGGCGGCGGGTTCGGGTGTTTGCCGACTGCAGCTGAAAAAGGCGGCATGGGCGAGGTTGTAGGCGAGCACTATTTTCTGAAAATTGGCGAAGTGGTGGTCGGTGAGGTGACTGATCCAACGAGTAACCCGTTGGCCGGCTCGTCGACACAAGCTGGCGACATCAGCGTGAGTGTGGGTTCTGGCATGGACCGGGTATTTTGGGAGTGGATTGAAGCATCGCTGAGTTTAAACTATTCCAGAAAAAGTGGTTCGATCATAGCCGCTGATTTCAACTACGAAGCAAAAGCTGAAAGAGACTTCTTTGATGCACTGATTACTGAAATTGATATTCCGGCGATGGACGGGGCGAGTAAAGAAGATACCACGATTCACTTCAAGTTGAGACCTGTGAAAACCGAAGACAAGAAAATTTCAAAAGGCTCGATCTCGGCCGAGAGTCTTCGGCTGATTTCAGACACCTATGCTCCGCTGAACTCTGGCGCGTTCACCATCAACATTGCGGGCTTTAAAAATTCAGCGTCACAAATTTCGAAAATTGAAGGCATGGTCATTCGATTTCCAGAAGAGGCAAAAGAAGGATCAAAGCTAGAGGTGTCTGACCTCGTCGCGACGGTTTCAGAAGCTCACGCTGATGAATTCTATCATTGGCACGAAGACTTCGTGATTAATGGAAATGCGGGAGAAGACCATGAAAAAACTTTCAAAATTGACTATCTAGATCAAGAACGAAAAACGACCTTAATTTCGCTTGATTTGAGTCGAGTCGGAATTTTTGAGCTCACGACTGAGCCATCGCCGAAGCCGACCCCCACGCCGACGCCGAACGTGAAAGTCAAAATGCGAGTTGGGCAAATCAGAGTCACTCCATTGCCGGCCAGCGTACTAGATCAGGCCATTGATGCAGCCGCGAATAGAGCCAAGTCTAGTGTTCAAATATTACTTCCGGCCCTTGGGTTGAGTACTCAGATTCAAGAGACGATTCAGCTTCCTAAACTCGGTACCTTTTCAGCGTATGGTGAAAATTTCGATTATTCGATCGGTAGTTTGTCTCCTAACGATTTGGGCTCGCTTGGTCTTTTCTTCGCGTCAACGACAAAGGCACTTGATGCCGAACTGGCGACATCGCCGAGTCAGGGCAGTTTGAGTTCGCGGCTATTGGTTTTGGCGGCATTAGGTAGCCCCGAGGCGCTAGAGCAGTCAAATGGCAACGAGTTGTCACAACCCGAAATTCGGTTTGGACTTAGTCAAATTTCGGCACAGATTGAAGAGTTGCTTTGTCTAGAAAAATTTAGAAATCAAATACCACGAGTTCAAACAAGCGTTGGTTCAACTGTCGTAGTGGCTCGCTGCCAGATTTTGAGTGCAGGCAATCACTTGCTTCGCGGAACTCAAGAATTCAGTTGGTTGCAGTCGAATTTGGGAGGCAGTTGTTCGGTAGCAAGTTCGATTGCCGCGCAGTTAATTGAATACCTCAAGGCTTTTGAGAAAGAGGCCCGAGAAGATCAGAAAATTGCGAGAGCCGACAAAGCAGCCCTGATGGGAGAAAAACTCGGCAAACTTGAGTCTGAATCGGCAAAGATAGCCGCAATGAAAGAAGAAGCATCACAACGCTATGAAGCGGCAATGACCGCCGCCACTCTCAGTTTGTTCACGGGAGTCGTCTCGGGTGCTCTTGAAATCACCGGTGCACTTAATGGCGGTCATCAGCAACCTGATGGCTCAGATTCTACTATCGACTCTAAGCAAGCCAGTGAAGCGGCTAGCAAAATTACTGATGCGGCGGCTCAGTTGGATGTGCCTGACTATTCAGACTGTGTTGGGCTGGCAGCTAAGCAACTCGCCACAGTCGAACCAGAACTCAATGACTTGGTAGCCACAGTTGACGAGCCACTTTCGCCAGCATTTAATAAAGCTGTTGGTGATCTGAAAAAAGTGATTGAGGATTCAAAAAAGCAGGCCGAAGACGATAAGGTAGAATCTGAGCTTTCTAACGAGCACGCGAAAAAAGTAAAAGAAGAGAGACAAAAGTTTCTTGAGACACTCAAGAGTGTGAAACCCTGTGCGACTACGTTTGGTTGTTAAGCTTGCGCCTCTGGTTCAGAGGAGAACGTCGATTCACTTTTAATCTTATTTCAATACGGGAATCAGCCGCGCTCAAACTCGAGCCACCCAAGAATGGGACCGCATCCGTGCGTTAACCTGGCCTTACGCATTTAGGAACTTGGCAGATTTCTTCTGAGTTTTTTTGGACTCGGGCGTCGCACGGATGCGACAAAAGCCCGCGAAAACAGGAAGTTTGCTCCAAAGAAACTCAGAAGAAATCTGCCAAGTTCCTAATTGCGTAAGACGCCTCCGCTGCCAGGAACCCATTCTTGGGTTGCTGAGTTTGAGCGCGGCAGAGCCCCGTATTGAACGATAATTAAAATTAAGAGACGCTTTTTTCTAAGCCAAGGACCGAATCAGAGACTAACAGCCTTCTGCTTCGCTTTCTAAAATCTGGTCAGTCGAATCACAACCGTCACCTTCGGGCACTTCGGCTTGAGCTAGACATTTTTTGCTTTCAGCTGGGCACCGTAGGCGAATGTGAAAATGATTGTCGTGATTCGGATACGGGCGAAGACGGCGCAGCACTTCGCTCTTGGCCTCTTTAGTTAGGCTTGTCAGTTCAGGTGCATCATAAGCCCATTGACAAAGTGAGTGCTTGATTGCGCCATCAATAAAAATACGCTGGGCGTTGGCTTGTTCTACCCAAATTTGAATAAACGAAAAATTTCTTAGTTTATCAAAATCATCAGAGACCACGCCATTCTTAACTACTGAAGTCATTTGGGCCGGAGCAACAAAGTCTGATCGGTAGAAACTCACATCGACATCTAGGCCATTTTGGTGGCTCGCGTGGCCAGACAGTTCGCCGCCTTTTTGAGCCGAGATATCACCAACACCTAAGCTCTCAGATTCAGGAAAAAGCTCAGTCAGTGCGGCGGTTGAAAAATAAAGGGTCTCAGCCATGCGTGTCGAACTGTAGCTGCGGTCTCGTTCTGGATGAAAGAAGAAAAGGTGATCGCGTAACGCCACTTTGGTTGGGGTCAAAATAGCTCCGTTGCTGTAAAATCCGCTGACTTCGTTTGGCGGGTTGATGATGAGCCCGGGGGTGATTACGTCAGAAAAGAGGGCGATTAGCGCGATTAATCCGTTCATGCACAAAAGATGATAACAAATTGAGCTGCCAGTCAATGTGAAAAAACTTGATCAATAGTATGTAAACATATAAGCAAGTGTTTATATGTTAAAGCAGCGTTTGCCGAGAATTCCTTTAAGGGGCGAGGTTGACAGTCGAAGTTTTGAGTTACTCGCCGAGACGTTTCAGGCTTTGGGTGATTACACTCGGGTAAAAATCGTGTGGACTCTCTCAAAGTCAGAGCTTTGTGTTTCAGATTTGGCTGAGCGACTCGAGATGAGCCAGCCCGCCATCAGTCACCATTTGCGAACCCTGCGCAATCTTCGACTAGTCAAGACCAGACGTGATGGTCGCAATACGCTTTATGCACTCGATGACGAGCACATCGATCGATTGCTCATCGAGGGGCTAGAGCACGTTGAGGATTTGAAACGATGAAACTGCGATTGTCTAAGATGAGAAAAGGTATGGCGGGAAAAATTTCCTTTATTGAGAGTAATCTCGATAGTGCCCCGATTTTGGTTCGTCTCATGGAGCTTGGCTTCATTGAAGGAGTTAGGGTTGAGTTAGTTCGTGAGGCGCCGTTTACCAGAGATCCGATTGCGGTGCGCGTAAAAGGCTCGTTGATTGCACTTCGACGAGAAGAAGGGGCTTCAATTGAAGTCGATGTTGAGGGGTACCAATGAAAACCATAGCGATTGTCGGTAATCCAAATTGTGGTAAGACGGCACTATTTAATTACTTAACGGGTGGCAAACAAAAAGTGGGTAATTACCCCGGTGTTACCGTTGAACGAAAATCGGGTTACCTAAAGACATCACTTTTGCCCGAAGAAGTTCTTGAATTGGGTGCAAAAACTGGCGAATTCGACTGGATTATCGTTGATCTGCCCGGCACTTACTCGCTTACGCCAAAGACACTTGATGAAGCCATCACTCGCGATTTCTTGATGGGTAAAATTTCTGGAGAGAAGCTACCCGATTTGGTTTTGGCTGTGGCTGACATGACTAGCATCGAGAGAAGTCTTTTTCTCGTTCTTGAACTTTTAGAGATGAAAGTGCCGGTCGTTCTTGCACTTAATATGCTCGATTTAGCAAAAAAGCGGCAGATGGAAATCGATATCGAAGAGTTGTGTCGACAACTGAATGTGCCTATTTGTGAAATAGCTGCAATTGATGGAACGGGCGTCAAACATTTAGTTCAAACGTTGATCACTCACGAGGTCGTAGTGCCGGTGATCTCTTTGCTTCAGACCCCGGTTTCGACTGAAGCCTCGGCTGAACTATCGCTAGATTTGTCAGCGCGAGACGCGGTCGTTGGGCGTTACCGAAAGGTTGAAGCTATTTTTGCGAAGGTGGTGAAACGCATGCCTGAGCCGACGGCCTGGACCGATCGAATAGACGCTTGGGTATTGCACCCGTTTTTTGGCGTTATTTCGCTCATAGCGGTACTCGGTTTGTTGTTTCAAGCCATGTTCAATTGGGCGGCCGTGCCGGCTGATTGGATTAAGGGCGCGATCAAGTGGGCCGGCGTATTGCTGGGCAATCAGATGGGCGAGGGGCCGCTCAAGAGTTTAGTGGTCGACGGAATCTTTGCAGGGGTTGGCTCGGTCTTGGTGTTCTTGCCGCAGATCTTGATACTCTATTTTTTCATCGTCTTGCTTGAAGACTCGGGTTACATGGCCAGGGCCGCTTTTTTGATGGATCGATTGATGGGAAAAGTTGGGCTTCACGGGCGCGCATTCATTCCGATTCTCTCGTCGTATGCTTGCGCCATTCCTGGCATCATGGCCACGCGAACGATTGAAGATCGTCGCGATCGACTGACGACGATCTTGATAGCTCCACTCTCGACTTGTTCGGCAAGGCTTCCGGTTTATGGCCTACTCATTTCGGCGTTCATACCAAACACAAAAGTCATGACCTGGTTATTTGGTGGGCTTGGGTTGCAAGGTTTGGTGATGCTGGCTTTGTATTTTTTAGGCATTGTGTTTGCTCTTGGGTCGGGCCTGATTTTGAGAAAAACGTTATTGCGTGGCCCGAAAGCCAATCTTTTAATGGAGCTTCCGAGTTATAAAATTCCGAGTTGGCGAAATCTGTTATTTTCTCTCGTTGAGCGGGCAAAAATTTTCTTGCGACGTGCGGGTACGGTAATCTTGTCGCTTTCAATCGTACTGTGGTTCTTGGTGACTTACCCAAGCCCAGACAGTGCCGCGCTCAAGTCGGGCGAATCGGCGATTCACTCGAGTTATGCCGGAAAATTGGGGCATTTCTTAGAGCCCATGATCAAGCCGATCGGCTTTGATTGGCGCGTAGGCATTGCTCTGGTGCCTGGCTTCGCGGCTCGAGAAGTGATGGTGAGTGCGCTCGCGACGGTTTATGCGGTTGAGAATAAAGAGGCTGAAGCTGAAGGCGATTCGACTGAAGTGTTGCAGAAGGCTTTGGTGACTGAGTGGTCGCTCGCAACTGCGCTGAGTTTGCTCATGTGGTATGTGATTGCTCCGCAGTGCCTTTCTACGGTGGCGGTTGTGCGTCGTGAGACTCAATCGTGGAAATGGCCAGCGTTCTTGCTGTTGTATCTCACCACGTTTGCGTATGTGGCCTCGTATTTGACGTTTCATGTGGCAAAGGCGTGGTTGTAGATGAGTGAGTATCAACAAGAGATTGCAGTCGGTATCGTGGGTGCGCTCTTTTTGTTTGTGTGGGTTCGAAAAATTCTTGGCGCCGTCATTTTGCCCAGTGTAGCGAATGCACTACTGAAGTCTGGTAAAGTCAAATGGGCGATGCGAGTGCGGGCGATGGGTAAGGGTAGGGTAAAAAAGGGTTGTCATTGACAGGGTCATGACCTTTGGTGAAACCGCTCAATCTACAAACCCAAACACGGGGTCTTGCATTGCGAGTTCCATCTGGGTTCGAACTTTGAGTAAGAGTGAATCGACATCTTGAACGGTGAGGCCAATGGTTGAAATGGGCTCAAGTACGCGAACTCGAATTTCTTTCGGATAAGTTCTTTTCTTATCTTTATCAATGTAAGTCGTTAGTCTCTGGCTCACGACAGGGACAATGGGCACTTGGGCCATGATCGCTAGGTGAAAGGGCCCTTTTTTAAAAGGCAAGAGCGTGGCAGCGCCGTGATTGCGAGTGCCTTCTGGAAAAATCCACACAGAGACTTGTCGCGCACGAACCGATGCGGCCGCTTGATCAAGGCCTGCGATTGAGTTTTTGCGATCTTTGCGATTGATCATGATATTGCCGGCGCCAACAAAAAAGAGCCCAAACAGTGGCACCCAGCGAATTTGTTTTTTACCAATGATGACTGTTCGGGGCGGAAACAAATTGCCCAAAGTCATCATGTCGAGATTGCTTTGATGAATCGGGGTGTAGATGCAAGGTTGGCTGGCTAGCGCGACATCAAGGCCTTCAATACGCGTTCGGCAACCTAAAATCGGAAGCGCTCCCCACGCCAAAATTTTCGCCATCGTGTGACTTAGACTCGAGTCTTTCCAGCGAAAGGGCAGCAAAGTCATCGAAATTCCCGAAGCAATCATGAACCAGGTCCAGACCAAGACCACTCGCAAGTAGTACTTGGCGGTTTCGAACAAGGCACTCAATGCCTCAATGGTGACCCAAAGCACGTGCAGGGTGGCCGAATTTGTGGTGGTCGATCGACGCGTCTTCATTCTCCGGCCGCTTCACCTAGCATTTGCTTGGCGATGATGACGCGCAAAATTTCGTTCGTACCTGCGCCGATCTCAATGAGTTTCGCGTCACGCATGTAGCGCTCAACCGGAAACTCGCGAATGTAACCGTAACCGCCCAAAATCTGAATGGCATCTAGGGCGACTTGTGTCGCCATTTGCGCGCTTTGCAGCTTGGCTTTAGCTGCCATCATAGAAGCTTCTCGACCCACCATGAGGCCGAGGTCCCACATCTTGGCGGCCTGATAGGTGAGTGCTCGACACCCTTCATACCATGCAGCCGCTTCAGTGAGGCGTTCTTGAATTTGTTGAAACACGCCAATCGGCTTACCGAATTGCTTTCGATCTTTTGCGTATTGGGTCGCGACTTCAATTGATGCTCTCGCGATGCCGAGCGAAATACCTGAAATCGTGATGCGCTCGATGTCGAGATTTCTCATCATGTGTTTGACTGATGAGTTTTCTTCACCCACTCGGTTCGCTTTTGAGAGGGTGCAGTCTTCGAATACCAGCTCACCTGTAGGTGACGCGCGCATGCCCATTTTTGAAAATTTCTTACCGGTCGAAAACCCAGGGGTGCCTGTTTGAACAATGAATGAAGACATTTCTTTTTTTGATTCACCCGTTTTTGCGTAGCAATAAAAAATATCGCCGCCCGGCCCATTTGTGATGAACGTCTTTGTGCCGTTTAAAACGTAAGAATCGCCCTTTTTTACCGCCTTGGTTTTCATGCCAAGTGCGTCAGAACCTGAGCCTGGCTCAGTCATGCCCATGCCGCCGATCCATTCACCGCTGATCAACTTGGGCAAATAGCGTTCTTTTTGCTCTTTTGAGGCATTTTTGGCGATTTGATTGACGCACAGAATGGTGTGAGCCAGATACGAAAGGGCGGTTGAAGCGTCGACCGCACCCATTTCTTCCATGGCTAGGGTGGCAGCCACAGCGTCTAACCCGGTGCCGCCGTCATCTTCGGGAACGATGATTCCGAGTAAACCCAGCTCACCCATTTTGTAGAAAGACTCGCGATTAAAGCCTTCTTCGGCGTCGAGTTTCTCAATTTTTGGGGCTAGGGCAGTGGCAGAAAATTGGCGCACAGTTTGTTGCAACATTTTATGTTCGTCAGAAAAAAACCACATACAGATGACTCCTCATTTTTCTCATGTCATACTCGTAAATGGGTGGGGTATCGAGTTGAATCAGCAAGGAATAGAAATTTTATTCAATTATTGGGAATACAGTTCGACCGAGCTTTGCGCGGCGCTCGATGACCTCAAGAAACAAAACGTTGACCGAGTCATGAGTTTTGTTCCTTGGCAGGCCTTAGAAAATGATATTTGCCACCGACTGGTTAAATTTCTCGCGTTTTGCGTAGAGCGCGAATTTGAGGTACACCTCGTTCCGTCAATTGAGCCCGGGTGTTCTTACCCGTACTCTGGCGTGCCGAAAGAATTTATTGTCGAGGGCTCTCAAGGGTTTCAGGCTCTCGATCACCGCGGTAAGAGCATTCAAGCGGTTTTGCCCCCCGTGATGTATTCGATTCCGTCGCTGCATTCGGTTGAATTTTTGCGGCGTTACTTTAGTTTCTTAACTAGACTTGATGCTGTACTGGCTGACACTTGTCGAGGAAGTGCAAAACTAAAACATCGAATTTCAATTAAGCATTCAGGAAGCTTTTGGAAATATTATAGAAACGCGAGCGAAGCTGCAACGGGTCCGTTCAACGCCGTTTGCGGAGATTATCAGGCGGCTACACAGGTTATTTTCAGAAATAGGGTAGATCAATTTTTTTCGCAGCGAGAGTTTCTCGATGAACAAGGTTCGGGGGCTTCTTGGCGGCATTCTTCACAAGACAGAGTCAATCGACACTGGTTTACTCAACAAAATGAGGATGTGTTTCGCTTAAGGGCCCTACAGTATTTGCGCCGAAAGGCCACCGGTATTGGAGTTGAGCAGATTGAGTTGTTCACGCCTGAAGCTGATCCGGGCAATCACTATTCGTTTTTGTTTCAGTCATTAACCGGCAGTAATTCAGATTTTTATCGATTGACTGAACTTCTCGATGCCTATGCGACCCGAGCGTCGGCAGTGGGTTCAGAATGGATTAGTCCGGTTTGCCTTTGGACCTCACAAGCCGGGTTTGAATCGATGGCAGAGGCCGAAAAACAATTCTTAATACTGCGTTCTTTGATTTTATTTGGTGCTCGCGGGGGATCAGTTTGGCTGCCGATGCGGTTATGGTCTCAGCTTTCTCACTCGTTTAAGCGGCGTTTGAGTCAGATCGCAAAGACTTTCGAAAACGGCGATTTGCAGATGAATGCGTCGGCGATCTACTTAGCGCCGAGCCTTTGGTCTAATCCTACGGGTTCGAAACTGTGGAATGAGCTCAGATTCAGGGCCGGATTTCAAGTTTGCCTCGCTTCAAGCCTCGATGCTGCGATCAATGATCCTTCTGTGCACTTGCTCATGATTGATCCCGATTGGATATTCACTCGTGATCAAATTGAGAAGTGTCTCGAGTGGGCAAGGGCTGGGAGGGTTCTCGTCTTACCGAAAACCACGCTGTATTCTGAGCGAGCTCGAGAAAATTTGAATGACTCTTTGAGTGCGATTTCTGAAGCTTTCGGCGGCGAGTTGCACCTCAGTCTTGGCTTGAATTACACGCTTAGTCAGTTAGGTGACGGAAAAATCGTGTTGGTCGATTTGTCGACGCTAGGCGAAGTGACCCGAGAAAATTACGAACAGTTCGTACTTGCGATGATGTCACTTTCGGGAGTTCGTGAAGCCTGTCAGGTTAGCGATACGAGATTGAAAGTCATACCCCTTGATAAACGGGGCGGCGGTGTTGGATTGTTTGTTTTCAATCGAACTGCCCGAGCGATTTCTGCTGACCTTATTTTTCAATCTGAAATTCAAGTTTCAGACCTTTCTCGATTGTGGAATCCCCAATCAAGCCAGGCTTCTGAGACCGATGAAAATCCAGTCAACCTTCCCGATTGCCGTTTTGGGCTTGAAGTGCCTCCGTGTGGTATTCTGCCTCTTTCTGTCGATGGTTTGGGTTCTGAGATGACCGAAAGGCGCGTTGCCATGCACACGTCTGAGCTGATGAAACAGCATGTTTCGAGAGCTGCTGAGGCCGAGCTACCTGGGATGAGCGAGGTTGATCAATGGAATTGAATCGCGATTACGAATCGTATCGTCGGGTTTTTCAGGCTCAGAGTCGAGTTGGGGTGATGAGCTCAAGCGCACATGGTAGTACCATCTATTTGGTTGAATCTGAATTAGATGATGAAGGTGAGCGAAAGGTCATCGCTTGCTTTTCTGAACAAGAAGACCTGACCGAATGGGTGGGAAGGTCAAAACGAGAATTTCGGTCGGCCTTTCAGAGCCGTGAGCTCGTCGCGATCACTGAAGAGAATTGGGTGCAGGCTCTAGCTAGACCGGTCGCTTCTTCTTGGCAAGAAGGTCATTTTTTAGGTCAAATTTCTGAGTTTCGACAAAATCTTAAACAAACACTGTTTCATAAAGAAGCCACTCAGGGCACCCCGGCTATCAAGAAGGGGGCTCGACTTTTGCTGCGTGGACTTCGCTCTCAAGGGCAAAAAGCGAAAGGCGAACGACTCATTCAAGAAAGTCATCTCGAAACCCAGCAAAATTTTGTGATGGAGGCCTTAAGTGGCTGGTGGCTGAGAATTTTGCCGTCGCATTTTGGCCTCTATGTGCGGGTTGAAAACGAGCAAAATACACAGGTATTGTTGACTATTAAGGCCGGAAAAGTCGATCAATTCTATTCGCCTGATCTAGGTGCCATTCATGCTGACCGAAAGGCTGAGTTTGGAACCTTGGTAGCCGCACTCAGTGAGAAAACTTTGATGCCAATTCAAGGAGTTAGAGTGACTTCTGAAGAGTGGACGCAGTGGATGCGCAGTCCAAACCCTTGGACGTTGGTGAGTCGTTCGATCAGAAGTGGACGAACGCAGTTAGCTCCTTTTCGCTGGTTTGTGGCCCTTTTGATCGGTACCCGGGCTTTTTTGGGGTTGTAACATTGCCCTTTTTTCGCTACTGCCCATGGTGCGATGCAAAATCAAAAATTAGTTTTTCAAGATCTGACTCGAGATGAGTTAGAAGGTGTATTGCTCGAAGTGTTGAAACAGCAATCGTCTTCATACGTTCGGCACTCTGATGGCGCGATCGTCAATGTAGAACTTTCTGATGAAAGTATCGAGCGTCTTAGAAAGAAAGCTAAATACCAAGCTAAGCAAATCTATCAGTGGTTTTATCAACGCTTTGTTTTTGATTTCGAACTGATGTCTGATCTCGCAAAGAATCTTCGAACCTGGCTAAAAGAAAATGTTGAGGTCTATCACCTTGACGAAAAATTTTCACAGCAAGCTCTCGACGGAACTCATAAATTTTTGTGGACTCTCTTTGATGGAAAAACCATTGAGAGCGTGATCATTCCTGCTGCGCTCAAAGAAAAGAAATTCGAAGAAGCGTTTGCCGCGAAAGTGAGTGGACCAGGTAAAGCCGAGAGTGCGTCTGCAGAGAAGACAGTGGTGACGCCTAATCCGAGGCAAGTTTCGCCAAGTGAGTTCGCTGGCAAAGAAAGCGATTCTGAACTCGATGGTGACGATTGGGCGAGATTGACGGTTTGTATTTCTTCGCAGGTAGGCTGTGCGATGGCTTGTAAATTTTGTCTCACCGGCATTCAAGGTCTAGATCGGCACTTGAAAACCCATGAAATCGTCGCACAGGTATGGAAATTGCGTTCGACGGCCCCAATCACCAATATCGTATTTATGGGCATGGGCGAGCCTTTGCATAATTACGATGCGGTTGTCAAAGCCTGCAAGATCATGCTCGATCAAAACGGCATGAGCTTTTCGAAACGCAAAATTACGGTGAGCACCAGTGGTTTGGTGCCCGCTATTCGAGAGCTCGGCAAGGCCGTAGATATTTCTCTCGCGATTTCGTTGAATGCGTCGACCGACGAGCAACGCTCACAGATCATGCCGGTCAATAAGCGCTGGCCTTTGGCTGAATTGATGAAAGCGTGCCGTGAGTATCCGTTGGGCAGTCACCGCCGAATTACATTCGAGTATGTAATGTTAAAAGATTTCAACGACTCTGTTCAAGATGCCGCCAGGGTGGCTGAATTGTTGAGAGGCATACCTTCGAAGATCAATTTGATTCCGTTTAACGAGCACCCCGGCTCTGAGTTTCACAGACCTTCTGACGAGCAGGTAAAGAAATTTCAACGTTACCTCTTAGATCGAAACTTAACCACTACGGTTCGCATTAGCCGCGGACGAGATATTTTAGCCGCATGTGGGCAGTTGCGCAGCATTTTCGGATCGGCCCGCGGTACCGAGAAACACAAAGATGTTCAGTACTCTGAACAGCAGTAATACTGACTTAATTGAATTGGAATAATCTGAATCACCAGGTTTCGCCAAATCGAAGGCCGGCAAAAAGTTCAAATTCACTGAATCTCACCGGATTTGCCTCGGTGCCCACATTGCTCAGTGCAAATGAATAGCGCGGTTCGATTGCAAGGCCCACAAAACTCAGCGAAAAGAATTGAATGCGCAGGCCCGTAGTGAATCCGAATTCGGCATCTCCTAAACCTTTTGCGTCGTCGACCAGCCGTGTGTAGTAGGCGCCCATTCCGAATGAAATGATTCTACCGACCGTCGCCCGTGCGAGTACCGGTATCTTCGCACGTTTTTGCGAGTAAGGAATGTTGTTCCAATTAAACACACGTGGCGAGTATAGAAAATCAACTTCTAACCCGAGTGCAAGATTGAAGGGCACGACTCCAAAGAGGGCACCGGGTCCCATCGAGAATTGCGGATTGATGGCATTCGGAAAATGGAGAAAAACTCCACCTGTCGCGCGATCAACCGGCGAGAGTAGGGTATTAGAAATGCCCCTCGCAATTGGCTGTGTTTGGCCCGATACCACAGTAATGTCGGTGGCGCTGGCGGCCAACGTGAGAGCTAAAAATAAGGCGAGTGTGATCGAGAGCTGTTTGAACATGTGTCGAAGATAACACATCTTTTGAGTACATAAAATCATGGATAATGGCTTTATATGTGGTCGAAAACAATAAAAGTGCGCAGACAGTCAGAAACTTGGCGAAATGTTTTTGCGGGTTCAATTTTGATGGCAGTCATCTGTTCGCTCGCGACTGCAGAAGAAAAAAAACAATCTGATGACCAGCCTTTTAGCGACAATGAGATGGTTTTTAATTCATTGGACGTCGGAATCATAGCCGCGCCAGGCGACAAAAACGGTACGCAGTTGAGCGGTAATCTTCTCAGTCTCGAAATTGAACGAACGCAATATGGTGCAGGTTCGAGACCTGGGCTCGTGTCTCAATTGCATTACGATTTGAGTGCCTTTTTTGGAGCTCACGGCGCCCACACCGCACCGCCAAAGAGTGCCAGACCCGATGGCACCATTGCTGCGACGATCGATGCAGGAGTGGGCGGGTCGCTTGGTTATGGTCAGAGTTATTTGAAGCTCAATTCGTACTGTCAAATGTTAGGATATGGAGAATTGAAGGGCAACTATTCGATGGACCTTTCAGATACTAAGGTGTCTGTCGTTCCCTTTAAATTGGTGTGTTCGCCAAATCGTTCGTTAGTGGTTGAGGTTTACACTGGGGGTAACTGGCATCGCGTGTCTGGCGAGAAAGAGGCACCGATGGGTCTAGGGTCTAGCCGAGAGTTGGCTTCAGAGTCTGGCGTTAAAGTGTCTGGTAAGTACGGAGTGAGTTCGTTGACTTTTCAAAAAGCGATTTTTGGTCAACAAGTTGAGGGAGTGAACCCCATTCCCACTTTGAGTGCCGATGCGCGGTTGAAAGTTTTTCGATTTGGTGAACCAGACGAAAATCGAAGTCTTGGAGTCGGAGTCAATGCTACCGCAGGCGACCAATGCCCAATGAAGATCTGTGCGGCTACCCTTCAGATTGGTGTCATTCGCTAATTTGTCTATAAAAACTCAATACTTTCAAAATCTTATGTCGATATCGATTGTTGACTCTTTTTGTTTTGACTATACGCGTCAAATGTCATACAAGCACCCCAAACTAATGTTGAAAGGAAAGACGCGCAATGAAGTTACAATTGAATTCTTTTATCGTGAGACAGGCCCAAGTGGCCATGCTGGCACTGACGGTGTTCAGTGCTTGTGAATCGACTAATAATCCTCCTCCTCCGGCTCCGACCTCTGTTTTGCAATTCATGACAGCGAGCGGTCAGACGGTTGGTTTCGGTTCAGTTGCCGCAACCAAAATCACAGAGACGACTGTGTCAGTGAAAAACGTTGGCGATGCTCCAGCGATTTTTTCAAACGCACTTTTTATCAATGGCCAAGGTTTCAACGTAGCATTCACCATCACGACTGGTGTTGGTGCTGGAAACTGCACCGCAGGAGTTGAGTTGGCGCCAGGCGCTAGCTGCTTGATCAAAGCAAGCTTTGCTCCGCAAATTCCAGGTTACTATTCGGCTTCAATGCAAGTCGCTTACTCTGATAAACTCGGAACGACTCAGACGACTCCGAATCCAGAAAAACAAGCTTCGATCGCAGCTAACGGAAGTTCATTTCTTGACTGCACAGCTAGCCAAGAATTGAAAACCGCAACTGCTCAAGGTAGCGCGAAAGCCACCGACGTGATGGCTGCAGAAGCTGCGCAAGGGTTGGCTGACGGTAAGGCATTGACGTTCCCCCAAGGTGTTGACGATGGATTTAATTACGCTTACAAAGTCGCCTTTGATGCCGCTTACCATTCAACCAAAGGTTACGACAAAGGCTACGCTGATGGCTGGTCAAAAGGTTTAGTTGCCGGAAGTACCGACATCAATTCTTGCAAACAAGGCACGACTGCCGGCCAAAATGACGGCTATAACGTCGGTAAGAAAAATGGTAACTACGATGGTTATCAAGATGGTTACGCTGATGGACAACCTCAAGGTTCAACGATCGGCGCAGCCGATGGTACTTCAGATGGTTACGCTGCCGGTAAAGCTGCCGGACTTTCAGCGGGTAACTCTTCGGGTAACGCTGATGGTTCATCAGACGGTTACGCTGTCGGATACCCTGTCGGTCAGACAGACGGCGCTAACGATGGTTATGCCGACGGTTATGCCGATGGTAAATACGCCTGCACGAGCGGCGCTTCGAAGTCTGAAATTCCTGCTAGTGTGATCGCTCAGCTTCAAGATCAGTGTTACAACGCAGCTTACGGAAACACCTACAAAACAGGTTCGTATAACACTGCCTACGCTGATGCCAAAGCTAAGAACGTCGACTATCAAGCCGGCGTGACAGATGGTACGGCTCAAGGTAAAGCTCAAGGCGAAACCGATGGCGTCGCCAAAGGCTTTGATGACGGAGAAGTGAAAGGATTTGCTGACGGCAAATACGAAGGTCAAAACAAGCTTTATCAAGATTGTTACGCTTCAATTTATAACACTGCCTACAATCAAGGTTATGAATCGGCCTACAACGCTATCTACAAAGATGGCTTTAACGACGGTTACTCTGATGCGTACGCTGTTGCCTACAATAACGCATTCAATGCTTACAAGGGCTACGGATACGACGATGGCGTGAATGAAACTTACACTCCAGCTTATAACGGTGCGTACGCCCCTGCGTACACTTCGGGATACAACGCTGGTTACAGCACAGAATACGCAGCTCAGTACACCCCTGGTTACGACGATGGTTACAATGACACTTGCGGAGCTCCGTTCAAGTCAGTAGTTAAAGCTAAAGCCGGATCGAAAGGTGTTCCAAGCTCAGTTTACGATACCGAACGCCAAGTGTCTGCAACCAAGTTGGCTTCGGCTGTGAAGGCTGCAATGGCTAAGTTAGTCGTACCAGCCCCAGTGGCTAAGACTTCGCCAGCACTCGCTCTCACTCGTGAAGCGGCTTTGGCTAAGATCGTGCCAGCAGGTTCAGTGGCTTCGCATAAAGAAGCTTACGGATTTGACGAAAACGGCGCAGCTTACGAATGGTTCGTCGGTGGCGTTGACCAACACATCTCTGATGCGATCGACACCATGGTTTGGAAACAACAGTTTTCAAGCAGTGACGAAATGCTAGCTAAAGAAGGCATCTGGATCAACGAACTCAGCGACATTCGTTCAAAGTTGAACAATGCTTCTCGCGGAACGATTGGTCGAGTGCACACTCACTTGGTTAAGCGTGGCCAGTTCTAATTCAATAGAATCTAGGTAATAAAAATCTGAATCGGGCAAAAGATGATGAGTCTTTTGCCCGATTTTTTTTGTTTCTACAGGGTAAACGAGTTCTGCTTACCGTGAATCGTGACGTGATTCGGTGCGTTGTTCGTATTACTCTTATTGTTAGGAAAAATACCCCATGTGTTTTTCCTGTTTTTGAGATATAATTGGGCTATGGCGGAATTAAAGCGCAATATCTCGAAACATTTTCTTCGGTGGAAAAGCAAAAATGAGCGCCGCCCTCTCATCGTCTGGGGTGCAAGGCAGGTCGGAAAAAGCACGAGTATCGCTCAGTTTGGCAACGCGCAGTTTAGGTCTTTGCACACCTTCAATTTTCAAAAAGAGCCCTCACTGAAAGCAATCTTTCATGAAGACTTGAATCCTAGCCACTTAGTTCAATCCTTGAGCCTCATTCGACGACGAGAGATCACTGAGCAAGACCTCATCTTTTTCGATGAAATTCAAGAGTGTCCCGAAGCCCTCACTTCGTTAAAATATTTTGCAGAAAATTTGCCTTCGCAACCGCTCATCGCGGCCGGAAGTCACCTGGGGTTAGTTAAGAACGAAGCCGCATTTCCGGTGGGCAAAGTTGAGTTTCTATCGCTGCATCCTTTGACTTTTTTTGAATTTCTCGAAAATTTCGAACCAGAAACTGCCGATTTTCTTAAAGCGCAAGAACTCTTATTGCCCGATCCGGTGTCTGAGTTTTATCATCAGCGGGCCCTTCACTGGTTACGAATCTACTTGTGTACCGGTGGAATGCCTGAGGTCTTAAATTCGTTTAAGTCAAATAGCGAGGGTGATGATGAACGCAAATCAGCGATGGCCGCGCGAGAAATTCAGCTTCGCTTGGTCGAAAGCTACCAAAGCGATTTTTCAAAACACGCCGGAACCGTGAATGCAAACCACATTTTAAGAGTCTTTGACAATGTGGCTTTGCAGCTAGGTCGAGCTCAAGATGAGACGGTAAAGAAGCTGAAGTTTTCGAATGTGATTCCCAAAAAGAAGGGGTTTGAAGCAATCGAGGGCCCCCTAACCTGGTTAGAAAAATCTAGGTTAATCATCAAGGCCTCTATTGCCAATCGATTTGAGCAACCGATCAGAGCCTTTACTGCGCAAAACTACTTTAAGGCCTATCTCTTTGATGTGGGTATTTTGAATGCCATGTTGAATGTGCCGGTAGAAAGTTTGCTGCTCGAACAATTAGGACAATTCAAAGGGTATCTTGCCGAAAATTTTGTCGCCCAAGAACTGTATTCGGTATTTGATAAGCCTTTGATTAGTTGGAGCGAACGAGAAAGCGAAGTCGAGTTTATCATTTCAAGAGGAAGCCAGCTTTGCCCAATTGAAGTAAAAGCCTCGAAGCGTAGTCGACAAGCCAAGAGCCTTGATGCACTCATTGCAAGGTATCATCCTGAGACGAGTTTTAAATTGACTGGCCAAAACAGAGGCTACTTAAAAGAGAGAAAAATTTATACCCTGCCACTTTACTGGGTGAGTAAAATTTGCGAGCCGAATTCGACCAACTTGAGCTCTGTTGAATAAAGTAAATGATTTCGAATGTTTGACAACAAACCTGGGTGTTACGAAACAGTCTGCGTGTTGCCTCATTGAAAAATGCCGGTGAACGCTCTTAAGCAGCTTGGGTTAGCTGATCTTGACTAAAAAGATCGTAAAATTCCTTCAATTTCTTCTCCAGACCCAACTGTAAGGCAATTGGGTCTAAAGATTGATACTTCTTTTGAAGCTCTATGATCTTCTCAGATTGCTTGTCGGAGGATTCCAATAAACGTTGATATGGAGTTCTTGCCGTGTCGTATTCTTTTTTGATTTTACCTCCAATTCTTGTTTTTCTGAGTAACTTCATCGATGGCATAAAAAAATTCTGAAGGTCGTTCCAATATTGACGGTAAATTTCATTCATCAAAGGAATCAGTTCTGCATCGTCAAAGCGATCATATTTGAATAAATCTCTCACGTGGGTATTATTTTTTTGCTCAACGTAACAATTATCGTTCTTTCTGTAGGGTCTAGAACGATAAATTTTGATCGCTCTCTGACGAACGGCACTCGAACGTAAGAAAGAAATTACACCATAGTTCATAAACTCAGACCCGGAGTCAAATTTGATAGATTCTATCTCAAAAAATAGCCTTTTTTCCATATCAGCAAGACCCTCACGAACTCGTGCGGCTGATTTTGTGAAGACCGCAAAATTCTCAGTCCAACCTGTGTGAATGTCCGTGAGTGTGATTGTGTTTCCAAAAGCACCCTCTAGACTCGTTCCACAATGCGCTACTGTGTCACATTGGAAGTGACCCGGCGCTACCACATCCCAATCTTTGGGCTTCATTGGTATAACAGATTTGTACCAACTACCGCTTGGAGCCCTCGTCGCACTCAGGCCCTTCTCAGCTCGAATCTTATGTAGCATGCGATCAATGGTACTAGGGGATATCTTGAGTAATTTCTCTCTTTGTTCAGCTAATACGGCACCGAAGTGGTGCTCGTACGAGGTTAACCATCTTGGAATAGCCATTTTCATGCGTTTTGAGCATGGCTGCCGCATCAAAAAATAGAGTTTCTTGACGATAGGGATCAGATCGTCGGTATATTGCAAAGCGGGGCCAGAACGAACGGATGGATCTCTGGGCCTCCCGTTTAGTAGCCTAATGGCGTGATCACGAGAGACCTTTAAATAGGCCACAACCTCGGTGATCAATAAACCTCGACCTTTGCGTGTACAGAAATCCTGGTAGCGCTCTCGCTGTCTGGTGATATAGACAAACTTGTCCCCGTTGCTCATCGTGCCTCCTTCGGTAAAATTGTTAATTCTTAGTAAAATCAACACTTCACCGGCCTGGCTTATGAGTCAACGGGGATGATTGTCATATCCCTAGTCGTTATATTCACCGGCATTTAATATGAAGCAATTCG
>CAITVN010000039.1 GCA_903895855.1 Oligoflexia bacterium | reverse complement strand
GGTTTGCGGCGATTCACGGTTTGCGGCGATTCACGGTTTGCGGCGATTCACGGTTTGCGGCGATTCACGGTTTGCGGCGATTCACGGTTTGCGGCGATTCACGGTTTGCGGCGATTCACCGCCACTGTGGCGGTAGTCGAATTCGAGGTTGATCCGCAAAAACGAGTGGGTCGTTGAAAAAGATAAATTGAGAATTGAAGCCCCGGCCGAGGGGCCTAACCTCAGAGCCTAGACACCTAAGTGAATCACCTGCGACTGGTCATTTCGCGTGAGACCAAGCTCGGCCTACCCAATTCCGCGCCCAGCGCCCAGCGCACAACCCACAAGCGCACCCGCCGTTAAAACTCAACCAAACCGAGCGCCACCTGTTGGCACCCACCGAACCCCAGACGACACCCGCCCAACACCCGGCCTAAAACACCACTCGGTAGCCTGCACCACTCATCTCAATGCCAAGTTTTCGGATCATTGTCAGTATCGCGATCGAGTCGATCAACGTTCTTACCCTTCGGATCGCCGCCGGGCTTGTTGCCCTTGTTATCGATGACCAGTTTGAGGTGAGATTTTGAGCCACTTCCGCCAGGTTTTCTAAACCCACCAAAACCGCCACCACCCGGGCCGCCAGAACCACCCGACCGCCGCGAAGACGAACTCGAGTCGGCTCGCTTTTTTTGCATAATTTTTAAATATGCTGGCAACCATAGGTATAAAAATCCAGTAACCATGCCACCCAAATGTGCCGCACTGCCGAGACCTCCGCCCGCTTTTCCCGAAAACACCGTCGTCATGAACTCGAGACCCGCAAGCACCCAAACGAAATGCTTGGCCCGCATCGGAAACACCATCATAAACAGCAACACGCGTTCACTAAACAATATGCCGTAGGCAATCAGCATTCCGTAAATTCCACCCGATGCACCCACCATTGGCATGTGAAGGCCCGGGCCTTTCCAAACAAACAACTGCAAAAATAAATAAAGCAATCCTGCGCCGGTCGTACAAGCAAAGAAGAATTTGATGAACTTGGTACGTCCCCACACGAGCTCAAGTTCGCCACCAATAAAAGCCAGCACGAGAAGATTGAAAAACAAGTGCATCACATCGCCGTGTAGAAACGGATAGGTAAACAACTGCCAGAACCGATGTTCGACAACAAAGGCACTGGGTACCAAGGCCAACCACCCCAAGAGATCGCCGCCTAAGAACTGATCAATGGTTTGCTGTAATAAAAACATCGCAAAACAAGCGATCAGCAGCGCCTTCACAACGGGAGTTAATCTCAATTGCATCATACTGGGTGTTCTCCGACGGTCACAACAGGTTCCATCACTTCAATGAGCATACCGCCCGCAGAAGAAGGGTGAATAAAATTTATTCGCATCGAATGCGCACCCATGCGAGGGGTTTCGTAAATCAATCGGTATCCCTTCGCCTTCAATTTCACTAGCAGCGCATCGAGTTCACCACTGGCCACTCGAAAAGATAGGTGATGAATACCTGGGCCACGCTTTTGAATAAACTGCGCGATCGCCGAACTCGGATCGTAGGCTGACAAAAATTCTAAGTGCCCTTGTTCAAGTGGCAACTCGATAAAGTGTGCATCGACTTTTTGATCCTCGACTCGCTCAGTGTTTTTCACCTCGAGGCCCAAGATTGCAAAAAGCTCTTTAAGTTTAGGAAGTTCTGCAACCGCAATTCCGATGTGATCAAGCGAGGCCATCTCTACAAGTCAACCATGAGCACTCTGAACTGTCTACTTTCGGTAGCAATGTGATCATTTTTTTTACTGTCTAAGAATTGATGACACTCATTTACTTGCTCAAACCCCTGACAAAGCCGTTCGGCAATAAAACCAGAAGTACTGATAAATCAGCCAACTAACGCACCGCACTCAAAACTCGAACCGCTGTTCATTTTATTTTCAAAAAAAATTAAAGGTATTTCCCAGCCTGACGATAGGTACATTGTCTGAGCTAGAGGAACTTTGGTGGGTACTCTAGGGTAAGACAACTTGACTGGGGACCGCTATTATCTGCCGAAACTTGTCTGAGGAGGCAAGTTAAGGGTACAGCAACAGGTAGTAGTGGTCCTCGTCCTTTTTTACCTTCCCAACTTCGGGCATTTCAGTACCCGTCACTCTCCCCTCATGAACACTTTCTGACAAACTCTCAGCTTCGGTTTCACCGTAACGGCCACTCAACCGAGTTGACCATGAGCTTAGGTAACGTTTCATCGAAGTCATCTAATACAGCTCTAATTTTCGGCCCTGAAGCCGGATTTAATTTTCGAATTGGCCACAAAGCGCACTCTCGCTTGGAGCCGAAACTCACAATCGTCGGCGACGTCTACGTTCAAGCTCGGGCTTGACATTGAAGCCTGCCGATGGTCGGATCGGGTGCGAAAAGAGAAAACCCCTATGCACAAAAATTTCAGTTTCATTCGCTCAAGTCACATCACTCCAACTCTGTTTTTTTTAGCCGCAATGCTACTCTCAGCGCCCAACCAAACACAGGCAGCGCAAACGCAAAATAACTCTGTTGAACCCACAACCCAAACCATTGAATACAAAAGCGGACAGGCAAATCTCGAGGGCTTTCTCGCGACACCAAAAGCGCCCTCCACAAAAAAACTTTCTGCCATGCTCATCGTTCACGATTGGATGGGAATCGGCGAATTCACAAAAAATAAGGCTAAGCTTCTAGCAAGCCAAGGATTTGTTGCTATGGCTGTTGATGTGTACGGCAAAGACAACCTTCCGAAAAACTCAGATGAAGCGGCCAAACTCTCGGGAAAATTAAAAGAAGACCGAGCACTTCTACGTTCACGCATTCGAGCGGCGTATGATGTCGTCGCAAAAAATGCGAATGTTGATCGCTCAAAAATTTTCGTCATGGGCTATTGTTTTGGTGGAACCACTGCTCTAGAGCTCGCACGAAGCGGAGCTGAACTCAGAGGCACCATCAGCTTTCATGGTGGCTTGTCGACTCCAACACCGCAAGATGCCAAACAAATCAAGGGCCCCGTTCTCGCATTACACGGCGCTGACGACCCTTATGTTTCAACCGCCGAGGTCGAGGCTTTCAAAAAAGAAATGAAAGACGCCAATGTGAGTCTTCAATTCATTTCATACCCAGGAGCCGTTCATGCGTTTACCAACCCTGCTGCGGGTGACGACCCCAAAAAAGGAGCCGCCTATCAGAAAGCCGCTGACGAAAAGTCTTGGATTGACTTCAATGAGTTCATGAAAAATAAAATTTAGAACCCAATAAAAAGAGGGTGATGGCTGAATGCCAGCACCCTCTTTTCTCAATCAAAATCTGACTGACTTACTTAATTGTGACTGTGACTATATCAATTCTTACTTAGCCGCTTTTTTCTCAACGACAGCTTCTAATTGAATATCAATCGTGACTTCTTCGCCAACCACGACGCCACCGCCATCGAGGGCTTTGTTCCAAGACACATCGAAATCTTTGCGATTAATTTTTCCTGAAATTTTGAATCCTGCCTTTTGATTTCCCCAAGGGTCTTTCACACTTCCACGGTAAACGACATCAAACGGCACTTCTTTGGTTTTTCCATGCATCGCAAACTGAGTGGTTGCGACGAAATTTTTCTGATCACCAGCCGCCTTCGGGGCGAGCTTTGTGATTTCGATAGTGAACTCAGGGTATTTTTTTGAATCAAAAAAATCAGATGAACCCAGGTGCTCATCTCGCTTCTTGTCTTTGGTATCAACGCTTGCTGTTTTGACAAAAAATTTACCTTTCGCCTTCGCGGCATCGGCGGGATCAAATGAAAATGAGCCCCCAAAGTCCTTAAAATCCCCCGACACATCACTCACCATCAGGTGAGTGACCGTAAAGCGAACATTTGAATGAGACGAATCAACGCCGTAGTCGGCAGCCTGAACACTGTTCATTGTCACCGATGACACGAACCCCAAACCAACAAACAACGACACCCTGAGCATTTTAATAAAAAGCGAACTATTCATAAATAAACGATCTCCTTGAGGCCCAAGCTATTAGATCTGGTTACAAAAAGAAAGTATGATTTTTTCGGCAAATATGCTATTTTTGATGCATGAGTGCACCCTCACTAAAGCCCCCTCGTTCGACCGATTGTCCCTTAGAAGAATGCCTGAGAGTTTTGGCTGGTGCTTGGACTCCCAAGATTCTTTGGCACTTGCGCGATGGTCCGAAACGCTTTGGCGATATCAAGAGAGATCTCGTTTTGTGCTCCGCCAAAGTGCTGACCACTCGATTGAGAGAACTCGAAGACAAAGGAATTTTGTCTCGCAAAGTGCTTCCTACCTCACCGCCTACGGTTGAATATCAACTCACCTCGGCTGGCAAAAAGTTTCAACCCGTACTAGATGCCATTGTTGAAGTCGGAAAAGAACTCGGCAGAAACAAGGCAAAATAAGAACCCATTAATAAACATTAGTAAATTAGTAACCATTAGTAAAAAAATAAGAAATGAGATCCACCATTCTACTAGAAATCCTGCTTTTTGCGGCTCATTTTTCGACACCCTTAACCCAAGCAGCTGAAAGTAAGCCCGTCACCAAAGGTGCGGTTACTGTCGAACTGGGGGCAACTCACACGAAGTTCGCGGGCGACTCAACTTTCTGGGTTGCGCTTCGCATGAGCCTGCAACCCGGTTGGCACACCTACTGGATTAATCCCGGTTCTGCTGGAGAACCTGTACAAATCTTGTGGAACTTGCCGCCTGAGTTAACAGCCTCCGAGATTCGATGGCCGATACCGGCGCGCATACCTAATCAAAATAGCAACCTCGTCAGCTACGGTTACGAAGACGAAGTTCTCTTATGGACTGAATTTCACTACAAGAAGCCGCAGCCTACACCAGAAAATTCTGGTTCAACCTCAAGCTTTACCTCGCCCACTATTCGGGCCACTATTCGTTGGATCAGCTGCAAGGAAACTTGCATTCCCGGATTCGCAAAACTTGAATTGCCACTCAACCAAAGGCAGACCGCACCCGCTGTGCACAATAATGAGTTTTGGCAACGCCAACTCGAGAGAACCCAGAGTTCTTGGCCCACCCGCATTTCACCTGAACAAGTCAAGGCTCTCGGCTTCTCAGCAACTTTAACTAAAGCGAGCACGACAGAGCCAACCATTCAACTTGATTTCAACGATCTCTCTAGTGACAAGGCACAAGCTCCGCTTCATGACTTTTTTTTCTTTCCAAAAAATCGCGCGCTGATTTCGCCTGATTATGTACTCAACGATCAAAGCCCACCACAGGCCCCCAGCCGGCGCCTGATCTTTCGCGATTCAAAACTTTTGCCTTCCTATCTCGAAACCATCGAAACCGTCAGTGCAAAACAGCAGGTGATTTCGGGTATTCTCTCTTATAAAAATGCACTCGGTGAAACCAAAGGCGTTGAAGTCGATGTGCCAGCGACAATCAAAGTGCAATTCGGGGCTATTAAAATTCTCTTTCTCGCTTGGCTCGGCGGACTTCTCTTAAACCTCATGCCTTGTGTTTTTCCAGTCTTGGCACTGAAAGCGTTGCACCTCACCCGCACGGCCAAACAAAAGCCGCAAGAGATGCGACTTGAACTCGGACTATTTTCTGCCGGACTGTTGTCAAGCTTCGTCGCCATGGGAGCGACGCTGATCATTTTGCGTGCTGCTGGCGAACGAATCGGCTGGGGATTTCAATTGCAGTCGCCCACCTTCATTGCTTTTCTCGCGTGGCTGTTCACAGTTCTCGCTCTCAATCTTTTGGGAATTTTTGAGCTCGGTACCCGCTGGATGGGAATCGGCAGCAACATCAGTTCTCGGCAAGACCGTGTAGGAATGTTTTTTTCTGGTGTGCTGGCAACGGTTGTCGCCACCCCTTGCACTGCGCCTTTCATGGGCACCTCTCTCGGAGTCGCACTGACCGCCCCGCCTTTTTATGCGCTACTCATTTTCGTTTCGCTTGGTGTGGGCATGCTTTCGCCGTATTTGGTTTTTGCTCTTTTTCCTTCTCTGGCCGCTAAACTACCGAAACCCGGCCGATGGATGGAGCTCACCAAGCAAGTGCTCGGATTTCCACTGTTGCTCACTGCCGTCTGGCTAATCTGGACCTATGGCTCGCAGACAAGCAATACTGCAGTCGGAATTTTACTTGGGTGCTTGACCTTTACCGGATTTGCTCTTTGGCTACTTCGACTCGAGCAGAATCGCACCCACCACACATCACTTTGGCCGGTTGGCTGGGTCGTCGTTTCGCTTTCATTGATTTTGACTCTATTGGCATCGAGTCGCCAGAACGGTTATTCGCATAATTTGAACGCCCGAGAAATTCGCACTGTTCAAGACCTGATTTGGAATCGCTTCTCTTCAGCTGAAGTTCAAAAAGCATTGAGTTCTGGGCACTCAGTCTTCATCGATTTCACGGCATCTTGGTGCATCACCTGCCAAGTCAACGAATCGCTGGTCTTAAGCAGTCAGTCGGTTCTCAAACATTTTTCTACAAATAAAGTGAACTTATTTAGAGCCGACTGGACCAATCAAGACCCCGAAATCACCAACGAGTTAGAAAAATACGGGGTTGCTGGAGTTCCACTGTATATCTTTATTTCAGCCAAGACGAAAGAGCCTAAAGTCCTACCCAACCTGCTCACCCCCGACCTGGTCATTTCACTCAGTGAATAAAAGCTAATAATTTCAAACACATCAATACATGATTGAAAAAGTCAACTTATACTGACAAAATGAGACCTAGGGGATCATTGTGTATGAATAGAAGGGGATTTTTTTCATTCGATCTGTCGCAAAACTGGGTACCCACTCTGGCTTTTGCTGCTATCTTTAACCTAGTCAGTTGCTCGTCAGAAGTCACTCCCCCCATCGGAGGCGCAGAACAAAAAACCATTAGCGTCGTGACACCACCGGCAGGCAGCCTGGGCTCAAACCCAAGCTCATCACCAACCCCAGACGATGCGGCCCCAGACAGTGGCTCTGGTATTGACAACGAAGCGGCACTCGCCCTCATTGCCAATCTCGAAAAAATTAATTTTGACGAATTTCTCAACACATCTCTTCTGCTTTCGTTCGCAAAAAAACCAGCCCCGGCCTACACACCCAGACCACCGGCCTACCTGGCCCACCGATTTAAACTGCAGCTGAAACTTTCGAGTAAAGGCGCTTTCGTCGGCGGTCTCGCGGCTTCGCTAAAACTCTGCGACACCCTCGATCTCACTCAACCCAATTGGAACGATTCAGCTCATTGCACGAGCCTCAACCTCGGCCAAGTTTCGTCTCTTTTAATTGATCGCGCGATCACCTTTACCGCCGACAGCTTGACCCTTAATCCCAGTAAACTCGTTTTTATGAAACTCAATCTAACCGACAGCGATGGCAACTATCAAAGTGACGCCAACCAATACATCGTCCTGTCTGATCTTAAAATCACAACCACCGAAGGAACCACGGTCGACACCTACAAAGAAGTCGTTCGCTACCATCACCCCTGCCCTGCTGACCAATTTCGCAAACTTCGAATTTCAAGTGACCCCGAAGCGGCCACCGAGCCCAACGCAAATTTTTTGATGAGCATTTACGATGTGGGCTTTTGTGTTTACGGCGGCACGATCAGCGCCCAAGACGAAGAAGATCTTGATGTCAGGGTGGCTCAGCCAGCGGGGCAACCGCTTGCAGTTGATGGAATCAACTTTTTTCAAAACGTCGACGGCAGCCCTAATTTTGTAGGAGCTGGTTCAAATGACCAACTCAATCTCGCAATTGGTAGCTCGAAATCGCCATCTGGCTATTCGCAGATGCCCCTTAAAAGGGGCTTCACAGCGGGTGACTCGTTTCAAGTGGGCGGCACAGTTTTTCGAAGTTTACAGCGAGAAATCGGAGAGCTGCCTCGTTTTTATTTCAAGCAGATCATCACGAGCAGCAATAGCATTCCAGATCGCCTTTATGTTTTTTCGCCAACCGTCTACCGGTTTTTTCCCGGAATTGAACCGCTCATTCCCAATCGCTTCGCCTGCGATCTCTGGCCACGAGAGCCTGACTCACGAGTCAGCGATCGTTTTGTCTACCTCGGTAACGAGGCCAGATACCCAAAAGCGACAGATGCTCGCATGAGACTTTGGGCAACCCTATCACCGACCGAAAAAGATCAGTGTGCTAATTTTTGGAATCACTAACTAAAAAATAGCCTAGAACGGCTCAAAATAAGAAATTAGCTCGAAAATAGCGTCGCAAACCAGGCAACTTATAAATACTTATATTTTCATTTATCCCAAAAAATCCTCTAGAAATGTTTTCCATTCGCAAATTCTTACGATAATTTTTTACGAATGGGGGGTTATTAAAAATGACCAAATTTTTCGCTATTCTGACATTGCTCGCTGCAGTCTCAAACTTCGCGAGCGCTGATATCTTTCTTCGTAATCGCACATTGACCAATCAAGAAATTGCCGAACAGAGCAACTCAACGCTCACGAAAGATCAAGGTTCGACACCATCCGGCAACGAACACTTCGCTCTTTGGCATTTCTCAACTCCTTTAACTGAAAGTTTAAAACAAACCCTCGCAGACCAAGGGGTGAGAATTCTAAGATACGTTCCGAATAATGCCTATTGGGTTGCGACTCCGTCGGCATTTACCTCACAAGACCTGTCACTCATTTCTGCTGACATCACCGAAGTGGCGATCGATTCACCTGATCGCCTCGCACCGGGTGTCGGCGCAAATAAGTCGGCAAAAAAACAACGCGTGTGGGTCACGACCTTTACTGCTGAAGCGGGTTTCGAACTGTCTAAGCAAGTCGAAAGCTACAGAGACACTCAACTCATTTCATACAGCGACCGCGACTTGATGATTGAAACCTCAACTGAACAGCTAGGCCGTTTGGCACAGCAAGCTTCAATCGAGTGGATCGAAGAAATTCCGGTTTTTTTACCTTTAGACTACATCATCAATCCTGCTGATTTACCAACCCAGCCGAATGCAAACGGTAAAGACGACACCACGACTCCGCCAGCACTCACTGGTTTTGAATCAGGCAATCGCATCATCGGTCTTGAAGCAGCCTGGAAGCGTGGCTACACCGGCAAAGGCGAGACGGCAGGCATCGCTGACACTGGCGTCGACAAAGGCAGCATCACCGACATTCACGAAGATTTAAAAGGCACCGTCAAGGGCGGATACGCTGTAGGCATGTGGGGCAAATCTTGGGAAGACTCTCAAGGCCACGGCACCCATGTCGCTGGCTCGATCGTCGGCAACGGCACTCAGTCACAAGGCATGATCAAAGGTGGCGCCTACGAAGCTAACTTCATCGCTGAAGGCATGTGGAGCCCTGTTCTCAATAACTTGGCACCTCCATCTGATTTTGAAAAAGTCTTTGGACCAGCCATTAAAGATGGCGTGCGTGTTCACTCAAACTCATGGGGCGCAGCTCAAGGCTTCGGCGAGTACGAAGCTTCGGCTCAACGACTCGACGAATACCTATGGAATCACCCCAATGTACTACTCTTGTTTGCCGCCGGTAACAGCGGACAAGACTTAGACAAAGATGGCCGTATTGATGAAAACTCAATCGGACCTCCATCAACCGCGAAAAACGTTCTGACTGTCGGCGCTTCTGAAAACCTACTTTCAGAAGGCGGCATTCAGAAAAAATTAGTTGAACTCAAGCCCGGCCCACAACTCTGGAGCGCTGAGCCGATCGCGAGCGATCGACTTTCAGACAATATCAACGGCATTGCCGCATTCAGCTCAAGAGGCCCAACAAAAGACGGCCGCATTAAGCCTGAAATCGTCGCCCCCGGAACCAACATTGTGAGCCTGCGATCAAGGCATCCGAAAGCAACTCTCTTGTGGGGAGCCTACAATGACCATTACGCTTACGCAGGCGGTACCTCGATGGCGACACCGATCACGGCAGGCGCTGCCACGGTCATTCGTCAGTACCTTCGTGCTGAACAAAAACAGGCAGATCCTTCAGGCGCGCTTCTCAAGGCCTACATGATTCACACGGCAACTGACCTGTACCCAGGTCAGTACGGCACGGGCCCTAAGCAAGAGTTGCAAAAAGTTCGACCCAACGTTCACGAAGGCTGGGGCCGAGTGAATGCTGACTACGCAACTTCAATCGGGCACGTCGTCTTGGCTGACGAAAAAGACGGGTTAACCGATGGAACATCGAAAGAGTACTCACTTGAACTCTCAAGATCAGGCGCTATTCGAGTGACCCTTTCTTACTTCGATTACCCAGCCACACCAAGCGCTGCGAAAGCTTTGGTCAACGACCTCGATGTGACCTTGACTGCACCTAACGGTAAAGTTTGGACACTCAATGACCACCTCAACCCAACTGAGATGATTGAAGCCTCTTCACTTTCAGCCGGCGTTTACAAGGTCAAGGTCACCGCAACGAAAGTCGCCATGGGCAGCAAACAGCCCTTTGGCTTGGTGATTTCGGGCGAGTGATTTGGCTTAAGAGTTCCCTGCATGTGCACGCGACAGAAGTCAAATGCACATGCAGGTTTCTGCAAGTCACCTCAGCTAACTGCTACTTCAGATAAAATTAAAAGAGATCAGACAAGGTTACGCAAAGGTAGAACAAAAAAACCACTTTCAAGTGTCTGTGGTTCATCGGTCTGACAAAAGGCAATGCCTCTGAATCGTCCCTTCGATTTTTTCTTCAACGACTGCAAGCCCATCAATGATTTTTGAGAAGGATACGGCAAAGAATCGTAAGTAACCCCAAACGTCTCACCTGATCGAGTAACGATCACAAAAGGCACATAACTTCCACCACGTGTCCGAAACTCTGAAAATTGAAGCACCTCTTGTGCGCGATAATTCACCTGAGCTCGAAGCTCTAAGAAAATCCATTGGTTTTGCTGACGTCCGGCCTCTTTTTGTGCATGAGGATCAAGGTGATACGAAACCCCCAGATCTTCAAAGAAAAGTGTTCTCCCATGTAGTCGAATTAAAAACAGCCCCTCAAAAGCGAGAAGCAGCGCCTTAACAGAGGGACTACTCAATCGGACAGCTCGAGCAAGCGTGCTCAAGTTGATTGGTTGCCCCTGCACGCGAACCAATAGCCGCAAGAGCTCCATGATCTGTCCAGACGAAATCTTTGTCTCACGAATGAGTGGTAAGTCTCGTTCAATGAGCGTCGCCAAATGATTTTTAAAGGCGTTTAATCGTTGCGGTTCTGACCTCAAAAAACAAATCCCAGGCAAACCACCCGTCTCGTACAAGTGATTTAATTGCTTGCCAGAAATCCACGGTGGGTTGGATTCCTTAGACAAAGGCTTAATCAGATCTGTAGCCCATTCTTTCCAGAGATTGCGAAACGGCTTTGAATACAATTCGCTTGTCGTGAGCGGTAGCAGCTCCCAAAGAGTGGTTCGGCCAGTGAGAGATTCGCGAACTGCTTTTCGCTGCGCGAACCGAACCGAACCGGTAATAAGAAACTGCCCTGGTCGCTTAAATCGGTCAGCCGCAATTTTAAGCAAATCAAACACCGGTGGGTATTTTTGCACTTCATCGAGAAAAAGTGGTTTTTTTGAGGCCTGTAAAATTGACTCGCCGTTTTTTTCAAATTCCTGTCTGAATGCGGGCTGATCGAAGGTCTCCATAGAACTAGACATCGCTTTGAGCATTGTCGTCTTGCCAACCTGCCGCTGCCCAAACACTGCCGTAATTGGTGACCAACCCACAGATTGTTCGAGTAAGGGGCGAAGAATTCGGTCTCTTTGGTGGGCCATAAACCCATGCTGAAACGCAATCCTAATTATGTCAAATTTAAACAGGTTGTTTTGATTTGACATAATCACTCCATCGGTTTGTCTAGAAAGATAGAACTAGCCTCAATCTGTAAAAAAACGGTAACTCCCCTTGACGACAGCCAACCGATATTTTTTTGACGAGGTGATTTACCAGAAAAACTGTGGCATAGTACCTTAATGCGAAAAAATCGCCCGACGAAAAAAAAAATACATCCCGACTTGCTAACGCTATTTGAAAAACTCTCTCGACCTCACAAAAAAGACCTTCGTAAAACCAAGCGCACTCGCCTCGCGTCTCTCTTCGCCCCGGCAATCTTAGTTGAAAATTTCAACCCTTATATTAACCCGAACCTGATCGACTTGAGTTCGGGTGGCTTATCTCTGCTCTATCCTTTTCAGTCAGGCATGAAAACCCCTGAAAAATTGACTCCGCTCAAAATTCAAATTTCATTTAACCACTCGTGTCTGATTAATCTTAACTCGAAAGTCACCAATTCTTCGATTGTCTCGATTGAATCGAGTAATTACCTACGACTGGGACTGAAAGTATTATCCAAGGGATCTGGAATCAGAGCCTACCGAAGTTTTGTGAATTTCATGCAAGAATTGTCTAAACTCGCGCTCCCAAAAACCGCACACCCAGACTGAAAGTTCAGCGACTATGTCTCCAATTTTTGATCACCGTTTAGAAGCCAACCCTAGTAGAAAAGTCTATTGGCACTGGTTAGCACTGACTTTCAGTGCTGGCAGTATCAATGCCGGCGGATTTCTCGCCGCCGGAAGATTTGTTTCACATGTCACTGGGTTTGCGACTCTATTCGGTGTAGACCTCGCCGTTGGCCAAGTGGTTGCCGGTTTTGGAATTCTCAGCGTTCCCCTGTTTTTCATGGGGGGCGGCATGCTCGCCGGCCTTTTGATTGATCGGCCCATTTTTAATAAGAAACAACCCCATTTCGATTGGGTCATGGGTATTTCTGCTGCCTGCCTGATTGCGGCTGCTGTCGCGGGCTCACTCAACCAGTGGGGTATGCTCGGCAAAATGGTCAAACTCAGACAAGCTTATTGGTACCTCGCACTTCTTTGTCTCTCGAGTGGCCTACAAAATGCTGCGATCACTACCTCGTCTGGTAACTCGGTTCGAACCACTCACCTCACTGGGCTAACCACTGACATTGGTCTCGGTATCGCCCGCATCTTCACGCTGTCACTTGACAATCCACTAGTGAAAAATGAACGAGGACTTCTCAAGGTTCGATTCGCCACGATCGTGGCCTTTATTTGCGGCTCGGTCGTTGGTGCGCTCCTATTCATTAAATTTAGGTATCTCGGGTTCTTACTCCCTGCCTCAATTGCTCTGTATTTTTCTTTTCTAGGAAGGCAATTTAAACTAAGAACTCGCTTTGACCACGAAACAGGTGAAATTTAGCAGGTGAAGATGAAAAAAAGACTCAAGCTCGCTTTTGTTCAAATTTTACTCGTTTCTAGTCTGAGCGCCTGCGCGTTTCACCGGCCTTGTAGTCAAGCTGGCGACCTCGACGATTTGCCGAAAATTCGGGGCAATAAGGTTTGTTACCAAAAAGAAGTTAACGGCAAACTTCTCGACCACGGCAAATATTCTCAGTTTCACGCGAACGGCAACCTGGCGGTCGAAGGCCAATTAGAAGAAGGCAAAAAAGTCGGTTATTGGTATTTCTACACAGAGGCCGGCAGAAAATTTCAGGAACGCTACTTCAACGACAACGGCATTGAACTCATCGGCCCACGCTCGAGCGGGCCGGCACCTGCAGAGTCAACCGATCAGCCAATCACGAATCCAAAATAGCCAAAGTATCGGCATTACCTGATTGGGCCTTTAGCTCAGGTGGTGAATAGAGGAGACCTTTTCATCTATAGCATAAGTCCATTCTAATTAGACTGGGTTGTGAAAGGGTTCCCGCAAGCGTTACGCGTCTTACGAATAGGGTACTTCGGATTCACTTATTTTTCGGAACCGACTTCGTGTCGTCACCCGCCATGGCGCATCGTATATGCCCAATCAGTCGGATTTACCTCTTGATTCTTGCATTTTTTGGAGCCATAGGTCGACCCACTATGCTGAGAACATTCCTGAGAGCGGTATTGGTCTTTTTCGCGGTAACTGGCGCGATAGTCGTGTTTCAAACCCTATTTGGCCTGAGCCCAGGGTTTGGCACCGTTGACTACTGGAGCATGCACGGAATACTCTTCTTGATTGCGATTAGTCTGTTTCCTAGACTCACACTCCTGTTTTCAAACGTCGCCTCGGGCGGTCTCTTCTGGTGGTTGGGCTGGTTTTTTGCCCCAAGGCTCCTCGTCGCCTTTCTTGCAACCATCAGCTACTGGCGTACGAATCCCATTCTCGTAATCATCAGCTGGCTCATTGCTCTAGGTGGCGAATCCTCTGAAAAATACACGGTTTTACGCTCTTCGCGGTTCGGCTCGCCCACAAGAAAGCCAAAAGAAAAATGGGTAAAGGCCACCGTTAATGAATAGTGTGAATAGTGTAATGAATAGTGCGTTCGATCAAAAAAAGACCGCCAGTTCATCAATTTTGAGTCAGTCCTGATGGCAGCCTACTTGGCGTCACTCTTGAAGAGTGTTTGAATCATGAAAACATTTTCACTGAACCAAACCCTCAATTCACTCATTCAAATTTCACCAAAAGAGATCGAGAATCTCATTAGTCAAACTAGCGATCAAAGGCTCACAGAAGCTCTCAAAGAGAGAGCATTCTTTGAATCGCTGACGACTTTTGAACGCTCTGTTGGTAAGCAACCCCGCTCTCAGTCTGAGTCTCAGTCTGAATACCTCCTGGCTCTATCTCAACTTCTCACGCGCTATGCCGACTTTCGGTTTAGTCTGCACGCAACCGCCCAAAAAAAGAAGGCCAAGAAAAATCCTGGCCCCTCTAGCCTTGACTACTTTCGACTCAACTCGTGCGCCGTCGATTTGATTACCCACGATATGCGCTCAGACACTGAGGAATGGTTCGCTTTCATTCCTGTTTTTGGCACTGACACGCTTGGCACCCCTGTGATTGTCGAAAACGGAACCCGAACGCACGTACTCGTCAACCTCCCAGAACTCTTTCGCACTTTGCTCTTGTTGCGCCCTCAAGGGGTTTACTTCTTTCACAACCACAGCAATGGCGACGCCACACCTTCGTATCAAGACCTAAAAATGACTGAAAACCTCAGAAAACTCGCGAAGACATTTCACATCGCCTTTATCGGCCACTGCGTAGTAACGCTCGATAATGAAAGGTGGATTCAATCAGACGATAAGAATTTCAGTTGAGATTCGACTTCGGGGCAGCTAAAGCTTGCGATCATAATGACACCTGAACTGCCAGAAACGCCAAATAAGTACTGCCCCCAATGTGAGAAACTCACTCGCTTTTGTTTTTGCCCGTCGATCAAAAGAGTTCTGAATTCTGTTTCTGTGATCATTCTGCAACACCCTCAAGAACCAAAAGAACCCTTGAGTACTGCTAGGTTAACCAATCTTGCATTAACCCAATGCACACTGGTTCGAGCCCTCTCTAGGCCTAACCTAAGAGTCGCCGCAAAAGGGTTGCCGAAAGCAGAAAGCCTAACTTTTGATCCCAAGAAATGGCTTGTACTGTACCTTGGCAGCAAGTCTGAGTCAGGCAAGGCCCCCTCCGGACCCGGCCTCGTGCTAGTGAATAAAAAATCAACCCCCTTAGATAAGGCCGAAACCGCTCTAATTTTGAAGGGCATTGAAGGCATTGTCGCGCTCGATGGCACATGGAGCCAATCAAAAGCCCTTTGGTGGAGAAACCCCTGGCTCCTAAAACTTCAGAGAGCTTATTTGGTTCCAAAGCGCCCATCGGCCTACGGAAAACAGCGAAAAGAACCCCGCCCTGAATGCCTTTCGACCATTGAAAGCATCGCCGAGACGTTGACGTTCTTAAATGAGCCACCTGAGGTCGAAGCAAACCTCAGAGAAGTCTTCGATCGCTTGCTTGCAGGGTTTAAGAAATCCCAACCCGCCTGAGCGTGTGATTTGCTCTGGGTCGGGCTTTTCTTTTTCATCAATTTGCGTTAGAAACCCCTCACTATGTCAACATGGGTAATTGTGAGTTGGGTATTTGTAGCGATCTTAACCGGAATCAATATATTCGTATTCCTTAAGCTTAAGGGTGCGAGCGAGCAAATGCTAAAGATGGCATTTCCTGGCGCCAAAGATATGGGCGAAGCCCTCGGCCAAATGCAAAAAATGATGGGCGGCATGGGCGGCATGGGTGGCATGGCCGGAATGCAAAACCCACAAATGCAGAAAATGATGCAGAACATGGGCAAAAAAGGCGGATCACCCAATCAAGGGCGCGGTGGTTTTGGACAGTCTCAAGCGAACCAAAACCCGCAGCTAAAAGCAGCGATGGAAATGCTTTCGAAAGCGAACAAGAAATAGGTTTCGGGTATTGCTAGGTTCAGACGCCTGAACTTTACCTCGGTGCCTCTCTACCGAAAAGCCCTCCATTTTAACGCACCACCCTCACCTTTTGTAGCCGGACACCATTTTTGATTTGAACTCTCAATTTTGAGCATTAAACTAGAAGTAACTCGAAGGGTGGCTTCTAAAAATGCAACAGCTTGTCAGAGGTCTCTTTTCTCATTTTAGTTTCTATTTTATTTTCGCAATTTTTCTCACTTGGATAATCCATCTAGCCAAAGTGTTCAGGTCCGAGCAGTTTTCATTCAAAGATTTTCTAAAAAAGAACCGGGTTGGCCTCTCTCTCTGTCTGGTCTTTTCGATACTTTGCTTTCTGGCTGTGCCCCCCACCTACCGAACACTTTCAGATGAGACCAATCTCGTTTCAGTTTCGCAATCGATGCTTCGAGATCGCACATCCGATCTGACCATCATGGCGTTTAGATATTTTGGAAAAATTAATCCGGTCATTAGTGAGACTCCCACCCGGCCCCTGATGTTTTCATTTTTTGTATTCTTACTGCACTCTCTCTTGGGCTATTCACCTAAGAATGCCTATTTGCTCAATTTTATTTCTCTTTTCTCATATCTGTCCCTAATTTTTATTGTCGTGCGAAAGCGTGCGTCTTTTCAGGTCGCCCTTGCTAGTATTCTGCTCGTCATGAGTTATCCCGTTTTGATTTTTGCGGCGACATCGGCAGGGTTTGATCTTTTTGCCTCTTTATTTTTTGCTTTGAGCCTCTTACTCACTTTTGTTTTCTTGATTAAACCCTCGTCTGAACGTTTTGGATTATTGGTCGCCACTCTGGTGCTTTTTGCCAACACCCGCTATGAGTCGGTTGGTTTTCTATTCGTGATTTTGGGACTTCTCGCCGTGTTTCGAAAGATTACCCGTGAGCATCTGCAGAAAAACTTATCTCTAATCGTCTCGACCCCGTTTTTGCTTTTCCCGCTCGTGGTTCAGCGTTACTTGGGCCATGGAAAATATCAGAACTCTCCGGGTGTGGCCGTTTTTAGCCGAAGTCACATCGTGACCAATTTGACTGAGTTTTGGACGAGCCTCTGGGACTTTCGCTTTGTTCTTCCGTATGCATCTGGCTTGACTCTAGTAGCCCTATTTTCATTCGTGTTACTGATTGTCACACTTTGGTTCCAAAGGCAGTCCTTAAAAACTCGAGTGCCACCGCCCTTTTTGGCAATTGCTTGTTTTTGCGTCATCTTGAATGTCACTATTTATCTAGCCTACTATTTTGGAAATTACATTCATCCTGCCTCAACGCGATTCTACATCACACTCTCTACGGTTTTTGCTCTAACGCCGATCGCACTTCACCTCGCTCGCCCCGGATTCTTAAAAGACTCTACGGTTCTACTTTTTTCGATTGTCGTTTTCTTCATTTATTTCCCAACAGCAGTTGACGGGAGATTCACCAGTGCGCTGGACACCATTCGGGAGCGGACCTATGAAATAGAATTTTTAAAAGCCCACCCGAACCCTGAGCTCATGATTCTTAGTGACCGCCCAGGGCTTTTCACCGTAGACAATTACGGAGCAGCCGATTTCGATTTCGCGAATAAAAGAACGACCCAAATACTAAATGACCTCAAGAGACACGCGGTCAACGAAATCTATGCATTTCAAAAAATCAGCTACGCCACCGGAAACGTAACCCCAGAGACTATTCTAGATCCGATTTTTAAATTAGAGAAGCAATTGGAGATCCAGATTTCAGATAGAGAGTACCTCAGAATCTCAAGCGTAAAACAGTAACTCGTCGAGACCTCGCATCGATTATCAGCTACGGCCACACCGGCGCAGGCTCAAGGACATTTTTGAGCACATTCTTTTCGCCAATGCACTGCCGACAGACCGACTCAGGCACCGGTCTCGCATCAATTTCGAATCGTTTACCATTGAAATAAGGGCGAAGTGAGAGTCTTAAAATAAAATTGGTGAGTTCAGTCGCGTCTTCTAAAGTCTGATCGAGTGGCAATTTTAGTTCAACCCTCAGACCCGCATTCGGTACTTTTGCACTCAAGAACTCATCAGCTTCTAGATCTACACGAGCCGAATAGCAAGCCAACGGACTCAAATCAGAACTCTGAAAAAAAATCTCGCGAGGCACGGGTATCACACTGAGGGTTTCAACGACACACTTCGGAAGATCGTCTGAATTCTCAAGAACCAATTCGGGCGCTACTCGGCGCTTCAGCTCATACTTGAGTACTGTTGGCTCAGCAATGCTCGCGAAACACTCGGCTATGGCCTCGGCGTTGAAAGCGGCATAAATCTCTTTGGGGGTCTTGCAATCAAATTGAGCATCCGGTCGCGGCTTGCTCTGGTAGTCTTCTCCACCTGGCCCAACATCAGGGTCAGCCCCCACACCGAGTGGGCGCCTCAAACGCAACGTACTTAAGTGAATGCCACGAATTTTTTTAACTGTTTTAGGGGTTGAAGCACAGCCGGCCAAACCACTGAGCACTAGACTGAGCAACAACACGAGTGAGACCCTTGCCACCATTTCTTACTTCCTCTGCTCTCGAGAAGCGAGAAACGCCTTCGCAGTTTTTGAAGACAACGGTTTTGAAATTCGTCGAGAAAACTCAGCCGAGAGTTCACAGAGTTTTTCTAGGTCAATGCCAGTCTTAATTCCCATTTTTTCAAAAAGATAAACGAGATCTTCAGTCGCCACATTACCAGTCGCTCCGGGAGCAAACGGACAGCCACCCAACCCACCCGCCGAGCTATCGAACTGACGAACCCCTAACTCGTAAGCACGCAAACAGTTTGCAACCGCCATGCCCCAGGTGTCGTGCCCATGAAAGGCAAGGCGGCTAAACTGCTGTGCAGTCAAACGCTTCTTTAGAACCCCAAAAATACGTTCAATCGATTTCGGCGTGGCAACCCCGATCGTGTCGCCCAATGAAATCGATTCAACGCCCAACGAGCCCAAGGTCTCTACCAACTTAAATACCCGTGAAGGGTTGACTTCACCTTCAAAAGGGCAACCAAACACCGTTGAAATGTAAGCTCGAGTGCGAAGCTTTTTTTTCTTAGCCAGAGCTAATATTGAAGTGATTTGATCGAAACTTTCTGTGATCGACATTCCAATATTTTTTTTATTGAATGTCTCGCTCGCGGCAGTGAACACTGCAATAGCCTTGGCGCCAGACTCAAGAGCTCGCTCAAGGCCTTTTTCGTTAGGCACCAGTACCCAACTTTTACTCTCAGAAAATAATCCTGCTTCTAGCAGTTCATCGGTCGAGGCCATTTGCGGAACCAAATCAGAACGTACCATCGCCCCAATCTCGATTTCATGGCAGCCCGCTTTAGCTAGCCCCGATATCAAAAACTTCTTATCACGCAAGCTTACCAAATTGGGCTCGTTCTGCAGACCATCACGAGGGGCCATCTCAAAGAGTGTGAGTTTTTTCGTCTTTGCCATTTTTTGTTCTTTCACTTTAACTTCGCGGCTCAAAGTCAACGAGCAAAGTCCCCGGACTGAGCTGATCGCCTTCTTTCACCAATACTTTTTTCAAAACTCCTCGGCAAGGAGCTTTGACAGCAAACTCCATTTTCATCGCTTCGAGAAGTAACAAGGGCGTGCCTTCTTCAACCAGAAGTTCGACAGCACTCACAGTCACCAAAATTTTTCTTACCTTACCAGGAAACTGCGCCGTCAAATCTGCGTTTCCTGAACCACCGCCACCCGCCGATGAAGCCCTGGTCTGCTCGTTGAGTTCTCCAGACCAAAGCCCAGCCGAAGTTCGCAACGATACTTTTTGCCGAGAAAAATGAGATTGAAACCGAACTCGCTTCACAAACGTACCGGCCTCGTCAAACTGGGTTGCGATCATCCAGCCGCCCGGTCTCGTTTCGACCTGAATTTTTGATTTTTTTTCATCAGTCTCGAATTTCAATGTTTTTCCGTGAAAACGAAAATTAAAAGTACTCATTTGTCGTTACCCACATTACCCACCCTCGCATCCAGCCGTTGACTAATGTGCGCCCACGGCTTTTCTAGATGGCCCGCTCCCGCCTTGCCAACAGAATGACTGCCTCGATTCAATTTTTTCATCTCAAGCATCAATCCCAGTTCGTGGCCTGTCGGCTGAGGGGCTTTTGACGTATCAAATTCTTTGTCTAAGAATTGAGTGTAGACATTCGCAGCCACCACCTTCGGATGATCAGCCAAAGCGCGCAAGTAATTCACATTGGTTCCGAGCCCTAGAATAACCGTTTCATCAAGGGCGTATTTCATTCGCGCAATCGCTTGATCACGATCACGCCCCGAAACGATGAGCTTGGCTAACATCGAATCAAACGAAGTACCCACTTCTTGCCCCTCTTCAATGCCAGAATCTACCCGAATACCCGGCCCAGTCGGCCAGCGTAACCGTTCAACTTTGCCCGGTGTCGGAATAAAACCTTGAAACGGATCTTCAGCATAAATGCGCACTTCAATGGCGTGGCCACGCGGGCTGCCCACCTTAGGCAAAATACTCTTTTTAGGATTCAATGCTTGTTCGATTTGTGCCCACACCAGATCAACTCCAGTGACCAACTCGGTCACCGGATGTTCAACTTGCAATCGCGTGTTCATCTCTAAGAAATAAAATCCACCCGACCGATCGACCAAGAACTCAAGCGTTCCAGCACTGCGATACTTCACGGCTTTTAGTAAGCGAAGACTCGCCTCAAATAGCCCCTGCCGAGTTTCATTGGGCAAGTTCACAGCGGGGGCTTCTTCCCACACTTTCTGATGTCGACGTTGCAAAGAGCACTCTCGTTCGAACAAGTGAACGCCATCGCCCAAGCCATCTCCAAAAACCTGAACTTCAATGTGCCTTGGCTCATCGACTAAACGCTCTAAAAACAAGGTCGCATCACCAAACATTGACAATGCTTCTGCCGCGGCACTCTCAGCAGCCTGATCAAGCTCTTCAGCGCGATCAACTCGGCGCATGCCTTTTCCGCCTCCGCCAGCGGCCGCTTTCAACAACAGCGGGTAGCCAACTGTCGCCGCTGCCTTTCGCAGATCTTGGCCGGTCGAGACCCGTGCCCAAGGCAAAGTCGGAACTCCAGCTGCCGTCGCAATTTCTTTTGCCGCGATCTTGCCGCCCATCGCGTCCATGGTTTCGGCAGTTGGCCCAACAAACGTGATGCCTGCTTTTTCTAATGCCCTCGGAAAAATCGGTCGCTCAGATAAAAATCCGTATCCGGGGTGTACCAGAGTCACTCCACTCGACTTTGCGGCGTCAACGATTGACTCGACATCGAGGTAGCCCTTCACAGGCACCACTTCGTCGGCATAGGTCAAGTGCCTTGCCGCTTCATCACCCGGTGCGAAAATCGCAACCGTCTGAATCTGCATTTCACGACACGCCTGAAAAATTCGGCAGGCAATCTCTGACCGGTTTGCCACCATTAGTTTATTTGATTTCATTTTAGCGACCTTATTTAATCCAGCTAGGTTTTCTTTTTTCTAAGAACGCGCGAATGCCTTCTTGTCCTTCAGGCGAGACCCTGACATCGGCTAACATTTGTGAAACAAACTCTAAGGGTTCTCCCATTCTTGCTCGCTTTTCTGGCCAACTCAACTCTAGCACCAATCGCTTTGCATGCCCCATCGCATGCGGGCCGCACTGAACCATGTTGTTCAGCAACCTTTCTAGCGCACTTTCGAGCTCAACTTGATCTTTAACGAGTTCGTGCACTAGGCCCACTTCTTTGGCTCTCGTGCCACTAAAACGTTCGGCTGAAATGAATAATGCTCTCGCATAAGAAGGTCCGATTTTCGCAACGACAAACGGCCCAATGCAGGCCGGAATGATTCCTAGCCGCACTTCGCTCAAACTAAACTGCGTTGACTCAACCGCAATGACATAATCGCAAACACTGACCAAGCCAACTCCGCCACCAATGGCCGCACCGTGTACTGCGCCAATCAGCGGCTTAGAGCACTCATTCATCGTTCCAAACAATTTCGAAAGATTTCGCGTGTCTTCAAGATTCTCGGCACGAGTAGCGTGAATGGCTTTACCCATCCAGTTCAAGTCACCCCCAGCACAAAACGTCGAACTATCGCCACAAAGAACGACCAGCTTTACATTTTTGTCGGTCACTTCTTTCGAAAAAACCTGCGTCAGTTCAGCGATCATCACTTCATTGAAAGCGTTGCGTACTTCAGGTCGCGAGAGGGTTACCTTCAGAACTCCACGGGCATCACAATTTACCTTAACTGTTTGATAAGACATATGCTTTCAGAGCTACCGCATTGACGATGCCGTGGCAACATTAAGAATCAGTTTTAAGGCATAAGTTCTGATTCTGGGCTTGGCACCCGTTGCTACTTCGCAACCACTCTAAAATAGCACCGCAAGCGACGGACTCCTGCGACGCCCGAGTTCAAAATAATGAGAAGCCAAATTAACTGATCCTATCGGAGGTGCAGGTGAGGCAGGAGCCGATCCGCTCGCTTGCGGTGCTATTTTAGAGTGGTTGCGAAGTAGCAACGGGTGCCAAGCCTTAAATCAGAATTTATGTGCCTGTGGAGTGCGATTTTTTGCGACTTTTCGACTCTGTTTTCGATGGTATTCGAACAAAACCTTACCCACCAAATAACCCACCGCAAAATACAGAAAGTGATCGAGAGCTTGTACAAATGTCGACATACCCGGCGAACTCAAGGCCAATCCCATGATCAACGCAACCGAAATCGCGGCAAAGAGTAGCTCGCGAAGGTGACTGATGCGGTTAATTCTCAGCCCTACCAAGGTCATCAAAATTAGAGAGTGCCCCACATCGAGGTTGGCGATCACTTTTCGATAGAGACTTTCTTGAAAGAACCGAAATGGCAACAAGACTAGAAAATAGTCGATGAAATCATCGAGAACAATGGTCGTTCCCACTAACAACAAAACAAATCTTCTAGAAAAAGTCCGTTCAGCCCATCGATAAAGTAAAACGGTCGGAACGATCAAGAATAGAAAATGATTTCGATCAAAGAAAAGAAAATCACTGACTACACTTCGCAAAGGCCACTCATACCAGGGCGCTGAGGGTGAAAAGCCAAACCGCGACAGAGCACCCAGCGGTAACTTACCCCAGTGATTAAAAAAATAAAAAGACCCAACCAAAAGCGTACTAACCGTCAGGGTGATGGGGTACTTTACCCACACTCGAGTCAGAAGAGTGCGCAGCCACTGACCCGAAAAACGAAGCCGTGTTTTGTGCGCTTTCGAAATGGCAAGGGCCGCTTGAAACCAAACAAACCCTGATCGGTCATTAATGAATAAGTATACGGGTAGGTAAGAGTCTGGCCGAAAACGCTTACGAAACAGATCAATTCCACCGGCATTGTAGAACGCTTTTGAAATTTTTCGAAGAAACGGCAAGGCCTTTACCAACGACGAGGCAGGTGGGGCAACCCGATCTTCCTTCAGATTCACCATCGAGACGATTCCGAGACTCACCGCTTCAACGCCTTCACTTTTCAAGGTCTCAATCGCCTGCAAGACGAGTAACTCAGTGACGCCCCGAGCGATCGTCGACCGAAAATAGAGGTCTTCGAAAAAATAAGATCGTTTCGCCGGAATCGGAGTTGCAATCAGACAACCCTCAATTCGATCGCCCTTCTTCGCTATGAAGTAGCGACGTTTTTCAGAGTGCAGATGAGGGTCACTTGCCATTAAGAAATCAGTAAATTGAAACAATGTAATATTTAGCCACTCGCGATGAATGTCATCGATTTCGGTGCGAACCTTTGCGTCATCAATTAGAGAGGCCTCTCGATTCGCATCGACGTTTGATTTTTCGAACTTCCACTCAGACACGCAAACCCCGGCCCGAACCGCCTGATTTCTTGCAGCCCGCACACCTTTAGCCGCATTTCCGCGCGGCTGATAGTTCGCTAAATTTAACCAGGGCTCTTGGCCAATTTCCATTCCATAAAAACCACTAGCGACAAGCTGTTCTCTAAAAACTTCATTAATTGCCACGAAAGCACAAGTGGTGCTTTTGGTTTCTGTTTGAAACTCAGAAAACTGAGAAGAAAAATGGTGATAATTCATTTCACCAGGCGACACCATGGGCTCGAGCGCGATAAGCGTTAGGCGACCTACCTTCACATAGGCAAAAACCCACCCTCGAAAAGTTTCGTAAAATTCAAACTGACCCACCAGCCAAATAAAATGACTCGAATTGACGCCGTCTTGAAAGAACCTTTCGGTGACTTGTGCTTTTGAAATGACTCCCATAATTTATCAATTCATAATCACCCAATATGGTGAGTGAATCGAGTCAATTCGGTATCCGCAAATCGACAAAGAAGCGAGACAACTTGCCAATCAGTTTGACGCTGAATCAGTCTTCGTCCATAGTACTGACTGAAAGACAGTTTTTGGTTATGAGAGCCGTTAGCTCAGTGTAGAGCAGCTGACACTTACTCAGCGGGTCCCTTGGTTCAACTCCTTGGACGGCTCACCAAAACTTCCAACTAAAAAAAGGCAGGCAACCTCATGAATTCAATCTTCTCAATTTTCATTACCGGCTTAGCAGCAATGTGCTTCGCGAGTGATAGCTGGGCCCTAAGTTCGACCTCGATTGAAACCAATGCAGTCAAATTAACCAACGCACCATCATGGCTCACTGAAAATCGTGTAGAACGAGTGACCGCAAAACTTCAAGATACCCTCGAATGGGATATTCGAAAAATTTCGGTTACCTTTGTAGCCAGTCAAACCGAATTTGACGCACACCATAAGCTCGGTCCTGGGGTCTTGGCATTTACCCGAAAACGAGAAAAAACCATCGAACTCGGACCTCGTGTGATCAACGACAACTTTGATGCCGTATTTGGACACGAACTTGCGCACATCATTATCGGCCAAAAATACACGACTGACATTCCTGAATGGCTCGAAGAGGGGTTGTGCAATTGGGCCGCGGCCTGGAGAACAGGGTCTGCAAAATCTAAAAACCCCACGATTGATTACTCCTGGTTGTCGAAGCAAACCTATCGCCCCGTTGCTGGTCTAGTTCATCCTTTTCGCACTTTGTCAGCTGGGAATGAAATCTCTGACCCAGTGAAATATCACTACATGGCCTCAACTGCTCTGGCAGAAATGCTCGACAAGCAGTGCGGCATGCATCAACTATTGCAACTTGCACTCAAAAAGGGGGTGACTAAATACCTCTCCCAGTTTTGCGAAATATCAGATATCGACCAAAGTCTAAAAAAATGGATCGCAAAGAAAAAACCCTGACAATCTTTCACCTCGACCTCGACAGTTTTTACGTTTCTGCTGAAAGATTGAGGCATCCGCTTCTCAGAAATAAAAAAGTCGCGATCGGTGGCACCGGCCCGCGCTCGGTGATTTCGTCAGCCTCGTACGAGGCCAGAAAATTTGGCGTTCGTTCGGCTATGCCAACTGCCCAGGCCCTGAGGCTTTGCCCTGAACTCATCATGGTTGAACACGATTTCGACTATTACTCGCAACTGTCTTGCGCCGTTTTTGATATCGTTTCACGCTATAGCCCTGAGGTAGATCAAGTCAGCGTTGACGAAGCCTACATTGACATGACCGGCACTGAATCACTCTGGGGCCCGCCAGAAACTGCGGCAAAAAAAATGCGAAAAGAAATTTTCGATAAAACAGGCTTAACCGCTTCAGTTGGAATTTCTCCAACCCGGCTTGTTTCAAAAATTGCTAGCGATTGCTGCAAGCCCAATGGCTGCTTGTTTGTTCGGGCCGGTCAAGAGCCCAAATTCTTGGCTTCATTTGAGATTTCAAAAATTCCTGGGTGTGGTCCTGTTTCAAAAGAAAAGCTGAACTATTATGGCTTCTACACCATAGCTGACCTTCAAAAATCTCGGCCTGAAACTCTCAAATCACTCTTGGGCAGCATGGGGCCGTATTTTTACTATGCGAGTTTCGGCCAAGAAATCGAATCAGACAGCAATACCCCTAAAAGCCGAGGAATTTCGCGAGAACGCACTTACTCCGAAGATTTAAACAAAGATGATGCTCAGATAAAAAAACACCTTTGGTCGCTTTGCCAAGAACTTGGCCAAGAATTGAGAGAGAACCAAGAGCAAGCAAAGTCAATTCGACTGAAATTGCGATTTCCGCCGTTTAAAACGATTACTCGTCAATGCACAGTCGGTACCCCCACGGCACTAACCACTGAAATTTATCGCGAGGTTATTCAGCTTTTCGATCGGTTTTTCAAATCGCAACTCACTGAACACAAATCGATTCGGCTAATTGGGGTTGGGTGCGTACTTGCTGAAAAGTCGGCTCAGCTTGACCTTTTTAGCGACCAACCCTACTCAGGCGCATCGCAATCTGGCGACACTAAAGTTAAACAGCTTAAGCTTGAAAACCTTCAAGACACGATTCGGGCCAAGTTTGGTCCCGATGCACTCAAAACAGGCAGAGATGTGCCAGCGAACTTCAAACAAAGAAAAGAAAGCGAGACCCCTTAAGTTGTCAGCCTCACTCATTCTCATTGCACTCATCGATACCGGAATCTCACTAGCAAACCTCACTGATTTTCAGAGATCACGAATCAACCAGCCCTTGTCACATGACCTGACGCACGACCAAAAGCAGGCAAGCCAACCCTTTGAAGACAGCGAGGGTCACGGAACCCAACTAGCTCGAGTCATTCTCGATTCTTGCTCGAACTGTCGAATCGCCTCGATCAAAATTGCCAAACCAAAAAAGGCTCGTTCAGACTCGTTTCAGCCAAACGCCGACACGATTGCCAACGCCATAGATCGCGCGCTTAAAATCAAAGCTGAAGTGATCATTTTATCTGCGGGTAGCTTGAAAGGATCAAAGCGTCTTGAAGCCGCATCAAAAGCCGTTGCGAAATCAACCTCTCTGTTTTTTACCGCGGCCGGAAATGGAATTGAAAATCCGTTTAAGCCTATTGCAGTCAGCACGCTGTTTCCACAGCGCTATTCGCACTCGTTCATTGTGGGAAATCTCGACAAAACCGGCCAAAAACCTTCACTGCTCAACTTTGGACCCGAGATACGACTCTGGCTAAAAGATGAAACGGGCAGCTCGCAAGCCTGCGCTCGAGCAGCAGCCCTTACGGCTCAATACTGGAGCCTTCACCGTGAAGCCACGAAAACCGTGATCGAATCGCAGCTCGCAAAAACACCCGAAATCATTTCACCAGAGCTTCGTTCAAATCCAATGCCTTAGTTAGAATGCCCGGCCTCGTAGGCCGCCTTTAGAGGCGCCAAGACGTCCAACATTTGAGCCCTTCTGTGTCTTGCCGTAAATCCACCGATGCCAAGCACTTCTTTTTGCAAGTCAGGTGAAAACTCAATGAGCAAAGCTTTACCCATTTGAGTTTCGTCAACCGCACGGTCGACGAATAGCTTAGTTCGATTGTCTGCTGAAGGGTTAAGAAAGTTTGATCCCTTCACACGTTGGTCATCCCAGAGTTCTTTTGAAAGAATCTGAAAGATGGCATCACGGTAAACGTCGAGATAAACCGGTCTCGCCGCACTGAGTGCCCGATGAACGTACTCAGCGATAACCGAGGCGAAATCTCGAGAGACTAAAGAAAAAGCAAGCAACTGCTTCGCTTTCACTTCGTTCACGCTATCAACCTTGTGGTCAGCTGAACCCGCAACACTGGCTAGTGCAATTACCCCTTTAGGTGCACCATCGATGAAGAAGTTCGACTGATAATAAGTAGCTGATTGAATCTCGTTTTTGAGCATTTCCCAACTCGAAGCCACTTTTCTGAGTGACTCGCCCAAGAAGGTTTGAGCGTCAAACTTGCCATCCCAAATCACTAGACGGCCCTCTCGGCTCACAAAATCAGAGATCGCATCAGCTGTTCGATCATCCATGCAACTGCTTGCGACTGAAGAAATCAACAGCACTTTTCCTTGATAGTTTTCAAGAACTTTACGATTGAGCGATCCTTCGACCGGAAAATGATAAACATCGTAACTCAACCCCACCGCACGCGAAGTCTGAATAAACGAAACCAGAGACTCAGAGTCGCAGCTAAACGACAACCCTTGAGCTCCAGGTCGATAGACATAATGAACAGTCGCCGGAATGATCAGTGTGTTGCTACCAATCTTGAGCCCGCCCATGTCAGCGAGTGCGACGTCAAAGACAATTCCTTTTTCCATCAGTTCGGTGACCAAAGGCAATTCAAACTGAATCTCTAATGCCTTCGATTGACCCGCACCGATCTGACTCAGGTTTTGAACCGGATTGAGAATCTTGATACGACTGTCTCTGGCGCTCACCGAAACCTGAACGTCTCCTACGCTCGCTTTTTGACTTAGGTTCGCGACTGAAATCGAAATCGAATTCACCTGCTCAGGAATCACGCCTTGAGAAGAAGCCAAAGTCGCCGCAAACGGATACCTGGCATTCAAACTCAATGAACCCGATTTCAACGTGCCCGTCGAGTTCACACCTTCGCTATTGACCACATCATACTGAACACTCTCTTTTGAGGCTTCTTCTTTCAGTTTCACTTGGGCAACGCCGCTGATCACAACACGCGCTGAAGGCTCGATCACATTGATTCGATCGATCGGAGTGATCATTTCTAGCCCAGAGGTTTGCCCTTTCAAGCGAAGCAAGAGCTCATTAACTGCGGCTACTCCACCGTAGTTTTTGACGATAATTTGAGTCGTGACCAATTCATTCGGCGCAAAGATCGAATCGCCATTGGCTTCTTGCAATTCGACAGACTCGACTTCAAGCACGGCGTGAGTTTGAAAGAACTGGCTTGCTCGAGCGGCTCCTTTTGCTACGGCCCGATCATACGCACCCGCATAAGTCGCTTGGTACCCAGCCCGGTCGCCGACAGCATACCCAGAATCGTAATCAGCTTGAAAGGCTTCAGCTTTGCCTCTAGCCAATCCTACTTGGTAGCCTTTTTCTAGCCCCTCTTGTACCCGAGTCGGATAAGCCACTTGATAGGCTTTCGTGTATTCAGGAGCATAAGCTTGCTGATAAGCCTGCTCGTAACTCGACTGATAGCTTGAAGCGTAGGCTCTCTCACGAGCTGCTGCATACGCGCGATTGCGGTAATCGGGATACTCACGATTGGCGTAATCGTTAAAGTACCGACGGTATTCAACATCGTAATAAGCCCGATACGAATCAGCATAAGCCGCATCGTAAGCGCGCGAAGCCGCCGAATTGAAAGCATCTGTATACGTGCGCTCATACTGTTGCTGAAGCGCACCATTCGGAAACTGATAACTCGGTCGATCTTTTGAATGGCTTGGTTGATTAAAAAAGCCAACCGACTTCAAGTACTGAACCGAACGATCGATCACCGCATCTGACAACGACTTCACTTCACCCCGATCGATTCGCTTCGCATCGCTTTGGTTCACGTGTGAGAGATTTACCAAAGGTTTTGCCCGAATCTCTTTTTCAGTGGTCGCATAGCCAATCGGTTCACCTTTAGCCAACGCCTCGAGTTCGGCGCGATTGGCGCCAACCAACTGACCCGCTTGATTTCCTTTTTCATAGCCACCTTGTAAGTGTCCTTGCTTGGTACCTTCTGCGAAACCTTGCTCGTCACCTTGTTTTCGTCCTTCTTCAAAGCCAGCCAATAGACCTTGTGAATTGCCTTCTGATTGACCATTCACTCGGCCTTGGTCATTTCCCACTTTAGTGCCCTGCTGAGTTCCTTCAATCGATCCTGTTTGGGTTCCGGCTTGAGTTCCGGCCGCTTCGGCCAGAGAAATGCCTTGTTGGGTTCCGGCACGAGTGCCTTCTCTGGCGCCGATTTCAACTCCGGCAGCTTGGCCAGCGATTCGACCGCGACTGTTTCCTTCTTCGGCCCCTTCACGCTCACCCTCGTCACGCCCCAGTTGAGTCGCAATTGAAAGGCCTCTTTGAAAATTCGATCGTACCGTTTCAAGCCGTGCTTGTGATTGCTCGTACTGTGAAGCCAATGCTTGCACATGAGCAGCTGCCTGATTCAGTTCACCCTGAGCCGACTGCACTTGGTTTTGCAACTGAACCACGTGCAGATTTTCAGAATTAATTTGTTGCCCCAACTGGTTAATTCTCGCCTGAAGCGCAGGCTTGCTTTGCTCTAGCTGAGACAACGTATTATTCACTTGATTGAGCTGAGACTGACTCTGACTCAATTGACCTTGCTGTGACTGAAGACGGCCGCTCACAGAATTGATCGAACCTTGCGTGTCAGACGCTTGTTTTTCAAGAGCACTCAGTCGTGGCTTCAATTGTTCGGCACTAGAACGAGCCGACGCAGCTTCTGCAGCCAACGTTCTTGCTTTCGATTCTTCATTTGATAACTCGCCTTCGGCGCGACTCACCTGCGAAGCCAGATCTTGCACTTGACGCTCTAGCTGACCTTTTCGATTATTCAAGTCACTGAGAGTCGACTCTTTGCCCGAGATTAATCCTGGCAATCCCGCTTTTTCTCGCTGCAAGCTCACCAGACGGGTCTTTGAAGTCGAAAGCTCTCGGCTAAGACCACCGATCTGACCCTTCACATCAGCAGCCTGTTTGCGCAACCCGGCTGCATCAGCCCTGAGCTTTGCGGCCTCACGCGGATCAGTAGTTGCTGCGGCTTTTCGCTCAAGCGTAGCGGCATCGCCTTCGAGTACCCTTACGCGATTTTCTGAATCGCGAATTCTTGCGCCGATGCCGTCAATGGCAGACTGGGTACGGCTGATTTCGGCATCGATGCCTTGAAGTTTGGCCTTCCAGTTCGTGATTTCGGTAGCGGCCTGCGATAAGCTCGCTTGAGTTTGCTGAAGGTCTGAGCTCGCTTTTGCTTGGCTCTGCTTCAGTGATTGAACCAAGCTTCGTTTTGAATTCACGACTTGATTTTGCTGGTTTGCCGCCGACTCTTTAGACGCGGCTGCATTGGCTGCTGACTGATACTGGGCTTTAGCTTGGTTGAGATTCGATTGAATCGATGAAAGCTGAGACCGCAGGCTCGCCAACTCATTACTCAGGCTTTGAATTTGCCCCTGAGCCTGAGAAATCTGACTTCGATAAGAATCAGCCTGAGTGCGTAACGAAGCGATTTTCGGATCAATCGAACCGAGCTCGCTTTGGGCTTCAGACAGCGACTGATTCAACCCAGCGAGTTTTGATCTTGCACCATTGAGTGAATTTTCGAGAGAATTGAGCTGTGCTTGCTTTGCGTTCTGCTCACCCACTGCCTGCCGGTAAAGGTTCGAGACCTGATTAAACAGTGCCTCGTATTTCGGCACATCGTATTCGTCGCCGTTCAGAATGATTCCGGGCGGAAACTCTGCAAAGCTAATTGAAGAAGCCACGCAAAAGCCGAGAAGAGATTGAACAAAAAATGTTCTAAACTTTTGAGAAAACACTAATCCCAATTTTTTTTGATTTGCCTTGGAGTTCATACACGCCACCCTTTACTCAGTCGTTGCCGACTGCCCAGTTAGAATTCGCTAGATGTTTGCGCTAAAAACTTGCCCCAAGCGCAAGCGACTCATACTTGAATTAAAAAATTTATTCAATCCCCCCTGATGAGAATTTGCCGGGAATTTTGAAAAAAAATGCAATTTACTTAAAAAAAAACAAAGGTTCGGTTAAAAGCGTTCATATGGTGGCAAAATCGATTCACTCGTTAACATTTCAAACGCTAATGACGTCTCTGGGATTGGCAGGGGCAGTCAGTTCATTGGTAGCACCTCTGTCTTGGGGCGATGAACCGATTGCAGTTTCTACGACAAGCAGTGCAGAACTTGCAATTCCTACCCTACCCACCGCAAACCAGGGCGGCAGAAACCTAGAATCCGGAATTTCGCTCACGACCGATGGCACCCCGGCTCGGCCCACGGGATCTTTTTCAGCTTTTTTAAATAGCAATCAGAAATTAACTTCAGATGGGCTCGCGAGCTCAGACCTTCGCCTGCACGCCCAATCATTGATGGGCCAGGGCCCTGCTGCCTATGACATTGATATTGATCGCGCGCTCATTAAACTAGAAGCATTGAGCGTCGGAAGAGTGCATCCGTTTGAATTGGGTTCAAGTTCGGCCCTCACTCAACCTTGGTCAATCGTCAGCCGAATTGAAACCATCAACTATGGTCTTGGCCTCAACTCTAAGTTTGGTGAACCTCGCACTCGCTTGGGTCGCGAATTTGAACTGGGCTCTGAGCCCGCACTCAATGGATGGATTGGCCTGCACTACTGGTCAGACCCCAACCACTCTGATCACTTTGCGTTGGGCGTCTCGTATTCGCCAGTCACCTTAGTGAATCGAAACGCAGACCCCCGCATGGCGAGTTCTCAGGCAACTCTACCCAACTCAAATCACACCGGTGCACTCCGGTCGTCGGCTACCCCACTCATTGATACCAATCAACAAATCATGGGACAACTCGAATACCGAACAGACACCAACGACAATCAAAGTCGGTCGAGCTGGCGCGGGCGCGCCTGGCTCAGCAATAAAGAGACCCACTCCCCAGGATTCGACGCCATTCAATCTTGGCAATACGGTCTATCACAAGTACTCAACTTGAATTCTGATTGGTCAATTGCGAACACCTCAATCGTTGACCGAGCCGATTTTTCGGCGACTGAGTTTTCATTGCATTACCGCAACGTACGAGCCACCTATTCAGATGAATTCGCATTTGATAGTGAACCACAGTCAAGCAAGCCTTTTTTCAATCACCTCATTGGGCTTGAGTCAGAAATATCACTCAATCGCTCATTTCTGCTCTTTGGCTCGATCAAGCATCATTTAAGCGATGCTTCAAGCTATTGGGTTGAATCGGCGCTGCGCTACCGGGTACACGAAAACATCGATCTCGTGACCGGACTTGATTGGTTTACCGGCAAGTCACCCTCTGGTTTTGGCGCCCTTGAAACTAGCGACTCGGCTTGGATGAAAGTCAAAGTCGGAATTTAGTGTCGCGGGTGACAGCGGCAAAGATATGATAATTGTATTTTAATTTCAGCTCTTCAATTTGGTTTTTTATTCAATAAAAACAAGACACCGTGTTGCCTCATTGAAAAATGCCGGTGAACGCTCTTAAGCAGCTTGGGTTAGCTGATCTTGACTAAAAAGATCGTAAAATTCCTTCAATTTCTTCTCCAGACCCAACTGTAAGGCAATTGGGTCTAAAGATTGATACTT
>CAITVN010000038.1 GCA_903895855.1 Oligoflexia bacterium | reverse complement strand
TGAGCACGGCCGGCACTCCAACCCAGACTTTTGGTTCGTGGCGATTACCTGTCGCCCAATTTGCATTCAGTAACTAAAATCGACACGAAACTGCCCTAATCCCGAACATGAGGTTTTGCAGTAACGGCTCTCAGCCTTCCATAATTTCGTAATCTTCTGAGTGTCCTTCTCGCCTACAAGTGCACCGTGCACCCGAAAAATATTCTCAGAGCCTTCGCGCAGTAACAACAACTCGCCGACCGCAGATAATCGCTCGCCACCCAACCGACCAAGCACGGCCTTCGAGTCGCTCGCACTGGCAACACGAAAACAAACCCGAGAAGGCAAACTCTTCTTTATCGAACGAGTCACCACATCTGTCGATGCACAGTGAGTACTCAACACCAAATGAACCCCAACCCGAGCACCTTTTTCACAAATAGTCGCAACAAGGTTTTCGAAGCGCTTTTTGTCTGCCAAAATCAGATCAGCGTATTCATCAATACAGACGATTAAGCGGGTCAGTTTTTCACACAGCAGTCTTCGACCACTCACTCGGCGATCTATCTCGCCGAGAACCCATTTTAAAGTGAGCACCGCTCGGGTAGAGTCTTGGATTATCGGAACCTGTAAATGAGGAATTTGACGGTAACTGTCAAATTCGATGCCCCTAATATCAATGAGAATCAGCTTCAATTTTTTAGGGCTAAAACAGAGCAATACGGAAGCGATTAGGGAGTGCAAGAACACTGGCTTACCAGAACCTGTCATGCCTACACACAAAAGGTGACCCACTTGCGCCAAGTCAATTACGGTTGGTCGGTCGTCGACTCTCTTGCCAACCACTATCGGAAGCATCTTTCGCGTACACCGAAACTCGTCGGCTTCAGCTATTTCACGGAACGTGACCTTTTCTTTTCTGATTTTGGCTCGAATCGGTTCTTTCATGTCAGTCAGTTTAACCGAACGCAGTGACAGCTGAGGTCAGCGGCAGCGAGAATAGTGCTGCGGCCGACAGTAGACCGCATAAAATAGGCTAAAGTATCAAACTAAAATACAACTTCTTTCGAATCAGGAATTACTATAGACCCTTCCGCAATCGCTGATTGCTCGAGTCTTCGGAATTCCGACTCACTCAAAATTGCTTGTATTTTTCCAAGATCCATCCAGCGGCCATGAAAATAGTCAATTGCGGTAAAGGCGCAGATTAGCGCATCGGTATGGTGCACCATTTTCTGGTAAGTCTTTTCGCCGCTATTTGGCCCTTGAAAACCGACCCCTGGGACAAAGTCGAGGTGAGTGCATAGATACTGTGCGTTCTCACGAGACACCCTTCGAACAAATGACTCTAGAAATTGACGAGTCCGTTCCCTCTTGGGAAATGCCACTCCGCCTTTGATTTTGTCACGCCTCTCATTTGGGAATTTCGGACTATGTCTTGTCCTTCGATCAGGCAGGTAGGCTGTAAGAGATCCTATCGGATAAGTTTCGATGATTGTAACCCCACCCTTAAAAATAGGCTCGAGTATTCCGGAGTGATGAATTTTCGAATTCGGCAGACCTAGCAAATTTGATAGTAATTTAGCACACTCAATGGCGGTTGCTCCGAGTTTATCAGTGCTTACTGAGAAGGACTCCAGGCTTAACAAGTCATGAACAAATAGATCTGTAGCGCGAAACCTAAGCGCTTTGTTGCTTGAGGCTTTAATGCTTTGACCGATTGCATGGTTTGAAACATTCAACTTAAATTCAGTGGGCCAACCGAACGGGACATCGATTGCTACGACAATAGTAGTGTCTGCGTGATACTTAATAAGGTTACTTAAAAACAAATGACACGCGATTGAGGGTGAGAGTTTGCTTCGATCACCCTCTATAGATATCGGCGAATCCCCGAAATAATGGTCTATTATTCCCGTGCCACTCTGGGAGCGCAATATTCGAATTTTTCCGTCTTCATTTTCTTCTAGAACACAGAGTCCAGTTTTTTTTAATGTCGTTGCTAAATCGATTCCGACAAATAGGTTTGTTGCCATTCTATTTACATTAGTAGCACGCATGGACATAGAATGGGAATTTGAACAACTCAGGAAGTAAGCATGATTGAGGGCGGCGAGAAAAACCAATAAACCCATTAATCTAGTGAATGCCTCACAAGAGTTGCACGAATGCCTTTCCCTTATCAGGCAGCGTATTCCACACCGCCTCTTCAAATCGGTCACTGTATATTTTGGCCAACGACTCGATCGAAAATACCACTGTCGCACGCCTGAATGGCCATTTTCTCTTCTTCAATTTTTCAATCTGGGACTCTCTCAGACAAAGCCCCCAACCTTGAGTAAGGGCAACCTGTTTTGTATCAGGACAAATAGCAGTGAGAAACGACATGTTTTCTAATAAGGCTGGCACACGCCCCTTAACCCGAGAGGGCCTAGAGGCATCTAACACAACTGTCGGACCGGCTCCTAGATAACGCTTTCTAAATTCCGCATCAGCAAATACTGAATCTCCAAACTTTGCCTCAATAGGAAAGACCAATTTGTAACCGCCAAAAATAATGCCGCAGTCAATTCGATGCATCGGATCTAACTGATGCTCGGTGTGATTGAGCCGCATCTCAGAATAGGCAACATCGGGTGAATACCGACCTGGTACAAAACTACTTATAGCCCCAATCAGGGGCAAACTTTGAGTAAGCCACTCTAAATCCTTTCCGGGCGTATAGATATCGATCGGGCGATCATCTCCGTTTAGCGCTCCATTCACCAAATTAGTCAGAACGGCCTCTCCAATATGATAAATCTTAATCCTCGCCATCAATCACCTCCTCAACTCATGAATCATGCCGCTCGGTCTTTCTTATAGACTTTCAGAATCGCTTCAGCAGCCGCAACCACTTGTTCACGTAAGCTAGTGGGTTCAAGAATTTCAACTGAATCTTCAAAACCCAAAAGCCACTTTACCAGCAAAGATGAGATCGAAACAGTCATCTCAAACCGAATCGAGCCGTCAGTTTGAGGCTCGATCACCTGCGAGGGGTGCCAGACTCGTTCACGCACATAGGTTGCCGAACCGTTCTGAAATCGACACACGATCTTTTGTTTCTTGCCGACTCCGCGCACCATGCCAAGGTTGTTTCCGAAAGCTTCTTGATAACTCATGCGTGAGGTCGTGTACTCCTCGCTAGCTAGCATATTTGCGGCGGTCATGCGTGAGAGCGAAAAAGTTTTTAGCTTCTTATCAGCCAAATCTTCCGCGAACAAGTAAAGTGCACCACCAGAGAACGTCATAAAATGGGGTCCAAGACGTCTACATTCTGTCGCCTTTCTTTCAGGCGAGAAATAAGTACACTCGAGTACATGGCCTTCGGCACAGGCAGCGTGAGCGGCATCGACCACATCACGATTCATGGTGATCAAGAGGCCTTGAAAATTCGCAAAATGCACTTCGGTTTCGAGGTTTCGAAGTTCTTTCACTTCTGGGCGCCCCAAGACTTTATCAATCTTAGTAAAAGCTGATTCAAAATCTCGATAGATCGCCGTTTCTTTTAACGGTAAAAGTGATTGCCGAGACAAATACAGGGCGAGCAGCTCTTGCCGATTCAATTGAAGCACTTCGCCAATTCGAACTCCGACATGGATTTTCCAACGACTGGCACCCGATGGGGTTAGATCGCCCTGGTCTTCCCAAATTCCAATTCCTGAATTTTGAATCTTACGGAGCACCTCACGCACTCGCTTTTCTGAAGACTTTAAACCCTCGGCCTGCAACCGAGAAAGAATTTCGCCGGCCGAAAGACCGTTTGATTGACTGAGAAGTCGAAGCATCCACATAGCGCGTTCGAACGATCCACCGATGGGGCCTCGCCCCTTGCCTGCCCTACCCTTATTTACGGCATTACTCATCAATGACTCATCGGTAGAAGAGGGGCTTTCAAACTCGAAAATTAACAGTTTTTTCACCTGTGTCGTTTGAGACTCAAGCATAGTATTTCGGAAACCACTTATAGAGTCGATCAGACGCTTTGACTCGCCAGGTAGCCGACTCGTCATCGCCCCTGGATTCGACGAGCCCCTTCATTTCAAAGACGAGGCAATCGCGCCTTACAGTGCGTTCGCTAACCTCCTGATCGCGATCAAATTCTCGAAGTTTCTGCGCAAACTCCTTGATAGTGAGTCCGTTTCGATGACTGACCAGAATCTCAATTTCGGCTAAAAGTCGGCTTAAAATAATATCTCTTTCTTGTGTACTCATAGCCAAACAATGGCTGATAGTAAGGGCCAGATACGGCCCTTATTGATTTTATTGAGCTATTTACTATCTAAATGAAATATAACAGAGGCAGAATAAGAATCTCGGCCATTTCATCGAAAGATCTCACTCAATTGAACGCCCATCAGCGACTGTTCTAGTAGGGCCAGGTCTTCTGGCACTATGCGAGCCGCGATGCGTTCACACTCTTTATCAATGCCGTTTCGAAAACACCAAAGGCCAAGTGCTAGCGCAGCGGTCGAATCGTTGTCACCGTCTTCTACCTGGCTTTTGCTAAAAACCTCAAATGATGAAGTCGCGTCTGTATTAGCTCTCACTGCGATCGAAAGGGTATCTGGAGCGTAGAAACCTTTACCATCAGGTGCCAACCCTGAAGACGGACTTTGGCCATCACGTAAATACGAGGCTAGGTCATCAACCGCTCGATGACCATCGGGGTGAAGGTGAGTCAATTTCAACCAATTGCCAAACCGAGTATCTACTGCAATCCTAGAAGCCAGCAGAGGCAAGGCACGACTTAGAATTCCATTTCCAGCAGACATTTCAGAATTGTATCCGCGAGAAGCGATTCGAAAACTGTTCCAATCACCCGCACTTTCGCTGTGCGCTTGCATCTGTTTCAACGCGTTGTAGGTGGTCGTTCCGATACCTCGCAAAGCCCCAGTATTGAACCAACCCATCAAGTAGTCACACGTCGATGCAGTCATTTGAGGCCACGAAATGTCATTTTTCGACTGTGTTAGAGCCCACACACTCGAAAGTAAAAGTAAAGTATCGTCAGTCACTTGGATTAACCGATCTTGGTGCCAGCGCTTGTTGATATCATCTTCAGAAGGACTGTAAAATTCGAATATCTCGCCAAGGGCGTCACCAATTGCAAACCCTACCACCAGATTTCTTAAGCTGTTGCGTTCGAGACCACTCACCGTTTCAGATTTCATAGGTTAGTATTCTAGTACCTAGCTTAGACCGCTCAGGTCACGGCGGGCAAATTTTTTCTTGAAAGCGCGATCTGGGTGGCTCAGCGATTTTTACGGGTACCCCTAAATG
>CAITVN010000037.1 GCA_903895855.1 Oligoflexia bacterium | reverse complement strand
TTCGCCGGACACGACTGCATTGAGTGCCATGTTCAAGCAGGAATCTCATGGAAATCAAACTCTCCGCATCCCGAAAATGTTAACTTACTAAACTGCAACACTTGCCACGAAATCAACCGACCCGCACTCAACGGGCATTATTCACCTAAGGACTGCGCATCTTGCCATGTTCCGAAATCCCTAAGCGTTTCAAATTTCAACTTTTCACACACTGACCATGCAACAAATAAAATTACCTATTGCCTTCCGTGCCATCTTTCAAAAGGGCAAAGTAAACACAAACAATCAGCAAATGTCAGCTTCGTAAACGGTGGAAACTGCTACAATTGCCACAACCTAAAGAAACGTTCATGGGATGCTCATTGACAATAACTTTACCCATAATGGCCTCTACACATACCGATGGTCAGCCTGTTTGAACCCCTTTTACATTTTACTGCGAAGAATAGAGTTCCCAGGACAGGACAAAGCTTTTATCTTTTGCAATACAAATACCCAGCTCATTTTTGCGAAGATCTTTGGCCATGTCAGGTTTACCACCTAAAAACTCGCAATACGCTGCAGCTGGATTAGCTCCTCCTGGCAGAGCGGAGCCCCGCTTAGAAAACTGATCTCTCAGCCGGGCCTTTTCTGTCGCCGTTTGATTCAGCCAATCCACAGCCGCACACTTCAGGACCAGCCCCTGCGCCGCCTGACATCCGCCCGATGCCCAGACCAGGCGATGCCCCGAATCCGCCTGGCCTCGACAAAGAGGAACTTTCTGTGCACTCACTTGTAGCCATCGAGTCGGTCCACGCACGCAGCCTTCGGTACCAAAACTCGCCTGGGCGTATCCAAAAATCGCAAGAAACCCAAAATAGAGCCAATTTCTAGGCATGAGCGTGATGGTCATTTGTTTGCATCCCTCACTACGGTAAAACCGACAGAGTTTTCAAGCACCGCATCTGCGGGCACCCAACATCCCAAAATCCGTTCTGCGTAAGGGGCGTTCATGTCTATCGCCTCACCGTCCCGAATCTCGCCAGTATCCGGACAAATCTCGTGATAGCTCCGCTGCCCAGTCACAGGATTCAGCATCTCACAGGCACATTTTGCCAACTTTCCGGGTCCCACTTTAGCTCGCCAGTCTTCGCCCCAAGAATTTCGAATCAAAAGCTGACACTTGCCATCAATCACCTTTTTTCCAGTAATCACTACTTCATGCAAAAAGTCGGGATCTCCTGCCGCATTCTTACAAGCGCCACCAGTCTTGATCGTTTTACGACTTTTGTCGGCCGTAACTTTCACACAACGGGCATCGACCTCCCGAAGCACCGGTGATGCCATGCTTAGACTAATCGGAGTGCCCTCATTCAACAGGACATCGACAATGAGCCCCATCTTCTCTTCACTCACATTGTAGTAGGGAATTGCCGCTGGCACCTCGGCCAGGGAGATTAAATTACCCTGACAGGCCCCGAATGTTTCCCGCAAAACTTCTACCGAGAATTTTCCCTCCCAGCCTTTTCCTGCCACGAATTCACGCAAAGCCTTGGCCGAATCCTCTTCTGATTCGCACTCGGGCGCAGGAGTGGTCGGACTTTCGCCCTTCAGGACACGATCAATTAGTCCCACAATTTCGGCATTCGCCTTATCAGGAAACTTAGCATGTAACTCTTCAAAGCATTGATCGATTGCTGCACTTTTACAAAGGCCCCGCTTGCGGACCGCATTGATAGCATCGGCCGCCTGCCCCCCATGAACTCGCTTCTCGCCCCCGATCGGGTTACCCAAATCATCGAGTTTACTTTGGGTAGCCATGAAAAGAGGATTACTCAATTGAGCATTGGGATCCTTTTTTAGTCGGTAGTAGTCCAGGACAACTGATCCTGCCTGAGCGTAACAAGTTCCGCTCTTGCCTTGATCGTAAACCGGAATTTTTCTAAGAGGGGAGTTCTCATCTGCGTTTAAGTCCACAGAGTCACATTTAGGAATCCACTTTGAAGGTGTCTTGGCCGCAAACGCCGCTGGCAACCCAGCCATAAAATAAACCGCTAAAATAAGAATAGCTCCCCTAACCCCAAACCCCATGCCCTAAAAGTCTAACACAAGCATCCTAACGCAAAAGCTGTGTCTCAATTGCCACAGGCCGCTCACTTTGAGTTGACCCCGGTTTGTCTGAAACTTTTTTTGAAGAATGGTGGAACCGACTTGTCATTAATCATTTTAGTGAGTTGAGTGGGTTTTTTTCCTACCGTAGGAGAAATGTTTTCACCCTGTAAGCGAATTCTAACCGCGGCTAACCCAAATCTCAAGCAAACATCGCTTTTTTCTAAAAGAAGCGAACTTGCTCTCACGCGATTCTTACCTCATAGTTCAGTTTGGCTTTTCGAAGTTGATCTCTGACTGAAGCTGCAATTGCCTGCTCGACCGATAAACCTGCGGTCTTAGCGATCTTCGCCGCGAGTGCTACACTGACCATCTGCCGACCTTTTTCAATGTCACAAAGGGTTGCAGGCGTAACTTTGAGTTTTTTTGCAAAATCAACTTGAGTCAATCCCATTGAACTTCGAGCCGCGCGCACAAACATCGCGAATGTAACGGGGCCAACCATCTTTTCTAAAATTACTCTAGCGCTTCTAGTAGTCATGCTTATTTACCTCCAAAATTCCAACTATTGTACAATCACCCACTTCGGTCTGCTCATAAATGACTCGATAAGATCGGCTCAGTCTCGCTGATCTTTGTCCGAAACGTTTACCCTTCAGAGCCTCATCGCGATACCCTCTGATCTGTCGGCAACCATGTAAACCAATAGCCTCAACCAGTTCTACCCAGATTGAAAGATTTTCTCGAATTTCTTTCGGTAACCTATCTAACCTTTTTTCTGCAAACCGCGTAAACTCAACACGAGTTTTCGATGTCATTTTCCTATCTCCTTTAACTATTATACGGTCGACAACCGTATGTCAATTGTCTAATTTTTCATTTGAAACCAGGTCATTTATTTGGTCGATAGCACCCACTTCAGCTGCCCGATGGCCTTCGGGGCCTGTCCCATACAGTCGAGACGCCACTTCCATCGACTCTGTTGGGGTCGAGATGAATCTCAGGTTCTCGGTGGCACCCGCCTCATCGACTCCTGCCATTCGAATATATCGCTGCATCGTTTTAATGTCATTCCAACCACAGATCTTCATAACAACCGTTGGCGAAACCCCTGATGTGATGAGCTGGGTAGCAAAACAAGCGCGCAGCGTGTGAAATCGAATTGACGGAATTCCATGAGCTTCACAAAAACCTCGCAAAATTGATGCCTGGAGGCCTTGATCCCACTTCCAAGATTGTGGAAACAAATGATCACCTGGTTTTAATGATTCGATCCTCAACTCATTGATCAAGAACCAGTAGAATTCGCCTGAGATTGGCACGGTTCTCCAATATCCTGCCTTAGTTGGACCCGCTTTCTTGAATCTAACAGACCAACTTTTGCGAACTCGAATGTTACCATAGCGTCGCTGAGCCTGTGGCTTCTGATCTTCTAAGTGCCCAAAACTCGATGACAACAGATCAACATCTTCGCGTTTTATCTCGTGAAGTTCACCACTTCGACACCCTGTCATCACGGCGCCCAACCAAATCGGGTACCAGTCGTGATTTTGCTCCTTGGCCAAATGAAGCAAATTTCGAATTTGCTCAATTGTCAAAATTTCCGGCTTCAACTCTTCTCTATCGCGTCTAATTTCTAACCCGTGAGTTGGCCCCTGCTGAGCTCCCGTAATCATTTGCTCTTCGAGGCCCCAATTATAAACGACGTTTATGGTAACCTTAATCTTTTTTCGAAATGCAGCGCTTTTCCCAGCGTCTTGGGCCTGTCGATCTATTTCTCGACCGTCGCCTCGAGTGAGTTCTGAGGCAATTCGATCAAGCCAAGGGGCCGTCCAATTTCGCAACAAAGCGGCATGATCTAAGATTGTAGTCTGTGCGTATCGTTTACTAGGATAAAGTTCGTGATGGCGGCACCACCGGTCAATCACATCTGACCAACGGGCTCCCCGTGACTCGAGATTCGAAATCTGTTCACTGATTTCACGGGTCACTTTTCGCTCTTCGCTTAAGGCCTCACGTTCGGATTTGAGACGATTGATTCGTTTTTGTACTCTGATGCGCTTATCTTTTCGACTTCGCAAGTCGACATAGACCCGCCAATACTCAACTCCATTTTCAATGTATTTTGAAACACCCATTTAAGAACTCCTCTGTTCATTCGTAAACAGAAGACTCAATGAGTCGCTCTAATTCGATTCGCCTAAAGAATAGGCGATTTCGAAATTTTCTGGGTCGCAAATGCCCACGAATCACCATGATGTGCAATGCGTTCACGGTTTTTCGCAAATATTTGGCAGCCTCTTTGGTTGAGAGCCAGACCAATTGATCGTGGCTCCCAACATTACTTTCAGATACAGTCGCGATTTCTACCCTGAAGACTGAAACCAGCCTCTCACAGCACTCGCTCCGCTCGCTTTTAGCCAAAATCCGTCAGCCCTCCCTTATCCCTTCATGATAAGGCCAAAGCTAAACGCTAGTAATTTGACACTACAACTGGCTCCGCTTCGACGAAATCAGGTGGCTCCGCCATCATGAAATCGCATGGATCCTAACAATTGAAATCGACTGGCTCCGCCTAGGCGAAATTTTGCAGCATGAGAGCTTCGTAGTGCTCACAGGGGCAATTTTCAGGTTCAACAGCCAGAGTTGAATAAATCGGGAGGATCGCGGTCGCAACTCAAGCGAGAAACCAGGAGGCGGACGACATAATAGAGCGAGTCAGGACTAGTTTGGTAATAGAGTACCTAAGACATTCAACACGACGAAAGGCAGGTGCACTACTATTTTATCAGTAGCCAAAAAAATCTCTACTCAGAATTAGCGGCATTAACACAAATCACCGACGGATAAGTGCCACTTAAGATTACTTGAGTGAATACTCCGAGCCTCAAGCCGGTCATGCATCGCGCAAACTCTCTGGCCAATGCTTTAGATTCGTTCATTTCGGTCAAATTTGCACAACCCGCACGAAAACGGACCCCGCATAAATAGTATTAGTCGAGGAGGCGGCAATAGAAGACGTCATGCCCACGGTGTGCGAGCTCATGGAATTGCCGCTGCCGCCTGAAGTGACGGGTAAGAGCTTGTTGCCAGAGACTGAAGAGTAATTTTTACATCCACCAAGAGAGATCAAAATTCATCTGAAACGCCTCTGTGTGGCGAGCGGCTTTTACCAACTGCTCGACTTCTTTTAGAAACACTTGATATCGGCCTTTGATTTTTTGCAAACTCTCTGACCTGCCCACGAGCAAAATCGTTGATTTGACAGTGACTGTAAATTCTCTTATTGGATCGTCGATTTGACAGTCACAGCGTTTTCGCTTAAGCTAGTGATTATGCCCCATTTTCGTAGGCGCCACGCACTCAGTATTTTCGAAAATCACCTCAAATATAGCCCATTAGTGGGGGTCTTTGGTCATAGACAGGTCGGTAAAACAAGTTTTGTCAGCCATGAAATAAAGAACTATATTACATTTGACGACGAAGACCAGGTTCTATTGGCAAACCAGTCTGCCAAGCAATTCGTAGCCAGACATGGCAACCAAAAATTTGTTTTTGACGAATGCCAAATGTGCCCAGGACTGTTTCCGGCACTCAAAGAATGGGTTCGAAACAATCCAAAACCGGGACAATTTGTTTTGACGGGGTCAGTACGCTTTTCAAGTCGAAAAGCAATTCGAGAATCACTTACAGGTCGCATCGTCAGCCTTGAGCTCTATCCTTTAACACTTACCGAACTGCTAGAGCGCCCCTTACCAGAGACTTTTCTCAGGCTCATAAAACTCGACTCATTTGACCATTCGGTCTACGAGACCGTTCATAAGCCAACAGTGCTCGAACAAAACAACTGGCTTAAATACCTAGAACTCGGTGGACTGCCACGCTTAGCGTTTACTCGCGACCCAAAACACCGCATTGATCTGCTTGACTCCATTTTGAAGCTCATCTTGGACCGAGACTTACGAATGGTCACTGACACCAATCTATCGCTAGATACACTCCTGAGATTCTTAAAGCACATCGCAACTCAGGCCTGGGAGCCCTTAAATTTTGCCGAGACCAAACGCCTTTTGGGACTCAATGAGGCCACTCAGAAAAAACTAATCTCTGGCCTCGAATCAATCTTCTTAATTCGACGCCTTTCTATCCATAGCAGGAAAACTGCGACTTTTCTGTTAGAAGACCAACTTGAAGAAGTCTTACTTGGCGGGGGCGGCCTTTCGCTCTCACGCCAAATTTATGGAGCCCTCTATCGAAATCTACGGGCACAGTTTGGATACCGATCGGGTATTCTATTTGATAGCTTTTCATATCGCCTCAGAAGTGGCGCTTGGGTACCGCTTGCGTTTCGGAGTGGTCAAAACGAAATAGGCATCATTGCGATTGAAGACGACGAGCCCACCGTCGGGCAACGCCGATCAGCTGATCGCTTCTTAAGAAATTTCCCACGGGGCAAAATAGTGTTTGTAAAGCCTGAAATCACCGCCCCTCTGGTCATCGAACCTAGAATCATGATTTGCGCAGCGGCGTCTTTAGTCATATAGTGACTAAGGTGGATCGCTACAGTTGGACAGTGTAAGAAGTGTTTTTTCGATCAACTGAGATTGTATAACTTCTGTGGTTTGAAATATCTTCCATCCTAAAAATTGTCAATAAAAGGATTTCAGACTTTTTTCCCAGACATAAGCATGTCTTTTTTTTTAATGTAGCTCAAGCTTTCTTCTGATCAATTTTTTTATATTTCTTGGGAAATGTGCCGTCCTAGAATGCCCTACAAGCTGCGAACGCTTGAGCCCTAGGGGTAAAAAACCGTCTAACTCTCAAATCCGCACCCCTTAAGACTGAAACCCGCCTTCTAGAGCACTCGCTCCGCTCGCTTTTAGCCAAAAATCGTCAGCTGATAAAATAGTTTCCCCGTCTACTGATTAGTCATTTAGAAGTTTTGTGGGGGGCGAATGACCGTATACGACTCGTCGCAGTGCTCAAATACCTCCGGGGTCTAATTTGCCGCTATCGGTATGAATTTTCTCAAAAATTCTGCTACGATCTCATGGTCGGTATTTTACTATGACCACACCGACTTGTGATCCATAAGATGTCACTGTCACTTCATTTCCGAATCCAAATTGGCCGCCAATATGCCCTACCGCGTAAACATTCGATGACGAGTCTGCTGAAACACCATGAAATACCGAGACGTTAGGGGCGGGACTTGCCGTATTCGCCCACTGCGCCACTCCTAAAGAATTGAATTTTGCTATAACAAGATTGCCGTAAATGTTCGAAGAGCCGCCAGTTGCCGTAACTTCGTTGCCAAAATTTACCTGGTAGGTTCCATAAATTTTTCCTACCGTATAGGCATTTCCTAAAGCATCAACAGAGACACCATATAATTCGGATGGCGGTATCCACTCCATCTAGCACTGTCGATGGTGTTTTAGGTTTCTTCAGTCGGCAATGAGTTCAGAGTAGTTTTTCTCTTTTCGACATACTGAGCGAAGGCGTACGGAGTGAATTTTTCTGGATTGGCAAGGACCTTTTTTT
>CAITVN010000036.1 GCA_903895855.1 Oligoflexia bacterium | reverse complement strand
TGATCATCAAATCGGTACCGATATTGCCACTGCCTAAGACAGCGACTTTGAGTTTTTTCATGAGGTTCCTCTTCTCCACAATAGGTCAATGGGTCGATAGGTCACTTAATCAATTGGCCGGCTCACTCGTAACTAAGTGGTTGTCTAGTTTTAATGACAAGAATCGGGGGGATTATCAAGAGGTTTGGGGCCGACGCCTCGGTACGGCCCCCCTTTTTTGGGAGGGACTCCTGTTTCCGAAAAAATCTCGCATCGTTTTTCTCTGTTTTGAACTCACTGCCGAACTTTTTGACTTCTTTCCTTTCAGTCAGGGCCAATACGCACTTTCGCCACAATAAGCGCAACAATTTGGTCTAGTTTTTTACCCCATAATTTTACAAAAATGAGGTTTTTCCGGGGCGACTGCCCCTTGTTTGATGCTCGATTTCACAGCAATGAACTCGGGTCTGCGCTAAGCCGCGCCACCTTATTAGCAACCGACTCGTCCACATACTCGATAGTCGCGAAAATGTCTTTTTGCCCAACTGCGACTTCGCCAAAAGTTGACCGGCCATAGCCACGAATACCTCTATCGCCTATCTAAACCCGATGCTAAGCTTTCTGTCACTTACCTTCGTAAGCGCGCTTCTAGAATCGGCAAGAAATAGGCATCTAAGGTGTGATCAATCACCGAGGCAACCTCACTGGGATTATCATCAAATCGCTCACGAACCACACGACGCAATCGTTCATCGGGCACACGACAACATGCCGCCGCTTGTAGCAATGAGTCTCCTGCCATTCCATCTTCATATTTTCTAAAAAGAGTCTAAAGGGTTTCAAAATTATCTGCCTGCGGCACCCATTCTAACACTAGCCCGGCAGCGTTAATGATCTCGATACTCCACTCGTCGTCGAGTATGGTAATCAATCACAGCGGCCACAAGCGCAATCACACGAGGGTCTTGCTTGGCACCTAAAATACGAATGGCATGTGCGCAAGCGATGTATTCAGGCGGCTCGCCTTCAGCAGTCTCTTCGGTAATGGGCTCAAGCAATCGAACCAATGCGCCGAGCGCCTCTTCACCGCCCTCAGCAATTTCACGAATAGCTGACAGGGGTGGATTTTCTTGTTCAAGAATTTTTAGATTCATCATCATGCCGCTTTTTTCTTGCTGAATTTTCGTCAAATGACTCATTTGCTGCTGATTTCCTTAAAACGATCTAAAAACACCGCCCGCTACCGCAGCTCGAGTGCGACAACCCGGCTTTCAAAACTCACATGGCTATCGGACTACATTCCTGACATAGGGGGGAGCGTCTAGTGAAAACGAATCCCTTTAACGGGCTGGTTTTCTTTTCTTGTTTCCAAGAATGTTTTAGAGACTCTTCGATTTCATATTATTCGTGTTATCTACGAGCCCCAGGCTATCACGGCACGGAATTCGTTGAATTTTTGATTCTACTGGGTTAGCCCTAGCTTTCTAGGAGATCGAAACGCTTGCGTGCTCTGATTATAATACCGACTTACAATGAAGTCGAAAACTTGAAAATGCTGATTGATCAGATCCTGAACTATACCCCGGAGACACTAGAGGTCTTGGTAGTTGACGATGGTTCGCCCGACGGTACGGGTGAAATAGCCAAACAGTTATCCCAAGCGAGTGCGCGTGTTCACTTGCTTGAGCGGTCAAAAAAGATGGGGCTTGGAAGTGCCTATGTTGCCGGGTTTCGCTGGGGGCTAAATAAAACCTTCGAAGCCTTCATCGAGATGGATGCCGATTTTTCGCATGATCCAAAGTACCTTTCGGTCATGTTGTCAAACCTAGAGAGAAATGATGTTGTGATGGGTTCAAGGTACGTCGTTGGTGGCGGCACCGAAAATTGGACGCTTTTTCGAAGAATTCTCAGTAGAGGCGGTAGTCTCTACTCTCGGCTTATTCTTGGCGCACCGATTCGCGATTTCACCGGTGGGTTTAATGGGTGGAAGCGGCCGGTGCTTGAGGTCATAGATTTGGATTCTCTTCGTTCGGACGGTTATTCATTTCAAATTGAGCTTAAGTATCGGGCATTTAAAAAGAATTTTAAGATGGCTGAATTTCCTATACTTTTTGTCGATCGAAAACTTGGGCGGTCGAAAATGAATCAACGAATCGTGTTCGAAGCTCTGAGGCGGGTTTGGCAGTTTCGTTTCAGTTCGCGGATTTCATAAATTTTCGGCGCCAACTATTGTTTGCCTGTCTGTGGTGATTCGAGCTCCCTTTGGGATTCTTTTCGAAAGAACCACTGAAATTTGAAAAAAATCAGAGCCTTCGTTACGACATTCGCAGAGCACCTGCGGATCATGCAAAAAATACAAAAAATGCTGCTGCCTGTCTTAGCGCGAAGGTACTTTAAGTGAGAATGAGAACAACTGACCACCGCGATTCAAGAGTACTCACCCAACTATCTAACTAAACGTGACAATCGGTCATCATGCCGACCTTTTTGAGAAGCACCAAACTTCGCGAGGTTTGTTCTTCGGCCAATAGGCGTGAATCGTGACACTTAACGTCTACTTTCTGCTCTAAGTGATTCAATTCCAGACGCACTTGCTCAATGCTCGATTTCACCGCAATGAATTCGGCAGAGTGTTCAACGCCGACCTTAGCAACCGACTCGTCGACGGTACATCGTCAAACCATCAATCTCTTTCTGAAATCAATAACGCCCTCGTAAAAGTAAACTCTCTCGGACCGATTTGCGGTTAGCAATTACGTGAGAAGCCGATACAAAAAGGCACTAGAAAAATCAGCCACGAAAGAGTACATGACCCACGACTCTATGACTGGCTGCGCTTTGACGAAAGCGAGTGACTCCGAGGCATGAAGTTTTGCATTAAGTTTGGGTGGGTAGCGAATGTATGGATCATAGAACCGTTCAATTATTGGGGCTTCCCATGTCTTCTTTAGGAACGAAAGCTACGCTAGACGTTTTAACTTCTGCCCGTGGTAATTGGGGTGGCTATGGCTGTTTTGTGAATGTCCATACGATGACCGAGAGTCTTTGGAATTCTGGTCTTCGCAACGCCCTTGGTCGAGCGACTTGGCTTTTTGCCGATGGGATGCCCCTGGTATGGCTGTCGCGTTTGCGAGGAACTGTCATTGAGAGTCGTGTCTGCGGCCCGGACTTTGTAACCGAGATGTTCAAACGGTTTCCTACTGTAAGGTATGGCTTTCTTGGCGGCAGCGTCGAGCAAGGCCACGATATTTCGAGAAAGTTTGGCCTTATTGATAGCGTGAGTTACAGCCCTCCAATGCGGGCATTTAGCCCAGAGAATGTAAGAGAGGATATTCAGGCTTTCTTAGGCTTGTGCGGTACAAACGAGATACCGCCAGTAGTGTGGGTGGGGCTTGGGGCTCCAAAGCAAGAGCTTTGGATGGCAGAAGCAACGCGCCTACTTCCGCAAGTTTTGTTCTTAGGGGTTGGGGCCGCTTTTGATTTTCTGTCTGGAAGTAAGAAGCGAGCGCCCGCCTGGATGCAACGACTGGGGCTCGAGTGGTTTTTTAGGCTTTGCAGTGAGCCCAAACGGCTATGGAAGCGATATTTTGTTACAAATCTCGTATTTTGCTTTTTTGCTGCGAAGGAGTTGGTTTTTCCATTGAAACCATTCAGAAGTAGGTAAAGATATCTGCTGGGTTAATGCAAGATATCGAAGCAAATAGTCACGACGAAAGAGTTAAAGTCTGATCGGAGATTTGAAGTTGTGAATCCATTTTGCAAAACGTATCGAAGGGGCTTCAACAAATCGATAAAGTACATCCGAGATCAGAATTACAATAGAAACATTTATCGAAAAAAATGCGAGAAACCCCCAATTTGATCCTTCGAGAATGACAAATTTGGACAGGCCGATAAGTACGAGCGGAGTAATCGCCTTAAGTACCAAAACATGCACGAGATAAACACTATAAGATATCTTTCCAAGGTAAACCAATGGCGGCATAGAAAAAACTTTTCTTGCGGTTGGACTGCCAATTAACCCCCCAATCATCATAGCTGCGCCTAACCCCGTTATATACCATTCGAATTCTTCGCTACCAAAAATAGGCAATGCATAGCTTGAGATTTGCATAGAATAAATCAATAAACCCAAGAAAAAGATTAAAATGGGGACCGCACGTGCGCCGATCAGGCGGCTAGAGTTCTGCCTCGAACTAAAACTATGTATAGATGCGAATGATTTTGCAATCATGATTCCCAACGCGAAGTGTACATAGTACCAGTGGTGTTTAAGCATCAGCAAAACCAGAAACGAGATATTGCTAAATGTTGTGGATCGAGAGTCGGCCTAGGCAGCACGTTCCCCTTGGAGTTGAGTGGCTGGTACCATGATTCCGTCGCGGTAAGCAACCCCAGCTAAAACATTTTTGATTTCTTCGTGACCACGGATTCTT
>CAITVN010000035.1 GCA_903895855.1 Oligoflexia bacterium | reverse complement strand
CACTGCCGTCCGGTTCGTTTAAGAAAACTCGAATCGCAACTGGGGTGATGGCGGGTATCGCGTAACCCTTGGAAGATCGCCAAATAGTCTGGAAATAGGCTCTCTGAGAAGCAGCAACGTTCCGACGACAGCCATGGCATCGGTGATGGAGATTCTGGACTTCGCAGCGAACCTCAGAATTTGCACGAGTAGATACGCGATCAGTGCGACAAGAATCTGCGATTTCACTGCATTTACCGAGGTTCCGAGGAATTTTTTGATTCTCAGGTTCTGCTTCAAAGTTTTGAAGAATAGTTCCACTTTCCACCTGGCTTTGTAGAGCGCGCAGATCGTCTTGTATGACAGCTCGAAGTTGTTAGTCAGGAAGACCAGCCACTTGCCCGTGTCCGGATCACGGAAGCTGACGCGCCGGAGTTTACCCTCATATGCCTTGCCGGCAGCGCTATTGAGGGCGATGGTTTGGTCTGCCATGTACCCCCGTGTCCGGTCCGTTTTGCGGCACTCGACAACTTTGTACCGCATGTTCGTTTTCGAGCGCGTGACAAAGGTTACGTCACCGATGTTCAAGTCATTCATCCACTCGAAATCGACGTAAGCACGATCCATGGCAACCGTGTCGCCCGGCTTGAATGCGATATTTGCTCGGGCAGCTTTCATGTCGTGCGTCCGACCTTCGGTGATGACTGTGAATTGAGGTAAGTCGCCAGCGATGTCAATCGCAGTATGCAGTTTTACCGCGCCTTTTCCATGATGAAACCGCGCCCACGGAGAAAGACTCAGACAAAGCTCGATCGTCGTGGAGTCCAACGCGAAGACATCGCCCTTGAATCGAAAGCCATTTTGTTTGGGAGCAAAACGTGATGCTTCGGCCAAGCAATATTTGAAAACCTCTTCCAGAACCGCGAGCGAGCGAACTTGATTGGCGTCGGCCAAAGTACTCTTGCGAACTGCCCCGAATCCCATTGCCTGCATTTTTCCGTCACTGTGGGCGAACACACGTTCGATGGCGCGAATCGAGTCGTGTCCGGTTAGTTGCCCGCAGAGCATGGCTCCGAACCACGTCCACGAATCCAATGTTCTCACGCCCTTGTCGGCATCGTGTTTAGCGACCCATGTTTGAAATTCAGAACGCGGAACGAGCTTGATTACCTGACTAAAAACTGTAGATTGGGCCATGGCTTAAAATCCTCTGGGAAGGGAAAGTTGGTGTGGTAACCGCTTTCTAACCCAGGATTTCAAGCTTTTCTTGTTTTTACGCTACGCTCCGAACCGGACGGCAGTGAAGAAACTTATAAAAACAAAACTGAATCTGCAGCGTTAAAAGAAAAATTGCAGACACTCGTTTGCACCACCCAACCTGAAACAAGAGGCTGTCGCCATGCAATCGAACCAGCGACAAAAGTTAACGAGACTGTTGCTCACCCACAAGAAAGCAGCTGCCCTTCTGATGATGCCAACGCCAAAACACCCCCAGACGTTAAAGACATGAAAACAGGCGCCGACGACGAAGCCGGCAAGAAAAAATCACCGGTCAAAACGGCTGAGCCCACTTATAAATTTCCAGACCACGGTATGAATGTCGCAGGAATCACCGCAGATCAACTCGGAGAGTATTTGTATTGCACTGCGGGAGTCAATAAACAGCAAAAAGTAAGTTTACTGGCAGACGTCGCGAAACAACGCCCTGATCTGAGTGGACCCATGAGTGTCTGGACCGAAGGTTTTAGTTATGGCGTGCAAATGATGCATAAAGACTGCCGAGATGCCAGTAATCCAGCAGGTTGCCCAACGAGTGAGATGCTTGAGCAACCCGCCCAATGCGGGCGAGGGCTCGCTAAAGTAAAGAGTCAATGGCAACTCAAGGCCCAACATTCAATCATTGAGCTAGAATCACTTGAAGAAAGTATTTGCGACGCAGGTGCGATCCGTAAAGTTTTTTATAGCTGTGATGATGAATTTAAGGGCAAAGTCGCCGAACTCAAGAAAAAGCTCAACGACATGAAAGCGAGAGCTGCCGGTCAAAAATATGGCGACATCAAAGCGAACGCTGTAAGCCTAGCTGCACTGCTAGATGAGTCCCGAAAATTTGTGAGAGAGAAAAATAGCAATTCAGACACTCGCGAAGAAGGGACTCTTCTTGGGTTGAAAGCACTAGACTGGATAGGTGACAGAGCTATCGATTATGTTGTGGAAAAAAAACCAGAGCTCGGGTTCATATTACGATTTGGCAAGCGACTACTCAAAGCAGGAGCAGATGGGTATTTTTCAGGCACTAATCCCGAAGCAAAAAAGGTCTTATCTTCCTTAGCAGATGAATGCTGGGAGATCGTAAAAGACGAGGTCGAAGGTAGGCTTGAGGGCGCTTTTAAGGGCGCCTTCCTTAAAAAGTGCGGGCTCTAGCGAAATGAGGCTAATGATTTAGTGCTCTCGCTACACTGACACGCTTTAAAAATAAACTCTATTTATTGCACCCTATTTTTTCGAGCGCCCCTTGCTTTGACATTCGCCAGTAAAGCAGACAAATCATGGGTGTGAATGAACTCGCTGTTTTATCACCATTGAAGTATTTTTTTCTCGGTAGCGCCGGCTTCAAGCTCATCAAGCTTAGAATTGAGTTCAGTGATCTGGTGCTTGTTCTTCTTTATGTACTCTCGTATTTCAACTAAAAGCGCTTGAAGATCACGTTTTTTTCGACGGTCTTGAACTCCCAGATTGCGCAACATTAGTTTAATGGTTTTTAGGTCTTGATCAAGTTTCTCTTTTTCTGACTCTAGATCTTCTAGATCTGACTTTAGCATCCGCAATCGTTCCGCGCCTATCACTTGATCAACGCTTGCCTCACTTGTGGGTGCAGCTGCTTTGCTTGGGTTCGGTGAATTAACAAGGGTCATGCATTGAGCGCAGACTTCTTCTTCTTGCTTGTCTTTCCACTCACGCGAGTTAGCGGGCGTACCGGCTTTCTTACGATATTCATCAAGGATTGCTCCGGCCGACACTGCTTTTGTAAAATGCTCAGTCTCCCGCAGGGTCACCCGCCCGTCATCGCCGCAGCGGTAGGCGGCAAAACTTCGGCTTTGATCACTCAGCAACTTCACCATGCGTTCAAGCTGTTGACAATCAGAACGCCGTCGACTTTCTCTCTTATTACAATCTAGCCTTTGCTTTACCAGGTCGTCATAAAGTTTGAATCCATTCGCGAGCACTAATTCTTGGCATTTTTTATACTCACCTGGTTTATGCTCTTTGCCTTCTGCACACGATGGTATCGCTAGTACGATTTTACCCTCACTACTGTAAAGACTAGGCTCGCCTCCATGGGTGAGAATCACATTGCTCAGCCAGGGTTTCTCGACCTTGAGTGAGGCATAAGATTTCGGATCACTCATCACTTTCAGGACTTCGGCTCGAGCCGAGCGCCTAGTGTCTACGTAGCCATTAGCCGCAGGACCGGTTTCAGAGAATCCGCCCACTCGCTCAAAACTTACGGTGCGCGGCAATTGGGTCACGGTGGGCAAACCTTGCGCCCCCTTTGCGGGCGCATCAAATTCGTGCAGGCAATTGTTACCATAGGCGGACGAAGTTATCGAAAATCTACCCAAGTTTGCCACGCACTGGCTTGATTGTAATGACTCTCGAATTTCATCTGGACTCAATTGCTCAGCAAGATCGGTGGCAGAAGTGGAGTCGGCAAAAGAGAGATTCGTCTGAAATATTGGGCCAAGGCTTAACAATAAGGCCATTACTAAGACCGACTTTAAAAGACTCATCGCGAGTGGAGCTTTCATTTCACAATTATGGCTCATGTGGAAAATATTACAAACTCAGATTGTTGGGTCCAACCACCACGATAGGCTCGCGAACATTGCGCAAAAACCAGGAGATTGAAAGCTCTCGATAGACGCTCGTAAAATTTCGACGATACGTTGGTCCTACGCACTATTGAGAACTAACGAGCAGTCTTTGGGTCGATCAGGTTGGGGCCGTCATTAAATTGACTCGAGCTAGGGGGAATAGCCCATAACCCTGAGATTGATAACGGAGATATTAAAAAAATAGACGCTAGAAGCCGAGTAGTACTCTATATGGTTTGGCTAAATTTACAGTCAGCATTCAAAATCCGGCACCTAGGTGCGCTAGCAGCGTTTGCCACTTACTGTGTGTCTATCTCAATTGGTTATTCACTCAGCAGTCAGGCGGCCGAGCCCAATTTCACGCCAAATGACGGCAAGGTCGCGACTGATACGACAGTCGACCTAAACCGAGATCTAGGCACAGCCAGTCGCTCAATGCCAAGTACTGACGCCGCTACTTGTAGCGTTAATTCGACTCCCGCGATTGCGAACGAATGCAATGAACATCAAGTTGTTGGTAAACTATTAAGTGAAACTATTGATGAGCACTACCAGCCTCGCTCGCAGGTTACCGCACGGTCGGTGGCTCTCGATCTTCTCTCGGGTCACATGCCCGAATCGGTGCGTGGAGAGTACTTAACTCGACTGTCTCAGGCAAATCCACAATTTTACACTCATTTTGTTGATGAAGTTCAAGGTGTTTCGGCTATGCTTAAACTCACTTATGCCGGTGAGATCAAGGCTAATGACTCGAACACCTTAGATTCAACGATCACCGGAATTTCTGAGATGGCTTTTAGAAATTTGTCAAGCAAATGCGAGCTACTCGCTAAACACATGGATGCCAATTTGGAGTTCGCGTCTAAAGAGGGGCTAGTGTCAGCGACGGGCGCTAACATAATAAATTTACGCTCAAAAGCGAGGGCCCTTAGAGACGCGATAAGTGCCGCTCAAAAATCGCATTCTTCTGAAACGTTACTTGCGTTTATCAAAAACTATGACGAGCTCAGGGTTTCAGCAAAAAAAGTCACGTCGAAAATGAATCGCGCTCACGATTCAAGTGTCAACCTTGATGAAAATCTTTTGTTTTCTCTGCAGGCAGGGGTCGAGTACGGCAAGGCTTATCTCGGAAAGGTGCCGGTTTTTGGGCCCCTTTCGGTTGGTCTAATTGACGCCGCGACGGTTTGTGGTGAAGATTATTTTTTGAAGGGCAAAGTTGATGAAGAGTCTGCCAGAAGAGCAGCGCTCAATTTTTTCTTTGGTACACTAGCGTCTCAGTTTGGTCACAAGGTGGTTTCAAAAATTCAAGAAATGCCAGCGGTGAACTCGGCCATACTTAAGTTTCTCGCTAAAAAGATGCGATTTGACCAACTGAAAGGTTTTTTGCTGGGCACTATCAGGCACTTTGCTAGTACCGCAGCCAATGGCGCACTCTCGGCAGCGTACAGTCGAGAAATGCAATGTCGGCAAGATCCAAGTATTGAAGGCTGCGAGTCTTATTTAAAAACAATCACTACGCCCCTTCAGGGGGCTGACGAAGCAGTAGCAGAGTCGATGAAGCCAAAGAATCTTATCTTAACGGGCGCGGGAGTAGCGGGCGGACGTGGGCCGAATATTGAGTTAGAAAGATCGGGTTCACGTCCAGAGCTTGCTGTGCAAAGTAGGAGAAATCCAGACGAGCGGCGGGCGGCAACTCAATCGCCTGATGATTTGAATCGAAGATCAGAGTCAGCCGAAAGAGCCAGACCGGTACCCGCTGTTACAGAAGACGAATTGCCTGATCTGCCTGCGCCACCGAAGGCAGCCCAAAAAGATGACAAAGCAGCAAAGAAATTTGAGAAAGAAAAACTGAGGTATCGCGAGGTTGATCCGAAAAAAGTTGAAGAGCTCAATACCATGCTTGATGGCCTTTCAGAAAAGAAGCGAACGCAGCCTGATGGCACCGTTAGGCCTTTAACCCCTGCTGAATCGACAAGAGCTTTGAGTGGCGTTGAGTCGATGTTGAATGAGAAAGGAATACCAGCAGAGATTAATTCTAAGGAAAACTGGGTTAAGATTTTGCCAAATCAAGAACTGCTTTCAAGAATCAAGGCGAGAAACAAGCCAGAAGGTTTCTTGCAGTCGTTGTTATCTCGCTTGAATTCTAAGCCAAAAGAAGTCGAAAAAGAACTGAATTTGCCATGGCAAGTAGTGGTAGCAACTGTTTTAGCTGCAAGGGGCGAGCAGTTTATTTGGAAGGTCGATGGAGGTCTAGAGTCTGGGCTGTTGGGATCTCACAATGGATTTAGTAAAACGGTTCACCTTCACGACAAATTAATTCTGGAAGAACATGTCCCGTCAACTTTAGTCCACGAACTTATTCATTCAAAAAAAGACAAACGTTTTGAAATGACTGAAGATGGTTTCAAGCAATCAAGCAAAAATGCGCAAAAAGAGGCTAAAAAAAGGGGGAATAGTTATTCTGAGCCTAGATACGATTTGGTGACCAGAATATCGCCGAAGGCAGGTGGCTTAAGTGCGCTTGATCTCAAGTTTCGGCTTCCTAACGACCTATCGATGCGTCTGAATGAACAAAATCACGATTTTGTGGCAGATTATAAAAGCGGTTTTAGGTCAGACGAACTAGATGCCCGACTTCCACAGGTTGGAGTGCAACAGAGAAATGTTGATATGGGGTTTGAACCTGAAAATAAAGCTCTCAGAATTCCAACTGACAGTCCATTTGCGTCAACGCCAAATTCGGTCAAAGATAGGGCAATGGTTATCTACTTGAGGCAATTAGAAACCTATAAGCGTCTGATCGATTCAACTGATGGTAAGGCCTCAATCCCAATCAAAAAAGAAGGCAAGTATTATCCATCGTTTAAGATATCACTAGGCGATACCGAAGTAGACTTTGGAGCCGGCGGGCAGTTGGGCTCAGCCCTTCAGAAGGGGCCAGGAGGCGCCTACACCGTCAACAGTAGTATGCTGCGAGCTCAAATATTCAAGACAATGTCAAACGTCGAGCAACGACTTCGACGAGTAGCGCCCGAGTATTTTGTCGGTGATCTCAGTGAAACGTTCTCATCGCAGAATATTCTTAATCCGTCGACTACACCCTAACGCTAGGCTTGTTTTCTAATTGCTCTTTATTCGAGCATGTTCTGGTTTATTTACTGCTACAATATCTGAATACCCATCGCCGTTTAAGTCTCCAACACAGCCCCCAATAGTGAGGCCGCTTTCAAGGCCGGTGAGTGGACTTCCGAGGTTAGCGCTCTGGCCCCCATAGAGTGAATTAAATGAGACAT
>CAITVN010000034.1 GCA_903895855.1 Oligoflexia bacterium | reverse complement strand
CTTGAGATTGCCCGAAGTTATGCTCATCGTGAGAAACTCAGTGACCCTGAATTGTCTGATGTCTTAACCTCGATCACCGGTCTCAGTTGTAAAGCGGCAGCGAGAGAACTTGCTTCTCAATTTCCGGAGTCGTCAACTGAGATCGCTCGTGATCGAATTCGGCCAATCTCTGCCGAACTTTCACAGGTCACTTTCGTAGCGCCACATGAACTGATTGAAAAACTCGAAGAGATCAAGGGTCTGCTCGCGCACTCACATCCCGGCATCACGTTGGCACCGCTCATTGATCTCATGGCCACCAACTATAGCGATCGCTATAGCCCCGAAGCCCAGGCCAAACGTGCGGAGCAACGAGCAAAAACTCGGGCCACAGACGCCGCCGCCCAAAAACAGGCCGAAGAACAAAGGGCACGGTCAGAGTCACCAGTAGAGTTACAAGAAGAGCGGCGAAACAATCTAAGTCAAAAGCCCGAAAGCAGTGAGCGCGTGGAGTCACCGTCGTCGCCGACGGTGTTGGCCTTCTCGTCAAACTTACAGGGCGCACGTGAGCACATAGGTCGAGATCAAAAGCGCACACTCTCAAAGTCGCAGATCCATGAGCTCATCAACACAAAGGGATATCAATGTTCGTTCGTGGACCCCGTAACAAAGCAACGGTGTCAGTCAAAATATGGCCTCGAAATTCACCATATTCAGCCTTTTTCTCACGGTGGGCCCACAAAGATTCAAAACGCCGCCTATCTGTGCATTGCTCATCACGGGAGAGTTTCATTTCTTCAATTTGGTGAGCGGGTAAAATATTTTAAACAGCGAGAGTGAATAGACTTTTGCAGGTGAGTCTGATCTCTCTCTCAATTTGGGCCCAATTCAGGCACCAGTTGGGTTGCTACAGGTCGTCGCGAGAAATATTCAGAGTTTTATAACGGGCTTCGGTAGCGTGCGATGCAAGGTTGGGTGACCGTGCAATTGAGGTCCAATGAACTTTGGTTTGTGAATCCAAAAAGAACCCTCATTTCAACAAATTGCGCAGTGCGTAAAATCCACTTGCGTGTCACTTGATGATACGGTAGTTTGCGACTCTATTATTAGGTTTCTCAGTTTTCGCGGTGGGATGTGCCCTCATACAAATGTGTGACAATATTCAAAACTGAAATAGGGAGTTCAAAAATTATGACAGTAAAAACGAGTATCTTAAAGGGCGCCATGAAGGTCAGCGCAATCGTTTTTGCAGTTTGTGTCCTTTCACTCGAATCGGGAGCGACTGACTTTTCTCTCGCTGAACAGTTTCGCCCATATGTTCGAACTCTGAAACACGCAGTCTACGTTTACAATTACATTCCGCGTGCTTGGACTTCAATTGGCGCCAACTCGTCTCTCAATCAAATTGATCCTACAGTCACAGCGCACCTTTCTTCGATGGTTCGCTCATACTGGAATCCCAATTCAAAAGTTGGCTCAGATGCCCCCGGCCTCTACACTTCAGATGATCCTTTCTCTAGCCGACGTATCGGTAATAAAGCAAACGACGGAGATTGGCTCTTGTTTAGAATCGAACTCCCAGCAGGGCACCGCTACCTCGACTTAAGGGCGATGGATGCCGACACTGCTCATAGAGAGATTTCAGATGAAATGAGAAAAACGTTAGCTGACGAGGGTTGCCCTTCACAAGACTATTACAAATACATCGTTAGAAAATCCGACGTCGGGAATTGTCGAAAAATTGCTTTTAACACTCTGATAGAACTTAAAGTTGATTCATTTTTCTACGATTGGTCTTGGATATATTTTAAGAACTGCCCCACTCAATCAAAAGCGGCCATGGTGCTTCTCAACCCTGCAATCATTCAAAACGCAAAAATACAGGGATTTTCTTCCCGAATTCCCGAATCCGATACGGTTCATTCAGAGCGTGTAGTGCTACAAAGCCTGATTCAAGATATTGCTCGAGACGAATCGACGCCTAACAAGCTGCCAACCGCAGCTACGATGACTCCGTTCTGGCCAAACTTGAAATTGGATGAAATCCCAAATATCAAAACATGGGAACGCAAGCACTTGCTAGGGTGTGATGGTTCTTGAAGTCATGCAGTGCGATGTCAATCAGCCGGTGCAACTAATTGTTAGTTGAGTCTTTAGCTCTGTTGCGTTTAACGAAAGTTTCTTGAGTCACTAGCTTTTGAGTGGTTGAGTTACTCTGCCTGTGAGAGAGCACGCAGTATGGCACTGTCTAAAGTGATTTCAACGTTAGGGCTTTTGGTTTTTCTTTTCTCGGCGATGGCTTCAGCTGCACCCTCGGCCAGTTTGCTTTCGGCGATGGCTCCATCTGACCTTCAAATCTACACTTGGCTCGAAGCGAATTCTGACCAAACCTTTGGGTTGGTACTCGATTCTGAAAGTGGCATTCTTGCCTTTGAGCCGCAGAACGAAATCCTTTTCAAAACACAAGCAACTTTGATTGCGCAGTCTATTCGTGGGTTGAACCAAAATGAGAGTGATATTGAACTTGAAAGTTATCCGGTTGAAAATTCGCGGGGTCGAATCACCTTCGCTTTTTCTCGTTATCGAGAGCTGAGTGTTTCGGGTGCGTCGTCTGAGTGGGTATGGCTAGATCAAGAAATTTGGAATCAAAAATTATTTCCAGGTTATTTCGATGACGACTATGAATTTCAAATTGAGAACCCCGCTTTGCCGATCATTGCGACGCGATTAGACACTGGTAAATCGAGTGACCTTCGACAAATATTACTTGATCCATTGAAAGTTTATTCACTGTACGATCGGCCGGCGTTTTCTGATTGTGTTTGGGTCGATTCGATTTCGGGTTCACTTTTGACAGCGTGGTTGCCCAGTGCTTTGAAAAATTCGTATAGCGTGAAGGGTAAGGTTTGTTATCAAATTGCACAGCCAGCTCGACTCGCAGGAAATGGGTTGGTTTTCGTGTTGAAAGTGAGTCGCTCGGGTGAGGTGACTTTACCTGAACAATGGCAACTGGCGAAGACTCAGGCGACAAAAACAGTGGGCGAGATTCGTGCGCGAGCTTCTCTAGATCAAGCAAAGCGCGAGGTGAATACTTGGCTGGCTCGATTCGGCTGGGCTGATGCAGCGCGAGAATTGAAATTTTCTGATCGGTTTTTAGCAGACTATAGAAAAAATGTGATGGCTCTGTCGGGCGAATTGCCCTTTGCTGACGATTTGTCTGAAGCCTTGAGTGTCTCTGAGAACCCGCAGTCAATCACTCGCTTTAAGAAAAAAAATTCGGCGCAAGTTGAAAATGACTTGCCAGTCGTTGTCGCTTATTTAGAGAGTAAGTACCGAGCGCTTGGGATTGAAACCGAGCGACAGGTTTTTAGCCGCGATGGAGGCAATCACGTCAATTTGATTGCGAAGATTCCCGGCAAACTCAGAAAAACCAATCCAACGCAAAACCGGCCCATTATTCTAGCTGATCACATCGATACGGCTTTTAGTGAAGACATTTTTTCGATCACTGGGCTTCGGATTTCAAACCCTGGGGCCGATGACAATGCAACTGCCACTGCAACCCTTTTGCAAGCAGCGGTGACCCTGCAAAATCAGGGGCGCGAACACGATTATTGGAATCACGACATTTGGTTCGTTCATCTAACTGGCGAAGAATTTCCAACTGATTGTTTGGGAGCTCGTTACTTTTTTAGCGAGATGTTACGACGACAGCAGCAGTTTTCAGGAATGATTTTGATGGATCTGATCGGGTTTCGTGGCCTTGGTGTGAACAGTTCGAGTCTTGACCCGGTTTTTCAAATCAATGCGGGGGCTGGGCCAGTTTCGAAGAGCCTGTCTGAGTTAGCTTTTCAGAACTCGAAAACCCTTCACGGTGAGAAATTCGAAGCGAAGGTCAGAGCGTACGGTGATCCCAAAAACTATATTTACAATACCGATGGATTTTGGGCGGCAAAGCTGGGGTTTCCGATCGTTTATTTGAACGAGCACTTGAATACCTACGAAAATCTCTTTCGTCCGGGGTATCACTCGTCACGCGATCGTTCGACGGCACTTGATTTTGATTATGCCACGGCTATTGCGAAAGTGGCGATCGTGACGGCGGTTCAGGTGGCTAGCCATTAGAATAAATTTAACTAACGTACTCAGAGCAAATGAGGCTAGGTACCGAAGGCTGCAGGGTTTCAGGTTTTGGGCTGGTCGGCAACAAAGTGTTTATGTGTTCTCGAAGTTCAGATTCGATTTTCCATTCGGCTTTGATGAGTTGGCGTTCGTACAAAACCGAGTTGATGTTCACTTTGATTTCAGTACCCGCGTTGTAAGTGCGAGTTTCAGTGGTTTCTCGGTTCTCTTCTCCATTTTCTTCAACGAGGCCCGGCGCATGTTCTGGTGCTAAGAAAGTCAAGGTAACCGTAATCGCTTCGCTTTGTCTCGGAATCGACAGTACGCACGATTGCTTGGGTGCGGTTGCTTGTGAGCGGGGCATCCAAATGAATAATGAGGTGCCAAGTCCTAGAACTAAACCTGTCCAAAAAAGATCTGCGCTTTTCATCTGTGCTTCCTCTTAAAGTTGGGCTACGCCGGCGTTACCGTTATGGGCTTGATACATCAAGACTATTGTTTTTGTCGAACGATTCTCATTCGATGAGAAAGCATTGACAGGGGGTTAGGGTCACATTCGAGTTGGCCCTTTGTGAAAAACCGGGTATACACAGCTGATGATTTCTCGAGCCATTGCCTTAGTGAAGCGATATTACCATTACGATCCTGCAGCGCGGGGTTATCTTGAAATACTTTTCTTATATCCCGGCATCAAGGCGGTTTTCTTTCACCGCATTTCTCATTTTTTGTGGAATCTAGGGTTGCCCTTTTTTCCACGCATGGTTTCAGAATTTTCTCGTTTTATTACGGGCATTGATATTCACCCAGGTGCGACCATTGGTCACGGGTTGATCATCGATCATGGCATGGGCTTAGTCATTGGCGAAACTACGATCATTGGCGACAATGTGCTCTTGTTTCAAGGAGTGACTTTAGGAGGAACTGACTTCACTCGTGGCAAGAAGCGACACCCGACGCTTGAAGATCACGTGGTAGTCGGCGCAGGGGCCAAAGTTTTAGGAAATATTGTGATCGGGCAAAGCTCGCGCATTGGCTCAAATAGTGTCGTTATTGAAAATGTGCCCCCTGATTCAACAGTTGTGGGTATTCCGGCGAGACGGGTTCGACGCGGGGTTGAAGAAGGCGCAGAGCTCAAGCACCAGGAAATCAAAGAGTGACGGCACGGCTACAAGATTCACAACCAGTGTTTTCGGCGGCTCGGTCTGTGACAGACTCAGTGAGTGCTTTAGTGGGCAACACACCCCTATTGCGCTTACCGAGGCTTTCAGAATTAACCGGGTGTGAAATCTTGGCTAAGGCCGAATTCATGAATCCGGGTGGCTCGGTAAAAGATCGTACGGCACTGGGTATCATTTCCGATGCCGAGCAAGCGGGTTTGCTGAAACCTGGAATGACGATTGTCGAGGGCACCGCTGGCAATACGGGTATTGGCCTGGCGATGATCGGGCGCTCAAGAGGTTACTCGACCCTCATTGTGATGAATGAAACTCAATCTAAAGAAAAGGTTGACCTGCTGCGCGCTTATGGCGCTGAGGTACGACGGGTGACTGTGGCTCCATACACTGACCCGGGCAATTACAATCATGTGGCAAGGCGTTTGGCTGAGAGTTTGCCTAGTGGTTTTTGGGCCAATCAGTTTGATAATTTGGCGAACCGTCGGGCGCATTATTTGACGACAGGCCCTGAAATTTGGAATCAAACCGAAGGATCAGTCACTGACTTTGTGTCTGGTCTTGGCACTGGGGGCACGATTGCAGGTGTTTCGCAGGCCCTGAAAGAGCGAAACCCGAAGGTGCGAGTGACACTTGCTGACCCTTATGGGGCTAGCATGTGGTCGCATTTCAAATACGGAAACCTCGATCATGACGAAGGTGACTCGATCACTGAGGGCATTGGCCAAGCGCGAATCACTCAAAATACTGCAGGTGCCCTGGTTGACGATTGTTACCGTTTTGCCGATTCAGTGATTATCGAAATGCTCTATCACTTGCGAAACGTTGAAGGACTTTGCCTAGGCTCGTCTTCGGCTATCAATGTTTGTGGGGCAGTGCGAACGGCGCTTAAGTATGGCCCAGGTCAAACCATTGTCACGATTCTCTGTGATGGCGGGGCGAGGTATTTATCGAAACTCTTTAACCCCGAGTGGTTAACTGCGCAAAACTTAGTGGTGCGGGGGCTCAGTGATGAAGAGCTGATTCGAGAAATTTCGCGGGTTGAGTAGGTGGCAGAAGTCATCTTTAGATTTTCTCAAATCTAAAATGCTCGCCTTGCTACCGAGCTCGTCGGTGGCTTACAGAATTTCTTCAATCTTCGAAGCCAGCGACTCGGGCTTATCTTGTGGAGCAAAACGCGAAACCACGTCACCTGTTTTGCTCACTAAGAATTTGGTGAAATTCCATTTGATGCCTTCGGTACCTAAAATGCCTTTAGCATGCGACTTTAGGTATTCAAAAAGTGGGAGAGCATTTTCACCGTTCACGTCAACTTTCGAAAACATCGGAAATTGAGTCCTGTAGGTCAAATCACAGAACGATTTGATCTCTGCTTCGTTACCCGGCTCTTGAGCGCCAAACTGATTACAAGGAAACCCCAGTACCACGAAGTTCTTGTCTTTGAATTGCTGATAGAGTTTCTCGAGTCCTTCGTATTGGTAAGTGAATCCACACTTGCTGGCCGTGTTCACAATCAAAAGAGTTTTTCCTTTGAAGGTTTCCATTGAAACCGTGTTGCCGTTAATGTCTGTGACCGAGAGTGAATAAAGTGAGGTCATGATCTAGCTTCTTTCTCTTATTGAGTTGAGTTGATTAATCGTGTTTAGCATTGTGAGCAGCTTCAGTGGCGTCTCCAACTGTTTTTTCAATGAGTCGATTGAAGACATCGCAAACATCTAGAGCGGCGGTTAACACTCTGGCGTCAACCGATAGGGCGCGGGTTTCTATCATCATTCTTTCAGACGATTGCCCACCCAGGCGATCAAATGAAATCATTTGCTCGTCGATATAGGCAGACACTTCGTCTTCAATCGACTGTGGCTGTGAAGGGTCTTGCGATTTGAGGCGTGCTGTTAAGATTTTGAGTTCTTGAAAATGAGCGTAGTTGAGGTTACCCATGCGCTCGGCCCAATCGGGTCTTGCTTCACCGATGAGTGTCTTCAGCAGTTCTTGCTGAAGTGAAGCACTTGGCGCATCAAAGCGAAAGCTGAGATCAAACCTTCCGGGTCGACACAGTTGAGTTTTAGGGGCAGCCTCAGGTGAGCGAGTGGTTGCAATCCAGAGAATGCCGTCAGCGCGTTCAACCGCCTGGTCGAAGATATCAAAAAAATCTGCCTGGTCCATGCGTTTGAGTATCAAGTCTATGTCTTCAAGGACAATCACATGATAGGGTACGCGACTCGCTTCATTCAGTGCTCTTTCGAGTAAATGGGCATTCAAAATTTCATGAGAAGGAACGGTCACGTGGTTCCAGCTCATTTTCAGCGCGGCCGCTCGAGATGCTGCCGACTTGCCACAGCCGCTCATGCCAAAAAAGAAGAAGCCTTGGTGCCAGGCGAGCTTGAGTTCGTGATACCGGCTCTCTGATTTTTGAAAATGGTCAATGGTCGAACTGAGTCGTTCTCTCAACGATGAAGCCATGACGAGCGAGTCAAAATCTTCAAAGGCTAGCCATTCGTTCTCGATAAAACCAGTTCTTGTCCAGCGAAGCAGTTTAGAAGATTTCTGTGACATGCTTCACATGCTACCATAGCCAAATTGAGGATTGAAACTGATTCAAAGGTTTGAGAAGCTTTGTTTCTCAAATGTTGCGCATTCTATTTTTCTTACCTTGGATAGCCTTAATTTTTGGAGCGACCTACTGGGTCATAGAGGTTCCAGGTTGGGCCTCATTTTTGGGCTTATTTGTTTCAGCTTTTTGTTTGGCACTGGCGGCGACCGTTTTCGTCGCGGTCAAGGCTGCCAAAGGAGTCTATCACTCAGTTGAAAGTAATCGTTGGGTTAGGCTCTTGAGTGGAAAAAATGACCAAAGGGCAGCTGTTTTGCCTGAAAAGTCACCGGAATCGAGCGAATGGGGCGACGATTTTGGGTTGGCTGATCGGCTTTTCAAGCGCGCAAGCCAATCTCAACGTGACGGAGATGATTGCTCGGTATGGATTGCTTGCTATCGGGCACTTGAAGGCCTTCGAGTTCAAGAAAAACTCATCACTCAGCAGATTGAACAACGATTTCAGCCGACCGAACTCAGTTACGTGAGATTTCACGGCGTTGTCACAAAAACGGGCGACTTGGTTCGAGCTGAACTGCGGTCGCGTTTGGATACTTCGGTGGGTGCATCGAGCTCATCGGCTGAAAAAGAAAATTGGGCGGTTGTGACAGAAAGCTTGCGAAGGCTCAGACAATTAGAACAGAGTCTCGAAACTTCAGATCCCAGAAAAAAAGCGAATCGAAAGAATCTAGAAGAACAGATGGCGCAACTCGAAATTCTATCTGAACGAGTTAAAAAATTTGGTGATCACGGTCTTTAGGGTTCTTGAAATCGTTCATTAGGTCTGGTGATGTTTATTTTGACGAGAGAGTCGCTGGCGTTGCCGCTTGTTGTCTGATTCAGAGTCACCTTCTTTGAGGGAGGTGTTGTGCCGTTTTAGAAATCTCGGTAGGTCATGTTTGGGTGGTCCGGCGCAGTAGTCTTCTTGAATCCATCTCAGATTGTCTTCGTCAGCAATACCGATGTTTTGACTAAAAAAATAAAGAGACTCGAGTAAGCTTTCGAGTGAGATCGAGTGAGCCGTTTCGTGTCTAGCGTCAAGAAACTCGGTGAGACTCCAAAAGGTAGAAAAAAGGTCGGCGCTTTTTTCACGAAGTAGGCCCATTAGGGTTTTGAATTTTCCTGAGTTGGCAATGCGATCCCAGTAGCGAGAAAAACGGTCGATTTTTTGAATTTCAGAAAAACTCAGCAAAGACGTTTGCAGGACTCGGTAGGGCGCCTCGGTTTGATAGATCATCTGAAATTCTTTGGTGTGGCTCGAAATAGGGGTGCCACGAAGGCGCTTCAAGATGCCAACTTGAATTTCATGGGTGTTGAGCTGGGCGATGGCGTTGAAACCTTTTTTAAAGCTGGCAAGGTCTTCTCCGGGAAGGCCCGCAATGATATCAGCGTGGATGTGTACGCCGGTTTGTGTAGTCAAATAGCGCATATTGTCGATTATTTTGTCATAACTTTGTTTGCGTTGAACTCGGTCGGCCACTTCGGGGTTCCAGGTTTGAATGCCGACTTCGAACTGAATCGAACCTCTGGGAAATTTTAGAATTCGCGTTTTTACTTCTTCAGGCAAGCGGTCAGGAATCATTTCAAAGTGCAGTGAAATTGGCTGAGAAAGTGATTGAGCGAAAGGTTCAAAAAAATCGAGTATCGCAATACAAGTGCTCATTTTCAGGTTAAAGGTTCGATCGACAAATTTAAAAGTGCGAGCCCCTCGATCAGTCAGCTTTTTTAGTTCAGCTAGAAAACTAAATAGGGGAAACTCGCGCACCTTCTCATCGAGGCTTGAAAGGCAGTATTCACACTTGAACGGACATCCTCGAGAAGCCTCAACATAGAGTATTCGATGAGCAAGGTCTTCGTCGGTGTAGTACTCGTAGGGAAGCTTCAATTTCTTCAATTCAGGCAAAGGTGAGTGAATAATTTTACTGCAGTTGGGCCGAGTTTTAGTGTTGAATTGAAATTCTTTGACGAACCGAGAAAAGGCCTCATCGGCTTCTCCGACAAAGAGAAAATCTGCCAATTGAACGATTTCTTGATTGTTGTATTCATGGCTGACCTCAGGTCCACCCAGGCAGATGCAGATCTCAGGGGCCAATTGTTTGATCAGCCTCACCAACTCAAGTGATTCTCTGGCGTTCCAGATGTAGATACCCAAACCCAAAATGGTCGGGTTAATTTCTAAGATCGTTTCAGCGATTCGATTGATGTCTTGGTTTATCGTGAACTCAAGAATAGCTGTCTTTGCCTGATTTTCTGCTAGCTGTGCGTAAAGATACCTGAGGCCAAAAGAGCAGTGTGGATAGCGCGAGTTCAAAGTGCTAAGCAAGATCTCTGGTTTGAGCTGAGTGGCCATATTGACCTTCTAGTGTTCAACCCCGATCACAGTCAAGGCTTGTCTGATTCATGAAGGTACGTTTACAATAGTTCAATGAGATGGTGGTTGGCAGTGGGTGTTCTCAGCTTTGCATTGATTCACTTGAGCAGCTCAGGGTTGTTTGCAAAAGAAGCTGAGTGGGAATTATTTGACGAATATCAGGGTCTCAAGATGTACCGCATGGAAGTTCCGGGAAGCCCGCTACTTGCGTATAGAGGTGAGGGCTTCATTGACGCTCCCATGGCGAAACTGTTTACGGTGATTGAAGACACGCCACGAAAACCGCAGTGGATGTCAAGAATACAGACTGCCCAGGTAATTCGGGTTTTGAGCGAAAATGAAAAACTCGAATACGTGCATGTCAAGCTCCCGTGGCCACTCAAAGATCGTGATTTTGTTTATAAAGTAAAGGTGAGTTTTGACACTAGTTCGTTGAGTGCAAAGTTGCACTTTGAGTCGGTAGAAGACCCTTCGCGCCCCATTGAGCCCACTCGCATTCGCGCTCATGTCTATTACGGAAACTTCACTTTGACTGCTATCGACGGTGGCAGACGGGTGAGAGTTGATGCCGATGCTCACGCTGATCCGAAGGGGTGGGTACCTGCCTGGGCGGTCAATATCTATCAAAAACGCCTACCGAGAGAATCGATTGAAGGGCTAATGAAGCAAGTGCTCAAGCCAGGAATCATTGAAAACCTAACAGTCAAAAAAATGTTAGCGCAGCCGAAAAGTCCGGCGCCCGAGACGTAGTTCTTATTGCACTTCATGAAAATATTTTGCCGGTAGCTCTCGGTGTTTGATGGTGCTAACCTGATACCTGATACCTGAGGTGATAAAAATTCTATGCCTTTACGAGTTCTTGTTGTCGACGATGAAACTGACTTGAGAGAGTTGCTGTCGCTTGAGATTGAGAGCGAGTTTGCGGCTGAGGTTCGACAGGCCTCTTCAGGTAACGAGGCGGCGAAGCTCATAGCCGATTCTAGCATCTTGATAGATGCCGTTATTTGCGACTACAGCATGCCAGACGGAAACGGATCGGTGGTTCAAAAAGCCCTTCTGAATTCTCGGCCGGGCGTGCCCTTTGTCTTGTGTTCTGCGAATTCGATCGAGAATTGCCCAGGTGTTGATGCGAAAACGTTATTTTCCCAAATCACTAAGCCTGATATTTTAGCACCGCTTCGGGAAATTTTTGAGCGTTTGAAAGCAGCCTCGCATTTGAAATCAACTGAAGAAATTCGTTGGGTTTCGATTCCGATTGGAATGATGAACCAGTTCAATATTGTCCCAGTTGACACCTTTGTTAAGCTGGGAGAAACTCAAAATCAGCTCGTCATGAAAAAAGGCGAGGTCATGAGTGTTAGCTTGATTTCTCGGTGTACCCAGAAAGGGGCCTCGCGAGTATTGGTTAAAGCTCAAGATGCAGTATTTATTTCAGAAGCGTTATTACGAGATTGGTCACTCTTTTGGAGAGCAAAGCAAGCCCCTTCGCAAAAGCAGACATTGGTCTGGGGTCAGAATGCAGTTTCAGCTCTAAAAGAGATGGTTGATTTGATTGGCGTGACTCCCGAAGTTCAAAGTTTGGTCAAAAAAAGTACTGAGTTCATGGCTCAAAACATGGCATTGTCGCCTGATACGAATTCATGGTTTTCTCAGTTGATTTTTAATCCGGATTCTTATTTTACAGGGCATAGCATTGTGGTCGGGCAGATTGCTGGAGTTTTTGCGAATATTTTGGGGTGGGGGTTGCCCTCTACCCTCATGAAATTCGCGGCTGCCGGCATGTTACACGATATGACCATCAATTCTTCGACTCTCAATCGACTTCAGATTCTCGATGGTGCGGGCGCGGGTGAGTTACCCGATAATCTGACGCAAATTGAAAAGGCCTATTTACGGATGCACCCGCTACAGGCAGCCGAGATCGTAAAGCAGTTTAGCGAACTCCCGGCTGAAGTGGATGTGATTGTGCGTGAGCACCACGAGTGCCCAGACGGATCGGGGTTTCCGAGTTCATTACACGGCGATCAGATACATCCGCTCTCGATGGTTTTTATCATCGCCCATCGAGTGGTGAGCGATCGCTTTGCGCGTGGCGAGAAGAGTACTCCACTTGCCGTGCTTGAGGGGTTTCCAGAATCTTATCTGGTGGGGCGATTTGGAGACATCGTCAAAGACCTAAAAAATCATTTGTGCAAAAGTTGATAATTAGCTCGTATCGTTTGTTCGGCTCTTTGACAGAGTTCGTCTACCGCTACTGAAGTGGTTTCAGACGACGAATTGTCGGTTACTGCGATCGATGTAAATCATTCCGAAAGTCCACCACAGTACGTTGAAAATGGGGATCAACCAGACTTTTTTTTGCGATCGCGATCACTCGTGGAGTAGTGGCGGTTTCTCTTGCGGCCCAGGGTGGTGTGCCTTCGATTGATAACTTTACCCCTAAGATCGAGAGCGCGAGTTTACCCCAGGCGCGAATAAAATGAGAAGGTATTGAAATCATGATCGACGTCAGCTGATGAGATGAAGTCATTTCGTCGCCGAGTAGAAATAGCGCTTTTAGCGGCAGAAAAATGAGAAGAAAACTCAACCAAAATAGAGAAGAAACGATCCAGACGATCACCCCTCTCGCCAGCGAATTGATTGCCTGCAATCGGTGGGCAAGGTCTAGCAAAAAAAATAGTTCTTTCTTTGTCGGTGTGAGCCCAACTCAGTCTTTCTTGGTTTCTGGCTTAACCTCGGCCTTTACTTCGGGTTTAGCCTCTAATTTTTCTTCAGGCTTTGCTTCAGATTTCGCCTCTGCTTTGGGCGGTACCGCCTGAGCCGCAGTTGTCGACTCAGCTGGTTTTAGCGACTTTGCTTTCGCGATGGGTAGCCACTGGTAGTTCGAAATTGAGTAATCTTGTGCACCGGTATCGGGATACTCGATGCGACTTAAGCGAATGCACACGCCACTGTCTTGTGATGGGTGAGTAGACATCGTCGCTTGGTTGAGTTGTTGCACGAGAGAAGTTGAATAAGGGGCTTCGCGGTCAATTCGGTAAACTTTCACATTTGGCGAGCCCGTAGGGGTCGGGAAGACTCGGTTTTCTTCATAAATAGGCGCTAGAACGATCGCAATTTGATTTTCTGGCTTATGAATACCTTCAGCGAAATAGGTCTGGTCAGCCTGAAAGATTCCCCAACCGCCTGAGGCAGAAGTGATGCGATAGCAGTCAGATTGTTTAAGCGAATCTTCAACAAATAGTTTCTGCTTTTCGATGCTGAAGAATGAGGCTTTTGATTTTTCCTCTTGGAGCTCGCGCTCAAATTGATGGGCGTCTTTTGCAGGGCCATAAAAAACCCCAGAGCCCTTCAGGTTTGGTGCCGACGAGCAGCCGTTGAGAATCAGAGCACTCAGAATGAGGGCGGTGGCGAGCGATGCAGTGATACCGATTGAGAATTTCATTGATTGAGAAGTGAGTTTCATAGCTAACGATCATAGCTTGGGTTTCTCAGTTAATCGATCGATAAGTTTTTGTCAGTCAGATCGCGACTGTTCTGACGCTCAGATAAATCGTCCGACCTTTGAGGTGTCGGGCTGGTTCAGGTTTGAACGCTGGTATTTTTCGTCTAGCAGCTCATTGATTCGATTCATCATGAGTTCGGTGACTGAATTCAAGGCTTTGGTTGTTTCTGGTGTTTGAGTGACGAAAGGGTTGATTTCGCGATAGTATGGCGCCAACTCATCGGTCCAGAGTAGCGGTTTTCCGATGCGATAGGTGATTGAACCGCCTTGACTGAAAGGTGAGTTGCCTGGGTAGCACAAGTCTGACCCGTTGCACCCGACAGGAATGAGTGGCGCTTTTGTTGCCATTGCTAGTTGAACCGCGCCGGTGTGACCGGCGGTAAGTCTCAATGAGCGAGTGCCTTGTGGGAAAATGAGAAGCGACAAATTGTTTTTGAGTGACCACGCACTCAATTGATAAACTTTAGACATGAGGTCGGCAAAGTCAGATTCCAGGCATTCAAAAAAGTCTGGATTGGTTTTCAAAAATCGGCTCAAAAACCGGGTATTGAATTTATCTTTCTTACTTAAGGCGAGGTATTCTTTGTCGGTTGGTTTTCGACCGGCTGCTTTAATGAAGGCCTTGGTTAATAGGTAGCCTTTTGACGGTACGGGAATGTTGTTGCATTGGTCTAAGAGCCAGGCCATCGCTTTGTTTTCGTAGTACTTGCCTTTCACCCACGTGGCTGTGTGGCCGTAATGATTTTTGAATAGCCAGTATTGAAAAGGCCAGTAATTATAGCGATCAGTGTGATTCATCACGTAGATTGCTCCACCTTCTTTGGCTAAGTTTTCTTTACCTTCAACCGTGATCGATGTTTTAGTGAGGGGATTTTCAAAGTTAGGAGCCAGAATGAAGCGAGCGAAAATTTTTTGACCCTTCGGATTTTTGTGAAGCTTTAGTGACTCGAGTTGTTCTTTTGTTATCACAACCGCTACTTTAATTTCGGTTGGCTGGATTTTCAAGGATAGAGTCATTACACTGTAGAGGGTGTTGGCAATGAGTGGGTTCTTGAGATCTCGACTGACCGTTCGGTCAGTCATTTTTGCGTTGTCGGTGGCTCTCTTGCCATCATTGCCTGCTCGCGCGAGTGCTCCCGCGGGGCTCGTCGGTACTGCGAGCGTCATTCCCGGTCTAGGGCAGACCCTCAATGGAAATATCGTCGAGGGGGTCGGCTGGTTCGGTTCGATTTTTAGTTTGTACTTTCTCAATTCTAACTCGGGGCTTAGGCAAGTGGGCTGGGATTTGTGGATGTACAATATGTACGATGCTTACCGCGACGCAAAGCCGAAGATAAAAAGGTACGCGAATCATAACGTCGCCCAAAACTACTTAGCGGCTTTCAATCCATTGAATGTTTTAGACCCGGTTGGGGCTTCAGTGGTTGGGGTTGCGGCATTTTCTGGCTACTCAGTGGGGTATCCGGCACTCAGGCTCACTTCGGTGCCTTTAGTTTATGGGGTAGTGGGAATGGGCGAAGAGGGCCTTTTTCGGGGGTTTTTGTTTCCTGCATTTTCTGATCTATTTCATTCGGCCATTCTGGGGTCAGTGGTTTCGTCGGTCGCTTTTGGACTCATTCACGCGACGGGCGGCGTAGAGAACTTGCAGCCTTTAGTTTTAGGGCAGCGAATCGTGTTTGGGCTGATCTTTTGTTATCAGGCGCATCGCAATCGATACGACCTGAGAAAAAGCATATTCGCTCACACCTGGTATGATATTTTGGTCGACCGAGGCGGAAAGATCGACGGATTGAAGGTGATGATTCCGATTCTTAGGTTTTAGGTGGCCGGGTCGATTGCATTGCCTGGTTAGAGTAGGCCAGGGTAACCAAATTTTGAAATTCAGAAAACTGCGTATTCCAATCGAGGGCAGGAATTCTGAGGCTCAGGTAATCAAGAGCGATGACGAGATCGAATCCGGTTTGCGTGGTCGCTTTCGACCGATTTATAAATAAATGTTGTTTACCTTTAAGTAGCTCATTGAGATTTGTTAAGGTGGCAACGATTCTCTCTGAAGCTTCATTGGTGGTTTCTGTGTCTGGCGCTTTTTTGAGTGATTCGAGGAAGTGGTTAACCGTGTGTTGCATGACTCCGGCGGCTAGTGTTGAGGCCGCGCGCGCCCAGGGTTTGTCTGTGTTGTTCGGCCAGATACCAAACGTCGAATCGCCCTGGGGGCTTGGCAAATTACCGGGTTCATTTAGGTACTCAAGAATCGCAGACGAGTCAGGAATCACGAGAGTTTCTTGGTCTGTTTGTTTTACCACCAAAACCGGCACAAGGCCCAACGGGCTAATTTTCAAGAAATCAGCAGGAGGTTCAAAAACCGAAATTTCTTTGCCTTCGAAAGGCACCCTCAGATTGGCCAGTGCGACCCGAATTCGCCGAGCAAAAGGTGAGCGGGCGCTAAAATAGAGTTCAAATTGAGGGGTGCTTTGAGTGCGGGTCATCTTGAAAATCTGCCATAACTAGCTAAAATAATAAATGATTTAAAATATATCAAAACTTGATAAAAAAGGTCTTGTATTGTGTGGTGCATTTTGGTACTAATTGCCGGCGCCAAAGAAAGGGCCTGAGGTAAGGTAATTATGATCAAAAATAGAAGTCGTTTGAAAAGTCAGAAACACATTTTAGGTTATACGATTGCGAACTCGACCGCCGCCATCATCGCCGCCGTATTGCTCGGGGTCGGATGTGCGCCGGCGACAAAGAAAAACCCAGACACTGCTGCAGCCCCCGCCGCCCCGGCTAAAGGAGCTGAACCAGATGCTGCCAAAGTGAAAGCTGACGATAAAGACAAGAAGTCCGAAGGCACCGAAAAGTCGTGTGATGCTCCCTACGTTTTTGACAAAGCTCCTGAAGGTGGCAAAGCCATTGAAGCGAATCAGCTCATGACTCAGCAAGCGGGCTTACTGACTCTAAAGGAAATGAAAGTTTACGGAAAATTTGTTAACTTGGATGGAAGCCTTTCGACCATTCTAGGTACCCTGATGGTCGATGAAAAAGGTGAGATGACCGGAGTCATTAACTGTGTTCAGGGCTCTGGGGCAAAAGCGGTTCACGGTTTTGCGGCCAAAGCATTTGATGCCGTCAAGGGAATGGTTGAAACCACCGTTTCGGCCGATTTTCTGGTTGATGAAAAAGGCGTGCGTGAAGCCAAGATTGTGAAGACAATATTGAGCGCGCCAACCGCTCTTTCAGATATTCACACTAAAGCCAGTGCCGAGATGCAAGAAATTTTGACTAAGAAAAAAATCGAACACAAAGAGATGTTCTTTCTAATAGGCTCGTCTGCTGAGGCTCGTATGCACGTCACTCGTCCAAAATCAGAAACTGAGACCGAGGCCGAGCTAGATGTTTCATTGATGTATCAGTTCAAAAAAGCTGATGCTACCGCTGCTCAGTAGTGTTGGCGAAGTGATTCGTTAGTGCTTACGAAGCTGGTTGCCGTCACCTAAAAGCACGACTTTTGGTTGATGCTTTGCGGCTTCTGACTCATCGAAGCTGGCATAACTACATATAATGACTTTATCGCCCCGGTGAACTAAACGCGCTGCGGCACCATTTAAACAAATTTCGTTTGGTTTTCCATAAATGACGTAAGTGCTAAACCGTTGACCGTTGTTGATGTTGTAGATATCGACTTTTTCGAATGGCCTTAAGTCTGCAAGATCGCAGAGTTTTGGGTCGATCGAAACTGATCCTTCGTAGTTGAGGTCGGCATCAGTTACGGTACCTCGATGAAGCTTAGATTTTAACATCGTAATTTGCATAGCTTAGACCCTTCAAGTCGATACGGGCCATATCACAAGACTTGGTGACATCAATAGAAGATTATGGTTGGCTTAGGGCTATGCTAGCCCAAACAAATGACCGTTTCCCCGTTTTTGTCGAGTTTGAGTCAGGAAGTCGAATCGAGCAGAATTACCTCACTGCCGCCGACGATGAGTTACCCGAAACGGCGATCGTACTTCATAGTGGTGAGCGTTTGATTGTACCCACCGAACAAGTGATTTTTGAAGACTCGACTCGCGGCAGTGCCAAGATTGGTATTGGCGGCATGAGTTTCGAAGGGGTGTCGACCCAAGACGAATTTGTCTTTTGCCGGGTGAAAGACCTCTTGCCCGAGCAATGGTGTTCTCCCCAATTTGATGGACTCATGAAGTTGCCTAAACGAGTCGTCAGCCGAGTGGTGATGAATGGTGCGCAGGTTTGGCCCGAAATTTTGGATGACGATTCGGGTGCGCTTTCGGTTGCCGCTTCTAAAAATAATTAGGCTGCTTTCGTTTGGCTGGTAGTGAGTTGAAGAACTGATAAATAACAGAAAGAGAAATGGCCCGGACAGAAGTCGTGTTATTTTACGGTTGAATTTAGTATTGTTGCTATGTACTGGTTTTTAACGGGAGAATAACATGAATAATAGGTTGCGAAAAGTATCAGTATCAGTATTGGTAGGCCTCTTTTTTTCTGGAAGTTTAGCCTATTCGGCAACTGCGGTAGTACCTTCTGTTGCGGCAGGCCCTAATGTTGATATCGGTAGTGACGCGATCCCGTTGGTGACTAATCAGAATCTTGATATCACGTTACCCCCTCCCGCTACCTGTTCTGGGCCCCGGTGCCCCGATTATAATTTGACAAATTTAGTATTAGGTTCTTTTGATGGCCATCACGCTGTCTTGCATCTATCTGTAAAAAAAGTTGGACATTTGCATGGTAAGATTAAATGTGCGGTCAACGGAAAAGTAAATGGTGTTTGGGTAAATTTCTTAGAGACGACTGTGAACTCAGATGGTTCGGCCAATGGGCTTGAAACTATAGTGGGAGTTGACGCAGCCACTAGCACGACAGAACTCATTGCGGTACTTAAGCCCGGCATTCAAGAACTCAGTTACGACAACAATCGAAAGAGCGTGCCGTTAAGTTTTTCGGATCTTGGGTTTAACTCGTATGCTCTACTTGAAAAAGTGGGAACCCATCCTAATCGAGACTTGGTACTCAATGTACTGAATTCTGGGCCCACAGCTTTGGCTGCTGGGGCCTGTGATTTGAGTGTGGTGTTTGACCAAGATTCAGCTTTGGTATTTCATATTCCGGCACTTCAGGTTCACGATATTTGGCAGAAGAAACTGGCATATGATTTTCCAGCGAAGTCACAGTATCGTGGTGAGATCAATTGCAGGGCTGGGGCCGATCAAATTACTCACAATAACGCCCAGACGGCGAGACTGCATTAGACTGAGGTTTGAGCTTAGTTGCCCGAACTTCGATAAAAACCACTTTTCTTATTTAATATTGCCCGGTGGTCAGTCAATCTATTTTTCTTGCACCTGACTCGATAAATCAGCGCCGTTGTAAATAGACGATGTCTTCGCCGGCAGCGCGCATGACAAAATCCAGCAAGCCATCCCGGTTTACATCGAAAACGGTGCTCCCATAATTTTTGAGGCCCGTGATGCCGTTAAAACCTGTCATGCCGGAACCGAAAGCCGTTAAGATCGGCGTCAGGCAACGCTTGTCAGGTTGGGTTGCAGCCGCAAGCCAACAGTCTCGTCCCTCATTTTGAAGGTATACTGGTCCACTAAAATCAGTGATCAACAGATCGATATCTCCATCACCATCAAAATCTGCCGCCGAAATCCCGGTCACGAATTGCACATCTGAAGTGTAGTTGATGCCGGTGCCATTGCCTTCTGGCAAAGCCCCGCCGCTTACAGTGAAAGAGAGTCGGGGTGCATCCAGCATATTGTATTGAACGTGTCGAGAAGCATCCTCGAAGCGTGCGGTCGCAATGTCAGCTGAGTCACTCAAAAGCAGGGTCATTCGCGGAGAGGTAAAGTGGGCATCATCGGAGCCGCCGCCGGGAAGAAAATTTTCGACAATCTCGCGCCAGCCGGTTGGCCCTAGAATCAAATCTAGATTGCCATCGCCATCGATATCGGCAACTTCGATAGCACTCACCGAGCCGTGAATAAAATTCGTATCTCCCAATTTCACCAGAGAAATATTTCGAGGACAAGGATTGGTTAACGTGCCGTTTGTGTGATCTAGACAAGCTAGACCTGCGCGCGTCACACCATCTTTCAGCAGTAGCGCTCCAAGTGAACTTGCGTCGTTGGCTATCGCCTGTGGGCGTAGATAATTTACAGGTCTGCCCCTGTTCAATCCACTGCCGTTGACCCCGCCGGGAATCCACTTTTCTATCGTGAAATCAGCGCCTGAGTTGTCAGTTCTGGTCTGAACATCGGATACAAAAAATACTGGAGGCTTGCCATCTCTTTCAACGATCTTGGTCGCATAAGCTTTAGGGGCAATCTGCGGGTCATTTGGCCGCAAATTGTACGCCAGAAACCATTTACCAGGAGCTGCGAGGTTGGCGCCAGGTGCCAACTGATTGAGCCAAAGCTCGACCGGCTGCTCTTTGCGAATATGAATCAGGTCCATTCTACCGTCGTGATTAAAGTCTATCGCGATGACTGAGCCATTTTCCATCGGGTTGTTTGAAAGTGGGCACGGTAGGTGACTCGGATCTACCGCCGCGAATCGATCAGGTCCAGGTGCTGCCGGGTCTGGCCCGATATTTCGATACAGCGTGGTGCCCTGATAGGTTGCTTCAGAAACCAAATCGGTTCTGCCATCACCGTCAAAATCGATACCAGTCATCGAGCCGGTCTGCTCGATGAGCGCCTGCTCGACCTTGACCGAACCAGAGCTTGAGTTTACGCGTCCTAAAAGACGGTCGTAGGCATCATTATGTGGAGGGGTGCCACCGCCATTCTCAAATGCTATCGAACATTGCGTTTTGCACACTGTCTGATCTTGCGCACAATAAAGCGGTGTTCGCCCAAGAATGCCGAGAAGATTCAAGTCTGCGCTCTGGTCGTTGACCTTATCACAATCCTCCATGCATTGTGCATTGCAGGCGACCAGCATGCTTGCTGCCTTAAAGGTATTCCACGAGCAGGAGCTTAGAAACCCGGCCCCGCCTCCAACACCCGTTTTTGCAGCAATCTGAGCATCGGTGCACTGTAGGTGGAGTGCGGCTTGGCAGGCCTCAGGGTGGTCGCAATTTGCCATGAAATCACTCAGGGGCGAAGGCTCTCTAATCCCGCGAGCCGCAGCATCGGCCATGCAAGCTTCGTAATTGGCCATTTTCGGTTGTGGGTTAAGGTAAGCACTCAGGTCTTCAAACCCAGGAGTGAATCCTCCAGTTTTCATCCCATAGTACGTATCTTTCAGATTTCTTTTGCTCTGAAATAAGGGGTTGAAATTTAGGTATCCAGGCATCAGATACGCCGCCGACCCGGTGGCCGGACAGCTCTGGTCTGGGTTGACGGGCCCCATACATTTGCTAACTGATTGAGAATTCATTGTTCGAGCGTTTAAGTAAGCACTTGCCAGGTGATAATGAAAGTCAGGGCCAATTGTTGCTACACGCATGGTTGAACTTCCGCTCAATACAAGATCGTCACCCCCGTCACGATTGACGTCAAGGTTTGCAATATCATAAATACTGCCAGAAGCCGCATCTCCAGAAGTAGAATCGTAACGAAGAAATTTACCTTTTACACCGTAGAGTTCGATGCGATCAGTGCGCGCTATTGCAAGCAGGCGCGTTGCTTTGCTTGGGTTAGTTGCTGGACCTAGGTACGTCTTGATCGCCGTAATGGCATTAGGGGTAACATCAGGAATCGTACTTGGATCAAAGACCGTACCGAGTGGGACCGATAAGAATGTGCCCGCCGCACCACCTGCGCCAGGCTGATAGGCAAATGCCCGAAGTACCCCATCGATCCCACCATAAAGAGCGTACTTCACGTTGCCGATTGCCACTTGTTCGAATGACCGCGCAAAGAAGGGACCGCCATTTGCAGCCGTATCTACCCTATTTAGGTCGGATGGTGCGGGGTAGCTGTGGTTGACAGGGTCATAAATCAGGATGAAGTTGTGGCCGTTTGCGGATCCGTCTGCAGCTCCTAAAATTACGATGTCAGGATGATTATCGCCATTCCAATCCCTGAGGTATACTTTAAAGTTTTTTGATAAGATCGGGTCAGCTCGATTGGCTGGGATGATCCACTCACGGGTACGGGTAACATCACGAAAAACTCCACGCGCCGCCGCCCCTTGATTTAGAAAAACTTGAATCGTTGTAGCCGGAGCAACATCGAGGGGGTGTTGGCCTATCATTTTCGTGGTTATTACACTACTGTGAACAATAATGATGTCATTAAAACCATCGCCATTGAGGTCGCCGATGGCGCAATCTCGGGCAGTCGTGTTGTTTATATTTCCATCGGCAACATATTGGTAAAGATCGTTTCCAGTAATGTTCGAGGCATTCACGACTCTGTTGCCAGACACAGACCAGTGCTGCTCATTGAGGTCTGCCGTTCGATCTCTCATCGTACCCGGTTGGGCGGCTCCCGAGTTGATCCACATCTTATGGCGATAATTAGTATTTACTGCTACAATATCTGAATACCCATCGCCGTTTAAGTCTCCAACACAGCCCCCAATAGTGAGGCCGCTTTCAAGGCCGGTGAGTGGACTTCCGAGGTTAGCGCTCTGGCCCCCATAGAGTGAATTAAATGAGACAT
>CAITVN010000033.1 GCA_903895855.1 Oligoflexia bacterium | reverse complement strand
CACGCTCACAATGACCCTCGCGCGGGCGCACGATGCGCCGATCCCGCGCGCGAGTACACGAAGTACGGGGTCATTTGAGGGTGAGATACTCTATAAAATTACCCGAGGTATTGCCGCGTTGAGGCTAGTTTGGTGGGTATCATTTTTGATAATCAAGAGGAAAATTCAAAATGACAAAGCAAAAACTCAGTTGGGTGTTGCCGTATTTTATGATGTCTTGGCTTCTCGTATTCTTGTGTACGCGAAGTGATGTGTTGGCATTTGAGACCGACCAACTCACTTATCGTGATCGGGATTTGAACGATGTTGGGCCCCTAGTAAATGAGCGGCTTAACGAGTGGCTTGAAGTCGCAAGAGTGAATACCGAAAATACTCTCAAAGTTAAATGGTCAGATGAGCGAATAGCAGCCGTGATGCGCAGTCATGTTTTGGGGCAGCACTCGGTTGGGAAGGCGATGTCGGGAACTCCACTCGAGCTTTGGATGAAAAATGAATTGCTTGCCGAGTATGGTATTTATCCAGCTTTTTTCGATCAAGGTAAGAAAGTGGTTTCAATCTACTCAGAATACCGAACCATGGTTGAAGGCTGGGGATCAATTTTTCGAATTTTTGTATTTGATATCTTATCAAAGTGGATTGGTCAAATCGTAGCGCCAACCTTTGAAGTGAATGGTCACAGATTTGGAACTGACAAACTGACTCATTTCTTTAGACTCGGAAGCCGACTGTACGACCAAAGTTACGAGGGTACACGCCCAGACTTGGCTGCTCGGTATGGAACCTATTCTGAAAATAACTTTATCGGAAAAAAAACTGACGGTGTTTTCTCATTTGCTGATGCTGCCGCAAACTTCAGTGGCTTCGAATTTTATCGAGACCTGGTACAGATCAATCAACGTGATACGGCAAGGTCGCCAATGTTTAGAATAACCCGTAATCATGCTACCTATCCGTGGGTGCGAATCGAGAAGCTCAGGCCCTTTCAGATTTCAGATTACATCAGTGACGACTGGGACGAGTATTACAATCCTAGTTCTTACAGTGTTGCTTTGCAGGGCGCGATCGATAAGCACCTAATGAAGTACCATGATCGCTACTGCGATGAGTTTAGTCGCTGGAGTCAGATTCGTGATTTAGACCAGCGAAGGCTGCGTTCAAAGGCTGACTATATCGACGTCACTCAATCGCCCGAGCAAAGTGATCCTTTTGAAATGAAACGACGCTGTTCGTCTTCTTTTTGAGCTCTTCTGTTTTTCTATATCCTAAATATATTTAATGCTGTGCGCACCCTGGGTTGGGTTGTTTTCCGATATAGGATTTGACCTCTTTCAAAAAACTATTGATTTCTACTGGCTTGGTAATGAGGCCACTTGCCCTTGAGTCGGGCACTTGTGTAGCTCCGGTAAGAAAGACTATGGGCACCCTTTTAATCATCTCAGGCTGTTGCTCTTCAAGATTGTGCAAAAAATCACTGCCACTCAGATCGTCTATTTGATTATCGAGAAGAATGAGGTCTAAATATTCACCGTTTCGGTCAAGGCCTGCAATTAACGAAAGTGCTGAAGCAACTGTTTCAGCGCTGAGCACTTCATACTGATCGAGTTCGAGAATGGTACAAATGACGAGAAGCAAGTCGGCACTATCGTCAATCACCAATATTTTCTTCTTTTTTTCTTGGATATTTTCTCTGATATTTTTTCGCTCAAGAAATACTCCAAAGTTAAGCGAATCAGAGTCTTTGTTGGTCTCAAAAGTTTTTGAAAAGCGGCTTATCATAAAAAAACCTCTAAAATCTAAACCACCCTCGAGGCGAAGTGTACTATGAATAACGCAGTGATGCCAGTGTAAAAAGTGATCGTTGGGGCTTTAAAACTTATTGTTTTTCTCCAATTACATTTTTGGCAGAGTCCGATTTTCAGTCGTAAAGGCGGGCATTAAGTTTTGTAGAGAAAATCGAATCTATTACAACTCTGAGCTAGCGATTTTGCAGGTGATTTTGCGACAATTTTGTAAGTAGAAGTTGACGCTTAAGAGTGGGACACGGCTATTTATGATCTGGTTATACATGGCTCTGCTCAGTCTCAACTCAATGTCAGCCGAAGCCCAGCAGGCGAAACGAGTCAACCTGAGTGACCCGCTGATTTGCATGGGCCTATACCAACAAATTTTGCCAGAAATTTCGCTTGAACAAGCGAACCTGCAGTTTCAAATAGCAGCCGGCGATGCTGGCGGGGCGATGATATTTCCGCTTGTTCTGTTTTTCTCGGGATTTCGCCATGAAGGCATGGGTATGCCAACTGGCACCGTGAGTGCTTATGACTGGCTTAACCCTAATGCCGCTTTGCAGGCCTATTATTGGGTAAGGCAGAGTATTGGCCTCCTGGGCGGAGTTTATGGCGACCAGTTATTGTATAAAATACGAACGAATTTTCCGCAGGTAACAAAGACGAATTTTGATTTGGCTTTGGCTCAGATTGTGGATGACCCCGAAACTTGTGCGACTGCTGAAACTCAGTTGAGGCGTTTTCTGTTCAAATCTGCTGGGCGACGCGTTGAATTCTACAATACCTCAGTCATGTTTCGCCTCTTTGAGGTGGGCCCTCCCCGTGTTCTCAGTGAAGCTGAAGAGCTTGTTTTCAATTTACCCGCCGTTGAAACTCCTAACGGCATTCAAAAAAGGCTGTGGGCAGCGTTGAGTTTAGAAGCCCACTTTAGTGAAAGCCAGAGTGTTTTGATGTTTAATGAATTTCAGTAAGGGCGACCTTGGTCTTTAGTCATTCGCGAACTCAGTTGAGATTAGTAAAGTGCATTCACTTCAACATGAATCTTGCCGTCATCAGCGATTGGGTGCTGGATTTGTTTGCGTGGTTGACGGGAAACCGCGGCATCGGTCACGGTTTTCTGGTCATTTCGCTCGTGAGTTCTTAAAGCGCATTCGTCTTTCATCTGGTTTGTCACCCTAGTTTTATAGAAAAGACCGGTGCCTTCTTCTTTTATCGTCGACTTGTCTTCAACACACTTAAAGTATATTTTTAGGCCCCGAAATGATTGTTCTGGAATCATCACCGATGGCTGGTCACTGCTTGAATCTTGTGTAGCTTGCCTTGCTATTGCTTTGAGAGCCGTCGAGATATCTGCGACCGGTGCCTTATGTGGGTATCTCTTCGCGAAGGCCACCTGATCAGCCTGGCTGACGGCAGAGGGTTTCGGCGGTCGAATGGCTAGTAGGTTTTGCGCTACAGTCGGGGCTTCATCGGCAACGTCAGCATCACTGTCGTATGAATGTGCAGACCTGCCGGCGTCTTCGGCGTCATCTTTGGTTTGAGCGAAAGGGGTTGCTGCTAATAAAGTGGTGGCAAGGTAAAGGGCCGTGATAGTTGAAATGCGAGTTTTCATGGTTTTTTCCTCTAGTTATTCAATTATTCTTAGTGAATGATTAAGCAGGGTTCGGGCCAACCAAACGGTAGCTCGAGGGCCCCTAAAATTGAGGCAAGACCGTGTTGATTGTTTATGGTGTGGTACCTGCGTTTCTTGTTTTCGGTTTCTGTAAACTGAAAACACAAGAATTTGCACAAAATGAATGCCCTTAGCTAGTGCCATCACGCCTGAATCAGAAATGACGCGAGTCAGGTGAATGACAATCAAGGGCGAGTACAAAAATAGAACTAAAGCGAGCGCCGGCTCAGTTTTTTTCAGAAAGCTACCTGCCGAAAAGTGTGAACCCAACAAAAATTAGGAATAAAAAAAGCCGCCCGACAGCGATGTCGGGCGGCTTTTTCGCTCTGGTCTTGGTAAGATGAACTAGTTGGCTGTGACCATTTGCTGAGCTGTGCAAATAACGGTATTTGTATTGGCGTTGACGAGATCCATTCTGACAGCAAATTTGCCGAAAAATGGAGCGCCGAAATTGGCATCAATAGCAACATTTTTGTCGCTGTAGCTGTGAAGTGTCTCAGAAGTGAAGGCCAATTCTGCATGATCATTTTGATCGATCGTGTAGAATATGACTGTATAGTATTTTCCACCTTCGAGACCAGCTGTACCAGTAGCAATCACGTCGCCGAGGTTAGCATCTCCACCGCCGCAGCCGCCGCCATCAGTGCTTTCGTGGTAGTTCACGATGAGTGAGCATTGTTCGCCGAGGGCTTGTTCTTTCTTATCTGTGATCGGAGCAGCTGCTTGAGCAAACATTGGGAATGCAATTAAAGACAGTAATAGTAGTGATTTCATTTTCGTTTCCTTACTTAGTTAGGGGGTTTGGGGGTTACATGCCCAAAATTGGGCACCTTCATTATGCAGATTGACATCAGTGAGGTCTGGGCCAGATTCAGAGTCAGTGTCTGAAGCTGAGTTAGGCCTTCTGGCTGTCCATTCTTCATAAACTTTTCCAAGTTGCTCACTCACTCTTTGGGCGATGAAAGGTCGGTAACCTTTTTCGACCAATTCGCAGCTCAGCAGCGCTCCGCCCCAGTAGTGGTAGGGTCTTTCAGAGTGAGCCAAGAGATCTTCTTTGGCGAACTCTCGGCGCTCAGTGCGATGAGTGGCAAGCAATTGATAGAGATGATTGATGCGATAAAAAAGTAGTTTTGCCCGTAGAGCCAGTTGGGTAGAATTCTGTTCAGTCAAGGGGCCCTGTGAAAGTCCGTCATATAGTGCTGCTTTCATGACGTAATATTCGACTGAGTGGTTGTGGGCCGCTAGGTTCATTAGTCTGACGAGATTCAAGGGTTTAATGATTAGGCGCGCACTCGAGTGTGCGAGCGCAGAGATCATTGCAAATCCCTCAGTTTTCTCACTGTCTAGTTTCGAAACCGTTTCGAGAGCCATTAAAGAGATCAGTAATTCGTTATCGCTAATAGCAAAAACTCTCTCAGTGAGAAATCGCGAAGTGCCTTCGAGTTGCCCCGGTTGAAAGCGTGACCCACTTTGCTCAGATTGGTGTGGGTCAACTATCGACAAAACGTCATTTGCTAAGGTGTTGCAGGTCTTTTCTGTGCCTAATACCCACCCTGACATTCGTAGGTTTATCGAGACGGGAAGATGCCGTTGAATTGCGAGCGCAGCTTTTGACCAATTGGGCAGGTCTAATGAGTCAATCGTGTCGTCGCTGTCATCTGGGGCTTGGCAAATCGTTTTAACAGCCTGTAAACCCACTTCAAGCTTAGTTTTTTTCGAGTGAGCAGAACTGCGAGTCGGAAATAGTCTCATGTCTGTTGACAGTGCATTTCTAAATCCCATGAGTTGAGAGTTCAGCTTAATGAGGTCAACCGTAGCTATTAGCAATTGCTCAGTTGATAGTGAGGCGGTCATGCCTGATATCTTAGGGCCTTGAGAGAAAAGGGGTAACTGTGCCTGCCAATTTTTGAGACGGGCCTCGAGATTACTCTTGATCAACTGTGAGTTTTCAAGTTCTTCACTGGACTCGAGTGCTGACTCAGCACCCTTTGGAGTGTTCAGTTTGAAAATCTGAGAAACTGAGCTGACCGTTAATAGCTTGGATAAAATGTTTTCTCGGGTTTCGAGATCTGAAGAGTCGTAGAGGTTAGCTAGAGTTGCCAATTCACCCGTGAAGAGTAGGGTAGCATTGTGGTTCAGCTCGCTCTCAGCGGTTCGTTCGGCATGAGCAAAATAGGTTTCAGCGAACGAAATTGGGATAGTCACGAAGCAAAATGCAAGAAGGCTCAGTACGGTCAAAAACGAAACTGACTGTTTAGCCAATCGGGCCGGAACAAGAAATTGCATGATTAACGAAATACGCCGCAGCGTGTTGCATTGATATGAACAAATGTCTGCACCTAAAATACTCAAGCTTTGTTCATTAAAAATACAAAAAATGGATAAAAAACAGGCCCAACCGATCGAGTTAGGATAGTCTCACCAATTGAGAAATAAATTTCACAGTTATTTCAAATTTTGGTTAATCGTCACAACAAGCTTCTCGAAATCAATCGGCTTTGGAAACACCGCTGTGACCGGTCTACCACCGAGTGCCTCAGATGAAACTTCAGAATAACCCGAAACGACTAAAAATACCTTGGGTTTCGAAATCTGCTCAGTATCGATAGCTTCTAGCAGCGTTTTTGCACCGCCGTCAGGCATTCTTAGGTCACTCACCACGATATCAACCCGATTGGCCCTGAGAAACTCAATAGCTGCAGTCACCCGGGTGACTGCTTTAGCCTCAAAGCCCGCAAATTGAAGTTCTTCGGCTACGATATCGCCTAGGTCGGGTTCGTCATCAACTACGAGTGCAAAAAATTTCGATTTATTTTCTAATGTAACCACTGGTTTTGCCTTATCTCATCAGAGTATAGTAGGAGTCGAGGGTTCGCAATGAGGATATTAGTTGTTGAAGATCAGAAAAAAGTCGCTGGATTCTTAAAAAATGGCCTAGTTGAAGCGGGCTATAGCGTTGACTTGGCCGAGTCTGGTGAGACAGCAGAGATTCTCATTGCTGAGAATCCTTACGATCTTGTCGTACTCGATGTCATGCTGCCGGGCCAAAGTGGGCTCGACACCGCGAGGCATTTTCGAGAATTCGGCTATACTGGCCCGATTTTGATGCTGACGGCACTGAGTGGCACTAAAGATAAGGTGAACGGCCTAGATGCCGGTGCAGATGATTATCTGACTAAGCCCTTTGCGTTCGAAGAGCTGTTGGCGCGAGTGCGTGCGCTTCTGCGAAGACAAAGCCCAGGAGCCATGAATTCAGTATTACGCCTCGCTGATCTTGAAGTTGATCTCGTTTCTCGTAAAGTGAACCGTCAAGGAAAACACGTGGCCTTGACTCCGAAAGAGTTTTCACTGCTCGAGTACTTTCTTCGTAATCCCAAGAGACCCATCACTCGTACACAAATCAGCGAGCACGTTTGGGATGTTCATTTCGACAGTGAAAGTAATGTAATCGATGTTTATGTGAACTTACTTCGAAAAAAAGTCGATCAACCGTTTGAAAAAAAACTCATTAGAACCGTAATTGGGGTGGGGTACGAGATCTCTGATGAGTAGTTCGAAAATTTTTGGCGGCATTCGCGTTCGCCTAACTTTTCTCTTCATTGGAATATTCGGCTCAACACTGATTGTTTTTGGTCTCTTGCTGTATCGAGCATTCGTGCTTTCTTACCAGAGTGAGTTTGACCACGATCTCTATAATTACACCTATGAAATCGCCCAGAACCTGAATGAAAGCTTTTTTGGCGAGCTCACCGTTGATATCGAGGTACTTTCGGGCGGTGGTAAGATTTACCCGTTTCCAACCAACCGCGCCTACTTTCAGCTATGGCGAGAAGACGGCCGTCTCGGGGGTAAGTCAGCTAATCTTGGCAATCTACAGTTACCGCTAACCCAGAAAATTCTTCAAGAATTGACTACCGATGGCGAGAGTGTTCAATCAATCGTCGTGCGCGGAAAGCCCTTTCGCCTCTTCAGTTATCTCGTTCGAGGTAATGAAGAAGATGACGAAACCGGAATTTCAATCAAAAAGATTTTGCAAGTTGCAGTGCCGCTGAGCGCGGTTGAGCGTGAACAGAGTCGCCTGATTAAATTTTTCGGGTTCAGTATTCCGCTCACATTGTTAGTGGCAGCAATGGGTGGACTCTTTCTTTCGTTTCGTGCATTTAGGCCCATTTCTGAAATCATCGAAAAAGCGAAGCTCATCACAGCAAAAAAACTCAATGAGCGCGTACCCGTGCCGAGTTCGCGTGATGAGTTGTATGAGTTAGCGGTAACGATCAATCAGCTATTAGATCGCCTACAAATGTCGTTCGAAAGCCAAGATCGTTTCGTTGCCGATGCTAGCCATCAACTGCGAACTCCGCTGGCCATTTTGCAGGGTGAAATAGAGGTTCTAAAACGATCAGAGAAGCGTGAAGAAAGTAGGGTTAACGATTTTTTAGCGAGTGCGCTTTCTGAAGTTCAGCACCTGTCGTCAATGGTCACTAATTTGCTCTTGCTGGCGAGATTAGATGCTGAAGTCGGTGTCGATTTTACCGGTGAGACTCGTTTAGATGAAGTGTTGCTAGAGGTGGTATCGCGATTTTCTAAGCTCGCAAAAGAGCGCAGAATGGTACTAGTTCCACGCATTGAGGGCGATAACCTTGAGATACCCGGTGAGTCTGATCTGGTACAGACGGTTTTGCAAAATCTAGTAGAAAATGCGATCAAATACGGTGTTGAGGGCTCTGTAATCGAGCTCTTGATTAAAGAAGAACAGCGAGATGATCGCCGTTTCTTGGTGGTTTCAGTGACTAGCGAGGGAGAGCCCATCTCTGAAAATGAACGAGAAATTATTTTTGAGAGATTTTTTCGCAGGGCTGTGACCGCGAATACCACAGCGGGCACTGGCCTGGGCTTAGCAATTTGCAGTCGAATCATGGCCGTTTTTGGCGGAATAATTGACATTGATCCAAAGTTTTCTAGTGGCGTTCGAGTTCGCACTTACTGGCCTTTTGATCGAAAAAGTGTCGATATGAAAAACTCTTAATACCCCTTTCATGAGTATTTTAGTCTCATCGTGTAGAACTGGATTTGTAAGTCAGAAGCAAAACGTAGTCACAAATTCTTAAGGAGGTTGTGAATGAGTTTTGGATAGAGGCTCTGTCTTTGAGTTGAGCTTCTGACTGCAACAGAGTTTCTAGCCGTTGCATTTTTCTCCGATAAAAAAGCTTTGCGCACCTATAAGCGCAAGGCTTGAACTGTATTTTGCCCCCCACACTCTTCAGAGGGCGCCGGCCAGGTCCAAGGTCTGCGCCCTCTGATGTCCTTAACCCAAACCAAAAGCTTTCAAAAGATCGTCGACATCCATTTGATCAGTTGCTTCACCCAAAGCCGGTTTAGTAGACGAGGGTGGTAGGCCCTTTCCGGTCACCTTGGTTGATAGCCACTGAAGCCGCCCCATGAGAATCGAGAAGAAAGACTTCGCTAAGGCCTCAGATTTTTCAGGATCGTCTAGGTGATTGACTAGATCACCTAGAACTTCGATCGTATCTGCCCAGAACCCTGCGAAAAGTGGAATAAGCATGTTACTTTGTGACTCAGCTGCTTTGTAGCCCAGCCTCTTACAGAGGTCGGCAATGTCGGCAACCCGTTGCAAATCGGCGTTTCCCTCGTCCATCATCATCAGGGTTTTCGCGGTGCCCATGACGCGATCAATTTTCTGAGAAAACTCTTGTAAAAGCTCTGTCGGAAAACTGTCAGTTTTAATTTCGAGCTTTTCGACCACCTCGGTCAACTCAGTCATCAACTGATTTGTCTCATTTTTAAACTCATCTAAAATTTCTTTGTCCAACATCCGATGATCCTCATGTACACTTAAATAGGTAACCAAAAAAACACTCTTATGGACGTCATCCCAGTTCGGACCAACACTCTACGCCCAGAAACTAAGCTTCTGTTTGAAGTCTTCGTTCATTTTTCAGGTCAGTACGTTAAGTATAAAGGAGTTTCTGAGACATTTGAAGTAGAACGGTTGTCTCGGTTCATGAATAAAGGCATTAAGAAGGTGTTCATCAAGCGAGAAGATGAGCCCCACTACCTTGATTACCTCGATTCAGCACTCGATCAACTGGCTCAAGCTGATATTAATGCCGAAGATAAGGCTGCTTTTGCCAAAGATACCATCATGAGCGAAGCCGAAAATGTTGAAAAAAATCTAGATACCCAACAGGGCTATACCAAGGCTCAAAATCGAATCGATAAAGTCGTCAAATTTTTGTCGACCGAAACCGGTGCCCTCAAGATGATGTTGTCATCTGCTGGAGTGTCGGTCGACAATTCTCAGCACAGCGCAACGGTTGCATCGTTGAGTTTGGCGCTAGCCCCGAGAATTGGCGCTAACGATCAAGACGATTTGCAGGCGCTTGGTTTTGCGGCACTCCTACATGATATTGGTAAAGCCAAATTAGGAATCGATGCAAATTTACACCCCAGTCAGATGGACAAAGAACAAATAAAACTTTATCACCGCCACCCCGAAGTTGCGGTCGAGATGCTGTCTGGTAAGAAATTTATCACGCCGAAAGTTCTGAGAATGATCGTTGAGCATGAAGAGATCGGCGATGGAAATGGTTTTCCAGAAAAAAAGAAGCTAAAGAAATTGCCTCTACCTTCGCAGGCGCTCAATCTCTGCAATGACTTTGATCGCTTTGCGAAGTCACTTCAAAAGTCTACGATGGATGTCTTTGGTGAGTTCATGGAGCAACGGGGTGATTTTTTCGAATTCAAGCACCTTGAAATGCTCGAAAAAATCGTCAACGGAATGGTCTAAAAGCGACATTCAGCGACCTCATGTGAAGTAGCAACACTCTGTCTTCTCTTAAAAGTTATTCGGTGACAGTTCGATTGAGTGTGACGTCTTCTAAGACATTCAGATCAAAATTTAGGGCAGTCCAATTCAGTGATTTTTTTGAAATTTTAAAATTAACGATACTTCTTTCTCTAACCGCGATCACGCGGTAGGGGTTTTTTCCACCCCAATAACCCAATTTGCCACCCGTCGCGCCGGTGGTCACGTAATGAATGCCACTCTTAAAGCTGTGTTCATAAAGGTGAGTGTGACCTGAGAGTACGAGGTCAACTCCCGATTCTTCAAAAAGCGGAATGAAATATTTCTGCAAAATTAAGTGTTCTTTGCGGGGTGCCAACGCATTGTGCGCGAGTCCTGAGCTATAAGGTGGGTGGTGAAAGAGAACAGCTACCCAGGGTCTTTCAGACTTAGGTGTTTTGCTGAGTGTTTCAAGCTGTTCAGCGATCCAACGGTATTCGGGGGCAGCTAGGTCGGGCCGATCTTCGAAACAAGTATTCAGCACAAAAAGCTTCAGGTTTCCGAGTTGAGCCACGTAATGAGATTCGTTAGCGTCATACCTGAAAAAACGGTTCCAGAGAGGTACCTCGGTATCGTAACGGTAGTCGTGGTTGCCTACAGCAAAATAAGTAGTTCGCGACGAACCAACCGGCGAAAGGGCATCGAAAAAATCAACCCACTCGTCAAATTTGTTGCCCGTCTGAACCACATCGCCACCATGCAAAATCGCCCTCGATGGAAAAAGCGAAACCAATTGATATCCAATTTTTGCTTGGTCAGGATATTCTTGGGTATCTGAAACGAAACTGACCATTAAAGGTTCTTCAGTCGTGCCTGCGCACGGAACCGACTCGATTGAAATCGGTTTTTCGAGACCGGTGACTGTGTACTGATAGTCGGTGTCAAACCCACAAGCGGGTAGCGGCAAATAAGTGAAGAAGACACCGTTGTCAGACTCAACCTTGAGCTCGGCAACTGGTACATTTGCCTTGTAGAGGTTGGCCTCGGTCTTGATCGTTTGGTCTTGAGATTCGTACATCCAACCAATACCGATTTGTGTGCCAAGGTGGCTGAAAAGATAAGGTCGAATCAAAAACAGTCGACCCTCAGCGTGCGAATGGTTCGAAAGAACAGTCAGCAACCCGAAAAGAATCAATAGTGTTTTCACTCGTGTTGTACCTCTCGCGCGCTGCTTTACAGCAGCCCAACTATTTTTTTGCTACTTGGTCATTGAGTTCGTATCGCTCGCCAAACTTTGCAGAACCTTTGCGAGTGGTTAGGCAGCTCGCCATTTCAGGTGTGCCATCTGCATTGAGTTTGCCAGTCGGTTTAAGTTCAGTCGAAGCATCACACTTCTTGTCGGTGTAAGTGAGGTCACCGGCAAAGAACATTTTACCAAACTTGGCAGACACATCGTATCTGGCGCGGGCAAACTCAAACTTGTAAGTGCCTTCAAGATCAGTTTGTGCTGCGTCGGCAAACATCTGAACGTTGAAAGTAAACACGCCACCTTTTGGTGAATAGCTGACGTCAGTCACAGTCTTCGATTCAGTTGACAGTCGTGACTGCGGAGTTGGCCAGCCTTGAATGACTACTGAAATGCGGCCGTAATCTTTCGGTTCTTTTTCGAATGTAATGGTCACGCTGCTTGGTTGATCTTTGAACCAGTTCGATCCCAACATATCCATCAGCGGAGCTAACTGCGCGCTCGCCTGGTTTTCAATTGAAAGCTTTTGTTCGTCGGTCGCCTGGTACTCAGCGAACACTGGATTTGCTTCGCTAAATTCTTTCTTTTTTGCTGCAAAAAGGCCGGCTTGGGTTTTCATGTCATCGCTAATTTTTTGAGCTTCGCCTTTGAGTTTTTCGATCTTAGCGGTGTAGGTGGTGATGTTGTTACGATCTGGCTGAGTTAAAGTCTCGGGTTTTTTTGCTAATAAGACGTCAAGCTTGTCTTGATATTTCTTGATGTCATTTGTTTTAGAAGTGACCTTTCGCTGAAGCACTTCTAGCTGCTCAGGGCTACCAGCAGTTTGCGCCTCTGCCGTTGCCGGATCAGACATGAATTGGTTGTAAAGCGACTCATACTGTGAGCTCAGTTCGGTAGTGCGTTTATTGAACGGCAACGACATGTCTTCAAGTTCGTCAACCTTAGCGCCGATATTCAGCGCTCTGGCGATATCAGAAGCGTGCGCTTTCAATTCAACGGAGTCTCGCTCGGCTTCAGTGTACGGCTTACCTGAGTTTGAATTGATGTTCAGTTTTCCGGTAGTGGGGTCAGTTCTTTCAGGGCGTTGATTTGGCCACATGAAGAGTTTGTTATTCGACAACCTGATTGTTTTTTCTTCACCGAGAGCCGGTGCCGGAAATTCAACTTGCCCCGTCAGCTTATCTGTCTCTGTGCCATCTTCGAGTCTAGTGGTCGGAATGTGTGCATAGATGAGGTCGTTAGCTGCGGTGGCGACGTGTGGTGTGGGTGAACAACCGCTGAGCAATAAGAGAATTGCCGCTTTAGCCGAAAGCACACCAGAAATTATCCAGTCTTTTTTTGTCATTTGAAATGAAGTTTTCATAAAAGTCTCCTTCGATTGAATAAATTCTTAGTTAGAAGAACATGACAAATTCAGCCATCACAACATTGTTCGTAGTGACGTTGCGCCCGGCAAAGGGGTGACTGAAGGTCAAATTGCCTTGAAGCGGCAATGGAAATCTCTTCTGTTTAAAGAACTCAACAGTTGAAACGCCTAAGCCGACGGTACCAGCATGAATTGATTGAAGTGGCATTTCGGCTTCGAGAAGCTTGTAGCGTTCTTCTGCAAAAGTACCACGAGAGTAAGTGGTTTGTGCCATGTACTGGTAGTTGTAACCACTCATCAGGGTTAAACCAACGCCATCAAAAGTGTAGGCCAGTGAAGTACCTGTTGAGAATACGTCGCCGAGATTTCGATCGAGCATTTCTTTATCGGCCGACAAACTGTCAGTGGCAGAGGTTGGCAATCGTCTCTCTAATCGGTCAGAAAGTTGAACGGTGTAGCCCGAATAAGCATTGAAGTTTAAGCCTTCAACGAGTTTGCGATCGTAGATCGCCGATGCGCCGATATCCCACTGCCCATCGCCAGTCGGAACATCGATGACTTTATCAGCATTCGGTTTAATACCGGTCGGAAGAGTCACGTCGCCTTTGATGCCAATGGCATTGTCTTCATCTGAATAAGCGAGGTACTTGCCGACGACTTTGATATCGCCAACGCCCTTGACTGTTTTATCGGTGACGCCCTCAGAATATCCTAATCGTGTGGTCTTTTGGTTGATAGCATCATTCAATTTTGTTTGAGCTTCGACGCCTTTGAAGGTGTTGGCCTTGGTAGCCTCATCAATAAATTTTTGACCGTCAGCAGATTTCACAAAT
>CAITVN010000032.1 GCA_903895855.1 Oligoflexia bacterium | reverse complement strand
TTGCTATTTTTTAACCTCACTGGAAGTGACCTTTCTTTGCTTAAGTTCTGTTTCTTGTAAAATCAAAACTAAAGCCAAAATAGGCTTACTTCCAGTGTTTTTTTGTTGTTTAAATCGAATTTATTGTCGTTTCTAGGTTAGATGTCTACGACCAGATTCGAGCGAATTCAGAGTTTAAAAAAATGTATTAGATTTGATTCCGAGGCTTAGGCCCTGGCCAAAAATAGCGGGCCAATTTCTGGTTCTGTCTAGAAAGTTTAATTGGATTAGCCTCGAACAGTACAATAGCGAAGTGAAACAGGTCTTTCTGACAGGCTTTAAATTTCCATTCACTCTAGCCACCGGTGAAAACCTAAATGTGTTTGTCAACCTCGTCGAAAACCTAAGCAACACACCACGGTTTCAACTCAAGCTCAATTTGAAAATCGGCGAGTTCGATTCGCGATTGCTCAACGACAGCATGGGTATTCAAGCCTTTCGATTTTTCGATGAGTTAGATTCAGAAATCATCGACGGGGTTCTTCGAAACCTTGGTCGATCGACGAGTGATACCGAGTACGCAGTATTCAGTTTTCTTGCAGATCGACAGCGCAAAAATCCTGAATTTATCAAGCAAGAAGCGGTTATCACGACTCTAAAAAAATACCTCAGCACCGCAGACAAGAAAACCTGGTACTTCGCTCTCAGTCAATTGGACGTACTAAAGTTCGGAAAGCAAGCCTGGTTAAATGACGGACTTTTTCAACTCATAAAACAAGATGGCGATTTTGTGAGATTCTATCAGCAACTGGATCACTCACAATTGTGTGAACTGCGCCACGTTGTTCGAAAAGCCGTTTACGCCAAACTTGAATCGGGCAAATTAAGCGAATCCGACTTGCAGGTTTTTTTCGAAGCTTGGAGGTCGACACCCGAATTTTTGTCTGAGTACTTAGCCTTTCTGGATAGGCTGAAGGCGTGGCTGAAACGTTCGGCTATTGATATTCTGCTCGTGGGTGCCGAAAAAATCGAAGAACTCGATGCTTCAGTCGTTGATAGAGTCATCGCTTATATCAAGGAATACTCAGATTGGCTGTACCTAAGTGGCATTGATCGAGTGCTTACGATCAAGGGCCCCATCGATGAGCTCTACAGCCAGGCCCTGATGAATTCAGATTTGTCGACATGGACCCGTCATGAAATCGCCTTAAAGTATGTAAAAGCCGGCCGATCGCCCGAACTTCTCTCTAAACGAGTCAGAGATCAGATCTACTTTTGGGCCTTTGAAGGCCTGGGGGTAACTCCAAACGAACCAGACCATCCGTTTTTGAGTGCTTCGCTTCTTTTGGTGGGGCTCGACCTCGAACGCGAGTCTCGTGAACCTGCTTTGCCTAACTCGCCTAATCTGAAAGCGAAATGGCTAGAATCGATTAGCCTACTCAATAGCCCTTATCGTAGCGAATTGATCGCTAACCTGCCTGAGCGATTCGTCGACCAACCCGAAATCAAGAGTTGGCTCATTGACGAATTGTCTTCATTAGATTTTAAGGTGGCAGAGCAGGCCGCGAGGGCCCTTTTGCCCATTGCAAAAAAAGAACGCCAGATTTCGCCGGAGTGGATGACTCAGATCGTAGCGTATTTGAAACGAGGCGACCTATTGACCGTAACGTCTTATCTTGCAGCCTTTCCTGAACTCGAGCAAAACCCTGTCGTGATTGAAACGATTGCCGACCTCTTGAAGCACCAGCCAGTTTATTACCATTATGGGCAATACCCAGAACTTTTGAAAATCTTTAGACGAGCGGTTCAGAATCCAGAAACGCAAGCTACACTTCGACGCGCCGGATACCGTGGGCTACTCGAAGAGTTGTGAGCCGACTATCGAGCGGGCTCACTAAAGTTTGACTTATATAGTCAACCACAGTAAGACGCATGAGTCTTTTGGCACCCCTAGCCCCTTATATGGAGCAACTAACGATGATCTGAATCTCTCGATTCAACTACCCTATTGTAACGAGTTTACTGGGACTTATGCCTATTTTGGCATCTGGTTGCGTAGAGAGTTTTGCCACAGTTCCTGCTTGGCAAGAGAGCTCTTCTGAAACGGTAACGACAGAGCCGGCAGTACAGGCTGGTGGCAAGCTTTGGAGTGGCGCAAATCGATCGGTGAGTTGATAAAGCTCGCCGTCAAACAGAGTCGCGCCCTCAGGAAACACTTCACCGTCTTCAATGGTTATTTCTTGTAAAACGTCATCTTGCCCAAGGCGGTAACTGATAAGCCCCCCCTAGATAGTGTTAAATCGCCAGATCGAATGAGCTAGCTTGAGAAATACACAATTTACATTTACTAAATCAGGGCCGTTTCAAAACCCAAAAGTTCATCAGTACTCTCACACCATGAGAACGATCGAGCCGAGCGGTGCCCTTTTTTAATACCCCAGCACCACCGTACGATCGATCGAAGGGTCTACTTCATCGTCAGACACACCCACGATCACCCCTTGCGGGATAGAAATCGGAAAGTCCATGTCTGAGATCCAGCCTGATACCTTCAATTTTGAGAGAAGTTTACCGATAGGAGAAATCAAACCGACGACTGAGTCGATGCCCTTGAGTGCCATGACGATGAGTCCACTCGGTGTCCACACGCTTTGAGAAACGAGTGCCTTGCTTTTAAGTATTTTTGGTAAAAGAAATGATTTAACGACGGTTTTGGTTGAATCTGAAGTCATCAAATCCAGTAGCACACCCAGTCCTTCGACGTCGCTCACCCACACTCTGCCACCGCCATCAAAACTGGGAGTATTGAATATCGAGCCTTGCGAGACTTTGACCGACCTATCGTCACTAGGTCGAGAACCGAGAATTTCAAGCGTTCCTTGCAGAGATCCAAAGGCAAAAGTTTGGTTTTCAAGCACCAAAGGGTTACCCAGAAGACTCGGTCGCATCGGAATGCCATCACCCAAAACAGCAAATCTTCGAACCGCGATTTCAGGGGCTACCGCGAGATGAGAAGCTAAGCCGGTGACAGTGGTGAGCACCTGGGTTAAATTGTTTTCGTAATCATGGCTCTGTATCACCAGTCGATCAGAACCAAGACACCAAATTTTTGGATCTCTCAGAATAGCTCCCGCTGGAAGGTCAAAGCTAGCCGGCAAACTAGATTCATCTTGGCTAGCGCGAAAGACCCACAGGCGGCCCTTCTGACTGACGACAGCGATATCTCCTGAAGTGCCAAGCGCGATTACACGAAACAAAGTATCTTTAGAATCAAGAGAATCAAGAGAATCAAGAGAATCAAGCTTCGACCTGAGGTCAACGTATCGGTACTGACCACCTTCGAGTGGCAGATAAAATCCATGGGTTGATAAAATCAGGTCAGCTTGAGGGTCAACAAAGATCAGAGGATCGCCTCGAGACGGAAGCTCTTTAAGAACCGTAGAGACTCCAGTCCAAGGGTCAATGGTTGAAATGTTATTGCCATGAATCGATACAATCGAAACTTGCCCAGTGCTAGTTTGCATCACTGGACTTGGCATTTCGTCCATGACATGGCCTGACGGCCCGTGCATCAAAAACGAGAACGTGGGAAACTTCAAGAATTTCGTCGTGTCATAGACACTGCCGACGCACTCAAATGACTGTGCCCCCAAATGGGCATCAACTGGAGAACATGAAGCAACGAGCACCCCAGCCATTTTTCGGTCTCGACCGGGAATCACGAAACGCAGAATGGGGTCACCGGTAGGTGAATCTGTTGCGTTCAACTCATGAAGCTTCTTAAGTGTGGGCGATACCATGGCCTCTGCTGCCATTGGGTAAATCGACGATCCCACGCCAACCACTAAAGCCAAAGTGAAAAGTCGACTGCCGCCGGCCGCCATTTTCTGTGACACAAATTTCATCTTAAATTCCCCCAAATGGAGTCTTTATCAGGCAAAAGTCGAAATGACACTGTTGTTCATCTCTGTCTCATTCTCATTCACGGTAGCGTACAGAATGATCTATGCCCCACCAAAGTGTCATTTCGCCGAAATAGTTGGGTGGCGAGAATGCTTGTAAGTGGCATAGTAATGCAACCCCGTTAAGCCCTAAATGCCGACTTAGGCAGGCGCCTTTCTCAAGCCACTTTAGTTTCTGTGATCGGATCTAGTCAAAAGGTACAAAAAATCGCGATTTTCTTTACAATCGAATGAGCGCTTCAGAGTTATTGCAGATCGTGTGACACTTTTTATTTATCTATTTAATGTGTAAATAATGAAGTATATCACGGCATGCGCATAAAATCAGGTTTAGCTGCCATTCTGACTTTATTTCTATTTGCCTGCATCGCCGAGAAACAAGATTTTCAAGTCGGCTCACCTCAATGGGAGCTCGTGAATCCGCACTGGGTCGGCATCACCGCCCGGGGCGATGAGAATGTCAAGAATCACCAGGTACTAGTCGGTGTCGTAGATTCGGGAATAGATTATAACCACCCTAAGCTTCAACGCTCGATTCACCCTTTTTCTGATCCGCAGCAAAAATCTGGGCGGGCTTACTATCTTGGCTACGATTTTTTGGGTAGCGACCTGTTTCCTTTTTACCGCGTGATCAAACGTGAAACGAGCGAAGATCTCGGCGATGACCTCTACGGTGCTGAACTCTCACACGGTACGCAAGTCGCGTTTTTTGCTTCGCTCAATATGCCTACGATTGGAATCGTGCCGATGCGAGTTCTACCCGTCGCTGACATCGAAAAGCAAAGTATGAAGGCTCTTTATCCCGAACTCGACGAAGCTAGCCGAGACGACGCTTATCTTTTTGAGCTCTTCAAGCAAACGATTGACTCGATTTACGGCTCGTTTGAATTTGCCTCGCGGCATGAGGTTTCAATTTTGAACCTGAGCTTAGGCATTGACCTCAACGAGGTTCCTGCACGGTTTCGCGAGCCAGCTCTTGAGTACATGAAGAGCCATCTTGTGCAACCCCTGCTTCGGCACATTTTTAATCCCGCACTCTATGTGGTTGCGGCTGGCAATGAAAAGGCAAACATGACTGCTGCTTATTTCAATATGCCTGCAACCTGGCCTGTTGACGAAGTTCTGACTGTTGGAGCGCTCGACAAAAAACGACTCGCCGCCACCTTCACCAATTACGGCAAGTATGTAGACATTTTTGTGCGAGGCGAAGACGTTAGAGGAATCTATCCTGCACTGTATCCGGGCCATGGCCCCATCAGTGGCACCTCGTTCTCAGCCCCGCTCATTGCCAATCTTGCGGCTCAACTCAAGATGATCGCGCCAAAAATCACCCCACTGCAACTCAAGGCACTCATTCTCAACAGTGCTGATCTCATTGAAACTGCGATGCCAACCCAAGAGTTAGGGCTCACCGGTCAACCGCAGAGAGTCCGGGCGGCGAATTTTAAACGCGCCAAGAAAATGCTGCGCGATTTTGTCGCGGCGCCTAGCGATCAGGCGGCCGCCCTCATTTTCAAGCTTGAGCCAAGATGCCTATGAACCGCGCTTTTTTAGCAACTCAATCGCCGAAGCAATATTCAGTGAAGCTAAAGCAAAATCACTTTCAGAACCTAGCGCCAATTCTTCGGCGTAAGGCAACCCATCATTTAAATAGCGCACCACCATAGCGGCTGCCCGATGAAGCCGCTTGTGCTCGCGCTTTAAGATTTCAAATTCGGGACTTGAAGAATACTTGAGCCCTTCACCATAAATCCACTCACCCAATAAACAATGATGATCGTGCTGAATTTCATCAGCTTGAAGTGAACCGTCTGGTTGCTTCATGTAGTTCCAGAGTTTCATTTTCCACCGAACGTGCCAGTGAAAAGCTTCATCAAAGTCCATCATAAACCCCGCTTCGGTTAGTACGGTACAACGAATAGTTCAGTTTTAGTTTAGATTGTCGGTTTTTGCTATTCGATTCGCTACCAAGATAAACGACCACTCAAACTGCCCCAGAAACTGTCAATCGTAGCGATTTCAGGGCAAAATTCATCTGCTTGCTCTTTTCTTAAAGTCGGCTCAAAATAAAGAAGTGAAAGTTCAGTTGGCTAAAATTTCAGACGTTCTCGTCGTTCTGGTTTGGGTAGGGGCTTGGGGTAGTCTCACCAGTTGCGGAGAAGCTGACCCCTCACCGACTGCCCCATCTGCCACTACGACATCGTCAGGAACCAACGAAACGGGCACAACCAATACCGAATCAGGAAGTTCTAATTCAAGCGGCTCGTCAGGGCATCCTAATTGTTCGAGCGCCCTGGCAGACTACCCGGCCGGAGTTACCGACGCGCCTGTACTTACTTTTTATTTTGAGTCGGGAGGCAATCCCACAGCCTTGAGTTCAGGAAACAAAAGCAGCTTTCTCGCTAACGTCTCGAATGCGGGCTGTGGCCCCTTTGGTGTCTGGGAGGCCGGAACCTATCCGAGTGGAGAAGTGGCGACCGAAATTGAAATGCGAAAAAGTGCGCGAGAAAAAGTCTATGCCATGGCGCCTGGCGTGGTGGCTTTAGTTCAAGCAAGTACCAGCCCTATGGAAAGTGGTGAAGTTGAAGGCGTTTGGGTGCGCTACGGCGCAAATTACATTGTTAAATACACTCATGTGCACAATCCTGTGGTGACTGCGGGGGCCCATGTTGCAGCAGGTGATGTCATTGGTGAAACGGTCTCGATGAGCAACGGTACCATGTATTTTTTTGAAACCGAAGTTCGCAAAAAATCCGAAGGCGCACTTTACGCGATACCCTGGAACACACTTTTGGCGAGTGACAACCAAACCGCATTTAATAGTCTGTTTGGCAGCGGTAATTGCACGGCCCCGAGTGTGATCGGTATTGATGGGTTAACGACCACTGCTTCAAACTGGAAAAATGACGCCGTCACACAAGTTGATGTAACCAAACAAGACCAAGCGTGTGCTTTCAATTGGTAATTTTTTCTGGTTCACGCAGTTAGTGATTACCAGAACACCAAAGGTAACAGCTGTAGCAAAATAAACAAACGCCGTCATCATTGAGAAAAAAACTTTTTCAGACTGGCTACCCCTCACAAAGGTTTACCACTACCGAGTGAGGCCGCACCCGTTTTTTGTTTAGCCATTTTTTTGACGAACCGAGGCAACAACCTTACTTTTCTCAATTTCTTATTCAAGCGCTACTGCTGTCGCGCGCCAGAAAGATCACTCTCAACTCTTGACCCGAGACCCGGCCTCGCCTTAAGCTAGTCGAACAAATGACAAATTTACCTTTAGATTTCACAGTGGGTAGCCAGAATGTCAGACTCACTAATGAGTTTGTTCTAATCAAGTATGCTGCCGGCGCGACGGTCCCCCTGACCGAGGCGAAGCTTTGTACCGATTCGATGGCAAGAATTCTTAACGGCAAAAAAACACCTGCTCTCATTGATATCAGAAACATCAAAAGCGTTGATAGAGAGGCGCGCATACACTATGCCGGCGCAGCAACCGGAAATATTTTCACTGCGGCCGCATTACTTATCGACTCGCCGATGACCAAAACGATTGGAAATTTTTTCTTAGGTATCAACAAGCCGACTGTGCCGACAAAACTCTTTTCTTCAGAAGAAGAAGCCATTAGCTGGCTAAAAAAATTTCCTGGAAACGTCGCCTGAATAACCCTACCTGAAGTAATCGAAGCCGCCAATCACCTTAACGATTCTCATTAGCCGCGATGCACTCCAATTGTGTCGTTACTGTCACTGAAGTCGAGTGCGCTTCGCTCGACAGCAACTCATCTCGTTTCACAACTACTAGACCGTGGCACAGCGATTGCTTAACTTTTGATCATTAATATGAAAATTTTGGTTATTGAGGTTGACCCCCCTTCAATCAAAAATACCCGACACTAAATCTCATGAGGAAATCAATATGACTAAAACCAAGGGCGTTCTTTTTTTACTGACTGTAATGAATTTGTGTCTGTCTTTTCAAAGTAGAGCATCTACCCCGATCTCTGACACTCTTGTTGCACACGAAAATCGATCTGTTCAAGAACTCCAAACAGACCCACGCCCCCCCGCATACTGCCGCCTACTCGCAGACCTGGCCGTTACCGATCTTCCAGACCCGATCTGGGATTCAACCAGAGGACTCACTCTCATTCAAGTCGTCATTCACAACTCCGGGGCATCGACCCAAGAGCGATTTGACGTGAAGCTCGAAACAGACGGCAATTCTTATACTATTTTTACTAATCCCATAGCGAGTGGCGCCACCCGGGTCATTACGTTCACGGTTCCTGGCTCGATTTACAATCCCGATGCCCACTACAAAGCAACGGTCAATTCGCAAGGACTGATCAAAGAATGTAACCAGAAAAACAATAGCAAGAGCTTTTTTGGTCTAGGATAGGTTCGAAACCAATCGCCCACTCCAACTAGCGTGAATCATGAACTCAGGCCATCGCAACAAAAAATAGGCTTTACTTTCGAGCAGGTTAGGCATTTAAATCAAATCGAAGTAGGCCGGGTTAGCGAACTTATAAAGGAGACCATTTTTATGAAGAAAAATTTTGTAACTTTGTGCATGAGCATCACCGCATTTGTTGTCCTGCAATCAGTTAGTTTTGCTAACGAAAGCACGATCAACCTTGCACCAGGCAGCTGGTCAGTTTCGACCTCAAAGTTTGACATGGTGGTCGGAAGCGCTCAATCGGTATTCACCGTTAGCCCGACGGTCGAATATTTCATCAAAGACGGCCTAGCGGTTGGCGGAATAGCCTCGGTCGCAAGTGGCACTCAAATGAACGCTGTTTTGTCGGTTGGTCCAGCCGCCAGCCTTCACTTCTGGCAAGACGATCACCTCTCGGCTTACACGAGTTCAAGTTTTGTATTCGGTAACATCACCAAGTCGAACAACCTCGACCTGACTTACACATTCAATCTAGGCATCGGGGCCAATTACAACTTTACTTCTTGGTTCGGAATCGGACCCCGTCTAAATCTAGCCGTTAGCAATGCCACTAACGTTGAGCTCGGACTCATCAATCTCTTTGTTTATCTCTGATTTTTTCACTGATGACATTTTAGACATTGATCGCATGCCAGGTTTCTGTTCACGTGGTTTTCATGCCTAAACCGTACAGGTGACCTGGGGTTTTCTCTTCAACTCTGATCGCGCCAGTAATGCCGTCGCAATCGCGATCCAGAAAAAAGAGAACCACTCACGCACCGAGGGCGGACGACTCTGGTAAGCAAAACTCAGAATCAACGTTGAAATCGTGCCAGCGATCAACGAAGTCAATCGATTCAGCACCCCCGCAAACGTCGCAGTGCGCCCGCGGTACATGAAAATAAAGACCGAAAAAAATGCCACTGCCGCATAGGGCAGACCAGAAACCACGGCCAGAGCTGAAGGAGAAGTCGCACTGCGAAGAACCTCTTGCAGGGGGTTTGAGTCGCTCTGAGTCAGCGAAGTCCAGACACTAATCGCAATGACAGCAAGAACCATCAAAAAACTCGCCCAAAGTTGTTCAATCGAAAAAAAGATCTTATTTTCAAGCTTCAAGCTAGCAGCTGAGTTTTTATACACATTCATAATGTAAATACGAATAGCGTAAGCGACAATGTAAAAGCCCATGATGGTCAAAGCGGTGGGGTGCTGAACAAAATCAAAATCTTTGCTTTGACCAAAAAAGATATTGGTTCCAACCGCAAGTAGCGCGAACACGATCGACAGATCTTCTTCCCAAGATACTTTTTTCTTAAGTATGCCTTGCCTAATTTGAACCGCATCGACCAAGCGACTCACGATGATGATGCTTCCTCTCATGATAATCATCGCTACCATCACCGAAATTGGCAGAAGGTACATGAGGGTTGTGGTCGGAATGACAATGGCGGTGCAAAGCCCAGAAACGATGATCGGCCAAGATTTTTTTGTAAAAAGGTGTTTAAATGTTTCGCGGTACCAACCCAGAGCCGCTACAACCAAGAACACAAACGCCGAACTTCCGGCGGTGTTGTTAATCAAAAACCCCACCTCTGAAATAGGGTTTTCAGAGTAAAGCGTAAAATATTTTACGGCAACTCCGGTACCGATATAGGCCAGAAAATATCCGAAACAAAGTTCAATGAGCCTACGTGTGTCTCCGGCACTTTCTGTTTTCGACATCAGTGACCTTTCTATCGTTTAGGTTCAGATCATACTCCGCGTTTTGCCAGATGTACAATTTGAGTTTTGAAAATACTCGCCCTATTAGGCGCAAAAAATGGCCATTCTCAGTGACATAAATGACGCTAACCCGTCATCAAAAAATGCCTTCAAACAGTGAAGTCAACTTGAGGGTAGGCCGCGAGGTTTCGGTATACATTTTGCTTTATCTGATCACCGACTAGCTTCTAGTTCGGTTTTCATTAATTAATTAAATTAACAGGAGATGCCTTATGAAAATTCAAAAATTCAGACTAATGATCGCGCCCCTTTTGTTTGCCTGCCTAAGTTGGCAGGCCAGCGCTTCAGTCTTTCTACCCATCGGAGCGGGGCCTTTACCTTTACCCGGCACCACGGCCGCCGCTGAAACAGACCTGGCTGGCACAGTGATTCACGACAAATTGATTCCTTTTCAGATCACCAATGGTTTGGGAAGTCTACTCTTTGAAGGAACTCTTCAAAATCGCGTAGTCAAATCATCAGCCGACGGCACCTTGCATTTTTACTACTACATCAGAAACACACGCCCAGGGCTTAATGGAATCGTTGGTAATGTGATGACGAGTTCATTCGCCACTTCGAGATACCTCGCTGTTGACTGGCGACCCGATGGACTCGGTCAAGTCAGACCTCTGATGGCTAGCCGTAATGCCGGAACCGGCAATCTGGTTCGCTTCACCTTTCCAACAGCTGTGGCCACAGCGGCAGTCGGAGTTCTTGTTGGGGGTCGCGAATCAAAGTTCTTTTACCTCAAAACCAAAGTGATGAATTTCAAAGAAATTGGTCAAACACGCATTCAATTGACCACTGGCCAATTTGTCACCTTGCAAACTATGGCTCCTGTTCTTTAAAAACTGCAAACCATCAAAAGCTATTAGCGCGCCAGCATCGAGAAGGCCAACTCGCCCGCTCGGTGCTGGCGCGAAGCGTTCACTGCCAATCGCGGTACCGTCGAATGAGTTCGCGAGTTGACGAGTCAAGCTCGGCGCTCTGAGAGCCGCGTTCAGGCAAAAGTTCGGGCAAAATATTTTTAGCGAGTACTTTACCCAGCTCGACCCCCCACTGATCGAAAGAGTAGACATTCCAAATCACGCCTTGAACAAATATTTTGTGTTCGTAAAGTGCAATCAATGCCCCAAGGGTGTGCGGCGTTAGCTTTTGACAAAGCAGAGAGTTACTCGGGCGATTTCCAGAAAAGGTCTTGTGCGGCACCAACGCGCTCGGCACTTTCTCTGCTCGAAGTTCTTCTGCGTTTTTTCCGAAAGCAAGAGCCTGAGTTTGAGCAAAATAATTGGCCATGAGTTTCGGATGATGGTCGCCAATGGGATTGAGAGATTTTGAAAATCCGATAAAATCACAAGGAATCAGCTTTGTGCCTTGATGAATCAATTGGTAAAACGCATGTTGCCCGTTGGTACCTGGCTCACCCCATATAACAGGGCCGGTTTGATACGAAACCGGGTTGCCTTGTTTATCAACACTCTTACCATTGCTTTCCATATCACCTTGCTGAAGGTAGGCTGCAAAGCGATGCAAATACTGATCATACGGTAGAACTGCACAAGTCTCAGCTTGAAAGAAATTATTATACCAGACGCCGAGAAGCGCCAGTGTGACCGGAAGGTTTTTTTCAAGAGGCGAGGTTCGAAAATGTTCATCCATCGAATGAAATCCGTCGAGCATTTCGAAAAAATGGTCTGGTCCGATTGCAAGCATTATCGGCAGACCAATGGCCGAACAAAGCGAGTACCGACCACCGACCCAATCCCAAAACTCGAACCGATTTTTCGAGTCAATGCCAAACGCCTCAACCGCTTCGGCATTGGTAGACAACGCAACAAAATGCTTTGCAATGGCGGCTGAATCTTTCAACTGACTCAAACACCACTGCCTAGCCGACTGAGCATTGGTCATGGTTTCTTGAGTCGTGAATGTTTTCGAGGCGACAATAAAAAGTGTCTCTGCCGCATCTAAATCGCGACACTGTTCTGCAAAGTGAGTCGCATCTACGTTTGATACGAATCGAACCCCCAGGCTTCGATCAGCGTAGTGTTTAAGCGCTTCGGTTGCCATCACCGGGCCCAAGTCTGAACCGCCAATACCCAAATTCACGATCGTGCGAATCTTTTTGCCGGTATGGCCTCGCCATTCGCCTGAGCGAACCGCATTGGCAAACACCGCCATTTGGCTCAATACGCGATTGATATCCGGCATGACGTCTTTTTGATCAACAAACACAGGCCTATTCGACCGATTGCGAAGAGCAGTGTGCAAGACCGCGCGACCTTCAGTTTCGTTTATGGGTTTTCCGGCGAACATCGCGCCTATGTTCTGATCCAGACCTTGTCTTCTGGCCAGAGAATGCAGCAACTTCATCGTTTCTTCAGTCATTCGGTTTTTTGAATAATCTAGCCGCCAACCACAGGCATCGAGAGTGAAGCGCTGAGCCCTATTCGGGTCTTCACTAAAGAAGTCTCTCAAGTGCCTGCTTTCGATCACCTGAAAATGTTTTTGAAGTGCCTGCCATTCTTGAGAACCTTGAAGTGGTATCATGTGACTCAGTGTAATGCGACCTTCACGCCGGCGCAAGGACTCGAGAGCCGTGCAGCGAATTATGTTTATGAAGTTTCACTGAAGTTCGTCGCATTTTCGTAGATCACCCAAGCCGTAGCGAGGTACGATTAGGCACATGAACTATTTACCTTTTGCAACTTCAGCGATTCGTCAAATTTGGAATATTAGTTTTCGCGCAATCGCTCATTTTTTTCGCGTCGACGGAACCCAGTGGGCTGCAGCATTTGCTTATAACGCCTTTTTTTCACTGTTTCCGCTGACGGTTCTCTTGGTTGCCATTGCCTCTCACTTTGTAGACGGCGGTCACGCCACCGAACTGGTGGTTGCTTACATGGGCCAGTACCTACCCATTGGCATCGAGATGCAAAAAGTGGTCTTTGAAATGATCTCAGGTGTCGTTCGCGCTCGCGCAACCGCAGGGGTCACCGCTTTTGTCGTGTTGATTTGGGTGTCTTCACAGTGTTTTGCCACCTTGATCTACGTGACCAATCGCGCTTGGAAGACCAAAGCGCACAGTTGGTGGCGCCTGCCGCTCAAAAGTTTCATGATTCTTGGGGTAACGGCCGGAGTTTTTTTCTTAGGAATGATCTTACCCGTAGTCGCGAAACTCATCGGCATCGGCACCTATCTGATACCGATAGTAGTCATTTTTTTGGGCTTGTGTCTGTTCTACAAATTGGCGCCGAGATGCCCCGTGCGGTTTTCAGAAGTGTGGCGCGCATCACTCATCACAACGATTCTCTTGCAAGCCACTGAGAAACTTTTTGTCATTTATCTAAAAGATTTTGCGGGCCTCAACGTCGTCTATGGAGCCTTCGGCAGCATCATTGCTCTGTTATTATGGATCTACTTATCGGGCTGCGTTTTTATTTTTGGTGCTTGCCTATGTGTAGCTAGAGCGAACGAACCGCAAGAAAGCCCACGAGTATCGGCCTAAAATTGAGCACGATAGACCGAGGCCCATGCCGTATAATTTGAACTATAGGTTCCGTTATCAGTTCTAAATTTCCACCAGTACTGAGTCATCATATTAGGCAGCTCAACACTAACTTCCTGATAGGGAACTTTAAAATGAACAGTGAGACCCTGTGAATTGCCGTTGTACTTTGAAGAGTTCAAGAAAATTTCACAAGGGTCAATTTCGTTCTGAATGCCGCCTTCGCAAAGCGCACTGAGTAAAAATAGTCCGGGGCCACCATCGGCGGCGATTCCTAAATTTAAACTCACCGTTCTTGCCGAGGGCGAAACAACCTTTTGCTTTGTCGTCCAAACATCGTCGTAGCAAGGATACGGAATCGGGCCATTCCAACAGGTTTTGTATTGACGCTCGTACCAACCCATTTCAATAGTGTACGATTGGGTGGGGTGAAACCGATTGTACTTGTCGGCGTCAAACAGAAGAAGTTTTGCAAAGTGACCTACCGGCCTTTCAGTGTCAGATACCGGACCCGCTACTCGAATTCGGTCATTTGCCCGACTCGGCAAAAAATTGAACGCGGCTTGCAACGTTTGCTCTTGGCTCTCAGAATGAGCGAACGCAAACCCAGGTGCGGCAGCCATGAGATTATTTTGAGGGCTTCGGTAAACGCCTTTCGAAAAATACAGCCCGCCTTCAGTGGTCATGTCTACTGAAACCCGATGTTCTAACTGCCCTACCCGGCCGGGGTGCTGGGTGGTTGAAAGATTGTCAGCGCCGTTATCTGCAAGAATTTCACTGAGTCGTATGTCGTAGGCACCCAACAAGTCTGAATGATTTCGAAGCTCAGTATCCCACTCATCGCCTAACTTGAGAAAGGGAGTGAAAACCTCAGTCGAATTGATACTCAGGTCTTCGAAGCCATGCTCAACGTACTCGTCAGCCCAGTTTAGTAAAGAATGGGCAATTTCGTGAGTCGTCACATAAGCCGATTCGATGTGCTTTAAGTTGAGTTTCGTGATGCCATAGTAGGCCGACAGGTCACGCCCGTTCACCGTGTTGGCGGTCACCAGTTCGGTATTGTCATTGAACAACACCACCACCGACGAAGGATGTTTTTGAAATCCAGGATCTTCGAAAAATTTCTGAACCGAGTTTTTTACAGCGTCTGGTTTGAGACTTAAAAAGCGTCGACTGCTACCATCTGAGAGCACCTTCGCTTGATAGTCAGCAGTTGGCTGCCAATAAGCCGAAAAGATGATCTGGTTCTTGAATCGATTTGAATAAAGCGCTTCGGACGGCACACTGCTGAACGTCGCTACTAATTGATCGAAGGCAAATCTAAATTCGTCGTACTGATCGCTCGAAAAACCAGTAGGAAGTACCAAGATCATTCTCGACGCCGACTCTGATTTGAAGTCTTCGGATTTGCATTCGCTTTTATCGGTGTGCACGCACCAGCGTACGGGATTGAGGGGCTTCACACTCGGATCACCTGTTGGGCAACCAGTTAAGAAAACGCAGAGCCAAGGTAAGGCCGAAAATATAGATCGAGATAGCGAATGAGGCGACGTCTTGAATTTTTTGGATGTCTTGGATTCTTTGGATCTCTTAATTTTAGACGACACCAACATACCTAGCCTCGCTATCTTACTGCCACTGATTTTTAATTGACCAATTATATACAGTATTAAATGACACAACTCAAGCCCGGACTGCCGTACGTAATTACCCAATAACTTTAGGCGGTTGGGCCGGGATGGGGCAGTCGGCGGAGATGGCGGCTAGGCGTGGTTTCTGTCAGGCAGCAGCGGCGGCAGCAGCAGCAGCAAACTCGGATAGACGGATTTGAGGAAGAACGATTTGAGAAATAGTTTCGGCTAACGGCCGAATTTTCCCGGCACGGTAAATTCGATCCGAGATGTAGGCCCCAATAAGAGATGCCTAATTTTCGGCACGTAGCAAGCAGGCTCAAAAATGTGTCGCTCGCCTTTGCACCTCGAATCGATCGAAAGCAGTTTCGGATTTTTCGTTGGATCACCTTTTCACGAATATCGAGTTCGGCAGGGTTGTTGTGCAAGGGAATGTCTGGTCGATCTAAGACTAGTAAAAGAGAGGCCCGCTTTTTGGCAGTCTTCTTGATCTGATGATTGAGTGCGTAGTAGTCAGTCGTAGGCGAAAACAATTGATCGAACCATTGACTCAGGCGCTGTTTTTTCGAGTACATCGGGGGCTTTTCGATATTTTTTGAGAGCGCGGTAAAAATCCCAGAACGAGTTTAAGAATTCATCTAACACTTTTTGGAAATAGGGATTTTGTGGCATCAGTTTCTTGTAATGCCTGCCCTCATGAACCCAACAAAGCCCAAGATACTCTAAAATACCCTTAAATTGAGGGGCATCGTCACAAATCAGTACGGAGGCTTGTGGTCCCATAAATCCCGCATGATAAGCGCCGATTGCGCAGCCTTCTTGAATGTACTTTTTCCAAATATTTTTGGCCCCCACGCAAAGTGGTGATTGCAGAATTTCTTTTTCAAATTCTGATTCGATGTAAAGTTTTCCGCACCCCAGGTTGGCTAAAGCACGAATCAGATTGCGATTGCTGATCTTGTCTCTCATATAATTGAGCGCGGTTTCGTTAATCACGTATTTTAACTCAAAACCGCCATTCAATGCCCTGATTGCGGAGCGCCGATCTTTGCTCATCGAGGTCGTGAACGAGCAGCAGAAATCATTAGTCGTGACAATCGTGAACACGTTTTTGCCGTTAAGACGTGCGCCAGTGTCATCAATATGCTGGTGACCTTGCTTCTCAATGCCGGCACATCGCGCAGCTTCTTTTTCGTCGTGAAAGACTTGGTTTGAAGAGGCCAGTAATATCTCGCCGATTTGCCCTTCGGAAATTTGCACACCAACCCCACAAAGAAGGGGGTGCAATATTTTTTGCGTGATTCGACACTGATAATGAAGGGTGAGAGCCATGGCGCGAATCCCAGGGCCAAACTCATGCCCCCGGTAAGCTTCCGGTAATTCTGATTCATACGATTGACGGGTAGACGCAGAGTAAAACCGCTCGATGATAAAACGGGTGTTTTCTGGCGTAACAACAAGATCTTGAATCACCACGGAGCGCGTACCCTTGTTCTTAGCGTCTAATGGAAGCTTGGCTCGGTCAATCGGGATAGTCTGGGTTTTCGTGATCGCGATTTTATCGAGTTTAGTGCGTTTGGCTCCCTTGGCGCGGTCTTTAGGCTTATGTGTCGGATCTTTTTCTTTTTCATTAGTCTCGGGTTTGATCGCAGGTTTGCCCTTTTCGCCCTTCAAGCGCGCTACTTCGTCTTTGAGTTGTTGATTCTCGTCACGTAGGTCAGTGATTTTCTTTGTCAATTCTTCAATCGTATTGAGAAACGTTTTAATCGCCTCGCGGAGGGTCTCAAAGGGCAGTTTTGCGATGCCTTCAATGGCAAGTTTTTGAATATCTTTGAGTGACATGGTTTTCTGGCCGCATGGTCTTAACTGGTTAGTAGGATGCGATTATGCACTTGTAAACCCATTGCCCCGATGATATTTGATAAAATATGCGAGTTAAAGCTCAGTCTTTTTTGCCTGGATTCAATTCAAAGACTGTCGACATCTCTCATGGTGGCGATCACACCAAGAGCAAACGAAAAACGCGTAGGCCGATTGACCCCAAGCAAGCGCTTCACGTAGTTTTGCGCTCATCGGTGGCGCGCGGATTGAATTCGATGCTGCACCCCAAGCATTGTGATCACATTTATCATTTTACCAATGATCTCGCTAAGCGCTATGGTGTGCGGCTTTATCGCTACGCAAACGTGGGCAACCACATTCACCTTTTGATCAAAGTTCCATCACGAATGATTTGGC
>CAITVN010000031.1 GCA_903895855.1 Oligoflexia bacterium | reverse complement strand
TGTATTTTTCAAAGGGCTCACTTTATTTAATTGCCGAAGATTTGGGTGATCACAAAGTCAAGACTTTTGCGTTGCCCCGAATGCAAGTGGCAGAGATGTTGACCGATCTGTATGAAGGCGAAAGGGTAGATCCCGAAAAATATTTTTCCGGTTCATTCGGCGTTTATCGCCAAGAAAAAATCGAAACCATCGAACTCGTGTTTCGTGCTCCCATCGCTTCATACGTCAAAGAGCGTCGCTGGCACTCGTCGCAACGAGTGACTGCTTTAACGGCCGGTGAAATTCGCATGACTCTCGAAATGGGCGTGACGCCAGACCTCGTGCAATGGGTTCTGGGCTACGGTGCCGATGTCAGAGTCAGTAAGCCTGAGACACTCAAACGAAAAATCAAAGAGGCCGCAGAAGCGGTGGTAGAGCTCTATGAGCAAGGGTCGCTAAAGCGAATGAAGCAGGCGTCGTGAAGAACAGAAAGTGCTCGATAGAATGGATGGTGTAGGTGAATAAGTTTTATAATAAATATAATCCAGTTTTAGAGGACGATAGCTGCGGGTATCTTAGTAGATTCCAAAAGGCAGAGGAACTGTCGACGCAAGAAATGTTGAACTTGATTGTTAAGCCCCTTGGTTATTTGAATGTTAACCATTATGGTTTTCAATCAAGTTCTAACGGAAAATATGCGTATGAGACTTGGGGGAGTATGTTTATTGGCGAGCTTAGTCGACTCCTGAATGCGAGTTTGGCTTTGCACGGTGATCACTTTTGGAATGAATTGAGGATTCTTTTGTTAAACCAGAACACAAATCGACGGATTACGGAAAATCTAGAACGAATTGGATTTTCACTCTTTAGTAAGGAGGGGGTAATTCGGGTGCCTTCTGATTTGAGAATGACCTCCAGCTATTGGGTCAGGGAACTAGACGAGTGGCGTAAGCAACCGCAGAATCTTACTGACCAAGAGGTGCTCGTACAAGTGACTGTTTTTCGTAGAAAACTAGTTGAGTTAGAGCGACAGAAACTGGTCTATTTAGCAGACAGTGAAACCGTTTTTAGGCGACTTGGTCATGTTGAGACTGAAATTAGTGCTGCGTCAGTTTATCTGCAAGCTGTCATGCAAAGAAAGAGGCAGATTAAGCAGGCCAATCGAAAAAATACTGAGAGAGCCACATTGGCTGAAAAAATTGATGAGTATTTGGTCCTTCCTAGTCGAGAAGAATTTTTCAGACAGTTTGGTAACAGGCTTACAAAGACGTATCGTCAGTCTATCATCGCTCAATCTCAATCATTAAGTGTCGAAAGAAGAAGAGAGCTAGTTAAAATGCTAATTGAATCTGGTCAACGGGATTTTGTTGATCTAGCCAAGTGCATTGAATTCCCTGTTGCAGCTTGAAGCACGCTTTGAAATATTTTTTGAAACTTTTGAGCAGAAATTTCATTTGTATTCTCAATATTGTTCTCGATCATACCTATTCTTTTGATTCGAACACCGAGCGGCCCCAATCGCTTCATACGTCAAAGAGCGTCGCTGGCACTCGTCGCAACGAGTGACTGCCTTAGCGGCCGGTGAAATTCGCATGACTCTCGAAATGGGCGTGACCCCAGACCTCGTGGAACGGGTTCTGGGCTACGGGGCCGATGTCAGAGTCAATAAACCTGAGACACTCAAACGAAAGATCAAAGAGGCCGCAGAAGCGGTGGTAGAGCTCTATGAGCAAGGGTCGCTAAAGAGAATGAAGCAGGCGTCTTAACAAAGGTCGAGGTTTGATTCTTAGTTGTTTTGCCTGTTTGGCAACGCCAACTGATGAGTCCCGCAAAAGTTAAGAGCATTGATAATTTCCTTAAAAGCTCCGAGACGATAAGTATGGTTTCTCCTTCAATTGCCAGTTCAGTTGATTTGCTCAATGAAAGGCAGATGGAGATTCTCAAGAGCCTTGTCGTCATTGAGTGCCTTGTTGAGAGGGAGAGAAATCGGAAACCATTACCTCTTTCTAGGATTCCCATTTCCACAGGCTTAACAGTTTCAGCGGTTGAAAAGTCGAGCAAGACTCAGTCGAGTTTGCTTGTAGATCTTCGTCAGGTTAGTCAGTTACTGCCTGCCATTGAATTGCCAAAAAGAAGTTACACCGACACCTTGAGTGTTTTGCAGACGATAGGTATTGATCGAAGTGAAAATCTTCATTCCGACTTCATTAGTGCCCTGCTTGATCCTTTGATCGGGGGTGAAAATGCCTCTTGGCTGTTACAAAAAATTCTCGATCGAATTCTTGAAAATGCGCCGCGAGTGCCAGAAATGTATCGCGTGAGCAGAGAGAGGACATTGGGGAGTCTGGGGCTCTTAGAAAGCTCTGGAATTTCGGAGCGACGCATTGATCTACTCATTGAAAGCGCCGATTTTATTGTGATTATTGAAAATAAGGTTGATAGTCGTGAATCGGTCGACCAGACCTCTGATTATTACAAAGCCGTTCGGTCATGTCTAAATCCTTCTGACGATCGGGTAATGATTTCGATCTTATTGTCTCCAAGTGGTATGCAGGCAAATTGTGAAAAATTCATTTCAGTGCGCTACGATCTGATTTTTGAAATTCTTGATGAGTTAGAGCTTGCAGACAATTCGGCTTATTTTGGACTTGTTCAGTTCTATCGAAATGAACTTTATCACAGCCTCATTCGACCGAAACTTGAGCTGCGTGATAGAATAGATCTATATTGGAAAGGTATGGTTTAGAGACATGAAAATTCTAGAGGTGAGTGAAGCTTAT
>CAITVN010000030.1 GCA_903895855.1 Oligoflexia bacterium | reverse complement strand
GTTTAAACTACCTCTGCGGCAATCAAACAGAAAACGCCTGTCTATTGCAACTCGGCTATGACGCAGTACCGTCACATTTTGTAGCCGGACACTAAATGGTCGGAGCTATAGGGATTGAACCTATGACCTTGGCCGTGTAAAGACCCTGCTCTACCGCTGAGCTAAGCTCCGACTTGTACTTACCGCGCTACTGCTTCTGCAGTCATCGGTGATGGTGCAGTCGCTTCAACTTCAGACGCAGTGTCATCAACTTGAATCGTCATACTTTTGTATTTCAATAGACCAGTTCCAGCTGGAATCAATCGGCCCATGATGACGTTTTCTTTTAAGCCGCGAAGATAATCAACTCGACCGGCAAGCGATGCTTCAGTTAACACTTTCGTTGTCTCTTGGAAAGAGGCAGCAGAAATGAAGCTCTCGGTGGTCAAAGAAGCCTTAGTAATTCCAAGTAACAATGGCTCAGCTGTTGCCGCCGCTCCACCTGTTTGCATGGTCTTTTGGTTCTCTGCTTCGAAAAGCTGCTTGTCGACTTGTTCGCCAGCCAAGAAAGTTGTATCGCCCACTTCTTTGATTTTCACTTTTCTCAACATTTGACGAACGATCGTTTCAATATGCTTATCGTTGATCTTAACACCTTGTAATCGATAAACTTCTTGAATCTCGTCAATCAAATACTTAGCAAGAGACTTCTCACCAAGAACCCTGAGAATATCGTGTGGATTAATCGGTCCATCCATCAATGGCTCACCCGCTTTTACATAGTCGCCTTCGTTGACGGCTAAGTGTCGGCCCTTACCAATGAGGTACTCTTTGCTGTCGCCAACTTCTGGGCTGACGATAACTTTACGCTTACCTTTGGTGTCTTTACCGAACGATACGGTTCCATCAATATCAGTAATAACAGCGGCATCTTTAGGTTTTCTTGCTTCGAAAAGCTCAGCAACCCGCGGAAGACCCCCTGTGATATCTTTGGTCTTGGTAGTTTCTCGGTGAATCTTAGCGATGGTATCGCCGGCTTTCACTTCGTCACCATCGTTCATGACCAGATTGGCTCCAACCGGAAGCATGTATCTGGCAACACGATTATTGGTACCCTCGAGTTTTAGGATATTTCCTTTACCATCGGTCACTAACAACTTAGGTCGTTTGTCAGTAGCCTTCGACTCGGTGATAACTTTATGCGAAAGACCAGTTACGCTATCGAACTGCTCCTGCATGGTGATACCTTCTTCGATGTCCTCAAGTTGAACGACACCTGAAGCTTCAGTAATAATCGGAGTCGAGTAAGGATCCCACTCAGCTACGAGCGAGCCCTTCTCACAGGCATCTCCCTCTTTCATCAAGAGTTTTGCGCCATAAACGACTGAATACTTCTCGCGTTCACGCCCTTGTGCGTCGACCACAGAGATTTCACCATTTCGATTCATGGCAATCAAGAAGCCCTCTTTATTGCGAACTGTGTTCACATTATGGAACTTCAAAGTACCCTTGGTCTTAGTTTCTAAACTTGACTGTTCAGCTCTTCGTGAAGCAGCGCCACCGATGTGGAAGGTTCTCATAGTCAACTGAGTGCCCGGTTCACCGATCGACTGCGCAGCAATAACCCCAGCAGCTTCACCGATGTTCACCATGCGGCCTCTGGCCAAATCGCGACCATAACAGTGCGAGCAAATTCCTTTTTTCGCTTGGCAAGTCAGCACTGACCGAATGCGAACGCGGTCAATTCCACTGTCTTCGATGATTTTCATCTTCTCTTCAGTGATTTCTTCGTTTGCAGCAACCAGCACTTCATTCGTCACAAGGTCGATCACTTCTTCTAGCGCAACGCGACCCAAGATTCGGTCACCCATACGCTCAATCACTTCACCACCCTCGATCAGAGCAGTGACGAAAATACCATCGAGCGTGCAACAATCGATTTCGGTAACAATCATGTCTTGCGACACGTCGACCAATCGGCGAGTCAAGTATCCAGAGTTAGCTGTCTTAAGAGCAGTATCGGCCAACCCTTTACGTGCTCCGTGAGTTGATACGAAGTATTGCAACACTGAAAGACCTTCGCGGAAATTAGCCACGATCGGAGTTTCAATAATTTCACCCGATGGTTTTGCCATCAAGCCGCGCATACCAGCCAACTGACGAATCTGGGCGTTCGAACCTCGAGCTCCTGAATCAGCCATCATGAAAATAGAGTTAAATGAAGGAGCAGTAATGTCCTTGGTATCACCCTTCCAATTGTGTGGTGCTTTGAAGGTCTGAACCGAAATTCGCTTCATCATGGCGCTGGCAATCTGTTCAGATGTTTGAGCCCAAATATCGATTACTTTATTGTAGCGCTCACCATCAGTGATCAAACCTTCGACGTACTGATTTTCAATTTCTTGAACTTGTGCGTAGGCTTTATCTAGGTACTCTTTTTTCTCTGGAGGCATCAGCATGTCGTGAACCGAAATCGAAATTCCGGCTTTCATGGCCTGTTTGAATCCAGTTGCCATCAAATGATCAGCAAGCAAGACAGTCTTTTTGTTACCAGTAAAACGATAACAAACGTCAATGAGCTCGGCCAAATCTTTTTTACCCAAAGTCTTGTTGTAGACTGAGAATGGAATTTCTTCAGGAACAATTTCTGACAACATCGCACGGCCGACAGTGGTTTCACAAATCTTGCCAGCGATGCGGCATCTGATTGCAGCCTGCAAATCAACTAAGCCTGAATCGAATGCAAAATGCACTTCGGTTGGGCTGCCAAATAATTTACCTTGGCCCTTACTGAACGGTCTTTCGCGAGTCATGTAGTACAATCCAAGAACAATATCTTGGCTAGGTACGATGATCGGTTTTCCGTGTGCCGGAGAAAGAATGTTGTTAGTCGACATCATCAACACTCGGGCTTCAATTTGAGATTCAATCGAAAGCGGAATGTGAACTGCCATCTGGTCACCGTCGAAGTCAGCATTAAAAGCTGAGCAGACGAGAGGGTGAAGCTGAATGGCTTTTCCTTCAATTAACACTGGCTCGAAAGCTTGAATCCCGAGACGGTGAAGGGTCGGAGCTCGATTCAACAAGACCGGGTGCTCTTTCACTACTTCTTCAAGAATATCCCAAACTTCTTGCCTTTGCTTTTCAACCATCTTTTTCGCAGACTTGATAGTTGTCACATAGCCATATTCGGACAATTTATTATAAATAAACGGCTTAAATAACTCGAGTGCCATCACCTTCGGAAGTCCGCACTGATGTAATTTCAATTCTGGACCAACGACGATAACAGAACGGCCAGAATAATCGACTCGTTTACCCAAAAGATTTTGCCTGAAACGCCCTTGCTTACCTTTCAACATGTCAGAAAGTGAGCGAAGAGGCCGCTTATTTGGGCCCGTAAATGTTTTACCACGGCGGCCATTATCAAATAGAGCGTCAACTGCCTCTTGAAGCATTCGCTTTTCATTTCGAATGATAATTTCAGGAGCATTCAACTCCATTAGCCGCTTTAATCGATTATTTCGATTGATGACTCGTCGATAAAGATCGTTCAAGTCAGAGGTCGCAAATCGACCACCATCCAAAGGCACTAATGGACGCAACTCAGGTGGAATCACCGGAATCACTTCAAGCATCATCCACTCTGGCTTATTGCTTCCGCTAGCTTTGAGCGACTCAACAACTTTCAAGCGCTTCGAAATCTTAGTTCGCTGAGCTTCTGAAGTGGTTTGCTTCATTTCTCGACGTAACTGACGTGAGAGCATTTCGATGTCAATTTTCTTCAGGGTATCTCGAACTGCTTCGCCACCCATACCTGCTGAAAAACTCATGCCTTCTTTTACAAGCTGAGTGTATTTGTCTTCAGACAAAACAGTATGATCATCTAACCCAGTGTTTCCACTGTCGATCAAAAGATAGGCCTCACAATAAAGAACCTTCTCTAATTCTTTTAGAGTGATGTCCAAAAGGCCACCGATTCTTGACGGTAACGATCTCAAAAACCAAATGTGCGCTACAGGAGTAGCCAATTCGATGTGACCAAGGCGTTCACGACGCACTTTAGATTGAATGACCTCAACCCCGCACTTTTCGCAAACGACTCCGCGATGTTTCATGCGTTTATACTTACCGCAATTACACTCGTAATCTTTTACAGGTCCGAAGATTTTAGCACAAAACAAACCATCTCGCTCTGGCTTAAATGTTCTGTAGTTAATAGTCTCTGGTTTCTTAACTTCACCAAATGACCACTCCCGAATTTTTTCAGGAGATGCCAAAGAAATACGGATTCCCGTAAAACTTAGTGGATCTTTTGGTTTGTCGAAAAAGTTTAGAAGGTCCTTCATTTTTTACCCTCGCTTAGAGCTTAGAATCAATAAATGCATTTAAAAAACGCACGAAAAACTGTTCACAAAATCGCTAATATTACAGAACTACACCTTGAATATCGCGCTCATCTTCTTCGATAAGTTCAACATTCAGAGCCAACGACTGAAGTTCTTTCACCAAGACGTTGAAAGACTCAGGCAATCCAGGTTCTAGCAAGTGCTCACCCTTCACGATAGCTTCGTACATTCGATTTCTTCCGGTCACGTCGTCAGACTTGACCGTTAAGAACTCCTGTAAACAGTGTGCTGCACCATAGGCTTCAAGTGCCCAGACTTCCATCTCTCCCAACCTCTGACCGCCGAACTGGGCTTTACCACCCAAAGGCTGCTGAGTTACGAGAGAGTAAGGTCCGATACTTCGAGCATGAATCTTCTCTTCGACCAAATGGTGAAGCTTAAGAATGTACATGATGCCAACAGTCACTTCTTCGGCAAATGGATCACCCGTAATACCGTCAAAGAGTGACGTTTTTCCATAGCGTGGAAGCTCAGCCAATTCGAAAATCTTCTCGATATCTTTTTCACTGGCTCCATCAAAAACCGGAGTAGCGACGTGAATACCTTTTCGCAAATGGTGAGCCATCTTCTTCAACTCTTGCTCGCTACATTTTTCAATGTATTTATCGACTTCAGGAGTGCTGTAGCAATCCTTCAAGAGTTTTTTCAGTGGATCTGACTTGAAATTCTCAAGGTATTCTTCGATTTTTTCTCCGATACCCCAAGCAGCCCAACCCAACGCAACTTCAAGAAGCTGACCAATATTCATTCGAGAGGGAACGCCCAACGGATTCAGAACCATGTCTACTGGTTTTCCGTTTGCCATGTATGGCATGTCTTCAATCGGAACGATTCTCGAAATAACCCCTTTATTTCCGTGACGACCGGCCATTTTATCGCCGACCTGGAGTCTTCTCTTGATGGCAATTTGAACTTTAACCATCTTGATCACGCCCGGAGCGAGCTCATCGCCCCGTTTTAACTTATCAATCTTCTCTTTGAAGACATATCGAACGGCTTCAACCTTTTCACGAGCAGACTTCACAACTGATGTGATCTCTTGTTCGAGCTCGTCCTTAACCGGAATGAAGGCTAATAGCTCAAACGAAAGTCCCTCAAGAGTTGCTCGATCTAGCTTCTGACCTTTTTCAAGGAGCTCAACCGAACCATCTTCTGAAAGCAACTTACCTGTTGTCGAATGACCTTCAAGAACGCGAGCAATCTTATTTAGAGCCGAAAGCCGTATGGCATCGGTTTCAATTTTTTCGTCGCGTCTTAAACGAGAAACTTGCTCTTCTAGAATCTCTTTTGTTCTCTCGTCTGGCTCTGTGCCTTCACGGGCAAAAACTTGAGCGTTGATCACAATACCATTCACACCCGATGGAACCCTGAGTGAAGTGTCGCGAACGTCGCCGGCTTTTTCACCGAAAATCGCACGCAGCAACTTTTCTTCAGGAGAGAGCTGAGTCTCACCCTTTGGAGTCACTTTTCCGACAAGAATATCGCCAGGCTTAACTTCGGCACCGATACGGATAATACCGCTGATGTCGAGGTCTTTTAGCGCTTCTTCGCCAACATTTGGGATATCTCGAGTGATCTCTTCTTTACCGAGCTTCGTATCGCGGGCAATACACTCAAACTCTTCAATGTGAATTGAAGTGAAGGTGTCTTCTTTAATCAAACGCTCGGAAATCAAGATCGAATCTTCGAAATTATAACCTTGCCATGGCATGAATGCGACTAACACGTTCTGACCCAAGGCCAATTCTCCGGCCTCGGTACCAGGACCATCAGCCAGCACATCACCCTTTTTCACTTTATCGCCAACAGTCACAACGGGATGTTGGGTAACGCAAGTGTTTTGATTAGAACGCTGATACTTGGTTAGATTATAAATATCGACATCAGATGCCACTTCGTCGGTACCTGTGCGTGAACGCCTCACGACGATCTTCGCACCGTCTACCATGATCACTTCGCCTTCGTATTTTGACAAAATAATCTGGCCAGAATCTCTCGCCACGACTCGCTCAATACCAGTTCCAACCAATGGAGCCGATGTGCGTAGCAATGGCACTGCTTGTCGTTGCATGTTCGAACCCATCAAGGCTCGGTTAGCATCGTCATGCTCAAGGAAAGGAATCAACGAAGCAGCGATCGAAACCAACTGATTCGGTGAAACGTCCATCATTTCAACTTCATCAGGATTCACTAAAGCGAACTCACCTTTTCTTCGAGCTGAGACGAAATCGTCTTTGAACTTAGAAATTTTGAGGGCTTCAGGTGAAACCTGAGCGATAACTTTATTTTCTTCTTCGGTCGCGGTGAAAAATTTCACTTCTTCAGTCACTCGACGTTCGTGAATCATTCGATAAGGAGTCTCGATGAAACCAAACTCATTCACACGAGCGTAGGTTGAAAGACTGGCGATCAAACCAATGTTTGGTCCTTCAGGCGTCTCAATCGGGCAGATACGACCATAGTGAGTGTTGTGAACGTCACGAACTTCGAAGCCTGCTCGCTCACGGGTCAAACCGCCTGGTCCAAGGGCTGAAAGGCGTCTTTTGTGAGTCACTTCAGACAATGGATTTGTTTGATCCATGAACTGAGACAACTGTGACGAACCAAAGAACTCTTTAACCACTGCAGAAACCGGCTTCTGGTTGATCAAATCGTGAGGCATGAGTGTTTCAATCTCTTGAATGCTCATTCGCTCTTTGATCGCTCGCTCCATACGAACCAGACCGATGCGATATTGATTCTCGATCAATTCTCCGACAGGGCGAACTCGTCTATTACCTAAGTGATCGATGTCATCGATCGTACCGCGGCCATTATTCAATTCGCAAAGGTAGTATAGGGTTGAAAGAATGTCTTCTTTAGTAAGAACCGGAGTTCCATTTGGAATGGCATTCTCAGGGAACTTATAATTCAACTTCAGGCGGCCAACTCTTGATAAGTCGTATCGCTCTGGATTGAAAAATAGATTCTCAAATAGCTGTTTTGCGGCCTCAACAGTCGGAGGATCACCGGGCCTCATTCTCTTATAAATTTCAATTAATGCTTCTTCAGGACTCCCTACTTTATCTACCAAGAGAGTGTCACGAATAAACGAGCCATGGGTCAAATTATCTGTATAGATAACTTTTACATCAAAAATTCCTTTGGTCTGTAAAAGCTGAACTTTCTCTTCAGTCACATCGTGATTACACTCGAGAAGCACTTCTCCAGTTTTTTCATCAACGACGTCTTCAGAAGCGACTCGTCCGTAGACTCCTTCTGCCGCTACTTCAAAACGCTTGATTTCTGCGTCTTCAATCTTCTTGATAACCGCTTTAGTAAATTTACGGTTCTTTTTAACAATCATCTCACCTGATCGAGGATCAGTGATGTCTTCTTCAGCTCGCTGCCCAGCTAGCAAATCTAAATCAACGCCTTTGTAAAATTTGCCGTCTTTTTCAAAAATCAAAGTCTCAACGCGATAGAACCGAGCCAAAATCTCTTGATTGGCCATTCCCAAGGCTTTGAGAATAATGGTTGCCGGCAATTTGCGTTTTCTGTCGATGCGTGCGTGTAAAATATCTTTATGGTCAAATTCAAAGTCCAACCAAGAACCTCTGTGAGGAATCACTCGAGCAGAATATAGAATTTTTCCGCTTGAATGACTCTTTCCTTGATCGTGGTCAAAGATAACGCCTGGCGAACGGTGCAACTGACTAACGATAACTCGCTCAGTCCCATTGACAATAAACGAACCCGCCTCGGTCATGAGCGGAATTTCACCCATGTACACTTCTTGTTCTTTAATGTCGCGAATGTTGCGTGAGCCAGCCTCCTCATCAACATCGTACACCACGAGCCGAACCGTAATTTTCAATGGTGCAGCGAAAGTCATACCGCGCTGTCGGCACTCACCTACATCATACTTCGGCTTTTCAAGCACGTAAGATTCAAACTCTAATGAGGCAGTTCGGTTGAAGTCTTCAATAGGAAAAACAGACTTAAAAACAGCCTGCAAACCACTATTGTCACGTTTATTGGGCGCAAGATCGGCTTGAAGAAATTTTTCGTACGACCTTCTCTGAAGTTCGATCAAATTCGGTATCTCTACCGGAGTCTGAATTTTTGAAAAATCCTTACGAATCCGCCGATTCGCTGCGAAAAGAGAAATCATGAGAACTCCCATTTTAACTAGGCAAAAATAGAGATCGGCCAAGCCTTTCCCTATCTTCTGATGCCTCTTAATTACTTGGCAAAAGGCCAAATATTAAAACGTGACCCGAACATAACATGTTTACGGCCTAAAACTTGCTAACCGATGCAACCCTAATCTAAGGAGACAAGCTTTGCAACTGATTACCTAGGCGAACACAGCCTGCCCGGAAGTGCTCTGAAAGCACCCCGGGCAGAATCTTTGCCATAAGAGGTAATCAACAATTAGCTTAAAATCGAAATTACTTAATTTCGACCTTAGCGCCTTCGGCTTCAAGCTTCTTCTTAATTTCTTCAGCATCAGCTTTGCTGATACCTTCCTTAAGAGGCTTAGGAGCGCCTTCAACTAAGTCTTTAGCTTCTTTCAAACCAAGACCAGTGATAGCTCTCACTTCTTTAATCACATTAATCTTTTTCTCGCCGGCAGCAGCTAGAATAACTGTAAATTCAGTTTTTACTTCAGCAGCTGGAGCAGCGGCTGCGCCTGCAGCCATAGCTACTGGAGCTGCAGCTGAAACACCGAATTTTTCTTCGAGAGTCTTCACCAATTGTGAAAGCTCTAATACAGACATATTTTCAATAAAGGATACAACATCCTCTTTAGTTACAGTCGCCATTGACTACCTCTTTATATTAACAATAATCAAGCCATCCTGGCCTTGAACAGCCCCTTGCAGAGCTGCCCATAATTCTCACTTTGACCTCATGAAAAAGTGACACCAAAAAAATTTTTAGTTAATTTTCAGACTTCTTCTTTTCAATTGCAGAAAGAACAATAACGAGACTGCGCGGCACTGCGGCCAACACGCCCACAAAATTCTGAACTGGCGCCATCATCGTTCTCAGAAGCATAGACAGTAGAATTTCTCTGCTTGGAAGGTTAGCCAATTCTTCAACTGACTTAACTAATACCAACTTTTGACCCATCAAGCTGTCTTTAAGCTTGAAAGCCTCATTGTCTTCAGCAAACTTCTTCATGACCTTAGCTACAGCAGCCGGATCGCCATATGCAAAAGCAACCAAAGTAGGCCCAACTACTCCATCCATGAGGGCCTTCACGTCAGGGCCCATCTGGCCGTCACGAGTAATGATTCTTGCAATATTGTTTTTCAAAACTTTGACTTCAGCGTTTTTCGCTCTCAACTGTTTACGAAGATCATCAGCCTGATTAGCTGTTAAACCCTTATAATCTGCGAAAAGAGCTACATTTGCTTTACCGAGCTTTTCGGCAAGCTCTTTACCCAACACTTCTTTTTCAGTGCGATTCATAGAATTCTGCCTCTTTTTCGATTAAATGCCCGCAGCCGATGAAACGTCTGCTGTATCTATACTAATGCCGGGACTCATCGTGGTAGAAAGTGTCACTTTCTTAACATAAGTTCCCTTGCTGGTTGGTGGTTTTGCTCTCAGAATCGCAGTCGCTAGTACTGCGAAATTCTCCTGTAGCTTCTGAGCGCCAAAAGATTTTTTTCCAATTACCACATGGATAATACCAGTCTTTTCAGTGCGATATTCTATTTTACCTAATTTTTGCTCTTTCACTGCCTTGGCGACATCAAATGTCACAGTGCCGAGCTTTGGATTCGGCATCAAGCCACGAGGTCCGAGTAACTTTCCAACCTTCGAGACAGCAACCATCATGTCTGGAGTAGCGATCATGCGATCGAATTCCATCCATCCACCTTGAATTTTTTCAATAATATCATCAGTGCCCACGAAATCTGCGCCAGCGGCGGTCGCTTCTTTTGCCTTCTCACCCTTAGCCAGAACAACCACACGGGTAGTCTTGCCAATACCGTGAGGAAGCACCAATGCGCCTCTAACCATTTGATCTGCGTGTTTCGGATCAACTCCGAGATTGAAAGCGACGTCGACAGTTTCGTCGAATTTCGCGTAAGAAAGCTCTGGCAGCAATTTAAATGCTTCCTGGAGCATGTACTTCTTCGTAAGATCTACTTTAGCTAGAGCGTTGGCATATTTCTTACCATAGACGCCCTTATGCCGAGTCTTTTTTGTTTCGGACATTTTCAATACCTCCGTGGTTCAAACGCTAGGATGACATACCTAGCTCCCACATCTTTTTAATGCTAACCTAATTTACTGAACAGTAATACCGGCACTTCGAGCTGTACCCTCGATAGTTCTCATTGCTGCCTCGAGACTGCCAGCATTCAAATCCGGCATCTTCAATTTAGCAATTTCTTCGACTTGCTTCTTCGTGACCGAGCCAACCTTTTTCTTATTGGGCTCGCCGCTACCTTTTTCGATTTTTGCTGCTTTAATCAGCAAAATCGAAGCAGGGGGAGTCTTCGTAATAAAGGTGAACGAACGATCAGAGTAAACGGTAATGATTACCGGTATGATCATTCCTTTTTGATCTTGGGTTTTTGCATTGAAAGCCTTGCAAAACTCCATGATATTCACACCACGTTGACCGAGAGCTGGTCCAACTGGTGGGGCTGGATTAGCTTGTCCGCCGGGAATCTGTAATTTAATCTGTCCTGTTACTTTTTTTGCCATACTTGGGCCCCTTCTATCATTAGGCCTTTAAACTTTTTCAACTTGAATAAAATCAAGCTCAACCGGAGTTGAACGCCCAAAAATACTCACCAACACTTTAACTTTGCCTTTATCGGGATTCACTCCCTCAACCACACCATTAAAGTTTGAAAACGGACCGTCTACTACGCGAACATTTTCACCCTCTTGGAAAGAAACTCGTGGTCTTGGTTTCGCTTGCCCTTCGGCAATACGATTTGTCATCTTTTGAACTTCACTCTCCGGAACTGGTACAGGTTTCACTTTGTCGCCAACGAAACCGGTAATTTTCGGAGTATTCTTAACGATGTGCCAAGTTTCCTCGTTCAGAATCATTTTCACAAGAATATATCCAGGAAAAAATCGTCGCTTTGTCGTTTTTTTCTGTCCTTTGACCAATTCGACCACATTTTCCTCTGGAACGATCACTTCTCCAAAGAAAGTTTCCTTCTTTAGAAATTTTACTCGCTCTTCAAGTGCAACCTTAGCCTTGTGCTCAAAACCTGAGTATGTATGAATAATATACCAAAGCATCGCCACATTTGGCTTCTCGGCGGCTTTTGCTTCTTCAGTTTGTTGATCCATACTGATTCCTCAATTCAATTCAAAAATAGTCACTTAAAAATTCAGGGCAATTAATCGCTGCACCAAAGATGCCCAAACAACGTCCATCGAGCCAAGAATAATTCCTGTCACTACGACCATGATTACTACGATAACTGTAGCTGAAGAGGTATCTTTAGGAGTAGGCCAAGTGACCCGCATCAACTCAGAAACCACCTCAGTTGTAAACTGATTTGAAACGGGGTGCTTCAACAATCCGACAAAAACGCCGGCACCAACCAAAATTGACCCGACCCGAATGATCATTTCGATGCTCTTTATACGAGCTTCAAGATCCCAGACTCCAGCGATCTTTAGCAGCGCCTGCATCAATATAAAACCAACGAGCAGCGCAACTGCCATAAAGGCGCCAATAACCCATTTTCGTTGTTCGGCATTCATCAGTTTCATCTCTCAGTTCTGTCTAATTATTCTGCCTTAGACTGGCAGGCCAGGAGGGAGTCGAACCCACAACCTACGGATTTGGAATCCGCCGCTCTAGCCATTGGAGCTACTGGCCTACTTAAATTACTTTCCTTCTTTGTGAGAAGTGTGTTTGCGGCAGAACTTACAAAATTTCTTGAATTCCAACTTATCAGTGGTTTTCTGTCTATTCTTAGTTGTCGTATAATTTTTTCGTTTACAGGTAGTACAATCTAAACTTAGCGACACTCTCATAAAATCTAATTCCCAACTTTGTTAAAACCAAACTGGAGAGGGCTCTGTCTAGGAAGCCCTCTCCATGCGGAAGCCAATGATAGTAATTAACTATCTTCTACTTTTTTCACTTACTCAATAATTTCTGACACCACTCCAGCGCCTACGGTACGACCACCTTCGCGAATAGCGAAGCGTAGTTCTTTTTCCATAGCAATTGGAGTAATCAACTCAACTTCAATAGCAACGTTATCGCCAGGCATAACCATTTCTACGTTTGGTGGAAGGGTTACAACGCCGGTGACGTCAGTTGTACGGAAATAGAATTGTGGGCGGTAGCCTTTAAAGAAAGCAGTGTGTCTGCCTCCTTCTTCTTTGGTAAGAATGTAGGCAGTGCCTTTGAATTTTTTATGAGGAGTCACAGTTCCTGGATGAGCAAGAACCTGTCCGCGCTCAACTTCTTCTTTCTTCGTTCCACGAAGAAGTGCGCCGATGTTGTCACCAGCCTCACCTTGATCAAGAAGTTTTCGGAACATTTCTACGCCGGTAACGACAGTCTTGATGGTTGGACGAAGACCGATAATTTCACATTCCTCACCCACCTTAACTACACCGCGCTCGACACGACCGGTAACAACGGTTCCACGACCAGAGATCGAGAACACGTCTTCTACAGGCATCAAGAAAGGCTTATCTTTCTCACGAGCAGGTTGTGGAATATAAGCATCAACCGCTTCCATCAACTTAAGAACAGCTGGTTCGCCGTATTGACCTTGATCACCTTCAAGCGCTTTGGTTGCTGAACCGCGAATAATAGGGATCGAATCGCCTGGAAATTTGTACAAGGTGAGTAGCTCTCTAAGCTCCATCTCAACCAATTCAATCAACTCTTGGTCATCAACCATGTCGCATTTATTTAGAAATACAACGATAGCTGGAACACCGACTTGGCGAGCAAGAAGGATGTGTTCACGAGTCTGAGGCATTGGTCCGTCAGCAGCTGAAACAACAAGAATACCGCCATCCATCTGAGCGGCGCCAGTGATCATGTTTTTCACATAATCGGCGTGGCCCGGGCAATCTACGTGTGCGTAGTGGCGCTTCTCTGTCGCGTACTCAACGTGAGTGGTATTAATGGTAATACCACGTTCTCTTTCTTCTGGCGCATTATCGATCTGATCGTAGGCGCGAGCCTGAGCCATACCTTTTTTTGCCAAAACTGATGTGATCGCAGCAGTCAACGACGTTTTACCGTGGTCGACGTGGCCGATCGTGCCGATGTTACAATGAGGTTTTGAACGCTCAAATTTTTCTTTAGACATATACTTTAAAAGCCTCCGCTAGCTATATTTGGTTCCATTTTTTATGATGGAGCTCTTGACGGGAGTTGAACCCGTGACCTCTCCCTTACCAAGGGAGTGCTCTACCACTGAGCTACAAGAGCGTTATTGTTAGCCTCACAAAAAAAACTTATGAAGCAAAAATTGGAGCGGGAGAAGGGGCTCGAACCCTCGACCCTCAGCTTGGAAGGCTGATGCTCTAGCCAACTGAGCTACTCCCGCCCACACCCTTGCTTAAGACAAAAACGAATCAAACAATCACCAAAAGCGACTATTTCACTCGCCCGCGTCTCAATCTATTTCCACCATATACAAGTTGTTCCTTCATTAGCGCATTTTTTGCAAAATGCGAATAATAAAGATGGTGGAGAGAGAAGGAATCGAACCTTCGAAGGCTGACGCCGCCAGATTTACAGTCTGGTCCCTTTGGCCGCTTGGGTATCTCTCCACGACTTACGCACAGTGTTAATTCTAAACCTATGGAGCTGGAGAAGGGATTCGAACCCATGACCTGCGGTTTACAAAACCGCTGCTCTACCAACTGAGCTACTCCAGCACCAACACGCACTTTTTTTCGAAGATTCGCGCGAATCTTCGAAAAATCATACGGTTTTCCATTTCTACCTAAGCTTCCTTCTTTCGAAGAAACCTCAAATTGTGAATCGGAATGTATTCTTTTAATGGTAGAATCGAAAAATTTCCACCGTTTTATGAAAAAGACGACGATTCTTCTTTTTGGCAGCTAGAAACTATTGACTTATACCCGACTAAGCGACAACGTCTGGCCGTCCAAAGAAAGAAAAAGGAAGGTAATTTATTTATGAAAACTAAAACTATTGTATCACTTTTGTTAGCTCTATCTCTAGTATCGGCCTCTGCTTTTGCAAAGACTTCAACCGCAAAGAGAGACACCGCTTCTACCACTGAGTCTGTTACAACCACAACAACCGTACACGAGTCTCGCAGCACTCGTAGTGCAGAGTTTGGTATGGGCGGAACAACTATGGCTATGGGCGGCAACGCTACTGGTATCAGCGGAATGCTCGATCTCAATGATATTCATTCACTTCAGTTCACCGCTGCAATCAGACAAGTCAGGCCGTCATTTCAGTTTGGCGTTGGAACCTACTACCGCGCTACCGTGGCAGGTAATACCGCTGCTGGCTTTCACGTTGGCGCTGGAGCAACCCTAGGAACAGGATTCATCGGTAATGATGCTGCGTTTTGTGCCGCGATTTCACCGATTGCTGGAGTTCATTTCGAAGCCGTTAGAAACATCAAGTTCTCTTTCGATGGCGGAATGAACCTCGATATTTATGACGGAAACGTAGCATTTGGAGTTGGCGGAACAGGCCCACTTCTCGGCGCTAGCGTTCACTACATGTTCTAATGAAACGTTTGAAACTTTAAAGGCTACTTAACCGCAAGTTAAAGGTGTCTTTTGAACCCCAGCCTCACACGAGGTTGGGGTTTTTTTTGGCCCTTGGATCGAAAATGAGTTATCCTAAAGTCTGTCATGGCGATTCAAACCAATCGGTCTTCAACAATGAAGTCAGCATCTCCTGTACTTATTGTGCAACACACCCCATGGGAGCATCCGGCAGCCATCAAGAGAACGCTCGACTGCCAGGGAGTTCCAACCCTTTGGTTGCATCCGTACTTGGGAGAGAAATACCCGCGCGCCTCTGAAATTTCTGGGTTGATTTCATTGGGTGGACCCATGAGCGCAGGTGATTACGCAACCCACCCCTGGATTAATGCTGAAAAAGCGCTCATCAGATCATGCATTGACCGAAAAATTCCGGTCGTAGGAATTTGTCTCGGTGGACAACTTCTTGCCGCAGCTATGGGATCAACCGTCACACGCGCCATAAAACCAGAAGTGGGCTGGCAATCGATTCAATTGACCGAGGCGGGAAAAGACGACTGGATATTAGGACCGGTTGGGGACGACGCTTTAGTTTATCAGTGGCACTACGATACTTTCTTTTTACCAAAGGCAGCAACATTACTGGCAAGCTCGCACGCGTGCGCCCGCCAAGTTTTTCGAATCGGTGAAAACGCCTATGGTTTTCAATTTCACCCGGAGGCCGACCATCAACTCAATGATGAGTGGCTATTGGGTTCGGGGGTTGTTGAAGAGATTGACAAGAAGTTGGCGCTCTATGGACCAAAATTAATTCAGTCTGAGTCTGAGCAGAGAAAAATCGCGTATTTTGCTGAAATTTCTAACCTTAAGATCACCACAGCCATTTCGCAGCTTTTTTCGACAGATCGAATGAGCGAGACAGATTATTCACTTTCTTCTCATCTAGAAGAATGGAGAAACCAAAGAGCCCTACTGAGCATCGAGGTGACCTATCAGCGCAGAAAAATTCAGTTAAAAGGAAGCGTCTCGACCATACTTCATTTGGCCGACGGCGCTTTCGTCATTTTTCAAGAAGAGAACAGATTGCTCTGGCCCATTAGAGCTGACCACATTCACAAAGTGCTCTTAGGATGATGAGCGCCTAATTTTCACAGGCTATTTGAGGACTACCCTTTAAGCTTTACCCTTCAAAAACTGCCTTTCAATTTAGGCCTTTTGCTGCACAAAATAAGTTAACGCCGTAGCAGCAGCCGTGGCAACATTTAGCGAAGGAATCGGCCCAAAAGCCGGTATGCCAACTGTCACATCACAACGATCAAGAGTTAACCTGCGTAGGCCTTTTTCTTCGTTACCAACGCAGATCATCCAATTTCTATCAAATTTCTGTTTAAAAAGAGAATTGGTCTCGTGCTCTGAAGTGCCCAATATCCAAAGTCCGGCTTCTTTAACCTCTTCGAATGCACGAGATAGATTCACTTCTTGAGCAAAGGGCACACACTCAACCCCCCCTGATGCCACATCGTAAACAGTAGAAGTCAGTGCGGCCGACCGATCCTGAGTCATGAGAATTCCGCGAACGCCAAAAAAACCGGCCAACCTAAAAAGCGCCCCCAGGTTTTGCGGATCTTGAATACAATCAAGAGCGAGCCATAAACCCGGCTTATCTTCAGAGACCGATTCAAATAAACTTGAGAGCTCAACTGGCTGTTTTTCTAATACCTCGGCTTCGCATAAACCAAAACGGCCTGCACCGCGATCTTGCGACCGATCGTGCGAGCGATCTGGTGACCGATCAGAAGCCTTCACTGATTGTGGCGAATGAATTCTAATTTGGTTTTTTTTCGCCTCTTGAAGCACTAACTCCCAACCATCAGACAACGTCTTTTCTTCGGGCAGAACTAACTTTTTTAGATCTTTAGGCCGATTTTTTAGAACGGCGAGAACGCTATGGGGATTCTTGAGTATCAACATTTGAGGTCACCTAAAATTCTGAGAGCTGTGTTTCGTGGGTGTTCAGCTAAAATAATTGGCCGTCCCACAACAATGGCTGATGCGCCTCTTTCGGCTGCAAGCTTCGGTGTCATCGTACGCGCCTGATCATCACCAACGACTTTTTGATCAAGCCGAATGCCGGGAACAATCGACAAAAGGTTCGGATAATTTTCGGCAACCCAAGAAACCTCCCAGGGCGAACAAACGATTCCATCAAGGCCCCATTCAGAAGCTTTTGCCACTAAGCCCTCGACTGAATGCCTCGCCGAGGGGCTCTCAACACCCGTCGCCTGTGCGACTTCAGACCACCCGAGATCATCAAAGGATGTGAGAACGGTTACACCGAGTAGTTTTGGTTTTTGGTGACCTTTAGCAGCTTCGTTCGCCAATTCTTCTTGAATGCGATCAATCATTTGACGCCCACCAACTGTGTGAAGGGTCAACATTTCAACACCCATTCTCGAGGCTTGAACGCAGGCCTTCGCGACCGTGTTGGGAATATCGTGAAATTTCAAATCAAGAAAAACTCGGCGTCCTTTATTGATCCAGTGTTTTACCCACTCTGGGCCCGCTTGCAAAAATAGCTCTAGGCCCACCTTATAGATGACTGGTAGGCCCTCTAATTCAGCTAGAAGGGCATCAGCTTTTTGCGCGTCTGAAAAATCAAGCGCGACAATCAGTTCGGTGTTGCAGCCCGGGGTCAGTGCATTCGTCATTCCATTCGCTCCAAGTATTCGCTCCACGTATTCGCTCAAAAACTAGTAACTTCGTGCTACAATCGCGGTGACTGTTTCTTTTGAACTTGCGCAAACCAAACAAGGACGCGAATCGGGCTTAGCCGAGAAATCTTCATTGAGTGGCAAGCACCGAATTGTCGCTTTTGTTTCTTCTTTTATTTTGGCTTCGCAGTCTTTTGACTGACACCACGAAACATGAAAAAACCCGCCCGTCTCAATCTGTGTTTTGAAATCAGTGTAAGAATTAACCGAATAAGTGGCGTCTTTTAAACGCTTTTTTGCGGCTTCAAGTAGGTCGGTTTGCATTTGAATCAATTCTTTGCACACTTTACCTGGCAGGTCAGCAAGCGGCACAAATTCTTTTACGCCCTTATCTCGCCTAGTCATGACAACTTGACCTTTCTCAAGATCACGTGGCCCTACCTCAATGCGAATCGGTATGCCCAGAAGCTCATACTCATGAAATTTCCAACCTGCTTGTTTCGTATCGTCGAGGTCGACTGAAATACCCAATTCGTAAGGCAACTTAGCCAATTCTGCAGCCGCTGATATTTGAGCTGCCAATTGCTTTGCCGCCTCAGGCACAGCCGCTTTAGCTGCCGCATTCGGCATGATCGGCACAATCACCACATGAGTCGAAGCGAGCTTAGGCGGAAGCACTAAACCCTTGTCATCAGAATGAGTCATGACCATCGCACCAATCAAACGAGTTGAAACTCCCCAACTGGTTTGGTGAACATGTTTTTGTTTTCCATCTTTATCGAGAAACTTGGTTTCAAACGCCTCAGCAAAGTGAGTCGAAAGATTATGAGAGGTGCCCGCCTGAAGAGCCTTCTTGTCTTGCATCATGGCTTCAATAGAATAGGTTCTTAGGGCTCCGGCAAAGCGTTCACTATCACTTTTTCGCCCGGGCACGACCGGCATCGCCAGGGTTTCTTCAGAAAAATCAGTATAAACCTTCAGCATCTGCCTGGTCTCGGCTTCTGATTCTTCAGGCGTTGCATGGCAAGTGTGACCTTCTTGCCAAAGAAATTCAGTGGTTCGAAGAAAAAGGCGGGTTCTCATTTCCCACCTGACCACGTTTGCCCATTGGTTGATCAAAAGTGGCAAATCGCGATAAGACTGCACCCACTTAGAAAACATACTATTAATGATAGTTTCTGAAGTGGGTCGAACGATGAGCTTCTCTTCGAGGTCTTTTGAGCCCGCATAGGTGACCACGGCACACTGGGGGGCAAACCCTTCTACGTGTTCAGCTTCTTTTTTTAAGAAACTCTCAGGAATAAAAAGCGGGAAATAAGCATTTCGAACCCCGGTTTTTTTGATGCGCTTGTCTAGGTCTTTCTGAATCTGTTCCCAAATCGAATAGCCATTGGGCCGAATCACCATACAACCCTTGACCGGGCTGTAGTCTGCAAGCTTAGCCTGCAAAACAACATCTTGATACCATTCTGAAAAGTCTTGTTCTCGGGGTGTGATTTTTTCTGCCATATTGCCTAAGAAGATAGTCGGACTCGGGCTTCCGAGCAAGTGAAGTCTTCAGACTCGACCCTCGGCCGCGCTTAGCGAGTCATTATTAATTTTAGCTATAGGCTTCTCGGTATTTGACAAAGACGTCGTCGCCTTTGTTTCAGCGTGCTTATTTTTAGAGAAGACTCGTGGCTATCATTCCATTTATGCGACTCTTGCGAGGCAC
>CAITVN010000029.1 GCA_903895855.1 Oligoflexia bacterium | reverse complement strand
GGGGACATTCTTAAACGGCATAGGTGTCCACCCGAAAACGGCTAAGGTTCTTCTCAATGAAGGCTATTGTCTCGGTGAGTCCCTGCTCTAATGTGTATGAGGGCTTCCAGGGTGTTAGCCGTTGCAGTTCGCGTGAATCGCAGATGAGCTCAAAAACTTCACTGCCATCAGGGCGAAAACGAGCCGTATCGGATTCGAGTGTTTTGTTCTTTGAGAGAAGCTTCATGATTAATTCAGCAGTTTCTCCTATGGTCACCCCTCGGCCTGAGCCTGCGTTTAAGGTTTTGCCAAGGCAACTGTCATGTTCGGCCACGGCCATGAATGCGGCTGCCGTATCCTTTACAAAATTAAAATCCCGCACCGGGGTGAGATTGCCAATTCGAAGAGTCGGGACATTCGATAACAATTGGCTGATCAAAGTCGGAATTACCGCTCGAGCACTCTGCCTCGGACCAAAAGTGTTGAATGGGCGCAGAGTCACCGCAGGCAGATTGAATGAATAGAAGTAGCTCTCAATAATTTTATCTGCTCCGATCTTGGATGCAGAATAGGGAGACTGACCCTGCAATGGGTGCTTTTCGTCGATTGGAGTGTAAATGGCTGTTCCGTAGGTTTCAGAAGTCGAAGTATGCACAAGCCGGCGGACCTTCTCAGATCGGCAGGCCTCGGCGATATTAAGGGTCCCCTCGACATTCACCCTGACATAAGATTGCGGAGCAACATACGAGTAAGGAATCGCAATCAGTGCCGCCAGGTGAAATACGGTATCCATTCCCTGAACTGATTGCCTAATAAAGAACGGGTCACAAACATCGCCCGAGATGACTTTGAGTCGCTTTAGTTCGGGGGAAGGCAAAAATTCAAGGTTCGAGTACTCTGTACGGATATCATAATGAACCATGGCTGTAACGTCGGCACCCGAGGCGAGCAATGCCTCACAAAGATGGCTCCCAATGAAGCCACCGGCGCCTGTGACTAGAACTTTTCTGCCCTTCCAAAATGATTGAGTTGAACCCATATGGGCGACAAACTCTCAGAAAACAGGGCTTCTTACAAGTGCACAAGGGGGGTAAAGGTAAACTTTTCGCGCTCTTGACAGTAGGCGGTGAAAAAAATAGTCTGAATCCGGATGAAGCTAGGGTCTCATATTCTACTGATACATCGTAATTATCGCCTCAAGGGAGGCGAAGAGGCGTTCTTGCGTGACACGATAAAGAATCTCGAAGAAATGGGTGTCTCTTTTACGCTCGTCGAATTGCCTGCTTTATTTGGGGCCCGTGGTAGGCTTTGGACTTCTGGAGTTTTAGATTTTTTTGAAGTCGTTTTAATGGTTCTCGGTTTAGAGAGGTTGCGACCCAGCTATTTTACCGTTCGCAAAATACTTAAGAGGCAGAAGTTCACGCACGCGATTCTTAATAACGTCATACCGACTGTGTCATTGGCTTTGCCTGGGTTGATTCAAAAAATGGGTATAAACACGTATCTTTGGACCCATAACGGACGCCTCTCATGCGCAAATGGTCTCTTCTATGACGGCAAGGGCACCTGTCACCGTTGTTTTGAGAAGGGGAGCCGCTGGGCTTTTTACAGTAACTGTCTGCCTTCTTGGCTTCATTCTTTGGTGTATGCGGTTGTTTATCGTAATAAGCGCATCGTTAAGTGGATTGGCAGTTCTGGTGTTAGCTTCGTGGGGAGCTCCGAGTATTCTGTCGGCGCAATTCAGAATGTGTTCGCTTCTTCATTTGGTGCGATACCTAATATTCAAATTATCCGTGCAACTCCAGTGAAGGGATCAGTGGTTGGGACACTGCCTGCTCCGGCGAGAGTTAGCGAGTGGTTCAAAGAAATTCCTCGTGCATTTTTCGTATTTATTGGAAGAATCTCGCACGAAAAAGGTGCTGATATTTTTTTAGAGCTTGCGGGTAAAT
>CAITVN010000028.1 GCA_903895855.1 Oligoflexia bacterium | reverse complement strand
TGGGTGGGGTGTATTTTCGTTCATCAAAAATTGGGGTAGCTGGAATGATTATGTACACTGCTTGGTGGCTGATCGGCCAGTACCAAGCGCGAAAACCTCTGACTGTTGTGCAGGCGGCCTATCTTTCTTTATTATTATTTTGTACCTCTTGGTTAGATATTCAGGGGTTTATTATTGGTGCTATTCTTGGTCTGGTCCTTGGCTTTCGCGCTTTTTTTTCTCGGGCGAGAACAGATACTCTTCTGGCTACTGGGGCGTTAGTTGGCCTTATTCTTAGTCGAGTTTACTTTAAGGTAGTTGGGCCGGCCATCATGAACTTAATCTGGGGTGTTAAACCTAGTTTTGAAAAAACCCAACTTGGATCTTTGCGTTCTTATATCGAGACCAAGAATCTTCGGAATTCTGGCAATTTGCTGCTTGATCATTTCGGTTATCTTTTTGGAAGCCTGGATCTTTATACGAATAAATGGCTCTTTCCACATGCCCAGATATCTTCGGCTGCAGTCATTTCTCTTTTGGTGTGTTTTTTGATTTTTTTTGTGACGGTTTACAAAAAAAATCAGCAAGCTTTTTTTTCTCGAGAAAATTTGGTGAATTATTTTCCCTGTGTGGCTGCAGTTAGTTTTGCTTGTGGTTTATACGCAATGTACATCGTAATGGTAAAAACATTCCACCCGGTTCTCTGGGATGACGTTCGACTTGTTTATTACTGCCTCCCTGTTCATTCGCTTCTGCTTTTCTTCATGGGATACGTGCTTTTTAGGCTGCAGAATAGGTGGCCAGACTCGACAAAGTCTATAGTTCTAGTTTTATTGTGTCTGCTCGGAGCTAATCTCTGGAGTATTCCGAGGCAAGCCCAAGTTGCCTGGGGTGGCTACCTTAAGGAACTAAAGTGGCTTGAGAACGGCCCTGTCCTGAGAGCCTGTATGACTAAACGCGAAATACCCCCAGCAGTGTTCAAACTTAGCGCTCTTAATCAGAGCGTTTGTGAGTATGTGCGTGAGAATTGAATGTAATGAATTTTAGAAATATTAGGCTAAAGGGTACTGCGCTAGATATCGCTCTTTCAGTTGTTGCCTTTGGTGTGACTTTTGGCCTGTTTTTTCCTTTCTCGCTTCGAGGTATTGATCCGCACCATGATGGTATCATGCTGAAGCCTGCCCTAGATGTGCTTTCTGGGCAGACTCTGTTTAGAGATACATTTTCACAGTATGGTCCTCTTACCACTTTTATTCATGTGGTGTTTTTGTGGGCTTTGGGGCCGACACTATCGGCAATAAAAACTGCCACTGTGGTTTGTTACGCTCTTTCAGCTAGCGCCTTGGTTGCCTATTGGCGAGTATTCTTACCTCGAAGTTTGGTGGTTTTGTCTTTGGCGGTTTGGCTATTTTTTGCTCCATTCTTTGACATGGACTTTACCATGCTTCCTTGGTCATCGGTGCCAGCTCTTTTTTTTCAAACGCTTGGCGCTTTTTTTCAGGTGCAGGCAATTTTAAAGTGGCGCTCTAAATTGTATCCTGCACTCTCGGGCTTGAGTTGCGCTTGCGTATTTCTTTGTCGCCAGCCAGTAGGTGGTTTGCTGCTTTTTAGCCTAATTTGCGTTTTTGTTTGGGTTTCTCGCGTCAAAGAAAAGAGAAACTTTGGAATAGACGCCATAAAGTTTACGTCTCTGGGTTTTTTTGGGCCACTTGTCACTTTTTTTTTCTACCTTTGGGTGAAAGGGGCTCTGCCCGAATGGTATTATCAAAATGTAGTGTGGCCCCATAGCTGGGTTAGTAGCATCGGCCTGGATCTTACTAGCGTTTTACTTCAGACCGTTTCACCGGTCGCAAAGAAAAGTGAACTTTCTATTTTTTTTACACTGTTTTTTGTTTTTGCAGCAGGTCATTTTCATCAGCATGCGAAGGTTAGAAATTCACTGAAATTAATAGTAACGGGTATTCTTTTTTGTGCCGCCCTTTCTGCTCTTTACTTTGCAGTTATTGCGTTTAGGAAGGTGAGTCATTACTGGATATGGTTACACGTTGTTCATTTTTCGGCTTGGATTCTGCTTATTCATATTGTTTTAATCCTTCCCTGGTTAGAAAAGAAGGCTGGGGTTTTTTCTCCGAATTCCACGCAACAATTGCGGTCGTACATGCTTCTGTCTTTTTCGTTAGTGGGTATTGCGTCTTGGATGCAGATCTACCCTGTGCTTTGCCCAAGACATAGTTTTTGGGCGATATCTCCGGCAATTGGACTTTTTGTATTGCTACTATTCGAAGGTTTTGGTCGCCGTGTTTTTCCGGCTGCCCTGGTCGTAGTATCGCTGTTTATTCCGCTATTTCAAAGTAAACTGGTTGAGATGAAGAAAAGCCTCGGTGCAGATTACGTTGTGTTGAGTAGACCCCCAATACTTGCTGGAATGAAGGTGTTGTCGACCGAAGCCGGCGAGTGGGAGGAAATTGACAATGTTATTTCAGCTTCTGTTAGGCGACTTGGAAAATTTCAGTTGCTACTTTATGGGGCGGACGCCCTCTATGCAGCATTCGCTCCTGATCTTCAAAACCCCAACCCTTTTTACGTAACCTGGAAGGTGCCCAATAGGTCCGACAGTGCCCGTTCTCGTGAGGAATTTATTCTAAAGGCCAATCCCATCATTTTTGTTCAGGGAGCCCCTGATTCTCTAGCTCTTAGTGTCATCAAAAAATTCCGCTATGTTCCTCTTGCAGTCACGAAAAAAGGCAGTTTTTTCATCTCAGAAGCTAAAAACGGTTTGGCGCGGTGACTTAATACTCTATTGCAGATGAGGAACTAGTCTGGAAGACGAATATGTTCAACCAAGCGATAGCAAGTGCGAGGGCTATTGTGGACTTATTTGCTCGATGCTAAATAAATTCTGGGAGCATCGATGATTTGAAATGAAAAATAGGGTGCCCCGCTCAGTCTTTGTATTTGAAGTGGGTAGGAGTCTGTCTCGTTTTCCTAGGCAATTTATTGCCAAATTCAAATTAGCTGGCCCTGTATCGGGAAAAAAATATCTGGGATTAACAATTTCGTAACCGGTAGAGTCCGGTTCGATTCGTGCCAGAAAAACCCAGTAAACTGGGTGAAGTTGCCCATTCATTGTTCCATAGACGAGAAAATAGATTGTCTCACTTTTATTAAGAGGCTGGGATGAGATTGCTTGAGGTTCGATAGTAGGATCAATAAACAAGACAGACGTGACGTGACTGCTCATGGTTTTTGAAAAATCACGATTCACCCAAGGGTCACCATTCGAATTAAGAAGTATGGCATTGTCTGCTTGCTCGAACCCAGTCCATAGCCCTGCTTGCTCAGCAGTTTCGAGCCCAATTCGGGGCCATTTGTATTTTGTGTTGAGTTTCTCGATCACCAGAAGGTTTGTTGACGATTGAATGAAAATGGCAAACCCAAATCCGATCGTGAGCAGTGCAATCACTAGGGCGGTCAGAATTCGAGAAAGCTCTCTTAATCGATTGAGTGCCATCCAGAGCCCCAAGGCTAGAAGTAAAGCGACGCCAAAGTAAGAGAGGTAAACGGGCAGGTACGGCGACTGAGGTCCGATTGCTGTTTGCCAGCGTTTTGAGAGTGAAATCGTGAGCGCTGGAAGTAAGACAAGTGAGAGTCCCAGAATCGTGAGAAGCCAGATGGGTGTTTGACGAACGAGTGGTTTATTGGGTCGAACGATAAAAGCAGTGGCAAGCAGTGCTGGCCCCAAAAACATAGCGAGCTTGGTTGCCTGAGATGGAATTCCAAAATGCTTCACCGTTTGATAGCTGAGTGTCGAATCTGAGAAGAAATAATTTAGCGGAAGCGAGCCAAGCGTTTGGTAGGTGAAGGCATCAAAAAAACTCTGAAAATCGAGTCGAAGCTGAATGCCTTCGTAGCCCACTGAATGACCAGCTCTCAAGAAAGCGACGACTGAGGCATAGAATGCTAACACCAAAGCCAAAGGTAAGAGAGATTTCAGCCAAGTTCGTGCGGGCGTCTTGGCTATTAGAATGACAGCCAGCAAGAAAGCAAAAGGCAGCGCAACTTCATAAGTGAGAAGAGCGCACCCAAAAGAAAATGACCCTAAAATCAGGTAAGCGGTTTTAGTGCGTGCTAGGCGATACTCATAAAAGGAAAAAATGCTGACTAAAAGAAAAAACAAAAGAAACTGCATGAACGGGTAAGCGGTGATCGGGTCGAAAAAAAGCCGGGCTTGAAATAGTAGCGGCAAAGTTACCGCAAGAATCGCCGTTAAGGTAAGTGAAGCTGACATTCTCCAAACGATCCCTGAGAGCAACAAAGCATTGCTGAGAACCAAAAGGGCCTGCGCCGTTTTTGCGGCGACAAGGGTATCGAAGACAGAGTAAAAGCCATAGGTGAGAATGAATCCCAGCGGGTAGAATCGACCACCGTTCATCCAATTTTTGTTGATATTCAAAGCGAATTCGAAGCTCGACTGATTAAGGCGATCGAGAACGACACCAATCTGGCTATTGAGGTTGTCATCGAAGAAAAACCCTGAGTTCAGGTAGGGTGAAACGAAAGCCACCCAGTAGACCAAGTACAAGAGTACCCAAGCAAGGGCACTCCTAGTTATCTTTGGTAGGTTCGGCTGAGATTGAGTAGACTGCGAGATCGCCATTTGGGCTAACTCCTAATAAGTGAGAATTCATTTTCATGATTTGGGATTCAATATTTTGGCCACGATCTTTGTAACCCCTGCGATCAACATAAATGGCGC
>CAITVN010000027.1 GCA_903895855.1 Oligoflexia bacterium | reverse complement strand
GCCGCTAGGGTTTAGAAGACGATTGACTGGCGTAAAGTATTTTTGTGTAGGCGTTTTACTGCCGCTGCTTTTTTTTGGATACCTGCATTATCTTCAGACGGGTTCTATTCTCTATCATGTCGCCAATTATGATGGAAAATCGGGGGCTTCAGAAGCGGCTTCGCTGTTCTCGCTGAACATTTTCAATTTTCGCCGGATATTTGATTTTTTTCTAGGAATTCACTGGGGCGTATTTTGGTTGATGCCGCTTTACTTAATCGAGGCTGGGTACCTTTGGACAAAGCGAATAAATCTTTGGAAGGTGTTGGTTTCGCAAATGCCGTTTCGGATAGGGGCTACGCTACTATGCATCTTGTTTGGCATGAAACTTTGGGTAATGGCGAATTATCCCACAAATAGTATGTCCTACGGGAATCGCTACATTTTTCCCGAATATTACGCGATACATTTTTTATTTTTGTTTGTCTTGGGGCAATGGGGAATTCAAAAGAAGAAGCTACTTTTACTGGGGATTGCAAGTTTAACTGTATTTTTTGCCTCAGCCAATTTGCTTAATTTTGAAAGCAATGGAGATACCTTGACCTTAACCGTTCAGCGTTCTGGACTTGAAGGGATCTATGATCCTAGATTTGCCGAAATTGAGACCTTAGTCGCACCCCGTTACGCTTACCATTCTTTTGCCAATACCTTGCGAGGCGGAGCATTCAAAAATCTGGTTGCGGCGCCAGTTGTGGCGTACCCGTTATTGGCGCTTCGAGAGACCTTTCTTGGTAAGTCTAGCGCATATTCCATGGCACTTTCATACTACCTTTCACCTAAGAGGAAAGTTGAGCATTTGAGTGATTTGAAGGTGCTGCTGCAATACCATCTTATTATTTTTTTGGGTTCTCTTTGTCTGGTTCTTTTTTTGGGGCTTTGTCGAAGGCGGCAGGTTGATAGCGTATGAGCAGCCTAGGATTGCCGAGGGGTAGGGCTCTCGCCGTACTTTTTCTTTTAAGTTGGGGTGTGTTTTCGATTTTTTGCATTAAATTTGTGCCGAGGCCTTTTGTTTTAATAGAGGGAGTCGGCATTGTCGGGTTTGCCTTTTTGTCCTGGTATTTTCGACAGACTTTGGCTTTTAAGTTTGCCTTAAATGGCGTGTTTCTTCTCACTCTCGCGCTAGGAGGCGAGTTGTGTTTGAATGGGACTTTAGAGCATTTTTTTTCTGCAAAGGTAGCTTTGCCTGAAGTAGTGAAGGCTGTCTCGGTGCCAGATGGAGTTCGTAGCACTGAGGATTATTTTCGAGATGACTCAGAGTTGGGTGTGGCCGCAAAACCAAATATGGCGTTTCGCTATGTTCGCACTGCTGGGGGTAAGGTTGTGTTTGACGTGCCTGTGACGATCAATCAAGACGGGTTGCGATATGATCCGGCCTTGAAGATCGGTTCGCCGACGCGATCTGCTTTGTTTTTTGGGGATTCTTTCACCTTCGGTCTGGGCGTTGCTGATGGCGAGGTGTTTCCTGTCCAATTCGAGAAGGCTATGCAGGGTCGATTCAGGGCCTTCAATCTCGGATTTCAGGGGCATGGTCCTCATCAGCTGCTCAGGAGACTAGAAATCAATGATGAGGCGAAATTTGTAAGTGATCTGCGTCCTGGGTTAGCTGTTTATCTCGCTCATCCCGATCACCTCGAATGGGCTGCTGGGCGATCAACTTGGGAAGGCGCCGGGCCGCGCTATGAATTCGATAAGAATGGTTTACTTTATTTTGAGGGACATTTTCAGCCATTGATTTGGGTTAAGGTGAAACGGCGCCTAGAGCTCTCTGCCCTTTTTCATTGGGGGGCTCAAAAGTATGCGCAACGCTCCATGGTTAAGAACTCAAGAGAATATGATTTACTGAGATTTGTTGAGATCGTAGATGCCTCGAGAAAGATATTTGAAAAGCGGTATCGGTGTCGATTTTTCCTAATACTCTGGGCCGATCGCAATTGGCCTCTCTATGACGACTTTGCAAAAGAAGCAAAAGCCCGAAATATGTCTTGGGTATCAGTATTCGATATGATCCCTGAAATGAGGTCTGGTCTTAGCTCCTATACTCTCGCATTTGACGGCCATCCGAATGCTAGAACGCACAAATTAATCGGAGAATATTTGAGCAGGTATGTAGTTAGTTTCGTTGAAAAGGAAGGCGATCGTGCTTTTTAATTCTTGGGAGTTTGCGATTTTTTTTCCAATAGTTACGTTGTGTTATTATTGTGCGCCTCATCGGCTGCGATGGGTGCTTCTATTGCTCGCAAGCTGTTTTTTTTACATGGTCTTTGTCCCTAAATATATTCTAATTCTAATTTACCTTATTCTAATTGATTACGGAGCCGGTCTTTGGATTGAGGCATCTTCGGGGCGTAAACGAAAATGGATTCTCGTATTAAGTCTTGTAGTTAATATTGGTACCCTTGGGTTGTTTAAATATTTCAATTTTTTGAATTCCAATTTGGAAGCCTTTTTCAATTTAATGGGTCTGGCTTATCCGATACAAAATTTGTCTATTTTACTTCCGATTGGGCTTTCCTTTCACACCTTTCAGTCGATGAGCTATACGATCGAAGTCTATTATGGGCGGCAGCGAGCCGAGCGACATCTTGGAATCTACGCGCTATATGTGCTGTTTTATCCTCAGTTAGTTGCGGGTCCTATTGAGCGGCCTCAGAACCTTTTGTGCCAGTTTCGCCAGAAGCAGGTCCCGGACTATCAGAGGATCACTCATGGATTGAAGCTCATTTTTACCGGTCTGTTCAAGAAGGTCCTGATCGCTGATAGTCTTGCCGTGTTGGTAAATACGGTTTATGATAACCCACATAGCTTTTCGGGGATCGAG
>CAITVN010000026.1 GCA_903895855.1 Oligoflexia bacterium | reverse complement strand
GTCACTTCTGGGCTGCCTGACTGCGCCTGCGTTTCTGTGATCGCAGTGATCTGGCCTTTTTTGATCGAGTCTTTAATGAGCTGATACTGTTTTACGCCGGGCGCTGACTTCACCAAACTGTGCTTCAACGAGTACCCAGCCAGGTACTTCGACACCGTTACGTTTTGACGAGTCTTCACCACCAAGCGTTTCGGCGTAACACTCTCGCCCTCACGAACCATGCGGGCAGCCGTTATCCAGCCTTCAGTTTTTGCAAGAACCTTCGACCAGTCGACTGAGTCGAGAGTGCCAACCGTTTCTTCGTGAAACAGTAGCCTCACCACGTCTTTACCTTCTACCCAAACCGGAGCATCGGGTTTGTCAGCATCTTGCCAAAACGAACCCAAGTAACCGCGATAGCCCATCACCAAATCAGGGTGAGTGAGCATGAGAGCTCGAGCTAGAACGACACCCGCTAGCTTTCGAGGCAATCCTCTTAACCTTGGCCCGACTTCAATTTCAAATGGCACTTCGCGTTCTTTTTTTCGAAACGCATCAAATCGAGCCTTAAACTGCTCAGGCGAGTATTCGCGCTTTTGTGTCGACAAAACGATCGCACGCACGTGGTGACGACTTGGGCAGCCGCCGCAGTGATCGCAGCGAGCCTTTGTCCAGCTTCTGCCTAGACAGTAATCGACCGCCAAAAACTCGCGACACTTCTCAAGGCGACTAAACAAGTAAGCTCTCTTAACGCCAGTTTCGATTCGAACCCAAGGCTGGGTTCGATCATCGTTCAGCGTCGTGCCCTTAAAAAGCGCTTCTTCGATCAACCCTCGTTTTCTTAGCTCCTGATCTAGGGTTTCTCGAAACCTCACACTCACTTCACGGTCGTAGCACTCACCCGTCAAGCGACTCGCTTCACGAAGCGCGGCGGGTACGGCCGCATGGGTCGCGCGCACCAACACTTGAGAAGTCCAATACTCAGGCAAGTCAGCGCTTTCACGAAACTCAAACCCAGCGGCACGAACTCGGCCCGCGGTCTTTCGAATGATCGACTCTAAATGAGTTCGAGTCGGCGCGGGTTCAAATTCTAACGGAGTCCACGGAAACCTCACAAGCGGAGTCATTGAAAAAACGATTCGAGTAGCTGAACCCGTTTTTTGACCACTTTTAGCGCCCTTTGTGCCTGTGCCAGCTGCGCCCACCAGCGCGCAAATGCCTTGAATGTGTTCGAGTAGGTCACCCAGAGCCTCGAAATCTTGATCTTCTTCGTAACCCGTAGCGATCAAAAAGACCTTCAATTCACGCGATTTTTGCGAAAGAATCGTTTTCAAACTCTCATGCAGATCATCTTGCTCGAGATTTTTTGCAAGGTAGTTTCTAAGCCTGGGCGATATGCCTTCTAACCCACAAGTCAGACTGGTCTTACCGAGAGTTTGCTGAATTTTCATCATCTCGGGATCATGAGCGAGCAAATCAAAACGCTGACTCTTGAGACCTATGTTGCGAAAATACGGCACGAGCTCCCACATGAGCGGGTAAAATTCAGAGTGCATGTTAAAGTTGAAACTGTAGATTTCAATGCTGTCTAAGCCCATTGAGGCTTTCATGCGAAGGGCGTTATCAACTAAGGTTTTCAAGTTACGTTCGCGATAAGGTTTGCGATCCCAGCTCTCGGCGCAAAAACTACAAAAACAGGGGCAGCCTTCACTAATCTGCAAGTGCGCCGAACCCAAGGCATCAGCATTGTAATACACCGGAGCACTCTCAAGTGCTTGGGCCTCATTCAAATTCCAAATAAACGATTTGCGAGTGGCTGGCTTGACAAAACCACCTTCAGCTGACGGCGAACTGTGCAGTGGCGAACACAAATCTTCGGGTACGAAAAAACCGTCGATCTCGCACAGCTTTGTCAAAGTCATCGCCTTCGACCACTTGGCTTCTTTGGCGTCTCTCACGATTTCTAAAATCTTCTTGATGGCTTGATCGCTTTCGCCGACGAAAACGCCGTCGATCCAAGCACCGGTGGCGACGACACCTGACTCGTCAGCTTCAAGCCATGCGACCGAAGAATAGAGCGCATTCGCCCCCCCTAGAATGACGAGTGGCAAGTCAGCACGCTTCATGCGCTCACTTTTGAACACCGGTATGCCGCTCGTTTCTAAAAACCGTGGAAGATTAATGAGCTCTTGCACGATCGCGTTTGAGATACAAATCAGGTCAAATTCGAGGCCCGATCTTTTGGTTTGAGTGCCGAGCAACCAAGGCACCCCCGTCGCAGGAATGCCTACTCCAGAGTTAGCCGCCTCTTGAAACACTTTTCGATCTTTGGGCGGTGGCAAGTAAGCGAGATCTGGAAACACTCCCTCAACTGACCTTGCGATTTCATATAAGAACTGATGGGTAAACGAATACCCCGTGTCTTCGTAAGTTGACAGGCGCACCCAAAGCGTTTTTAATCGAGCACTCACCCACGGATCATTGTAGCGATGACGAAGGCCATCGCCATCATTTTCGCTACCGGCATCACCCTGGCTATCGACGCCAAATTCAGCGGTACCCAACTCTGAGCCGCGAAGCCAGGCACCCCCATGAGTGAGCTTTGCGCGATTTTCATTGTACCACTGTTGGTACCTCTGTTGATCATTAGGTTTCGTCATCACCATCTGCATTTGCCATTGGGTTGATCACACGATTGAGAATTAAATAATAGTGATATTTTTGCGGCTTTGCGTTCCAGGCATACGTGCACATGATGCTGCTGAATTGGCACTGATGGCTGTACACCGGATTTGCGTTTCGAGATCGAAAGGTCACTCGCATTTGATTGTACTCGTCATCTAACCCGAGCATGTGACCAATCTCGTGGGCCATGAGTGACCAATGCCAATCTGACCACCACATTTTGTAGTACTGAGTGCGTTTTTCACCAAGGCCAAACCCAACGTAAAAGTGTGCGTCTTCGTTTGGCTCGACTGCTTTAAATGAAAACCGCAACGAATGGTTCGGACTATTGTCGCTCCAATACTTGGAGGCTTGATCAAGCTTCGTTTGCATTTCGATTTTTTGATCGGCGTGAATTCCGGCAAAGTTGATTCTCACTGAAATGAGTAGGCGTTGAGTGCCCAGTGTCGCCGAACTCAGCGAATTCACCGAATTCACAGACCCCGCCTGCGGGGCCTTCGAGTCGAGTTCGACATCGTACCTGAAGGGTTCAGACTTCAACCCCATGTACTTGACGCCGCCGGTGACTTTCAATGCACCCTGATTCTGGCTGATTTTGGCTTTAGCCAATTCAAAAACCTTTGACGGAAATACATGCCCAGAAACCCCTCGTTCGCGATCGAGATTTTGAGCCAACATCACACATCCCCACTGGGGTGCTAATTTGTCGGCTACCTCTGGCGACCTGAGTTCAGCCTCAAGAGGAGTCAAACTTTGCCGGTTTTCTAAGCACTGGCCGTCGTCGCCCACTTGAATTGAGAGCTCTCTAGCCATCTCGACGAAACTAGCATTAGTCGTTGAATCAGAACCTTGCACCAGCATCGCAGACGCCGTGACGCCAGCAATGACGGCTCCCCAAAAAAACACCTGTTCTTGAATTCGCATGAAATTCCCCCCGGAATACTGGGCAATCTACCGAAAATGACACCTAAGGTCAATTACACACTGTCATTATTAAAAAATGAGAATTCATCACCGCCCCACTGAGATCGGCCTAAAATGTGGCCTTAAATCCTACGGTTGAAATGCCTGTCACAAAGAAATCGCCGTTACCGACGAGCATTCGAATCACAGTCAAATCGTCATAATCGACAACGAGGTTACCAAAAACTGCGACCGAGCCCCAAAGCCGATACTCGCCACTGAGCTCTAGGCGCGCGCTTCGACTCTGGTTGGCGCTGACTTCGTGCCCAAGGTAAACGGGCGAAGAATCGGTCACATCAAAGCGCTCGGCGCCTTGGGCTGTGAGTAGAATTTTCCAGTTAGGGTTCGAAAATCCGGCTCGAATGAGCAAACTCGGTGTCACCGTAAACGCATCATCTGAACCCGAATCAATGCCCACGACTCGCTCTAAGTTAGCCAAGTTTTTCACTTCTAAGAAGCCAGACGCGAGCCCAACGCTCACCTCAATATCGAACGTCGTCACGTCACCCACACTCACCGACTTCACCAAAGCCACTTCTGCTTTTGCCAACTGCCAATCGGTAAAGCCCTTTTCGCGGTCATAGTCGACACTCACCAGTTTAGCTCGGTATTCGATCAGGCCAGAGGCTTGACTCGTGACTGCCTCTATCACGGTACCCACTACTTTTCGAAAAACTGCTTTTGCTTGACTAGCGCTCGGGTCTTTCACCACTCCATTTGCTTCGATTTTCGCGAACGGATCAAATAACACTGCTAACGGCAAGAATGCGATCGCAGCCTTTTTGTCTTCACGAGCAAACCACTCGATCTTCACGCCTTGATACGAAACGAGTAAACGAGAGCCATTTTTTCGTAAAATCGATGTGTGCGTGAGCTCACCGGGAGCTTCGATTTCGATTCCGCCAGATACTGCAACGTCACTCGGTGCGACTTTGAATTCGAGCTCGGTCGCGGTAGCGCTACTGGCAAAAGCGAAATGAGCTAAACATCCCATCAATAAAGCGGCAGGTTTCTTATTCACAACCACCCACCCCTGATTCAGGCGACTCGGGTGTGCTCAAATCGTGATCACACGAAAAATCAAACAAATCAAAAAGTGCGTCGCTGTTGGCGTCTCGCTTTGTTAGAGCTGGTAAATCAAAAACCGTTTCAATAAATCGAGTCACTGCCGTGTGATCGCGAGTCACGTGTGAAACGTAATGCTTCTTCGCCCACGGTGAAACGACCACAAATGGCACACGAGGGCCCATTTCACGGTACTGCTGATCTGCAGAAGAATCACTCGGAGCACACGCTAGCGGCGGAGGCACGTGATCAGCGAACCCTCCACTTTCGTCGTAGGTCCAGACCATGGCCGAGCGAAGCCACTGCGGAGACTTGATCGCGTGTTCATAGATTTTTCGAGTCCACGCTTCACCCAACTGCAAATCGGCCATTGGGTGATCGTCATCGACATTTTCAATGCCATCAACAAATGCGACGTTCGGCAATTTGCCAGAATCTAAAGCTTCAAAAAAATCACTGACTGAATGCACACCGGGCGATTTTTGAGTCCAACCCAAGGCAGCACTAAAAGGTTTGCCGTTAGTGTAGACGCCCCAAGTGTATCCCGCATCGAGAAGCTCAGAAAAAATCGAAGCTCGCGACGCGCTCGGATAAGTCACCAAACTCGTATTCTTCAAACCGTCATTGGTGCCCAACATAAACATCGCGCGATTGGCTTGCGTACCCGCAGCGAGCGGTGAAAAGTGACGATCACCCAAGGCGTAGGTGTTTGCCATCCAGTAATAAAATGGCAAGTCGGATTGTTCGTAATACCCCATCACAAAGTGTCCGTTCGAATCGGTTGAGACGGCGGCCATACCCACAAAACCATTCATTTTACCGCCATTAATGCCCAAGTGCATGCCGCCCCATTGGTGATCAGGATCAGCGCCTAAGCAAGTCGTTTCAGAATGATAAGGTTTCACCACTTCGTCGTGAAGGTCGAGATTTTGAAAATCATCGGGTACCGCTTCAACTTCGGGTCGACCTTGATCGTGAAGTTTGCCAAAAATGTGATCAAAACTGCGATTCTCTTTCATCACGATGATGAGGTGGCGAACCGGAATCTGAAGAGTTTTTTCGTGACTGAGGCCAAGAGTTTCTGTGACGGTGGCGCCCGAATCAAACGAGCAATCACTCAGTTTAGCTACAGGCTCGACAGGCAGGTCAACCCCACAAACCAAAGGCGGATCAACCGGAGTCACCGCAGTCGTGATTCGGTCTAAATTGCTATCGACCACGCAGCCTTGAAAGAGCGCGCACGCGACCGCGGCTTTAATGAAAAGCGTTTTACGATAAGTGACCATAAGCTAGACAGTAATATAATGCAATGGGTCAATAGTAAAACGGTTATCACCTCATACGAGATATCCCTAATATCATTGGGTTTATGTCAGTCAATTCGGCTCATAGCTATTGAATTGTGAGCACGGCACTCTTGAGAATTTTTTTTCAGGTACCCTTGAGGTCATTGTTAAAAAGACGTCCTCGCCACTGCATCAGCCGAAGATTTTTTCGAGGCAATCATGAGCATCTCCTCATTTTTGCGACTCCTGCGAGGCATAGATGCCGAAAGCAGGAAGACAGGACGTCTGAGGAGCAAAAATGAGGAGATGCTCATGATCGCTTCGAAAAAAACAGCGCCGCAAAGGTGGCTAGCGAGCTTAGATAGTATCCCATTCGAATTTTTCGATTTCGTAAGCGTGATCGGCCAACGACTTGATCAGCTCGTCATCATTATTGTCGATTTTTCCGAAATTGCTCTTGGTGCGTCTACGAACTTGGCCCGAAAACACGGTGAGAATTTCGAGCTCGTGTTTTGCTTTTTCGACACCGATTTTCTCAACTGACGAATTCACGCGACTCAAAACACACGCCAGCACAAACAAATCAATCATGATGTCGGCAAGACGCTTTGTCGCAAACTGTTTGCCGATGATGTTTTTACCGTGCTTGCGCAAGATGCGATCGGCGCCTGCAGCCAAATCGCGCGAGCCTTCTTCAAAAATGGCAGCCGCTTCGGCCAGAGCTGGATTGAGCTTGGTAAAGCTATTTTTTTCACCACCCACACCGGTTTTTTGACTGACCCGCCGAAGGGCATATTCAGACAACACACCAAACCCTTTGATCGGGTCATTGAAAATGCCTTTTACCGAAGTCGATAATTCTTTGAGATTTTTACCCACATCATTCATCGCCGTGAGTGCGATGAAGAGTCTGAGAATGTCGTTCGTGCCTTCAAAAATTCGGTTAATACGCGCATTTCTGACGATACGCTCGTACGGAAACTCACACATGTATCCGTTACCCGCAGCAATCTGCAGAGCTTCATCAGCGCTGCGCCACAGGCACTCGCTCGCGAATACTTTACTAATTGCCGCTTCAACCGCGTAATCTTCAAATCCATCATCCACCAAGTGAGCCACCATCGTGACTGCTGCTTCAGTAGCGTAACAATCCACTACCATGTGGCCAACTTTTTGTTTCACCAAACCAAATTCAGCAATTGGCTTACCAAACTGCACGCGCTCTTTAGCTTGCTTAGTCGACAATTCAATCAACTGTTTCATCACACCAATACAACCGCCGCCCAAACCTGAACGACCGCTGTTGAGAATTTTCATCGCGACCTTAAAACCCTTACCCACTTCGCCCATGATGTTCGCTTTAGGCACACGCACTTTGTCCATGATCACTGTGGTCGTTGAACTCGCGCGAAGTCCCATCTTGTCTTCGTGCGGGCCCGTTGAAACTCCAGCCATGTCTCTGGTGACGATGAAGGCGGTCACATTACCACCAGGCTCGCCTTCGGTTTTCGCGAACACGGTGAAGAATGAAGCCATGCCGCCATTGGTGATCCAGAGTTTTTCTCCAGTCAAAATCCAGTCATCGCCCTCGCGCACCGCTTTGGTCTTAATCGCAGCTGCATCTGAACCCGCACCCGCTTCGGTCAAGCAAAACGCAGCAATCATTTCGCCAGTCGAAAGCTTTGCAAGATACCTTGCTTTTTGGTCGTCAGTGCCAAATAAAATCAGACCTTTCATACCAATCGAACTGTGCGCGCCAGCAGTAATTGCCACTGAGCCATCATATTTCGACAATTCTTGAAGGGCTCTTGAATACGCCGAACTGCCAAAACCCAAGCCGCCAAACTCTTCTGGCACAATCAATCCAAACAGTCCCATTTCTCGCATTTCTTGTAAAAACGCTTCAGGAAGCTCACCTTCTCGATCCCATTTTCGGTAATCAGCATCGCGATTTTTTAGCCAAGATTCGAGAGTACCAAACACACTTTTAAGAGTTTCGGCTTCGGTCGGATTCATAACTGGAAAGGGCATCACCACATCTTGTTCGATTTGGCCCATGCACAGCGATCGCATAAAACTGATACTTTTATTGGTTTCCATGGTTTATTATTTTCCTCACGGTTGAGTCGTTGACTGAAAAAATTCAGCTTAGAAATGATTCATCAGGGTTTGAAGACATTAATGAGAATGCCACGAGCTGGCCGAGATCGCTACTTTTTTTGATTTCCAAAAGTGACGCCAAACATAAACATAAAGTCTTTGCTCTTATAAAGTGGAAGGCCGTAATTAAAGCGCGTCTCTTGAAAAAACCGGCCAAAAGGAGTTCGAATGCCAGCAAAGACACCGTAATTTAAGGGCTCTGTTGTCAACATTTCGGTAAACGCCCCTAGTGTCACAAACGAATGACTCACTCGAATTTTAAAAAAGAGCGGTACCTGCACTTGCTTTGATGAGGCACTTTGACCAAGATAAGTCGCAGCGCGAGTCAAATAGTGACCACCGACAGTTAACCCCAACGGCAGACCCAGCTCTGCGCCGCCGCCAAAGCCCCAAGCTCCGGCCAGAGGTGCGGGTGCAGCAAAGAAACCCGGATATCCGTAAGCAGCTACTTGAATCGCGTGCGCAGGCCGAGCCATGAGCGTGACGCTCACCAAGAAAAGAAATAGACTGCTGCGTAGCCTACGAAAGACAGTATTCACCGTTAATTAGATCGGAATTTTTACAGAGCAGATTTAATTTTAATCAAGCGTCAAAATACTGGCTCCCAGTTAAGCTGCGGAAATCCATTAGAACCCGTTTTCCACACCGGCGTGGTGACGTAATCCCACGTACCGGTGGTTGAAAGGTTCGACGAGTTTGCAAGCCAGGCGTCGGTAACAGAAGCACCGGCGACGGTGTTATTCAGACTTCCACTATCAGAGCTCCAATAACTGTGGGTAGCCGTTGCTGTACTCGCGGCCCCTATAAAACCGCAGCAACTGGTGGTGGTTCCAACACCTGCACCTAAAGCGTAACAATTGGTGATCGTGCCCGTTAAGGCGTTGCCGATCAAACCACCGACGCCGTAGGCGCCTACTCCCGCCAGGGTAGAAGTTCGAGCATCACCCGACGCATAACAGTTTGACAGAGTCGTGCCTGAAGTCTGGCCATAGAGACCTCCAATATAATAAGCAATTCCGTAAACATTTCCTTTCGAAGCTACCATCGAGTGGGTCCCACCAACAACGTTTCCAATGAGACCTCCAACAGTATCAGATGACGTCACAATCACGTTGGCCGCAACTTTAGTGATGGTACCTTGCGTCTTACCGACGGCGCCGCCCACTGTGGTTGCACCAGCTACGGTACCTGTGACCGTGCTATTCAGTACAGTCGAACCGCTCAACATATTGCCAAAAAAAGCCCCAACATAATCATACCCAACGATATCAACATTGGTAAGATTGAGATTCTTAATGGTAGCCGTATTACCGTTTGCAATAATACCTACGTTTGATGGCGAATTCGTGAGTGTACCGTGTATAGCCAGATTTGAAATCGTGTAGCCACCGCCATCGATGGTACCTGTAAAATAGGTCGCACTATCTCCGAAGGGTTTAAAATCTAAGCAAGACATATCGAGATTCGCAGTCAAAATGTAATATTTTGTTAGATTGAGTCGAATGCGGTCGAATTGCCCTGGGGTGTTTATCTGATAAGGCGCTCCCACGGTGCCTGATCCGCCTGCGAATGAACCCGCTTGGGTAATTCCCACAACCGACGAGCAACCATTCGTGCGCAGAGCCGGATAATTGCTCGTGGTAAAACTCCAGGCATTGCCGAAATCCCACTCAACGAACGTACTCTGAGTTTGCATTTCTGCGGTACTCTTACCTGTGGTACCTACCGCTGCTTGATCAGTATTTTGTCCGCTCGCGGTGACATCCCAGTAGCAATTGAAAAATTGGTTTGCTGAGAGTGCCCCTGTAAACCCACCGACGTTGGTGGTACCAACAACAGCCGCAACTGAATAACTATTCGAGATGGGCATATTAGCATTTGAACCGACAAATCCGCCGACATAATCAACCCCCTCAACAAAGCCATTCGAATAACTGTTCGTAATTAATCCTTTGGTCGCTTGTTTACCAATAAAACCGCCGACATATTGCCCGCCAACCACGACACCGTTTGCCGAATTAAAAGAAGTTACGTAGCTGCCACCAGACGCACTGTTATTTCCGAATGCGCCGCCGACATTGATTCCACCAATCACAGTCGAGTTTGAAGATGAATGGGTCGTTGCCCCGCCACCATCACCAATGAGGCCACCGACCCCCGTGCGACCTTCAAGCACAGCAGCCACGGTGTTGCCAGCCGCAAAGCCAGAAGTCGTCGGATTGCCTAAGATGCCGCCCACGCCACTGTTGCCCGAAATCACTCCCGAAACATAATTGTCAAATGCCATGCCGGTAATGCCCGCGATTCCACCCGCCGCTTTACCGACAACGTCAATGTTGGTGAGCTTGAGGTTTCGAACCACGCCGCTGCCACCGCTGATAAAGCCACTACCATACATCGCAGGTGCCAGGGTTAAATTCGAAATCGTCTTGCCGTTACCATCGAAAACCCCCGTACCAAACCCCCCGCCATTAGCGCCACCAATCGGGTCAAACTCGAGGCAATTCATATTAATGTCGTTCATGAGTTTAAAAGCACTCGTGTTGTAATTGCGCACATTATTCAGTTCAGCCGCGGTGGTCACTTGATAAGGGTCTGCAGAGCTGCCGGTGCCTGTGGTAAATGCCGTTTGCGCCACGGCGGTATAACTCGAACAACCATTAGCAACCCACTTGAGAACTGGGTAAGCACTATTACTCAATGTCCAGATATAACTCGTGTCCCATTTTGAAGTCGAGCCATTGAAAGTGGCTGCCGTTTGCATGTTGGTCGTACTCTTACCCAACCCACCCGAACTGCTGGCCGTACTACCGTCAGACCCTAGAGCGCTAGTCGTGACGTTCCAATACGATTCAACTGCGTAAGCAGTGCCACTCACACTACCCACAAGCCCACCTTTTGTCGTGCCAGTCGCCGCACCAGTTGAATACGAATGAATGATTGCGCCGCTCGAAGTATTGAGGCCGACTAAGCCACCCGCGCTAGTGCCGCCTGAAACTGCACCTGTCGCATAAGAATTTCCGATAAATCCGCCGGTATTATTACCCACCAACCCACCGCCATAACTGGTGCCGTTTGAAAAGGTTACGTCTCCGGTCGCGTAGCTGCGGGTGATGGTTCCCAGATTGAGGTATCCGACCAAGCCACCGGCCGACCCGCCCGTCGTAGCTATTGTACTCGTCACGGTGCTACTCGAAGAAGACCGATCAGTCACTCCGGTTGCGGCTTGATTTCCGATCAGACCGCCAACATAAGACCTGCCATTCACGGTACCCGATGACCTACTCTGCGCAACGATACCAGTTGAATAACCCACTAAGCCACCAACTGAGTCGGTGCCCGTGGCGGTGACGTTAACTGACGTGACACTGCTATTGAAGATCACAGAATTAGCAACGTAACCTACCATTCCCCCAGCATACGCATTACCAGCACTGCCAGCAGCAATGACGGTTCCGCCTTGTACTGAACAGTTTTTAATCGCTACGTTGTAGTTATTCGAGTTTCCTATGTATCCAACTAACGCGCCCACTGTCGTCAGGCCAGACACGTAGGCATTTATTAAAGTGACATTCTTAACTTGGCCACCGTCGTAAACATAACCAAAAAATCCCTGATTATTTGTGGCGGGAGCACTGACATACAGGTTTTTCACCTTATAGCCGTTTCCATCGTACTTGCCAGTGAACTTTAGGGCAACAGTACCGATCGGTGCCCAGCTGATACAAGCCAGATCGATGTCAGCCCTTTGTTCGTAGTACTTCGTAACTGTGGTCGCATTTGTATTTATGTAAACCAGATTAGCCGCAGTGGTAACCAGATACGGAGCCGCCAATGTACCCGACCCCGTCGGAAGACTCGATGCCGGCGGTGCCGCATAGCTCGCGCAACTGACACTGTACATTCCGGTCGATGCGGTACTAGCACTAGTCGCTGCAGAAATCGCGATTGCTGTAATGTATGCAGCGTTACCCTCGGCAACACTAATCGGCGAAGAATAAACCGCCGACGAAGTCGTAGGTGTCGAGCCGTCGGTAGTATAATAAATCGTGGCACTGCTCGTAGTGCTCGCCAATGTCACCGACTGAGCCGCCCCATAACTGCCCGAAGCTGGAGAATAAGTCACCGTCGCAGCAGCTGGGTAAGTAATCACAAACGTACCCGTCAACACACCTGAATCTAACATCTGCGACTTCACAGCCCTAGCCTTAATGGTAATACTGGTACCATTATTCGCGACTGAAATCGCACCACTATAGAGCGTTTTAGCAGGAGTTGGCATCGAACCATCAAGGGTATAATAAATCGAAGCCCCTGCTGTCGTCGTTGATAACGTGATTGATTGATCGGTCGTAAAAGTGCCCGGAGTCGCAGAAAAAGTGGGATCTGCCACTGTCGCGTAAGAAATCGTAAACGCACCTGACAAGACACTCGAGTTGAGCATTCCTGATTTCACCGCTAATGCTTTGATGGTGGTGTTCGTGGCATTGCCCGCTACCGCTATCGCGCTCGAGTAAACGCTCGAAGAAGTCGTCGGAGTCGTCACCCCATCGGTCGTGTAATAAATGGTTGTGCCAGCGGTCGTACTTGAAAGAGTAATCGACTGATCAGTGGCAAAGGTGCCTGGGGTCGCTGAAAACGTGGGTGCGGCCACTGTTGCGTACGCAATCGTGTAGATACCTGAAGCCACACCCGAATCAAGCATATGCGATTTGACTGCGATCGCTTTGATGGTCGAACTCGTGCCATTGCCAATGACCGAAACCGGCACCGTGTACAGCGTTGACGAAGCGGTCGGGGTCGCCCCATTCGTCGTATAATACAAGGTCACACCGGCGGTCACACTCGAAAGCGTGATGTATTGATCGGCATCGAACGTACCCGCAGCCACCGAAAAAGTCGGCGTTGCAACGGTGTCGTAAGCAATCACATAAGCGCCAGAAGCCACGACCGAATTCGCCATCGCCGCTTTTACCGCAATGGCTTTGATCGTGGTATTGGTGGCATTTCCGGCCACTGAGATCGGTACCGTGTACGGTGTTGATGAAGCAGTAGGAGTCGACCCATCGGTGGTATAATAAATACTAGAGCCCGCGGTGGCACAGGTTAAACCGATCGATTGGTCGTCATTAAACGTCCCGGCCGCCACTGAAAAAGCCGGCGTCGCAACGGTTGCATACGTAATGACATAAATACCAGAAAAAACAGCTGAATCAACCATCGCCGCTTTAATCGCGATCGCTTTAATCGTCACACTCGTACCATGGCCCGCAACAGAAATGGGCACCGTGTACGGCGTAGAGCTGGCCGTCGGCGTCGACCCATCAACCGTGTAATAGAGCGTTGCCCCAGCCGTTGCCTCTGATAAGGTAATCGATTGATCAGACGAAAAAGTACCGGCAGCGGTAGACACGGTAGGCGTACCCACTTGTGAATAAGCAATTGTATAGGTACCAGCCAATACACCTGAGTTGAGCAGGTGAGACTTGATAGCCAGAGCTTTAATCGTTTTGACGGTCGCATTGCCAGCCACTGCAATCGCACCCGCATAAAGAGTTGAACCAGCTGAAGGAGCTGTGCCATCAACCGTATAGTAAATCGAAGCCCCTGCGGTCGTAGTTGAAAGCGTGATCGACTGATCGCTTGAAAACGTACCCGCCGCCACTGAAAAAGTCGGGGTCGCAACGGTATCGTAAGCGATCACATAGGCACCCGAAAGCACCGCCGAGTTTGCCATCGCCGCCTTAGTTGCGATCGCCTTAATCGTTGTATTAGTCGCATTTCCGGCCACTGAAATCGGTACCGTGTACGGAGTCGATGAAGCGGTTGGTGTTGACCCGTCAGTGGTATAATAGATACTCGAACCCGCAGTTGCACAGGTTAAGCTCACCGATTGGTCATCGTTAAAAGTGCCGGCCGTAACTGAAAACGCCGGTGTTGAAACTTGACTGTAATTGATCACATAGGTGCCCGAAAAAACCGCTGAATCAACCATGCTTGCTTTTATCGCAATCGCCTTAATGGTCACACTCGTGCCACTACCCGAGACTGAAATCGGCACGGTATAAGGAGTTGAGCTAGCCGTTGGCGTAGAGCCATCAACGGTGTAATAGAGGGTTGAACCGGCGGTTGCGACCGACAAAGCAATCGACTGATCAGACGAAAAGGTACCGGCAGCAGCCGATACTGTGGGCGTACCCACTTGTGAATAGTTCACAACGTAAGTACCGCTCGACACCGCCGAATTTAACATCTGTGATTTGATCGCAATGGCTTTGATCGTTTTCGTCGTTGCGGGGCCGGCCACCGATAGGGCACTAGCGTAAAGTGAAGAGCTTGCAGTCGGGGTTGTGCCATCGACCGTATAGTAAATCGAAGCCCCTGCCGTCGTCGTCGCGAGACTGACCGACTGATCGCTGCTGAAGCTACCTGCGACAACTGAAAAAGTGGGCGCCGCCACTTGGTCATACAAAATACTTGCGGTCACCGTTGCCACCGCCGAGTCGCTTGAGCCCGTTTTAATCGCAATGGCCTTCAACGTCACAGTCGTACCACTACCAGCGATCAAAACTGCCGCAGTGTAAAGGGTTGAACTGCTCGACGGGGGCGATCCATCGAGGGTATAATAAATTGAAGCGCCCGCCGTTGTGTCGCTCATCACCACAAATTGATCAACATTGAAACTCGAACTCGACAAACTAAAAGTCGGAGTCGCTACCGCACTAGCACTCGTAGTCGCCGACGGTGTCGGACTCGGCGATGGTGAAGGACTCGCCGAGACTGTAGTAACCGAGGCGCCCACTTCTGTACTCGCTGACGGTGACGGCGACGCCTCAGGCGTGCTCGATGTCTCGGCTGACGGCGATCGAGTAGCATCAGTAGTCGTCGCAGCAAGACCGCCAAACACGCCTTCGTTCGACGATTCGCAAGCACCTAAGATAAACAGCGACGCGACGACTGCAATTTTGACAAAGCTAAAGCGAGATAAATCGGCAACCCCTGACCGGTGAAGCATAGTAAGTTAATTATGCTTGAAACTATTTACATAAAAAATGTGTCAAAATAGACATACCTATTTTTGTTGCACAATTTCACTTCGATTGACGATCACAGAAAAACATAGACGAAACTAAGTTCTGGTCCGATAAATGTTTCTACCCGAGAAAAGTTGCCATAACCCACGGTTAAACCACGAGTCGAAAATCGAGTCAGCCGCAACCGCAATTCGAGCGCTTGGTTGATCGCCAAGGGGGTCGAGACCGCCACGAATACATCAACTGGCGCATTGATCGCACTCGAACTGGTCGTCAAACTACCCGACGGTATGCTAAAAGTGAGCCCTCCCAAGAGCGCCACTTTTGATGACACCGTCCACCCGCCTCTGACATTAATCAAATACTCGATCAAATTTTTGATGTCGCCGGGCTGAGGTGCCGTCAGGTTCGCAAAATAAAAACCCATTCCTAGGCCAAATTCAGCTTTAAAGCGCCCAAATAGTTTTTCAACGATCACCCGCCCGTCGCCCCACACAGGGTAACCCAGTGCCGACGCATCACCACTGAGTGACTTCTCAATGATTCCTGAAAAATCGAGATGCATTCTGATGTCGGGTATTTTCGCGGTAATGTACTCGCGAAACAGGCCTTGTCGATAGATGGCCTTAAATCCAACCATTTTCGCAGACGCTTGCGTTGAAGTACCCAACGCCGTGCCCTCACGAAGAATCGAACGATGACGATAAGTCAAACCGCCGACGAGTAAACTCTTAAAAGCCCCGCCTTTCTTTTCTGGTTGCTCAGCACTCGTTTTCGAAGTCAGTTCAAGTTTCACCAGAGCAACTTGTTTTTTTCCTTCTCGATCAACCAGCACAAACTTCAATTCGTGCTTGCCTATTTTTTTTGGAAAAATGACGTCGACCCACTGACCACTCACCAACGTCGTCGTGATGGGCGTAACTAACGAACACTGAACTTTCGTCTTAATTTTTAGCGAGATCTGCCACTGCCGTTCTGCATTTCCTTCGCTTGGCACTTCAGTCAACTCAATCGGCAGTGGGGCCGTCTGAAACTCAAGGCCCATTCGGTTTTTCTTACCGACTCCGAATTCAATCTTCTCAAGGTACGCAGATTTCGTCTCGAGCGAAACACTTGCGGGCTCTACCGGCGATGGAGAAGCTACCGTCGAAGAATTCGGAATTTTTGCCTCGTCACCCGCCTTCTCCGACTTTCCGAGTGCCGAGTTCATTGCTTGCTTTTTTTTTGCCACCTTCGGTTTTTTTGATTTTTTTTTCTGAAATGCAGGCTTTTCAGTTCCTGAACTCACTTCTTCGCCTTCTTCAGCAAACAAAGTTGATGGTGAAAAACAAGAAAGCAAGCAGATGGCAGCACCGAAAAAGCCCACTGTGCGAAGCGACTGAAACGAAGACCATCCTAACTTCATATTGCTTTTCTGATCATGATCAATAATTGAGCTATTTTCTCTAATTTGCTAGAACTTGGCAATCTAATTAACATTTTCTCACGAAGAGCACCGCTCAAACCACTCATGAGGAATGCCAAACTAAAGCGGCTTCGATCTCTCTAGTAAACCAAAGCCTTGACATACTTCGAAATAGGCGTACACTTTCGAAGTATGGTTAACCGAACAGAAAAACTGAGTAATTCTGACCATTTATTTCTTTTTGGAGCCCGTGGAACTGGCAAGACAACCTTGATTCGCAAGCTTTTTGGCAATAAAAATGTTCTCTGGGTAGACCTACTCACTGAGGCTGATGAAGAGCGTTTTGGCCGAAAGCCCGAATCACTTTCTCACGTGTTGGCGGCCCAGTCGCCCGATTATGTCATCATCGATGAAATTCAAAAATTTCCAAAACTTCTAGATATCATTCATCACCAAATTGAGAGCAATCCCCAATGCCCAAAGTTTGTTCTCACCGGCTCAAGCGCTCGAAAACTCAAGAGAGCCCAGGGAAATTTATTGGGGGGAAGAGCCCGAAGTTTTCAGCTTTATCCTTTTACCGCAGATGAGCTGGGTGGCAGCTTTGATCTGCAAAATGTTCTAGAGTATGGCTCGCTCCCTATTTTTCATGATAAAGAAAACCAAAAAAAACCCGACTTTTTAAGAAGCTATGTTCGCAATTACCTTAAAGAAGAAATCATAGCCGAACAGGTGGTTCGTCAGGTCGAACCATTTCGTGATTTTTTAGAAATTGCCGCACAAATGAACACACAGATCATCAATTATTCAAAAATTGCCAGAGATGTAGGCGTTTCTGATCAAACAGTAAAAACTTTTTTTCAAATTCTTGAAGAGACCTGGGTGGGTCACCTCTTGCCTTCTTTTAATCGCTCCATTCGCAAACGCCAACGAGAAGCTCCAAAATTTTACTATTTTGACTTAGGAGTGACCAGATCACTCCAAAAAATGCACACGGTTTCGTTACCAACCCATGGTCAAGAGCATGGAAAAGTTTTTGAACACTTTATCATCTTAGAGGTGCTACGAAAATCAGAATACTTAAGAAACGATTTTCGACTGAGCTATTTCAGAACAAAAGATGACGCAGAAATTGACCTTGTCATCGAACGACCAGGCAAGCCTGACATCCTTCTGGAAATTAAGTCAACCACTCGAGTGACAGCAGAACACGTCAGGACTGTTGGTCGACTTTCGGTCAGCTGGGATAAACCTTGTCAACCTATCGTTTGCTCTTTAGATCCTCTTGAACAGAAAATAGGCCCAGTATTTTGCCTACCGTGGCAAGAAGCGCTTAAAAGAATTTTTGATTAGTGCAAATTCAGAGCACACGCTCACTGACACTCAACTCCTAACTGATCTCCGATCAGCACCCCGGCTGAATTTTTCTGGCTTGGTCGATTGTAATGATCGGGGCAATTATCGAGTTTATCAGGCGTTCCATCACCATCGCGATCTCCGGGGGTTCGATTTCTAATTCTCGTATCAACCCAAGGCATTTCGGTAATCGAAATTGGTAGGCGCGCCAGAAGAGAAACCATGTCATTGCTACCCTCAATCGCCGTGCGGTTGATCGCATCAGCCGAAGGGCTAAACAAAACCAATCCATGCTTAGCTTTCTGCCCTTCATTTTTCTCAGCGTCAGTCGGAGCAATCAAAATCGCTCGACCCTTATAGTAAATTCCAGTAGCCACCTGTCCGACACCATACTGGTCAACCGGCGGATCCCACGCGAACAATGGGCCATTCACATGCGCAATCTTAGTAGCCATCTTCTCATTTGATTGAGCCGCGATGTCAAAATGGTAGGTCCACATATCACGTTTTTGGCCTTCACTTCCACCGGTCAAGAAAACGTAGAAACGACCAGCCGTTGAACGCAGCGGTGACGGATCAAACACCGCGCCCATCGCACCTAAGGTGTACGGACAAGTACCCAGGTCTTTTGCCACCCATTTCGGTTTTTCTAGGCTATTCAACTTCGAATCGTACCGATGCGAAAAGAGCGCGCTCACTGCACCTGAGCAATACAGATGAGGCAATTGCGCAGTCGGGTGCCTTGAACCAAAAAGGTAGAAATCACCTTGCAAGTCAAAATCTCCGGCTACCCGATAATCAGCTTTTTCACCCATGGGTTTTAAGGCACCCGAATTGGGATCAACAGACATGAGTAAACCGCCCGGCCCACACACGCTCGCAATGACTGCATAAACCTGATGAGTGGGGTCGTAGGCAATGATCGGATCACAAAGTTTTGGCGTAGTAGCGGTTGGAGCCCTAAGAACAGTGACCACTGCACTTTTCAACGACCTAGCCGTGACGTTGAATTGCACTTTCAAAAAATAATCGGTGTCAGTCACGAAAACTGCGACAAAATCACTGTCTGAACTTTTACTCACACTCAACCCCGAGCCCGCAACTTTACCGTAAGTTACTTGGCCATAATCGAGTTTAAAATCAGCTCCATTGAAAACTGACACTCCCTCAATCGCGGCCTCTTTTACTGCCAATTGAGAGCGAATCGAGGCGACTTTCGCTTCATTGGGTCCATAAACCATTCTCAAATCGCCCGAGTCTTTTGCCACATAAACCATCGCCACGAGAGAATTGACTTCAATCATTTGAGGAATCAAGAACGGATTCGTTTTGGTCACACTGTCTCGAACCAACGGAAAATCGCCGAAATCAAACTCAAGATTCGACTCACGAATCGCGCCGCTAGAGTTCACATCACAAGTTGAAATCGCTCCGTCACCATTCCAGTCAATCTCGCCGTTTAACCCGATTGACCTTGGCGCCACTCCACCTTGCGTGAGGTAAAAAAGTTCTTTCGGAATTTCAAATTTCTTGCCGATCGCCCAATCATCAACACTCACCTTTTCACCAGAAAGTTCGATACCAAGCCCCTTTTCTTCACACACGTCAAACTCGTTTAGGGTTGGGTACTTCGAGCGCGAATAACCGTCGACCGAATACGAAACCGAATAATTCATGATCGACGGATAATTAGGCTTGTGATTGATGGTATCACCGCCGCCGTGACCTAAGCCAAATTTGTGTCCAAATTCGTGCGCGAGCGCCTTACCGTTGTTACCCACTTGCACCATGGGGTCATTATAAGTGGCCTGACCGCCGCCGTAACAACCAATGAGGGCATAGTGAAATTTACGAACTCGTTCAGGTGGAAAATAAAAATGGTAAAGCTCAGTTTCATTGAACGTTAGTGTCGGAAAATCTAACCCTGGCAACTGAGCTACCGCACTCACCGCCTTCGTCGGAATCGGCCCCACTGAACGAGCTTTTGCTAGGGCTTTTCTTTCTTGGTTAAATTTAAGTTCAGTTCCATCGACTGACAGGTCATCGCAATCAAAAACTGTTTCGCCGTTATCAACGTGTACACACCAAGATTCGTCTAGTCGATCGCGGTACAAACCAATGAGGTACTTGACTTCGTCTTGTCCGAACCGAGGTTTATTTCCAGAGTCGAATTCACTTTCAAACACATTCTGCGGATCAAAGTTGTTACCCTTCGTGCAGTAGGTCCAATCGAATTGAAAGAAGGCATCTTTTCGGCCAACTTTTGCACCGAGAGCTTGACCCTCGGGCGAAGCCTCCCACTCATCTGAAAGACCATCGTGATCGTTATCGACAACAGGCGTGGGCTGGTTGCAGCTGGCTAAGCTGAGCCCCAATAAAAAGGCAACCACAGAGGTTGATAATCTGCGGTGAGCAGAATGAGTCGAATGAGTCGAATGAACAGCTTGATTCCAGAAATTCACGTCCATGAAATTCCCCCAGGAAAAATAAATTGAATAATGCGTTTGACTCAATTTTTAACACTGGCGATAGAAATTAACTAATAAAACCAAACACCAGTTGCACTTTGAGTGCGTTTTTTCTCTGAGCGATCGCCCCAAATGAGCAACGTCCGAAATTCGACGTTTCAGGGCGTGACGCGGCCAACGTTCGGCCACTAAACGCCATTATCTGATCGTTGCGCCAAACCTTGCAACCCCGTGATCCTAGCTCTGGCAGCTGCTCTACCCGCACGCCTGGGCACGCTCCTCGGTTGCGCACGATGAAACAAAGCATCCCAAAGTTGACTTATTGCGTCAAATAAGTTACCAGACTGAAATGATTAAAGTTTTTAAGCAGAAAACCAGCTCAATCTCGCGTTCGACTCTCCGGGTTTTGTTGATCACCCTGGCAACCACACTGAGTTTCGAAGCCGCGGCGCTAGCGACACTGCCCGCGGCAAACCCGTATGGCCCTCAGCCGATTCACCCCCCAAACCAGCCTTACAAACAAGCAAGAGAAGTTGAACTAAAGGGTCACTACCAGCAAAGCGACCAACAACAGCAACAACAGGAGACTCAGGGTAGTGACTTCTTTGATCGATTCTTTGCGCAAGAGCAACGCGACGACTCTGATGCGCCACCAAAACCAACCCAGCCAGAGCAAAAAAACCCGTCACTCAAGTGGATGTGGATATTTCAGTAAAGCTCACCGCTACCCGGAGTCTCTCGACACTTCAACGCCCACCTACCCACCCGAAACTGAACTTGCAGCGGTGCCAGTGACTTTAGGTTGAACCACCACTCCATTTTGTTCACGAAATTTTTCTAGGTAAGTGGCGAGAGACCTTTTTTCACGATCACCCATGGCTGGCGTACCTTTAATCACCGGATGCCCGTTTCGCGACAACCGATTCAACGGCTCAACGCCCGATATTTCATTCATCGATGGACCATTACCCATCGCATGACAGACCAAACAGCTCACGACAAAAAGTTTTTCGCCGCGCATAGCCACAGGATCGGTGCGCATTTTCAAAAACACCGTCGGATACTCGTCACGAAAATTGGTCAACTGCAGCTCGGTCACATCAGACAAGAAAAGAGCTTCTAGTGGAGCTCCCTCTTTCAAAATCTTCGTTTTACTGGTCCAAGGCATCACCGAATGCCATGACCCCAGATCTTTAGAGTTCTTCTTACTAGACAATAATACGGGGTATTGCTTCAAGTAGGCCCTCGGCATCAACCCGGTACGGCCGCCCTTCGTCTTTAGCAAAACCAAATCGACCTGAGCTTTTTGGTCAGCCGGCAAGCCTTCGAGACTCTTTTCGGTCAAATCACCCATCACAATTCCACGCCAGCTTACTCTGTCGCCGGTTCCCGGATCTTTTTCAACGCTAGACAGCCACTTGAGTTTTCTAAAATCGCTACCTACCCAAGAACGCAAATTTTTCTGAACTCCACCGATCTTCAACGTCACCGCAATCGGATACCCTTCAGAACTCGTTTCTGCTGAAACACCCTCAGAACCAGGCAAAAAACAAAGAGCGCCCACAAGAACTGAGCCGGTCACCGTGATCGCGCTTTGAAACCAAAAACACCTCAAAAGAACCTTCGAAACACGCTTGCCCATGGTTAGACTGAGGCCTCCCGCCCCTTGACGCCGCCGAGGCGCCGTCTCACCCATTCTAGACGCTCTGTGACGCAGTGAAAAGTCTGAAATCTCTGAAATCATTGAAAGTCTCATCTTTCCTTTAATTAGACCCTATGCTAAACGCCTAGTTAACTTAAGGATCGAAAAGCGAGCCTCCAAGTGATTGTGAGCTCGCTTTTTTTTTGTGAATAGGGAGTGGAGAGGGATTTGTCAAAAATAGCTGCCGATACAAAGGCAACACAAACCATGTCGTCGAAAGCGGCAACTGATGCGGCAATCGAAGCGAAAAGCCGCGCTGACAAGTCTCGTTATCGAGATATTGTAGACCATTTCATTCACCTGATTGACCCCCTTCTTGAGCCTCATGGTTATGAAATTGTTCACCTTGAGGTGCATACCCACCGCCAAAAGATCTTGCGTCTATTTATTGACAGAAACATCGACAGCATCACTGACCCAAAATTAGCGCACGCGCCGATCGGCATTGAAGACTGCACTCGAGCATCACGCATTCTCGACGAGCCCCTTGACCTCATGCCTGAAGTTGAATCGGCATTCAAAGGTGCGTTTGAACTCGAAGTGTCTTCGCCGGGCGTTGATCGCCCTCTTCGCAAGCCAAAAGATTTTGTGAGATTCAAAGGCAAAGATGCAAGAATTCATACGTTTAGACCTTTGAAAAACGAAGAACTCGAAAACCCTAACTACTCAAAGAAGAATGCGAAACAGAAAAACTTTTTAGGAACCCTCGATGGCTTTGAAAGTGATAAAATATTATTGCGAGTCACTGAGAACCACGATTCGCCACTGACTCGCGTCAAATTAGGAAAAAAGAAAACAAAGAAACAACTGGCTGATGAGGCAAACGCAAGCGGAATGATCATTCGAATTCCGTTAGTGCTCGTTTCAAAGGCAAATATTGAACCGCATTTTGAGTTTCCAGCAAGATCGTTAGGATCACCTGGAGATTCACATGAAAATGAAGATTAAGAAACAGACCAAGTAAGGAGAAATGACAATGAACGCATCCGAACTCGCCAGGGTAATCGAATCTGTCGGCAAAGACCGAGGAATCAAACGCGAGATTATTATTAGTGCGCTAGAACAAGCTGTTCTCATGGCCGCACAAAAAAAATATGGCCAACACGCCATTCTCGAAGCTCACTACAATAACGACACCGGAGAGATCGATCTGTACCTCTTCAAAAAGGTTGTCGATTCTGATGACGACATGCTCGAAGAATCTGAAGAAATTAAACTCGAAGAAGCTCGCAAACTCGATGAAGGCGCCGTCATCGGCGACGAACTCGGAGTTAAAGTTGAAGGCCCAGGTTTTGGTCGCATCGACGCTCAAACCGCCAAGCAAGTGATCTTTCAAAAAGTACGCGACGCTGAGCGCGAAGTCATTTACAACGAATACATTCACCGAAAAGGCGAAATCATTACCGGTATCGCTAGACGCGTAGAGCGTGGCAACTTGGTCATCGACCTCGGTAAAACTGACGCCCTACTTCCTCGTTCTGAGATCATTCCGAACGAACAGTTCAAGCCAGGCGACCGAGTTCAAGCTTACTTATCTGAAGTCGCCATGTCGACCCGGGGCCCACAACTTTACCTAAGCCGCACTTCACCGAAGTACCTGATGAAGTTATTTGAAATCGAAGTTCCTGAAATGAGAGACGGCATCATTGAAATGAAAAACTGTGCCCGCGAGCCGGGCGCTAGATCAAAATTGTCGGTCGTTTCGAAAGACCGAGACGTTGATCCAGTCGGCGCTTGCGTCGGCATGAAGGGCGTTCGTGTCCAAAACGTCATTCAAGAATTACGCGGCGAGAAAATCGATATCATTCCGTGGAGTGATAACCCTGTGATGTACGTCAGGTCAGCTCTAGCTCCGGCTGAAATTTCTTCAGTCAGAGTTGATGAACGCACCAAGACGATGGAAATCATGGTCGAAGACAACCAATTGTCACTCGCCATTGGCCGAAAAGGGCAAAATGTTCGTCTAGCTGCGCAACTCACGGGTTGGAGACTAGACATCATTTCGAAGACCAAACTTCAAAAGCGCACTTCTGATGCTATTTTCAACCTTCAACACATTGAAGGCGTCAACGAGACCTTGGCTCAAGCCATGTATCAAGCTGGCTACATTAATGTGAGACAAGTTGCTGAAGCGACGATTGAAGCCCTTCAAAAGGTTCCGACCTTTGATACGCTTGAAGCAGCCACATTGCTCAAGGCAAAAGCCCAAGGCGTCGTAGAAAAAGCGGGCGAGATCTTAGCGGGTCCAGTTCAAGCAGCAACCGAGAGTGCCGGCACCTTTAGTGCCTCACCTGGCGGCGATGCAAAAACACAGGCCGAAGCCAGGTTGAGAGAAATGATGAAGCAAGCTGACAGTGCTGGATCATCTACGCCTGACAAAAGTTAGTGATCTGAAGATTTTGACTGCGGTAAGTGATACAAGCAATGCGATTGGTTTTAAAGGAGACATCTGTCCATGACTGAAAAAGCGACCGAAAACAACACTGAGACAAGACACGCGGCAGTCGGGGCGCCAGCCCTTCCGGTTAAGGTGTATGAGCTAGCAAAAGAGCTCCAAACAGACTCGCTGTCTCTTGTCGACAAACTCATTGGCCTCGGTATCAAAGTCAAAAACCACATGAGCGAACTCACCTCTGAACAAGCAATGCAAGCGCGTACCGCCCTTGGAAAAAAGGCAAGCTCGGCCTCTACTGCAGCCAAGAAATCAGCCCCAGTCAGAAAGAAAAAAGCTGAAACGACAGAGGCGCCTTCAGCAGCTACCGCATCAAAAGCGGCGACAACAAAAGCGACAACAGCCGCGGCGACAACTAAGACAATCACTCGTTCGCACTCGGCTGCTCATTCGACAAGCCACACAGCAAGCCAAGCCCAAACGGCCGCAGCTGCTACAGCTAAGTCAGCGAAAACGACGGCAGCGGCGGCGGCAGCCGAAGCAGCGGCGAATGCCGAGAAAAAAGCTAGCTCTGCCATCATTAGAAGACGACACACGAGTGAAGGTGGCAAAGAACTCATTCACTCAACAGCTGTCGGCGGCGCTCAACTAGGCTTCGATCCGAACTCTGGCCATGCAACCCACGGGGCACACCCAGGAACTGAAGAGGGGCACTTCACTGAACAGCACGCGAACGAAACAGAGGCCGGCCAGTTCGCTGAAACCTCTCACGACCCAAGCGTAGCATACACTGAATCAACCGATGAAACCCTACCGCCAACTCACGAAGAAGGCCCTGATCATTTAGATGCGAACCTACCTCAAGGCACAGAGCTAGAAGGCGAAATTCAAGCGAGCGCCGAGCTCTCGGCCCTCGACACGACTCAACCACAACTCACTTCGGCAGCAAGCTTAGGTCAAACGTCTGCTACTCAGACGACAGTCACCACTCAAGTGGCCCAGCCTCCAAGAACGAGAGCCCCCATCGTATTGCCACCGAGGCCTTCAGCTCCGAAGCGCAGCATTCTCACGATTGTAGCGCCAACGGCCCCGATCAAACCCACTATCATTAAAGCTGCAGCTGCTGCCGGACCGGGCGCAGCCAAAGGCCCACTCCCTAAGGGCGCTACAACTCAAGATAAAGATGGCTTTCGCGTTATTCGCATGACGAAAGAAAACCTCGACCAAATGGCCGAGGAAGAAGCCGCGAAAAAACGTGGCGGCGGTGGCCGAACCGAATCAGAGATCAGACCTGAAGATGTTCGTTTTGCTGATTATCGTAAAAAGGAAATGGTCTTCTTGCCTAAGAGGAAGAAAATTCCGTTAGGAAAACAATTGCACAAGACTGAAATCACCACCCCAAAAGCTGGTAAACGAGTGGTTGAAATGAACGAAACCATCACAGTTTCTGATTTCGCGAGCCAGCTCAACGTAAAAGCTGCTGAAGTCATTCGAAAGCTGATGGGCTTGGGCATCATGGCAACCATGAACCAAACCATTGATTTCGATAGCGCAACCATCATCGGCCACGAATACCAATACGAAGTCAAGAACGTCAGCTTCAAAGAAGAAGACCTCCTTGAAGCGAATACCGACACCGAAGAACAAAAAATCTCTCGACCACCAGTAGTCACCATCATGGGCCACGTCGACCATGGTAAAACCTCGCTACTCGATGCGATTCGCGAAGCGAACGTTGCAGGCGGCGAAGCCGGCGGAATCACTCAACACATTGGAGCTTATACCGTAGAAAAAGACGGCCAGATGATCACCTTCATCGACACTCCGGGCCACGAAGCATTCACTTCGATGCGATCTAGAGGAGCAAACGTCACCGATATCGTAGTGATCGTGGTTGCCGCAGACGACGGTGCTATGCCGCAAACCCGTGAAGCGATTGCTCACGCTAAGGCAGCTGGCGTGCCGATCATCGTGGCAGTGAACAAGATCGATAAACCCGGCGCTAATCCAGAAAAAGTGAAGCAACAATTGGCTGAACTTGATTTGCTAGCCGAAGACTGGGGCGGTCAAACCATTTTCGTCGGAGTGTCTGCTCTTAAGCATACCAACCTCGACAAACTACTCGAAGCCATCTTGCTTCAAGCCGAAGTGTTAGAACTCAAAGCAAACCCAGAAGCCCTTGCGACGGGAACTGTTCTCGAAGGACGCGTCGAGCGAGGCAAAGGCCCCGTGATTAGCGTTCTCGTTAAGCGCGGTACTTTACGCGTGGGCGATCCGATCGTATCGGGAACTTGCTCAGGCAAAGTCAAAGCTCTTCACGATCACCTCGGCAAGGATGTGAAAGAAGTTTCACCTGGAATGGCCGCTGAGATTCTTGGTTTTGACGACGTACCTGTCGCCGGCGAAAAGTTTGATGCCACCACCACCGAAATCGATGCTAGGTCAATCGCCGAACATCGCAAAGACAAGTCTCGAGCTAAAGCGGCGCCTTCAAGCAAAGTTAGTCTCGAAGACTTATTCTCAAAGATTCAAGCAGGCAATATTAAAGAACTGCCTATCATCTTGAAGGCTGACGTCTTTGGTTCAGTTGAAGCCGTTCGCGATAGCTTGACCAAACTTTCGACTGAAAAAGTTAAAGTGAGAGTCATTCACTCAGCACCTGGCGGCATCACCGAGAGCGATGTGCTTTTGGCGACTGCCTCAGGAGCTATTATTTTAGGCTTTAACGTTCGACCAGAAACTAAGGCACGCCAGATCGCCGAATCTGAGCATGTCGAAATCAAGTCTTACAACATCATCTATGAACTCATCGACGATGTGAAAAAAGCCATGGTTGGCCTTCTTGATAAAAAGAAAGTCGAAAAGTTCTTGGGACGCGCCGAAGTCAGACAAACCTTCACCGTGCCAAAGACTGGAACCATCGCGGGTTGCTCTGTGGTTGACGGCAAGATTCTACGCGGCTCTAATGTCAGACTACTTCGAGACAGCCGAATCATCTTTGACGGAAAAATGTCGTCACTCAAGCGATTTAAAGATGATGCTAAAGAAGTGGCTCAAGGTTTTGAGTGCGGTATCGGAATCGAAAATTACAATGACCTCAAACCTGGCGATCTTATCGAGTCCTACCAAATCGATATGGTGACCCAAGATGTGAGTTCATTGGGTGCTCCGACCGGCTGATCGCCTATTTGAGTAAGAACTGAGGATTTTTTAGTATGCTACCGACACGACGAGCGCGGCTTCAATCAGTTATTCAGCAAGAGCTTTCACAAATCGCTAACCGCGAACTGAAAGATCCCAGAATTCCGACTGTGACCTTTACGGCCGTAGAAGTCACCCAAGACGCTGACCAAGCAACCGTCTGGGTTTCAATTCTGGGTGGAGCTAACCGCGACAGCCGCGGCAATGAGCTCGACCAAGAAGCTGCAAAAAAACGAATGGCCGATTGCCTTACTGGGTTGGCATCGGCATCAGGGTACATGCGCCGGCATCTGGCAACGGTGTTAGATATTCGTCACATTCCAAACCTCGTTTTTCGAGAAGACCGCGGACTAGAAAATGCCAGTCGTGTCTATGAACTACTGAACACAATCACGCGTGCCGACGAAACTTCCTCGGTGCAAACTGAAACGGTAGCGCATCAGGTAGCAGAATCCTCAGCGTTTGCCGAACCCTCAGATGTGGCCCCAGATTCAGATGTCGAGCTTCCGTCTGATCTCGAAGAAACGCTCAAAAAGAGCCGAGAAAAAAGCCAAACTAAATTTGCAAAAAAACGGGAGAAAAAGCAAAAAGCCGATTCTTCAGATAACTCACGCGACTGACTATGCGTGGTGCCCTACTCATCAATAAAACAGTGGGCCCGACTTCAGCTGAAGTCGTCGACTCACTTAAGCCTGTGCTGTGTGATTTTCTCTCAGTCACTAAGCGAGATCTTCCGGCGCTTGGGCATACGGGCACTCTTGATCCGTTCGCCTCAGGCTTGCTCATCGTCTGCGTAGGGGCCGGCACCAAACTCTCTCGCTACTTACTCAACGAAACGAAAACCTACCGAGCCACGGCACAGTTTGGCATTGGCAACGCATCGGGTGACTGCTCTGATCCGGTCACCGAAACGGGTGATTTTAGTCGCGTGACTCTTGAGGCAGCCTCTCGATTGGCTATCGATTTTTGTGCACGCGAATACTGGCAAACCCCCCCGATGACTTCAGCCAAAAAAGTCGACGGCAAGAAACTTTACGAATTGGCCAGACAAGGCATCGAAGTCGATAGAAAGCCCGTGCTGTGCAAAATCACGAATTTTCGCATCACCCGCTTCGAATTGCCCCTGGTTGAATTTGAAGTCACCGTCAGCTCAGGCACGTTCATTCGAACACTCGCGCAAGATTTTGCGAAAGAACTTCAAAGCATCGCCATTTTGAATACCCTCACGCGAACCCAAATCGGTGAATTCAGGCTCGAACAAGCGGTCACTGTTGAGCAGTATTCAAAAATTCTTGAATCGTCTGACCGCAATATCGCAGAGGCAAAAAAACACGAGAGTTGGATTGGGTTTGACCAAATTCTCTGTGGCTTGCCGCGGGTCTCTATCAATGAACGAGAGTCTACTTGGCTGAGACAAGGCCGACAAGAAACCGCAAAACTCCTGGCCGAGCGAGGTAAACTCACGCTGGCCGAAGACGTCTCGCTCATCGCTTGCTTCGAAGGCGAACAACTCGTCGCAACGATTCGCTTTGAAAACGACTGGAAAATTGAACGCGTCTTCTAAAAGTAAAAGGGATCTGATCCGTTCGTGATGCTGGCTGCGTCACATGAACTTTCTTAACAATCTAGGTTATCGCACTTTTCTGATTAGCCCCTCATGCGATAGTTGAACATTAGCGGGCACCGCTGGCGTCAACTTCGACTTCTCGGTAGACTGCGCTAGTTTGATAGTGATCAAAGACCCTTCGAGTGACTCTGGCCACTTCAGTTGGATTCGTTAAGTGCTTGCGGCCATTGTGGGCGACAAGAGCTCCAGACCCCAGACTTTCATTTGCGCCAAAACTCACTTTAGAGATGACTGAACTCCCGCGAGCGATTGATGCTAAGGAGGCCAACTCTCGCGGGTCGCCCCTGTCGTGAGCCGAGGATTTTAAGTAGACCCCCCTGCCGTCGACAAACACTTCTTCGGCCAGGCCAATCGAAGTGATTGAGAATCCTAAGACGACTACGAGCGTGAGCTGGTAAATTCGATTAAACTTCATAGGTTGATAATAAGCAATAACCGAGCCCAGTCAGTTTTTCTCAATTCTTTGATACCTAAGAGGAAAAATTCCCCCTAGGGCCTGAGTTGAATGACACACCTAACGTAGATATGAACACTGACTAGAACATAGCCAGCATCACACCTCAGCGATTGAACATCATTTAACTTTAAGTGAATACTCGATGACTGAAACCGGTAAAGAATGAACACTTTTCGAAGGCTGGGCCCCGGCCACGGGCTTCGCACTCAAGCGATTCACCCCCAACTTCAAGATCTCGCCTCGCTCACCGACTAACCACTTCTTAAGTTCGTATTCATCGATTTCGTCAGCGGGTCGATCATTCACCCAGTGAATCTGTGACCCCACCTTAAGCCCTCGCTTCGCGAATTCTTTTGCTTGAGAATTTTTCTGATCTAGGCTCGATACAGAGAGAGTTCGATCACCCAGCGGGGGCCCCTTGAAAACCAACGAAATTCCGCTGATATTGCGATGCATTTCAAGCTGTTTTTTTCTCGAACGATCAAACCAAATTTTTCCGTGGGGCAAATCAAGTGCCCAGGCTTGGCCTCGTAGAAATTCCATGCCGATAGTCATCGCGGGTGACTGACTGGCAAACGAACCTTTCTTTTCTTTAGAAAAATGAACGAGCTCATGGGGCAAGCGAACTAACTGGCGCCCATCGCACTCGACTTGAACTTCGCCCGTTACCCCCCTAACTGAAGGTCGATGAACACTCAACACCGACTCTGCCCCCGTATCCCAGCGTACCTGCGATCCCAATCGCGGCGATTCACACTCACTCACCACATTGCCGTTGGGCTTCAAACTCGCACCAATCCACTCGTAGTTTCGCCCATTATTTTGATCAAAGAAAAATCCTATAGGTTCGTAGAAAATTAAGCTTGAAGGAGTCTCCACACTAAACTCGACAGGAAACAACCTTAACGCATCAACGCCTAGTACTCCATCACAACAAACTTTAGAAGATTTCGGGGGATAAAATAACTCAGTATCAACCACCAACGCTTCATCAACCGCAAAACTTCGGCCACCCACTTTAAGATCGAAAATTTTAACCCTTTTTGCCAGCCGCTGACCCGAAGGTGTCTCAATTCTAATCGGCGGCAATTCAACATTCTTAAGCAATAAAGGGCCAAAACCTTGAGATTCTAACCAAGTGGGAGAAATGAGCGTGCGTGCGGCTCCCGTATCAACCAAGAAATTTCCGGTCAGCTCTTTGGTTCCAAAATCAAGACTCACATGAACTGAAACCATTCCATTCCAAATCTTGGCGGGTGCTCGTGCAAATACTTTATTTTGAATGCCAATAATCGGATGAGGAGTGGATTCAACTGGGGGCAATTGTTGGGGTCTTGTCTTCTTGATCGACTCCTCCCACTCGCGATTCAGTGAATCTTGCCATCGCCACAAAACTCGACCAGCACTCGTTTCAGCCAATTTTTCAGAACGCAGGCGTATCAACGAAAGTGCCTTCGTTAGACGCACAAAGCCCTCGCGCACTTTTTTCAACCAAAGGTCAGACTGTTCACGCGCCTGCAATTCGACACCACTTTGAGTGCCTGACCTAAAATACAACTTGGCACTCACTCGAACCTGTTCAACTTCGACCCCAAAAATCTTGTCTTGAATCTTGTCTTGGATTTTTTGTTGGCCGACCTCTGGTGAAAGTTCGATGACTTTCAACCCTTCGATTTGACTACTGCGACTAAGGTACCAAAGTCGCTCATGCGGATTCGACACATGCGGGTCAATTTTTAAAAGATCATCGGTCAAAAACCGAGGGGTTGAATCGCTAAAAACAACTTCAAGTTTGGTATCGGCGGCCGTCGCATCGAGAGCAAAATTCAAGCCGATGGCCATCAGTAAACCAACACTCCCCCAGACACGCCGAAGCAATTTGACGTTTACCCCTCTCATACCTTACTTGGTTTCTTACCCTTCTTAATCGTTTTTACCGTTTTTACCACCTTCATAAGACTCCCACTATCGGGGAGCTCGGGTGCTTTAGCTTGCTCTTGTTCTCGCACTTGTGCTTGACCTTGTCGGTCTGCCCCTTTGTTTTTCTTGTTACCCAAAAGGTACTTGTGCAATCCTAGTTTGGTGACCCAAGTTTCAGCCATTTTTAGCCGATAAAACGTGCCTTTTTCAAGATGCCTCGTCGTTTCAACCGTGCCGTGCGCGTGAACTAAAGCATCGAGTTTACTTTCAGAATAAGGCACCACCACTTCAATGCTATTCATGTTCTTCGTGAAGTGATTTAAAATCAGATCGCGCAAGCGAATCACATCGTCGGGATTGAACGCCGAAATAGCTAGGGCCCCAGGACAAGCCAATTTCGCGCGATTTTTTTGCATCGGCGTTTTACACTCATCTGCTTTATTAAGCACGGTGATTCTTGGCTTATCTGAAACTTCTAGTTCTTCTAGTACTTTTTCAGTCGTTTCAAATTGCTCGCGCGCTTGATTTGAGCTTCCATCGACCACATGAATCAAGAGATCAGCCTGATGCAATTCTTCAAGCGTTGAGCGAAAAGACGCTACCAGACTGTGTGGCAATCGACTAATAAAGCCCACCGTATCAATCGCAACAATCGGCGGATGACTGTGAGGATTGAGCGTTCGGACACTTGAATCTAGGGTCGCGAATAATTTGTCTTCGACGAGTACTCTGCTATGAGTCAGGGCATTGAGCAGAGTGCTTTTGCCGGCATTCGTATAGCCAACTAAAGCGACTTTAAGCACATCTTGCCGCGAAGACCGTTGAACGACTCGCTCTTTCTCAATCGCACCCAAGCGCTCAACTAAGATTTGAATACGACGCTTAACCAAGCGACGATCGACTTCGATCTGAGTTTCGCCCATTCCTTTATTGCCGACTCCGCCCCCACGCTGGCGTTCAAAGTGATCCCAAAAGTGAGCGAGTCTGGGCAGCAAGTACTGAAGCTTTGCTATCTCAACTTGAGTTTTGGATTCTTTCGTTCTTGCATGCCTTGAAAAAATTTCGATGATTACCCCAGGACGATCGATGACCGGTTTACCCAAGACCTCTTCAAAATTTCTCAATTGATTTGGGGTCAACTCAAAATCAACCACCAGGGCTTCGCAAGCCTGAGACTCCATCAGGGCTTTGAGTTCTTCAATTTTTCCAGATCCAATATAGGTGGCTGGCGAAATGCGTCTGATCTGTACCGGTATTTTCACCTTCGGATTGACATCTAAGGTATCGAGTAGACGACCCAGCTCATCGAGATCATCTGTTGTCTCACCCACACAAAGTACTTTTAGTTTCGAACCATCAGACGGAGCATTCGGAAGCAAACTTTCAGTCGACTCAAGCATGGTGAATTTTTTTCCTTAACAGCCACCCCATTCGGGGTGTAGTTTGTAGACGTATGCCTATTACACTACCCAAAGCAGCCATCAACCTCAACGGTGAAATTCTCGCGCCAGAACAAGCCGCGGTAAATATCTTTGACCGAGGGTTTCTCTACGGCGACAGCCTCTATGAAGTGGCAAGAACCTACGGAAACACTTTTCTGCACCTCGAAGCCCACCTCGATCGATTAGAGCAGTCTGCCAGGCTCTGCCACATGACCCTCGGGCAATCGACGGCCGAATACCGAACGCAAATTTACCGAACCCTTGAGGCATTACGCCAAGATTACAAAAAAGAAGGCAAACCCACACCAGAGGTGTACTGCCGCATTATCGTGACACGAGGAATTGGTAAAATCGGCTTTGGCCTCAACTGCCTGCTCTCTCCCACTCAATACGTCATTATTGCCCAACCTTTTGACCCGTTCACTTTTGAACAAGTTCAAACAGGAATGAAACTGCAGGTTTCTCACCGACTTCGAAACGACCGCAGAGCTCTTGATCCGGCCATGAAATCAGGCAACTACCTCAATAACTTACTCGCGTACCTCGAATCTAGCTCAGACGGATTTGACGATGCGCTGCTTTGCGACAGTCAAGGGTTTGTCACCGAGGGCACCACCTTCAATATTTTCTACGTTAAAAACAACATCATCGTCACCCCACCGCTTGATGTCGGAATTCTCGACGGCATCACGAGACGCTCCGTACTTGAGGTGGCTCACCACAATGGTTTCGAAACCCGCGAATGCCGTTTTCCGAAAGCCAGACTCTACGAAGCAGACGAAATTTTTATGACCAGTTCATTGAGAGAGGTATTTCCGGTCACCCAGGTCGACCACATTAAACCCGGCCAGGGATTTCCCGGAAAAGTCACTGTGCAACTCAGACAACTGTTTCAAAAACAAATTCGCGAATGGACTCATTCATGAAGCCCTCAAAACCGATAGCCCCCAAGCTTCGAGCTAGACTGCTGAAATCGATTCTAGCGGCCGCCTTTTCAGCCGGAAATACGTTAGAATCTTACTATCACCGTTCACGGGCACATGCCGGCAATCAAAAAATTAGAAACCAGATATTAGGAATCAAAGAAAAAAAAGATGCAGGCCTCGTCACGAAAGCCGATTTTGATTCTGAAAGTGCTGCACTCAGTATTCTGACTCGCGAGTTTCCACACTTTGAACTACTCACCGAAGAACGCTACCCTCAGTTTGATTCGAAAGCTCTACAGAATGCTCCGAAAGGTCGGTTCATCATGGACCCCCTCGACGGCACAACCAATTTCATTTTCGGGTTTCCGGTTTTTTGCGTTTCAATTGCTGCACAAATTGAATCAGAAATCGAGATCGGCCTGATCTATGCTCCTATGTTAAAAGAGCTGTTCATTGCAGAACGAGGACTCGGGGCTCAACGTTACCATGTCACACCAAAGGGCCGAATTTCACTCGTGGGCCAAATGAAGGTATCTCAAACTTCGAAACTCAAGGACTCACTACTCACTACCGGATTTACCTACCGAAAGAAATCTTGGTTAAAAAAAGAAATGAAAGCTTTCGAGATTTTGAGCCAAAAATCGCGCGCGATTCGACGCCCCGGAAGCGCCGCCCTTGATCTTGCGTTTACCGCAAGCGGCGTCTTTGACGGATTTTGGGAACGCCGACTGTCACCTTGGGATGTCGCTGCTGGAATTTTAATGGTGAAAGAGGCTGGCGGAAAAGTCACCGATTTCGGCGGCAAAGATTACGAGTTGGGTAAGCCAGAAATTTTAGCGACCAATCGCCAATTGTACCGTCAACTTCTTGGCAATCTAAAATCTTAAAATTTCTTTTGAACTTTGAGTTTTCTGATACACTTTCAATAGATGGACTCGTGGGTCTACCTTTTCTCTAAATTCACTCCTGAAGCCTTGTTGATCGAAGGCTTTTTCTTAAGCAGCCTTGTCGCTGTCTACGCGGCCTATTGGATTTTGAAAAAACGCAAAATCGGTGCAGCCGGCAATGTGATTCCTGCTGGGTTAATGAAAGGTTACTTAAACGAGTTGATTGGCGAAGCCGAAGGGTTGCGCTCACAACTGTTTGGACTCTTGCGCACAGCGGGCGAACAACCTTCGTCAGACTTTTTAGCGAAATTACAAATGGGGGCTCACGGTTCAGCCCATGCTGGTGCCGGCAATAACCTACCCACCGTCAACGCCGATCCGGCACTTCAACAAAAAATATTATTACTAGAAACGCAAATGGTTGAACAAGCCAAGGCGATGCAAGATCTCGAAACTGAAAAACAAAAACTTTCTGAAGAGCTCGTGATCAGCCAAACAACCAAAGTCGACGGTGGCGGAGGCGATGGCGCCGGAAACGCTGATCTACAAGCCAAAATCGACGCCCTTGAAGCTCGCCTTGCTGAATACAGCATCATTGAAGACGACCTCGCGAACCTAAAACGCTTGCAGCAAGAAAATGCGAAACTCAAAGCACAACTTGAAGGCATGTCAAGCGCACAGCCGACGGCAGCGCCGGTCGCAGCTGCAGCACCCGCCGCGGTGGCGGCGCCAAATCCAGTTGCTGATCCGGTTGCCGATCTCATCGCTGAGCTGAGTCCCGAAACGCCAGCTGCAGCAGCGACACCAGAACCGGCGGCACCAAGCACTCAAGATGCGGCCGCAGAACAAGCCTTCTTAGAACAACTCATGGCCGAAGCCTCAGGTGCTACTGCCACTCCTCCGGCCGCCGCCGCAGCAGCCGCAGAGGCCCTACCCGCAGCGCCTCCCCCTGCCACCTCCGACGCCGACCAAGACTTACTCGCCGAATTTGAAAAAATGCTCAATAGCTAGGCCCAATAGATAGGCCCAGTAGTTAGGAAAGACCGATACTCATGAAACCAAAACTCATCACCCCGCTCTTAGGATTTTTTGCGTTATTCGCCGGCCTAATCTTGAGCGACCACTCTTCGCATTTGGCACTGGCATCGATTCCACCGACGCGGTCAGGTGCCAATCAAAAATCGATTGAGCTTGAAGTGCTTCGCGACATGAAAGCTCACTCGAGTGCCCACTTCGGCAGTTTAATTCAGGACTGGAAAACCAAATATGCGGCCGAACCCGATGCCCTCACCGAAGCGCTTCGTTCGATCAGCTTAAGCCAGAACCAAGAAGACACTTACCGATACATCGGTGTTTTTGGCCTCCATCAACTCGGATTATTTAGTCGGCTAGAAAATTTAAAGCCATTTTTAAAAGACTCGTCATGGATGATTCGAAATGCCGCGCTCAAAGTGATACAAGAGCTCAACACCCCGGCTGCTGGTGAGCTCGCCACGAGTCTCATGAACGACCCCGCCTTAGTGGTTCGGGCTCAAGCAGTTGAAACAGTCGGCCAGACTCGACCGCAAAATGCATTGTCGCTCTTGCTAAAAACCCTTGAAGACCCCTCAAATTATCAAAACGGAAAAGCTTTTTGGATTCCGCAAAAAACGTTACAGTTGCTGCCCGTAATGAGAACCAGCCAAAACGAAGATCAAATACTCAGAGCATTAAAGCCTTTATTGAAGCACAAGAATGACGAAACCCTTCAAAAAAATCTGCACGCGACGTTAGAATCAATCACCCGGCACCGCATGCCTTCGAGTAGCCATCAGAATTCGCTTGCAACCTCAGCCGCTTGGTTCAATTATTTAGACAATCGCTTTTCAAAAAATTAGAAAACCCACTTTCATCAGTTTCGATAGAAAGTAACCTGTGAGGAGTTCTAGCCATGCCCAATCCAATAACAAAACTAGCACCAAAATTTTTGTTCGCCATTTTGAGCAGTGGATTATCAGCAATAGCGGCACTCACCTTTGTACCGAACAACGCATTCGCCGGTTGCGCGAAAGCCACTCTGTCGGGTGAAGGAAAATGCGAGAACCTCAGCATCACTCTCGACGCCTCGGGCTGTAACGACAAAGGCATCGGAGCCCCAGAAAAAACGTGTTCAGGTGACCAACCGAAATTCATTTTTCGCGGAGAAAAAAATCTCTACACAATCAAATTAGAAAAAAGTTCAAATACCGACAACTGGGGCGGAGAAGCCTGGAAAATTGGTTCAATCAGCACAAAGAGTCGAATTCGTGATGTGAGTACTCCTTCGGTTGCTCGCGCTGAAGTCAAACCATCGATCACACCGCCGGCGCCCACACCTCCCACTGTCGTTCCCGCCCCTGCGGCAAAAGCAGAAGTACCAAAAACTGAAGTGACTCAAGTGGTAGCCGCACCCGTGCCGCCAGCTCCCGCTGCGGCCGAAAAAATCAGTCGCGAACCGGCCGGTATTCCTTTAAAACTTCCGGCACCTGAAGTGGCCACACCTGCCGCGGCCACGAGCTCACCTGCCACTCCTGCGGCTGCAGCACCCGAACCACAAAAAGGCTGGTCGCTTAATGCTTTTTTTGACGCCTATTACCTTTACAACTTTGGCCAACCGGTAGCACCCGTTGGTCTTTCAAACTTGTCAGTCGATGCTGCTGCCCTTCGCCCAGCGCAAAACACTTACCGTTTTTACGATGAGTTTCACCGCCAGTTTGAAATTAATCTCGTTGAGTTTGAATTGAAGCATGTGAGAAAAGAAGTGACGTTCTTGGCCGATCTTGACTTCGGAAACATGGCCGACCTCAATGCAGGCACGGCAACTTCAAGTGGTTATGTTGTCGATGAAGTTTCAAAACACATCGGCCAAGCGATGGTGAGCTATTCGCCTGATGGAGCCCCAGGATTACTCATTGAAGTCGGTAAAATGCCCACCCACGTTGGCCTCGAAGTGATCAAAGCGAAAGACAATTGGAATTACTCGCGCTCGCTCACCTATTCTTACGCGATTCCGGTTTGGCACACAGGGGTTCACATCGCTTACCCGATTTTGGCCGATCGCCTCACCGTTGGCACTTATTTCTACAACGGCTGGAATACTTTGTATGACCTGAACGACCCCGTTACTGTGGGTGCTCAAGTCAAGTGGACCCCATCGTCTTCTGTCGGGATTCTCTACAATTTCATCGGCGGCCCAGAAAAAGCGGCAAACAGCACCGACTACAAGCAGGTGCATGAACTCAACGCTACCCTCGTGTTAGGCGAAAAGCTGTCATTGGGTTACGAAGCAGCCTACGGCCAAGAAGGCGGATCAGTCGCTCTTTCAGGTGCCACTGCGAAATGGTTTGGAACTACGTTAGCCGCAAAATGGCAGGTGGGCCCCCAGTGGTACCTCAGCCCGCGAGTTGAGTTTTTTAGAGACATTCATGGCTATATTTTCGCAACAGGTTTAGATCAAGCGATCAAGTCGGCAACCCTGACCACGGGCATTCAGTTGAGCGAGGGTTTAGAAACCCGAGTTGAAGGGCGATACGATATTTCGAATTTGTCGCCTTTTTACAAGAAAATCGGGGCTTCAAACAACCAATCGAGTCTTTCGCTTAGCTTACTTTACAACCTGTAAGCGGCAAAGAATTAGTGTTTAAAATCGGCATGCGAAGCGCCTAGTACTTCAGCTTGAACCAGCTGAACCACACTCTCGAGGTCTTTTGCTTGCTCAGCAACTTCTTGTGACTGAACCGATGTTTTCTTAGACATGTCCATGTTCTTTTGAGCAATGGTATCCAGTTTATGAATGGCTGAAGTGACTTCTTGAATTCCTTTTGCTTGCTCACCGGCGGCAGTTTGAATTCTATCCGCATTGTCTAAGACATCTTGAATGCGCTCAAGAATTTGCTTGATCGCGGTATTGCACTCTTCGGCTAGATCGGCTCCTTGATTCAGGTTCTTGCGACTGAGCTCTGATAAGCTAGAGACTTTGGTGTCAGTTTCGCTCGAAATGGTTTTCACTCGAGTGACACTCGAATCGAGCATCGAGGCGATTTCTTTTGAGGCATTGCCACTCATTTGCGCGAGGTTTCCGACTTCTTCAGCGACGACGGCAAACCCCTTACCGGCTTCGCCAGCGCGAGCAGCTTCTACTGAAGCATTAAAAGACAAGAGTTTGGTTTGAAAAACGATATCGTTGATCACGCGCGTTTTTCCGCCAATTTCACCGATAATTTTGGTGATCTCTAACATTTCTTTTCGACTGGTTTCTACTTGATCTAAAACCAGTTGATTTGAATTCGAAATTTCACCAATCGCTGTCAACAAATGGTCAACCGCTTGTTTTCCACTATTTGCAGATTCGTGACTTTTATGGGCGGTATCTCGGGCAACCTCAGTATTACTGACCGTAGATTGTACCATTGAATTGATTTCTTCGATCGCCGCAGAGGTTTGTTGTAGAGCCGACGCCTGCTCATCTGAACAACTCGACAAATCGGCCGACAAAGTCACCAGTTCAGAACCTGACGTCTGAGTTCTTGAAACCGCCGACCTGAGTCGGTCGATCACTGTTTTCATATTTCGGTTAAAGCTCGACGAGATCCAACCCAAGATCGCGACGGCCAATAAGAGCGCTGCTAACGCAATCACCAGTGATTTTACCTTCTGAGCATTCAACACCGAGGTACGCTTAGCGAGAAGCGCATCAAGCTCGTTAACCGCTACTATCCAAGAACCAAAACTCAATTCAAACGCTTCAGTGGCGGCCTTCGCTACTTCGGTGTACGGCCGTGGTGACTTGCCCGCAGATAATTTAGTCAAATCGTCGATGAATAATTCGAGTTTTGCTTGAAGCTTCGCGATCTCGGGCGAAAGTTTTTCTTTTAAGGTTGGTGAGACCCCATAGAAATTAGGATCTTCATTGAGAGCTGTTTGCAGATCTCCTGTAATTCGATCTAAGTCAGATTGTTTCAAGAGTGCTGCATAGACTGCTGCTTGAATTTTGTCTTCGCCGCTGAAGCTTTTTCGATGACTAGACAAGAAAGCCAACACTTCTGAAATTCGATCTTGAACCTGAGGCAACGCCACCAGAGTGACATCCATCAAATAATAACTGTCAAGGTCAGGATCAAGAATCAAGAAAGAGGTATCACCGGTGTGAGTGATCATCGTACGCACGTCGGTAATGAATCCGTTCACTTTCTCAGATGCCCCTTTCGACTCGCCGGCTTTTGCAAACTCTAACCAACGCTTCTCAAAGTCTTCGAGACGCGATCCCGAGCGATTGCGCTTTTTTAGCTCTTCGTCAGTAAACTGCAGGTCGCCCGCTAGTTTTTTCATCGAGGGTTTCAACCCTTCGATCGCCGACGCGATTTCAGCGGGTACGGGCTTTTTCTCGTCTAACGAGAGGTCCATTCGGTATTGCAATAACGGTTTGAGAAGGGTTTCAATCGGGCGCTGAAGCTCGTTTCCTTTTTCTTCTTGATAAGCAAAGTCAATGTTGACGTCTTGGGCCTGCACCATCATGTAGATCAGCGCCAGCACAGGAATCGAATACAGTACGTTAGACAGAACCAATTTTTGAAATAATGACCAAGTTTTTAGCACACGCGTTGCCCTCGTTCGATGAAATGGTTGAACTGACGTCTGCGTATCGGATGACGAAACCAAAACTTTAACGCTCTGAGAAAAAAATAGACCGAGATTGAGCTGAAAAGTCCCAATGGTGCCTTTTAATGTACTCTTGTTTCGACTTTGTATGACTTTGATCTTAAAACGTCGCCTGATCAACAGCCTTTTTGGCTTTTTGTTCTTCTAATTGAGCGAGCTTCATTCGAATGAGAATGATTCGACCAATGCGGTACAACAGGGTGTTCTCGTCAATGCCATCGGTCTCAACCGGCTTCCACCCCTCAAGTACGTCTTTTTGAATGACCTGTTCTTTTTGAACGTTCACTTTGATTGAACCGCGGCCGTTGTAAAAACCTTTCATCACGGCAACTTTAACTCGGTATTGAGCTTTTAGGTAGGCATCTTGCCCCCCAAATGAATCGACAAAATTCTTTTCACTCGTGTTGTCCATCCAGCGGGTTTGAATAAACCCGCCCTCACGATTGGTGACATCTTGTCGGGTCGATTTTAACGAGTCGATCACCGCCTGCCAGGCGGTATTGTAGTCAGTCAAGAACACTTTTGAAAATGCCTGTTCAGTGCTGGCTCCCACTGACTGCCGATAGGCACTCATACAGCCGGTAGCCACATAGGCAAAAAAACAAACACAAACCAGCGTGACGGCAGATACGAGAAATCGATTTACCCATTTCACAGTCAATACCCCACCTCTACTATGAAAAACTCATTGATCTTTGTCAAATGAGGAGGGTAGAAAGTTAAGAATGCCCCAGAACTCCACTCAAAAAAAAACCGGTCTACCCAAGAATCAGTGGTGCTCCGAAGTCAGGCGAGTTCTCAACCTTCAAGGCAATAATCTGCTCTTATGCGCACAGAGATTTTCGAATTCTACCCACCAGCAATCACTCGAACGTGCGATTGAACTGCTCAATCAAACCCTGAACTCAGGAAATAAAATCATTTTATCGGGCGTTGGTAAATCCGGAAAAATCGCCCAAAAAGTGGCGGCCACGCTATCTAGCACAGGCAGCCTAGCCATTTTTCTTCACCCTACCGAGGGCCTTCACGGCGATATCGGTGTACTGGCTCGAGAAGACGTCGTCATTGCCCTTAGCCAAACCGGTAATACCGACGAACTCATTCGCTTGCTTCCGTCATTTAAAAACCGAGGCATCAAAGTCATCGCCCTCACCTCAAACTCGCAGTCAAAACTGGCGACTGCGGCCGACGTCTGGCTCGACACTTCAGTCACCGAAGAAGCGTGCCCACTTCAATTAGCTCCCACTACCTCAACGACTCTGGCCCTCGCTCTAGGTGATGCCTTAGCGGTCACGCTCATGCAAGTGAGGGGCTTTGACGAATCTGCCTTTGCGCTGAATCACCCCGGTGGCTCACTGGGTAAGCGATTGAATCTGAAAGTTGCCGACATCATGCACTCGGGTGAAGCGCTTGCCCTATGCACACCCGAAGCCTCGACCGAAGAAATTCTAGAAAAACTCACCAAGAAAAAACTCGGGGCCGTGTTGGTATCCAGCGATGGCACGCTCGCCGGAATCATCACCGATGGCGACGTTAGGCGCGCGCTCAAACACAAGAATCGGTTTTTTGATTTCACTGCAAACGAAATCATGACCAAAAACCCATCGACCATTAGCTCAAACAGTTTCGCGCAAGAAGCTCTCAACTTGATGGAAAATAGGCCTTCTCAAATCGCCGTCTTACCCGTTGTAGACGACCAAAACCGCATTCTCGGGCTGGTTCGCCTTCACGATCTTGTGCAAAGCCTGTAAAATGAGTGGCATGGTTAAAACGAGATTAAGATGAAATTAAATGAACCACAGACCTGCCCTCAATGCGGATTTGAGCTTGTGTCTAAAGCAAAACACAAGCAACCTGTTACTCTACAGGTTGTCTTTGGAGCGAGCTTTGTTGTTTTCTTAATCGCAACCAATCGTGGATTGAACCTACCCAAGTGGCTAATATACACTTGGACCGGCGGCCAGATCCTCGTCGGTTACTTTTTAGTGAAAGCAAGAATGCTAGCAAAGCTAAGAGTTTGGCATTGCAACCAATGTCGGGCTAGCTTACCATGATGATCAATTTAGAAAGTTTTAACAGTTAACGAAAGGGAGACACTTCAAGTGCAAAAACAGAATCAAGAACAGAAAAAAAGTCTTAAAGTCAGCGCATGGCTCGGAGGCATCTTAATTGCCGCCGTTACCATCGGTGTCGCTTGTAGCGATAAAAAAGCGAGCGCCAAGCCTAACTTTATCGTGAAAGATGCTCCGAAAGCCGGCATCGTTGCAAAAATTAACGGCGTCGACGTTACCGAAGAAGAATTGATTGGCGAAGACAAGTTAGATTTTCACGATCTGAAAAAACGCGAATATGAACTTAAAATGGATCGCTTGAATAAACTCTTGGTCGATCGTTTGATCGGTGCAGACGCGAAGAAAGCCAATTTGAGCGTTGAAGAGTACATCAACAAAAACGTCGTAAAAGGCGAAATCAAGATTGGCGATGCTGAATTCAAGAAATTCGTCAAAGAAAAGCGCATTCCTGAGAGTCAATTGAACCCTCAGATCAAAGAGAGAATCAACACCTACTTGCAGACCCAAAAGAAGCAAGACTTGGTTCAAGCGTATATCTCAAAATTGACGAAATCGAGCCCAGTTGAAGTCTATTTTGCAAAGCCGAAAATGCAGGTCAAAGTTGAACTCGGTAAAGGCCCGCTACTCGGTAAAGCAGATGCCCCCGTTAAAATCATTGTATTTTCTGACTTTCAATGTCCGTTTTGCGGTAGAGCCGCCGAAACCGTGCATGAAGTGCAAAAGAAGTACGGCAGTAAAGTGGTCATGGCGTTTAAGCACTTCCCTTTACCAATGCACAAAGATGCTAAGCCAGCCTCAGAGGCTTCAATGTGCATCAACGAGCAAAGCACCGACAAATTTTGGAAATATCACGACATTCTCTTCAAAAACCAAGACAAGCTAGACCCCGCAAGTCTTGAGAAATTTGCAAAAGACGTCGGAGCCGATGTTGCAAAATTCAAAGAATGCTTTGAAGCTAAGAAATTCAAAGACCACGTTCAAGGCGACCAAGACCAAGGTGAAAAAATTGGAGTTCGTTCGACTCCAACTTTCTTCGTCAACGGCCAGCTAGTGAGTGGCGCTCTTCCGATCGAGTCATTTAGCGAAATTATTGACGAAGAATTGGGCGCTAAGTAGACTTCTAAGAAATCACACTCCACACGGCTCTGAGTGAACCTCAGGGGTGGTAGTTTTTTGACTAAGCCAGGGTAACGCAAGTTATCCTGGCTTTTTCGCGTCTGGCTCTCAATTTCCTGGCTATCACTTTTTTGCCGATTTCATCTCAAACTCTTTGAAGTTAAACTGAAATGAAGGTTGGAGAGAAACTTTTATGGCGTCCGTGACTCCTTCAGAATCTGAATACAAATTCTTCAAACGCGTCATCGACGATTTTGAAGATTCGACTAAGTCACAAATCAAGCGCAACAAAGAGCAGACTCAAGAAAAGCTCGACGACATGGAAAAAGCCTATAAAACTGACTTAACCAACCGTGAAGAGGGATTTGAAGAACACTCGCAAAAAGTTCGAGACAAAGCCGGCGAAGCAATCAAAGAAACAAAACTAGACGCGAACGCCGAACTCGAAGAGTACAAAAAGCAGGTCTACAATAAATACGGTAAATGGACCGGCGCCGACCCTCAAACGATTCAAAAGCAGCTTTCTGAAGCGCAAGGTGCTTGGGAAAAAGAAAAAAAGGCAATCGATTCGCGCAACCAAGTTGCCGACGATGCTCGACTAAAGCAAATTCGAGACGCCTCTCAAGAAAATGAAGACAAGATAGTAACTGCAGTTGATAAAACTAGGCGCAGCGCTTCTGAAGCTTACAATCAGCTAACAGGCGGCAATCGAAACGCGCTTCGAGACCAACGCGAGACCGACGTAAAAACTTACGACCGAGGAAAAGAGCAACTCAACAAAGACATCGAGTTTGAAAAGAACAAATTAACGAGTGCTTACGAAGAAAGTGAAAACAACAACAAACACCAAATCGCCCAAATGAAGTCGAGTAACGACTCACGAATGAACCGACTCGAAGGAGCCTTAACCGAGACAGGCGAAGACCGAACAAAACGCCTCACTGAGTCACATACGAGCGAAACCGGCGCTTTACGCAATCAAATGAAAGACTTGATCGCGGCCGAAAAAGTTTACATGAAAGAAGTCGGTCAGGGAACCGCTGATGCCGTCAAAAAATACGAGAATGACAACAATGACCAAAAGCGCATTCTCGTTTCGGGGTACGAAAAGCTGATCGATGGACAAAAAGACAAGTCAGACGAACTTGAAGCCTACCAAGCACACCTCTACGACGGCGCCCTGAAAGACAAAGATCGAAAGTTCGCCGGAATTGTCGCGAGACAAAACCTCGACGCTCACTTAAGAGTGCGAGACCTCGAAGAGAGCTTCAATCGTAACCATAGCCAGATGGAACAACAGATCAACCGAGACCGAGACTACTCAAGACACACGCTAGAAACTTCACTGCAACGGGCAAGCGAAGATCGAGAGCGCGCCCTCATCAACCAGGCCAGGGCCTACCAAGAAACCATTTCACGAAATGCTTCGGTTGCCCAAACTAACCAAAAAGAATTAGAACGTGAACTTTTCAAGCGCAAGAATTCTGAAGACACCAGCCTTGTGTCTCCTGCGGCTGAAGATGCCATTCGAAAATCTGCCCTCTACGGGGTCGAAAAAGAAATCAAAGCCGCTGAAATGCGTGACGACGCCCGAGCAGACTCGATGTATCGCCGCTTTCAAGCCGAAAACCAAGAGACCCAACTCGACAACCAATCGAATTTGAACCAGGTTCACCTCAAGCACACGGCAGACGACAACTCAAATCGACGACAACTCATGCAGACCCTTGAAAATGCCGAATTCGAGAAAAAGCAAGCCATGAAGTCGGCCACTGAGTCGCACGAGCACCAGGTCGAAACCTTAAGCAAACGCACCTCTTCTACCATCGAGGGCCAACGGCGCTATTACGAAGACATGCTGCAAACTCAGAAACTCGACGCTCAGGGCAAATCCCAAGAAATGCGCCAAAAATTTGATTTCGAAGCAAAGATGGCCAAACGCGAATCGATCGCCGGTCAAAACGACATGATGAGAGAGTATGAAAGAAAACTCTCTGATCTGCAGACCGAACAAAAAACACGATTGAACGACGCTAAAGAAGAAACCGATCGAATTGTGAGAGACAATGAGAGAACCCACAAGTTGGCCATTGACCAACAGGCAAAAAATTACGAACACCGTATTGCACAACTTGAATTTACTGCAAAAGAGAGAGAGAAATATTCGGCACAAGTCCATGCCGAACAACTAGAGAAAGCGAAACACGTCAATGCCGAGCTCATTAAGAAGAAGAGTTAAAATCGTCTGCACCTTAGGCCCCGCCACCCAATCGATTGAAAGAATCGGGGCGATTATCGATGAAGGAATGGATATCGCGAGGCTGAACTTCAGCCACGGTAAACACAGCTTTCATGCTGAACAAATCGCAAAAATTCGAAAGCTTTCAGCTGATAAGAAAATTCCGATTGCGATCATGCAAGACCTTCAGGGGCCGAAATTAAGACTCGGTGAGCTTCCTCCCGCAGGGGTGATGGTCAAAGCGGGCGAGCAACTGCTACTCTACCCCGAAGGGTCAGAACCAAAAAACATTTCAACCAAAGGTAAGACACTGCTACCCATCGGAGCCGAGATCGCCCTACCCGTATCGAAAGATGTCAAAGTAGGCGCAAGAATTCTTTTTGACGACGGCAAGGTAGCCACCCGCTGCATCAAGGTATCTTCGCCCGAGATTTTAGTTGAAGTTGAGGTAGGCGGAAAGCTTTCGAGTCATAAAGGAATGAACTTTCCAGGCACTCCTCTCAGCATTCCTTGCATCACCGAGAAAGATTACTTAGACCTCAAATTCGGATTAGACAACCGAGTCGATGCGATCGCACTTTCGTTTGTGAGAAGCGCTCAAGACATCGAAGACCTGAGAGCCAAGATCAAGAAAACCTCTAAGTACATGCCACTACTCATATCAAAGATTGAGCGAGAAGAAGCCGTTGACGCTCAAGATTCGATCATCGAGGTATCAGACGGCCTACTCATCGCCAGAGGTGACATGGCCGTCGAACTGGGCGCCGAGCGCGTTCCGGTGATTCAAAAACAATTGATTAAAACCTGTAACGCTTTGGGTGTGCCCATCATTACTGCGACACAGATGTTAGAAAGCATGATTTCGTCACCGACTCCGACCCGGGCCGAAGCCAACGACGTCGCTAACGCCGTGTTTGACGGCACCGATGCCGTGATGCTTTCAGGCGAGACTGCCTCGGGCGAATACCCTGTTGAAGCCGTGCAAACCATGTCGCGAATCATTCTTGAAGCCGAGCGATCGATTTATTCAAATTACCGATTACCCACTGAAGTGCTGCCGATGTCAGGCTCGGTGGTTGAGTCGATTGAATTTAGCGCCTCGCGAATTGCTCATCACGTCGATGCGGTAGCCATCGCCTCGCTCACCCATTCGGGCACGGCCGCGCGAACCCTCGCTCGATTTCGACCCGGCACACCGATTGTCGCCATCATGGACGACGAAGCCACACTCAGAAAACTCTGCTTTGTTTGGGGCGTACGCGGGGTCATGATTCCAGAGATCTTAGGTACCGACGACCTCTTTCAGATGGTTGAATCTACCCTCGTTGCCAATAACTGGGCGCAGGCTGAAGACCTGATTGTGGTGACCGCGGGCATACCGACTCTACGCCGAGGCACCACCAATATGGTGAAGGTTCACAAGGTGGGCGCAGCCAGAGATCGCGGCAAGGCTAAAAAGGCGCCGCGCCAAACCTAAATTGCCGAATTTTCGCTCGACTCAGTTACTTATTGTCACTCAATCTTCTGACAACCCATTGAATCATAAGAACTTTACGATTGTTAAGATCTATTATTTTTTATTGACCTAACTCATTACCTGATTAATACTATCAACTATACAGCGCATCTCACCTCGCCTCATGCCGAGACCGAGATTTTTCTAAGGTGCGCATTAACCCCTCTCTTCAAAGGAGACTGTTGTACGTATGCTAAATTCAAAAAAAATTATTTTATCGCTTTCGACAATCATCGCCGCTTATGCGGGCTATGGTTGCGGTTCAACCACGACGACCACGACGGCCACGTCTGACCTCGAGACAGTCAGCCTCGATAAACTTCCGAGTGTCAGCGGCTTAGTCACGGCTTCTGGAAGTTCAGCAAAACTCGGCTTTGGCGTCGACGCCGGAGAACTCGCTGTTTCAGGTACCCCACCTAAACTGGGCGACATCAGTGACGCTGCAGCTGACACTTATTTTTGGAACGGCTTAGTGGCGACCATTAATGCCACCTCAGGGTCAATCTCTCAGGCTCAAGCCAACCAGTTCTTCGGCCAAGTTGCTGGCGGCCCAGCCGGCAACGGTGCGTGCATGATGGCGCAAACGGTTGCAGAAAGCTTGTCGCGCATTCTGCAAAGTGGTGGCACCGCCTGTTACATGAAAGGTATCGCAAAGGTAAAATCAGGTGTGACAGTCACGGGTGCGGCTCAAGATTCAGTATTCGCACAGACTGACGCCGACAAATTGGTCAAAATCGCCATTTCGGGCATGGAACGCGGAGGACATGACTCAAAAGTTAATGCCGCTGCAACCGGTGACGTATCAGTGTTCATCAAAGTGTATGGCAAAACCTCAATGGGTGCTGACAAGTATAAAGTGGGCATGTACATGTGCCAAGGCGGAGTCGCCGATCAAATTGAGACGATGGAAGTCGACAAGGTGCTAGGTACCTACAAAACTACCAGCGGACAAGATGGTTCTGACGGAGTCGGCGCTGAAAGCATTACTGCGTACATCAAGAAAGACGGTGAATCGATCGTTTTCGATAAAACCAAGTCACGAACCGCGTCAAATTTCTACACGGGATCTTGGGGTAAATTTCGTGGTGAACTCACCGTTTCAGGTGACAACGTCATCACAGCGAAACGTTTGAATAAATCAAGTTGGGGTACCGACAAGAATTACTCAATCACCTCATTTACTGGCGCATCGATGAAAGAGATCAGCTTCACTGACGGGGCGTTTAAAGGTCAGAACTCACAAGAAAACAACTCGTACGTAAACAACTACAGTGGCGCAACCGAGTTTCAAGACACCTACTACAAAGCGATTGCGTCGAGCTCAAAATTGACGACCGTGCAAGCCTATGACTTCGCGGCCGACGAGTTCTTCACAAAGATCGATGCTCCGACGATCGACTTGTCAGCGGCAGATTGCTCGGCAACTGCCACGGTCAATGTCACGATGGATTTCACTGATACTGCGATCGTAGCCCTCAAAGAAACCTGCGAAGGCGACCGTTTTGACAACTACGACATGTGTTGGAATAGCGACGTGCAAGACGCTATGACCAAAGTGTTCAGCGGAATGAATCAGCAAGGTCAGTAACAGTCAACAAGCAGCACTGAGACCACTTAGCGCTGCGTTAAACTAACTCTCTAAGGCCAGGTCGTGACGCACGTCACACCTGGCCTTTTTCATTAAGAAGTTTATTGACAGCAACCCCGCTCGCTCGGCAGAACTAGCGTTCGCATGAGTTCAGCTGACGACCAGGCCACCACACCACTTTTAAAGCAGTACTACGAAACCAAAGCCAAAGCCGGTGACGCCATACTCTTTTTTCGCATGGGCGATTTTTACGAATTCTTCGGCGACGACGCAGTCACGGCCGCTCGTCTCTTAGAGATCAACCTCACCTCTCGCGACAAGAACAAGCCTAACCCCCTACCGATGGCTGGAGTGCCCTACCACGCTGCCCAAAGCTACATTCAGCGGCTACTTAAGGCCGGATACAAAGTGGCCATTGCCGAGCAAACTTCGATGCCTCAAAAAGTAGCTGGAGCAAAAGCTGAAATTGCCACGCGAGAAATCGTGCGCACCTTCACTCCGGCCGTTCAGTTCGAACAAGAGTCAGCCGAGGCCACTTACCTAGCCACACTCATTAAGAACGCATCGACCTTCAAAGCGGCCGACAGCTGGTCGGCTTGCCTACTTGACCCCTCAACCGGCGATTTGCTCACTTCGACCGAACTCGGTGTAGCTCAGATAGTTGATCTCTTTGAATCGTTTCCAATTAAACACCTATTGTGTATTGAGCACAACTCTCATCTACCCGAAGGTCTAACAGAAGAGCTAAAAGCGAGAGAAGGATTTCTCTTCGAATCGCTCCCCTCAAACGCTATTTCGCTCGACCGGGCCCGCCAAGTACTCACCCAAGCTTACCAAATTCTGTCACTAGAAAATCACTTTGAAAGCAACGAACTGGTTTTGAGCTCGGCCATACTCGTTCAATACGTCACCAAAACTCAAGGCCCACAGGCGCTTGCTCACCTGCGATTTCCGCGTCCACTCATTCGTTCTGATCGCATGGTCTTAGGCCCAAGAACGGCTGCGCACTTAGACCTCTTCGCGACATCTGAGCAAACTCCCAACCTTTTTCAGTTCTTGAACAAAACTCAAACGGCTTTAGGGGCTCGTGAACTCAGGCGCTGGATCGCTGAACCCCTTCTTGACCTCGGTGCAATTCACAGCCGACAAGAATCACTGAAAGCAATCGGCAAATCGCGCACGCTTCGTGACTCACTCGCAAAGCACCTCTCACAAATCTACGACCTCGAACGCATCTGCGGCCGAGTCAACGCGAAACTCGCAAATCCGCGAGACACCTTAGCACTGGCGCGCTCGCTTCACGCGATTGAATCGATCGATTCGTATTTGATTCCGCTTCAATCGCCAGACCTTGAACCCACACTCGCGAAGCTCAAAGAAACCACCGAAAGAACCAAAGCCTTAAGCGACGAGATTCTCAGAACTCAAAAAGACGATGCCCCACTCATTTCACGAGAAGGTCAAATTTTTTCGAGCGGCACCCACCCAGAACTCGACCGATTGATTGACTTGTCTCAAAACGGCGAACGCTGGCTGATTGATCTCGAGCAAAAAGAACGCGCGAGAACTGGCATCGGTAGCCTGAAAGTTAAGTATAACCGGGTCTTCGGGTATTTCATCGAAGTCACGCAAACACACCTCAAGCAAGTACCAGCCGACTACCAACGCAAACAAACTACCGTTGGTGGCGAACGATTTTTCACGACTGAACTCAAGCAGTTTGAAGAAGAAATTCTGACCGCCTCAAGTCGTCAAAAATCACTAGAGCAAGAACTTTTTGAGAAACTGATCGAACGCATTCAAGCGGCAACTCCCGAGGTGATGAAACTAGCGAAAATCGTGGCTGAGCTTGACACCGTTACGGCACTCGCCGCCTTCGTCGGCCTACCGGGTTGGTCATTTCCCGAAATCTCAAAAATTGTCGAAACGCCAACGCCCACTGCAGGACCGAGTCTGCTAATCGAAAAAGGCCGTCACCCGTTAGTCGACGAAGCCATGCGTGGCCGCTTTGTGGCCAATAGCCTGAGTCTTGCAAACCCTGAATCACTCATGATCATCACCGGCCCCAACATGGGTGGTAAATCGACCGTCATGCGCCAAACAGCGCTGATTGTGATTTTGGGTCAAATGGGAGCGCTCATTCCAGCCAAGGCAGCGTCGTGGACATTAGTCACTTCACTCTTCACGCGAATTGGCGCCCACGATTCGATTTCAAAAGGGCAAAGTACCTTCATGGTTGAAATGGCCGAGCTCGCCCATATTTTACATCAAGCCGATAAAAACTCACTCATCATTCTCGACGAAATCGGCCGGGGTACCAGCACTTACGATGGCATGAGTGTCGCGTGGGCTACCCTTGAATGGATTGCCCACCACATTTCAGCCAGAACGCTTTTTGCGACTCACTATCACGAACTCACTGTACTCGATAAAGACTTGCCTCAGCTCACCAACTCACACATGGCCGTTGAAGGCACCCGCGAATCCAAATCAACCGATCTGAGGTTTTTGTACGAACTTCGCAAAGGTCCTGCGAGTGAAAGCTTTGGTATTCAAGTCGCCAGACTCGCTGGCCTGCCGGCACCTGTCATTGAACGCGCGTGGAGCGTGCTAGAAAAACTCGAAGAAAATAGTCAAGCCGTTCACGACCAAGCGGCCACACGAAATCCGCTTCAACTTTCGTTTTTCGAGTTTCTTGAAAAGCCAGGTACGCCGATCACCCAAGAAGCCAAAGAAGTTACCAAAGAAATCGTGCGAGAAGTCGTGAAAGAAATCGTGGTTCCGCACCCGATGCTGACTGAAATCACTGAACTCAACTTGAACGAAATGAGCCCGATTCAGGCATTGAACGAATTGGCCCGCATACAATCGTCGTTATCGAAAAAAAGTACCGCGAACTAGCGCCGGTGAGTACTGTTCTATTCAACCGTGAACTCTACTACTCAACCGCGCACTCTGCATTTTTAAACTGCTCAATGAGTTCGTCAAACGCTTCTTCAGCCACCTGCATCGCCCGTCCATTCGAGACTCCCCGAAAAGAATTCGTTCGAATGATGCTTTCAAACGCATTAAGGGCTTTTTGCCTAGCCCGCAGAATTTCATGCGATTTTCCGCAGGGGCCAAAACGTTTTTCAAGCCGTTTCAATTTTCCGGCCATCTTGAGAAACTGCGAAGAACAGTCGTCTTTTGATAAAACGGGGCCTTCCCACGAATAGTAAGACTTCGCCGGATCGACCGTTAGGTAAATCCACTCCCAGCCCTCGGGTACCTGCCGAATGACCCCAGGCAAGTGACTCACCACAGGCGTGGGCGAAGCCTTGAGTACACCGCCCCTTTTTGCGAGCAAACGCCGAGCCAGATTGACCAAAAACGTTTGCCCGCCACAACCTTTGGCGATCCAACAACTCATCACATCGATTTTGGCATCAGCTGCCATCACATCTTCAAGGCCATCGAGCAAAGAGATGGTTTCGAGAGATAGCACCGAACCTGTCGTCTTTGACTTGTTTTGAAAATACAGACTGCCTTCAAAACCGTGCACATTAATGACTAACCTTGAAAACTGAATGCACTGATCTTGAAATCCCCTTAGATAAGCGACGAATGTTTCAGCCGAGTTAACCACAATTTCTTCGCGACCTTGGGTAGCTAGTCCGCCTGAAAAAGTTCCAGGTGGGTCATTCGTCAAATACCACTTAAAAGTAGAAAGTAAGTCGGCACTGTGCACATGCAATTCATCAATATGACGATACTGAGAACACTGTTTTGCCTCACCATGGGCAGGCAGGCTTAAGAAACTCAGACCCACCGTACCCACGATAAACGACAAGACAACGGCTAAACCGAAATAATTGTGACTCACTTGATTGCCCCCAACCCAAGGAGGTGATCGCACCAATCGACTTAGGTTGGCAACCGGTTCGCAGCCACTGCAATGCCGGTCCACACTTCAAAAAGGCGTCGCTTTTTTGAAGTAGACTACAATAAATCACAAGTAACTATTATCATTCAAAAAATAAGTATCTCAAATGCAACTTTGGCGGCTCGGCCGGGTTAGCCTAGAAACGACAATAAATTCGATTTAAACAACAACAAAACACTGGAAGTAAGCCTATTTTGGCTTTAGTTTTGATTTTACAAGAAACAGAACTTAAGCAAAGAAAGGTC
>CAITVN010000025.1 GCA_903895855.1 Oligoflexia bacterium | reverse complement strand
TGAAAACACCTCAATTCCTCCTGATGATTTCAACATCGCTAAGTATGTGTAAAAAATCAGAAGTTTATCCGCTTTGACGCGGGTAGGTGGTCAATTTGCCTTGGTAATTAGGACCGGTCAGAATCGCTTGGTAATTACATTGTGGTGAGTTTTGGTCAAGAGTGATTCATAAAACTCCGAAGAGCCTTGGAGATGACTCAGGCTTTTTGGGCAAATCGATTTCAGGTGTCACCGGTACCCGCGCCCGCGATGGTGGGTCGTCTTGTGGCTACTTTGAGTATTCTAGCGCTATCCGCCTGCGGTTCGGGGGTTAGCGGCACTGCAAGCACGGCAACGGTCTCTACAGCGAAGGTTTGTCCGGCTCTGCCTGGTGAGCCTTGGGTGCCAGAAATCGAAGGAGTTGGACGATCGAACCACACTGACTCCAATATCAAGTCGTACTCAGCCCAAGTCACGAGCGCTCAAGTGACCGTCACGGCGATCAATCAAGGGTTTAGTGAAACGCTGACCCCCGTGACAGGAATTGCCTCTGTTGGCAGTGTGAATTTTTCGGTTGATGACGATTTGGGTTCGCAAGGTTCATTAACGTTACAAGCTGAGGTAGTTGATGTGCCTTCAGCCATCACCTCAGACGATGGCGTGGTTTATCCGGTTTTGATTTCACTCACCGATCCCAGTGGGCGAGAGTTCGTGAAGCTTTCAGGTTGTGATTCTGGCGGGTTTTATTCGTGTTCTTCTAGTGGCAGTTGCGCGAAAGTTTCGACTTGTGGACCCGATTCGGGATCAGCGTATTTGGGCGACTCGATCACTGAAAGAAGAGCCAAGTGGGAACAACATCAAAAATTGCTTTCGCTTGATGCGGTGAGTGTCAACTCATTTCCTACTTGTAACTGGAGTACGACAAGCCCAGTGGGATCATCGTTAGCGTGCCCATTTGACCCAACGAGTGATTCGTCTTTCTTTGTCTCTGGAAAACTTCGATCAGGCACTTACCGTGCGAAGTATGTTCTTTCAAGTAATTATGTCGATGTCGTGCCAGGCAACTCTGTGGCTTCTGTGAAGCTCTCAGTGATCAAGAAAAAAGATTCTAATTCAGCATCAGATTCAAAAGGCGCGATTGATTTGAACGTGGTCTTAGTGGGTAAGAAAAATATCGAAGATTCTCGAACTGACAAAGGTAAGCAAAATTTAAATGCCCTATTCACTCACGTCGCCAACCATTATGCACAATCGAATACGAAAATAAAAATTGGGTCGGTTGATGTCTACGAGTGGGGTTGCGAACACGATGGTGATGCCTATGCCGAGGTTGCCATTGAAAATACGGGAAAAATGATCAAAGCCGGCAGCACGTTACTGGGAGTCGCTTCGACCGTTGGTGCGCTGAATGTTTTCTTGGTTTCAAGTTTTGGTGGAAGTGCTTCGATTTTAGGTCGGGCTGGCGCCATAATTGGAGCGCCTTTGAATGGCGCTTCGACGAGTGGGTCAGTTTTCGCGAGCTTTGATTTGCTGGCCAGTTACAATTCGCAGTGTACCGGAGTCGGTGCTTGCCCAGTTGAGCAGCAAGAGTGGTCTTTCATCGACATGGGTAGTACGATTAGTCACGAATTGGGTCATTTTTTGGGTTTAAATCACCCGTCTGAGTCATCGGGTACCACTCATGATAAGATCATTGATACGCCGATTTGTACGAACTTATCAGTGAGTGCCGGGCGAATTACGACATCGTCTTGTTTAGCTGACAGTAACGTTCATCCAACAGAAGGCATGACCTGTCGCACGGCGTGTAATACCGGCGCAAATCAAACTCCGCTCAGTTGCGGATCGTACGATGCTGACACCTGTTTTTGTCCGGCCGCTGATGCGTGTCAGTTTAATCACGTGATGTGGTACACCGGCAAATTCTACGGCACTGGTGGCCTCGGTGACGGAAATATTTTTTCACCGCAGTCGAGTGAAATTCTGAACTACAGCCCGTTCGTGAAATAAAGTGGCTTGGATTTTCTTAGACTAGTGCGGCTTATCACTCTATTTTTGCTCCATAAACTTCCTGTTTTCTTGCTTTCGGCATCCATGCCTCGCAAGAGTCGCAAAAAAAAGTGAAAAGCTGCGCTAGTCTAAAAAAATACAGGCCGGTTGCCCACCAAGAAAGCAAATACGAAGGTCAGCCGGTGGACTCGGGCTACGCGTGTACTTTTTGTCAGGCAGCGGCGGCGTTCTGTAAAACCGGCTACACGGCCTATTTTTGAATAATTCAAACAAATAATTCAAACGAGCCCTAAACCTGGACAGTAACTCGCCGAGGTTACCCTGAACTGAAGAGAGGTTACCCTGAACTGAAGAGAGGTTACCCTGAACTGAAGAGAGGTTACCCTGAACGCTCTCATTTTCTGAATGAACTCATTTTGGCAAAACCTAGTGTTTGAATAGCAGCAAATCCGTTGTGCCGTTTACATTTCAATTTTAGGTTTGATAATTCATTCGATCCACCAAGGGCCAGCGGGTGCACGTGATCGATCTCAAGCTGATATCGCGACGAGCACCGACGCCCCCGATACTCGTACTCACATCTTCCATTGGCATTGTTCCACACTTGCTGCTTCATTGCATTCGGTAGAGCCACGCGAATTCCAATTGGCAGTGATTTCGCTGCGGTGTGAACCAAATTGTTTTTGTCAGTTTTGCCGGCTTTGACGTGGGGTGTTTTAGGGTTTTCACAAGTTTCGCCAGAATTACTTTCATCACATTTTTGAACTCGTAGCGGCTGCAGGCCCTTAGCTTTTTCGAGCTTGGTGAGATGGTTTGTCACTAAGAGTTCCATAAGCTCAGCAAGAGTGGCATTAGGATGTGAATGACTGAGAAGCCCTTTTAGTCGCGCGATTTTTTTGAATAGGTCTTCTGAAATACTAAATTTCAGTTCTCGCACGGTTGGAGATAACATTCTTGCCTTTTCAGGCTTGGGCAGTTCTGGAGCTAATCCGAAGAGCATTTGATCGCACTCACTTTGAGACTTGTTTTCGGCGCTCTTCGCAATCGCCTTCTTTTCTTCAATCGTTTTTGGCACTCCAGATTTTTTGATGGCCTGAAAATGTGACTGAAGTTTTGCGGCATTACTCAGTGATAAAGAGCCGTTTTCATAGGCTTGACGCGTCTCTGGCAAATCTTGCATGAGCCGCATGCTTTGAATACGCCTCTGTGTGGCACCCTCGCTTAGGCCCAATTCTTTTGTCACAAATTCGAAAAGACTCGAGTAGCCCAGCTTCAAAAAAAGATGCCTTTGATTGATCTCAGTTAGGTGTTCAATGAGTTTTGCGGTCATTCGCCTTTCTTCGGTTACGATGATTTTTGTTTCGCTCAATAACTGGTCAGAAGTGAGTGTTGCTAAATTCATGAAGACTTCATAGCACAGCTTTTTTAATGACGGTTTTCGAGAAGAGCGGCTCACGATTTTAAATAGCTTTCAGACACACGCAAACCCGCAGAGTGGCGTAACCGAAGAGTCTGGAGTTCAAAAACTCCAAAATGCGCCAAATATCAGCCTATAATGGCTGCCAGGTGCCTTCAAAATCAGTCAATAATAATGTGATCGGTTGTGAAAAATTGATCAGAGAATAAAATGAGATCACTATTAAGAATCAGTCACTGAAGCCTACACCGGCACGGGAGGGGGCTTCACAAACTTATTAGGGTTCGTACCTGTTTTCTTGCTTTCGGCTGAGTGCTTGATAGAGTTCGTGAGAGAGTGAAGGATGGGCAGTGGCATGACTAAAATGATGATCTTGGTTGGGTTTTTCTGCGTTGGATTGTCGATTAGTTTTTTCTCGACAAGTCTGACCAGTCTAATGATCATTAACCCAGTTCAAGCGGCCGACCAAGGTTCGGTGATTCGAACCCAGATCGAAGAAGCCTTAGCACAGCGCCACCCCCAAGATACCCCGGCTTGGTGGCGAGCGCTTGGCCCCGATGCGGTACCGGTCATCATTGATATGATCTCGAAAGAAACGTCGACTTATCATGAAATTCGCTTGGTTGAAGCACTCGGATGGTTTGGTAACCGTACCGAATCAGATAAACTATTGAAAGAGTTTGGGTCAAATCCTAAACACGGTACGGCTTTTCAGGCGACGGCTTTGAAAAGTTTGGTACGAGCTGAAGGTGATGAGGCCATTGAGTTCGTTTCAAAATTTTTAACGAATGACGATGTACAAATTCGATATGCCGTAGCGGCGAGTCTTCAAGAGTTGGCGAGTTCTCGTGCCCAAGCGGTATTGCGAGATTACTTAAAAGGTGAGTCGGTGGCTTGGGTTGAAACAAAATTGCGCGGCGAACTGCCACTGACGAAGGCGACCCCCGCAGGGGCGCTTAAACGAGTGGCCACTTCAAAAGATCTCGCGAAAAAAGCAGCGCCTCAGGCTGATTCGGGCACTGAGACTCGTCACTGGATTGGGCAGTGGCGAGGGCAGATCGTTTTCACTCTCGCTAACGAGCCGGGTGCTGATGTCAAAGGCGATGTGAAGTCGCAGGTTCGAAAAGTTTATTCGAGTGATTGGTCGCTTGAGATCGATCAAGCACTCAAAGTCACTTCGTCATTTAGAGGGTGTTGTGCGCTAGTGGCGAAACAGCCGGGGGTTGGTGAAGTCGAATCGACGGCCGCTGAAAAAGTGAATGCCTCGCTTGTTGAGCAAATGAATGCCTTGCTGATTGAGCAAGTGAAAATCGCTAGCCCCAGCGTGAATCTTCGGTTTGGGCCAAAACTCTTGCAACCAATCGGTGGCTTGCCCTTCGGCCTGATTGCCGATGGGGTGTTAACCAAAGAAGACCATGTCAAGTTCATTCAAGTGCGCTTGACTGGGGCTGTGCGGGGTACTGGGTTCTTGGTTGGGCAGTGAAGGGTTGATGGCTTATTGAAAAAGACAATAATACTGTTTAGACCACCCGACGACGAGCTCGGGCGAGGGTATGATTTCTGGGTTTTCGGTTGGTTTCTTATCTTCTACAAAAAAAGGCATCGAGTCTAACCCGCCGAGCGGAAACTGTCCGAGTTCAAGTCTGTCTTTTTCTGAGTTGATAGTGGCCACGAGTGAGCCCGATTCTTTCAGTAAGCGCATTGGTAATAACAGATAGAGGTCTTGTCGAAATCTCCCCAGCGGTAAAAATTCTTGATTAATTTTTGCTTGGTATTCACTCGGTGCTTTCGGTGGTTCAGTTTGATCTACGACATAGTCTAACGGAAACACCCGAGGCAGCAATTGTACTACTCCCTTGCCCTTAAATTCATTACTGGCCGGAATAAAAGAAATCTTATTGATAGGTAAGGTTTCCTTCTTTTTCGAAAAAACAGAGATCACGAGCAATGACGTTTTATTCATCGCTCCGTATTCAGTCTCATTGGCGGGAAAGGTGATCGTAAAAAATCCAATTTTTTCAGGAGTTCCTTTTGACGTTGCAACCGTTAATTTTGAACGAATTTGTGAATCAATTACCGAGTGGCATTCGTTGTGATCGTTAGGATCGGGCAGGGCTGCTATAGCTGACTCCTTTTCAGTTACTTTTTTTGAATGTGAGCAGCCGGTCATGAGAGGAATTGCAAACGCCAATGCCGTGATGGTCGAAAATGAAACGGCTTGAATATGAAGTCTAAGAATCTTCATTAGAACGGTAGGCCACCATTGACCACAAAGCTGCTCGAAGAAGTGACTCCCATGTAGAGGTCATCTTGTCCGTGTCGATGGCTGCACATAAGTCGTTCGGGTGGTAGAGATGCATTTTTTTCTGCAATCACCGCGTGGTCGTCGACTCCGCCTGCGTGGGTAAAGTCTGTAGCCCCTCGATTCCAGGCTTGTTGATTTGCAGTGCAGATGCTGACAATGGGGCCTGTGATGGTTTCGAGTACGGTTCCACCGGCGAAGTGGCCATTACCAAATGACAAAGTTTGAATGACGGCTTGCGCCTCACTTGCTGGTACCGTTCCATCTGGATTTACCACTTGAAACCCGCTTATCGCGCCGTTGTTATCAATGGTCGGTTTTACAGTTCTGACAACACCCATGGCATTTGATGTCCAAGCGCCATTGAGATCGTTGAAAGTTGTGGTACTGTTACCCTGCAGAGTCGGAATAACATGCATGACATTCCCGCCACATAGTAATTGGCAGTATTGAGATGTTCTGTTTTTCTTGTCATTGCGATCGTCAATTAAGCAAGCATTGATGCAGTAGGGATTCATCTGGTTAGAAGTCCCATTCCAAGGAAAATCGATTCCCCTCGATTTTGCTTTGGTCAACGCTTCATCCGAACTGAGGTGAGTACCGCTCAAGTAGACTGCTCCCGATAGGCTACCGCCGAGAACTTTCGCTTCGTTGGTTGTGAGTATTGCTCCGCTCGCAACAACTGATCCTGGTTTCGAGCTCTCGACATCTTTGATTATGATTTTACCCATGCAGCTGGCTACTCGGTTAGTTGATGGTATGGTGTCGACTTCAAGTTTAAGAATACAGGTTGCGCCGGGAGATAAAATAGCCCCGTCAAGTTTACCCTCAGGTGATTTTACACTACCACAGGCATCTTCTGCTTTATCTAACGTGTACCGATCAAGGGAAGCAGGTGCCGCATAAGTCAGTTTCCTATCTGCGACGCTGTAGACTTGAAAGCTCACCTGGGTCAGTTCTTGTTGTGAGTTACTTTGGTTTGTTACAACTAGAATGCACTCAGCTGTAGACGCGGCGTTATTTGTCGCTTCGTTAGTTGGATTCATAGCTGCAGTGCCGGTAAACCCAATGCTTCTGGTAGAAGCAAATGTCGGCTCAATCGCGCAAGTTAATGCAGCGAAAGAAAAAATAGTGGTATAAATTACAGTAAATATTTTCATTATTAGCCCCTTTTCAACTTACTCTCTGGTTAGTGTCTGACTGGTGGAGTTGCGCATTTATACTTTGGAAAACTACCTGGCTCTACCGTTTTACATATTTTTGCGTTTTTCCCACACGAAACAGCGACACATTTGACAACCTCGTCACCATTATTGTCTTGAAGGGAGTATAAAACGCTGCCCCTTTGACATCGCCCCCCATCCGCATCTGACACCACTTCTACCACAAGACCAATTCGACCTCCTCGGGGGTTCGGCACCACAAAGTTAGCCGAACTCGCCCAGCCTGCGGGCAGGTTATCGCAGTTTAATAGCTGGCCAATGGCTGCCGAGGCGGTCGGGCCAGTAATGAAATTGGCAACAGTCCCAATGATTGAAGCTAAAATGAATGAGCAGATAGAGTGTCGTCGAATACCCAACGATATTATCGGTTGCAAATAGTTCATCTTGTTTTGTACCCCTCAATACAAAAAGTGTAACAGTGGCCATTGATTGCTGCAATGCGAAAAATCAACTCAAGTAAAATCGCCCTGTGTCCGATACGACCTCTGTAGAGAGGAATGGCCAAGAGCTGATCGCTGTCAATTATTTGGCCAAGAAACCGTTATGCCGTACTTGAAATCGCGCACCGAAGAAGTTCAAGAGTCGTTTTTACGAGATGCCCTGAAGCTTTCTGTGAAAGCCAAAGAATCGATTCGCATGCTGGTCGAGCAAAATGAGCGCCAATGGGTGAGCCCGGCCGAAGTGCGAACACTGTTTCGCCTCGTTCATAGCATTAAAGGTACGGCTTCAATGGTGGCTGATGCGCAAGAAGTGGTGAGTGCGCTTGAAAAATTAGAAGATCATTTGACGAACACCCCGGTCACGCTTTGTGCGCGTGAAACTGCGTGGATTGATTGGGCTGATCGTGCGATTCACAAAACGCATCAAGCGCTGCTCGACATGCAAGACCGTTTGAAGTGGCGACAGTGGCGGGCAGAAAAATTAGCCGAAGTCGGAACTCCGCCTGAGTTCATAAAAAAATCGTCGCCTCCACAGGGGTACACTTCGCAAGCGTTTCAAAAAGGCCTCATTGTCGTCGTCGGTGCAAATCAATTTTTTGTTACCTTCGATTCGATCAAAGAAATTTTAAATGCTGATGAACTGGTTTGCGGTTCAGAGCGATTAGTTTTTTGTCATCAAGGTCAGTGGGTGCCAGTGATACGTAGTCAGGCCGATGAACACGATTCGACGTTCGCACTCGTGATACAAAACCCTCAAGCGAGTCACGACTCTTCGAACTTGAAAAATAAAACGGCCATCTTTTTGGTACATGATATCGTCAAGTCAGCTTTCTATTCTGAGGCTAAGCAGCTCGGTGTCGGTCTTGATATTTGGGCGATACAAAGTGGCAACCACGCGAACATCGCCGCATAAAATGAACGAATAGCCACTAGACTTCTTGCTTCTTCGAAAATCTCGTCCTATAACTTAAGCCATGGCAAAATCTCATCGAGTTATTGTTGTAGGCGGTGGTCTCGCTGGTTTGATGGCGACTATCAAGGCATGTGAAGCGGGTATGGAGGTCGATTTATTTTCGATTGTTCCCGTGAAGCGCTCACATTCAGTTTGCGCTCAAGGCGGTATCAATGGCGCAGTGAATACGAAAGGTGAAGGCGATTCTCCCGACGAGCATTTTGATGACTCGGTTTATGGCGGAGACTTTTTGGCCAATCAACCACCGGTAAAAAGAATGTGCGAAATGGCACCCGGAATCATCTACTTGATGGACCGGTTGGGCGTTCCGTTTAATCGCACTCCTGAAGGACTTTTAGATTTCAGACGTTTCGGTGGGACAAAACATCACAGAACAGCGTTCGCTGGTGCATCAACCGGGCAACAACTTTTGTACGCGTTAGACGAGCAAGTCAGACGTTTTGAAGCTGAGGGTAAAGTTCGCAAGTTTGAGGGCTGGGAATTTTTGGGCCTCATTAAAGACGAGCAAGGCGTTTGCCGCGGTATCGTGGCGACCAATTTGTTCTCGATGGAAATTCGGCATTTCAGAGCCGGTGCAGTAGCTCTGGCAACCGGTGGTCCGGGCATGGTCTTTGGTAAATCGACCAATTCGACGATTAACTCGGGCTATGCGGCAGCGTACAGTTACCTTCAAGGCGTCAAATACGCGAATGGCGAGTTCATTCAAGTTCATCCGACTGCGATTCCGGGCGAAGATAAGTTAAGACTCATGTCTGAAAGTGCTCGCGGCGAGGGCGGGCGCATGTGGGTCGTGCGCGATGGCAAGCCATGGTACTTCTTAGAAGACATGTACCCTGCTTACGGTAATCTAGTGCCTCGCGATATTGCGACCAGGGCCATTCATAAAGTGGTCTATGACATGGGCTTGGGCATTAACGGTCAGTCTGTAGTGTACCTTGACCTTTCACACATTCCGGCTGAAACCCTTCGCAAGAAGTTGGGTGCCATTCTTGATATTTACGAAAAATTCATGGGCGAAGACCCGACCAAAGTACCGATGAAGGTTTTCCCTGCGGTTCACTACAGCATGGGCGGTCTTTGGGTTGATTACGATCAAATGACCAACATTCCTGGTTTGTTTGCGGTGGGCGAGGTTGATTACTCGATTCACGGCGCTAATCGATTGGGTGCCAATTCGCTGTTGTCTTGCATCTATGCAGGTATGGTGGCTGGTCCGTCGATTGCGAAATACTGCAAGAACATCAAAACTCATGAAGACGAAGTGGCTTCGAGCGTTTTTGATTCGGCAGTGGCAGTTCACAATCGCCGAGTTGATTACTTGAAACGCGCCGATGGTCCAGAGAATTCGTTTCAGCTGGGTAAAGAACTCGGTGAAGTGATGACCAGAAATGTTACGGTCACTCGTTACAACAATAAGCTCATCGAGTCAGATGCTAAGATCCTTGAGTTAATGGAACGCTTTAAGAAAATTGGCATTGCAGATAAAGGCGAGTGGTCAAATCAGTCGCTTCATCATGCCCGTCAACTTTACACCATGTTACAGTTGGCTCGCGTGATTACGATCGGCGCGCTTAAGCGTGACGAGAGTCGTGGCGCTCATTACAAGCCTGATTTCCCAGATCGTAATGACGAGAAGTTCATGAAAACGACGATTGCGCAATATAAGGCACCCGCAAGTGAAGGTGCAGACGCTTTCTTTGGCAAGGGTAGCGAGTTTGGTTCGCCTGAATTCAGTTATGAAGCCATTGACGTGAGCATGATTAAACCAAGGCCTCGTAAATACGATGTCGACAAAAAGAGTTCATAAAAATAGACTATAAAAGGGAGAATCGTAATGACGTCAAAGCAAGCTTTGGTTGAAGTTCAGATTCGAAGGCAAGAAAAAGAAGGGGCTCCGATTCATTGGGAGAGCTTTCAAGTTAAATACCGATCTAACATGAACGTGATTGCGATTTTGCAAGACCTTCAATTACATCCAGTGACTTCAGATGGTCGTAAGACAACGCCACCCGCCTGGGAGGCCGCATGCCTAGAAGAAGTGTGTGGCACTTGTTCGATGGTGATCAATGGCAAACCTCGTCAGGCGTGCACGGCGCTGGTTGATCAGCTCGAGCAGCCGATCAAGATCGAGCCGTTCTCGAAATTTCCGTTAGTTCGAGACTTGATTGTCGATCGCAATCGCATGTTTGAGCATTTGAAAACCGTCAAAGCTTGGATCGACATTGATGGCACTCACGATCTCGGCCCAGGGCCACGCTATTCGCAAGAACTCGCACTTGATCGCTATAAAATGTCTGAGTGCATGACGTGTGGTTGTTGTCTGGAGTCTTGCCCACAGTACGGTCAAGACACCCAGTTTATCGGCCCACAGGCGATTAACCAAGTTCGTCTTTTCAATTCTCATCCGTCAGGTGCGATGAACGCTGGCGAGCGTCTCGATATCGTCATGGGTGAGGGCGGAGTTCAAGACTGCGGCGATGCCCAGAACTGTGTTAAGGTTTGCCCTAAACACATTCCGCTGACTGAATCGATTGCTAAGATTAGTCGCGCGACGACCGGAAGATTGTTCAAAAAGATTTTCGGATAAGCCTGATTTTCTCAACGACTAGCTGTTTATTGAATTTTCATAACAATGGCGTGAGAGCGTTAGATAGCTGCATCTGAAGCGAGTCGTAGCCCGAAGGTGTGTGCCAATGAGCTGCCTGCTCTTTTGTGATGAAAGTGCTTTTTCTTAAGTCTTTTTCTCTGAAAAAATCAGACAACGTTTCAGATAACTCTGTGTTTTCAAAAACGAGAACGGTTTCACTATTCAGCTTTTGGCTTCGCGCATCTAAATTGTACGATCCGACGAGCGAAATCTTTCGATCAAAAACGGCAAATTTAGCGTGAATCGTTCCTTCGTTGTAGTTTTGACCGGCGTATTCATAAATTTTGATTCCGGCCGTGATGAGCTCTTCGAATAAGTATCTCGAAGCGTAAGTCAAAGGCGGAAGGTCATTGGTCTCAAGGCTGTTTGTCAATACCGTAACCTGAGCACCCGCTTTGACTGCGTTCTTGAGGGCTTGTCGAATCTCGGGTTCTGGTACGAAGTAGGCGTTCGCGATTTGAATTTCGCCGCCAGCGTGTGAGGCGCTTTTGATGAGCTGTAGGTATTCTTGAAGAATGTAAGATTCATTTAGGCGCGGTCTATTTTGAATGAACCACATTTTGGCGGGTTGCCAATTCAAATTCAGTTCGCGGCCGAGAGCAAAATTTAAAGCGCCTTGATTTGCTTTGTCGCTGCTAAAGTGAGGGGCGATGTAGCCGACCTTATCAACCACCTTGTTCCAAAATTTCCAAGTTTTGTCGGTGTTTATCGCGATGTTTTTCTTTTTGATTTTTTTGAGGGCCAAGAAATTATTGTCAAAGGTGTTGACCACATCTTTGACGATCGGACCTTTGATCATGACGTCTTGATCGCGCCATCGCATTTTCGCGTCTTGGGGGACTCGAAAGTATTCGTTTGCGACGTTGAGTCCGCCGACCACAGCAGAGCCTTCAGTTTCGTCTTCGCCATCGATGATCCACATTTTATCGTGATAGCGCATGTTCACTTCAAGCGGTTTTAACGGGTTGATCTCGTTAATTCCTTGTTGATAGAGTGCCTCATAGCCCTCAACTTCTATGTGGTTCATTTTTAGGTCGTAGTACATCCACTGGGTTTGCCAGCCGAGATTAGAAGCAGCGTCGACGATGATTCTGATGTCCATTTTTGGGTCTTGTTTTTTCTTTTGTTTGAGTATTTCGGCGACTTTCAGACCCGTTTCGTCACCGGTAAATATCAAGGCCTGAATGCGGACTGATCTTTTAGCTAGACTTAAGCTTTGAAGGCGGGCCGCGAGTGAGATTTCTCCCGTCTCGCCGGTATTGGCGTCAAGTAAAAGTGCGACCTTTGAAAGAGGCGGCAAGTCGGAGGTGAGAGGGGGGCTTGCGTGGCTTGAGTCACTGAAGGTGCAAGCGAGTAAAAGAGAGGTCGTTATTGCTCTAAAAAGGTTGAGTGAGGGCATTTTATCTTCCGATCGTAAGGGGTGTTCTTTGGTAAAATGACTGAGTTCTGGGTACATTACTTTAGTTGACTGTTTGTATCAACTAACAAAAAATTGCATGAACTGGTCTTCTAAACCCAGACGGCAACCCGTTTGACACCGTACCGGCCTTATTATACTGATTTACAGACAGGAGTTGCCTGAAAAAAATTTGGAAAAAGTTGCCTGATAACAGCCTGAAGATGGAGAGAAATCTATGAGAAAAATGATGGGTACTACGGCTCTTGGTTTGTTCGTGTTCTTGGTTTGTTCAGTTACGAGTGTTTCGTTCGCAACTGACCAAGGCGGCACGCCAGCCGGATTTTCGGCAATTTCAGAATCTGGATTGAACCTACTCAGTTCTTTTGTGAGCAATCGTGAGTGGGCGATCAACCAGTCTCTTAATTGGATGAACGGAAGCTCTAAAAAAACTCTGCTTTCTCAAAAACTGCGTCTTTTCTTTACGCGCAATCAAGAAGAAATGGGCTTTGTAACGGCAACTTCTGGTTTTGGCAAAAATTTTTCGACACGTCTCAGGTCGATCACTTGGCTTGATGGTGACCGAACCGTTTATGAGCAGATCACAGAAGACGGTCATCACCGATTCTGGATCAATAATTATTCTTCAAATCATGTGGGAGCGCTTCTTGATCTCGAAATAGCCAACACTACAAAGCCAATCAGTTTTTATCCTGAAGACAAGGTTTGCATCGAAGATCAGTGTCGACCTGAATCAAACGTGAGATTTTTGGGTCTGGCCCGCATTGATTCGCTCGTCATTGATGTCAATCCAGAAGTGAAAGATCAAATTTCGATCGAATACCACACCGATAGTGCGGTGACACCGACAGCGAAATACCAATACCACTCTGTTTTTCCGATTAAGCCGGTAGCGCCAGAGTTTTGTTCTGATTTTTCTGCGTCCGCGATCACGGCAGCTGCCCCTGGCTTTAAATGCCGCCTTTCGAGTTTGGTTGAGGAGAGCTCAACGGTTGTCGAAAAAATAGAAAGAAAAGACAGTCTGTTTGCCTGGAAAGAAGTTGGCGGTAAGACTTGGTTCATGCCGACTCAAAACTTGATGAGTTTTTCGCAAGCCAATCAAACTTGCACCGATCAAGGTGGAGCTTTGGCGATGAGCGCTGATGCCTACGAGATGACGAAAACTTTTTTTAGCGGTGATGAGCCTTCGACCGTTTGGCAGAGACGTCATTTGAGCTACTCAACCGGGCCGTTTTCAAAACTCTTTGTACCGATGAAATGGTTTTGGGTTGGTGAAACAAATCAATATTACGATATCTTTCGCAAAGAGATTCGGCCCTATCAGTATAATCTCTTTGGTTTTCATGGCTACGCCAGTGTCTTGTGTTTTGAATAATGAGTAATAATTTATAAATACTAGATAATAAGTCTAGTGAGGTTTTGTTGAGTTTTTTGAAAGGGCCCACTCTTTAGGGTTAAAGAGTGGGCCCTTTTTTGATCAATCCATTCCACAATCAATCATGTCGATCGTAACGCCAGGAAGCGTTTTTTTGGCGTATTTGAATGCGGCATCGTCGATGTCTTCGACTGTGCCGTGACCTCTCCAACAGGTGTGCCCAAACTCGTGGGTCATGAGCGCGAGGTAACAAGCTTTCTTGTTGCTGTCTCCCGTGAGGGCACGCACTCGGTTGACGAAAGTGGGGCAGAAGTGAGCGGTGTGCGAAAGGTAGCTTGCCCAACCATTCGCTCCTGAGCACGTTCCGCCTGAGCTTGATTCACAGTCGATCTTGCCATTGTCTTGAAAACGGTTTTGCATGCAGCCTTTGATATTGAGACCCGTTTCGTCTTCGATGAATTTTTCAAAGTCAGCCCAGTCATGGTCTACCGTAGTCGCGATTTCGTTGATCTTGGTGGTTGATTGGGCGCATCCATTGACTTCTTTCAAATCGGCTTGCGCTTGACCGGTGGCACCCACGATTGTGTAAAGAGCAATCAGTGCGGTTAGTCTAGTGAGTTGGTTTAGTTTGTTCTTAGTTTCAGTTTTCATAGCGGTTTTCCTTCTTTTTTTTTGTCTCTGACCGCGATCGGTTTTGGTTGCGGTCTTAATTTAGGTATAAATTGAGCGGGGTCTTTGCGATATGAATCAAAAATCACTAATGAGTGGGCTTGTGAACTAATAGTTCATCAAAGTGGTGATTCTCGATAGATTTCAACTGAGTATACTGTCTGTTGGAGTGCCAATCTTGTCATTTGAGTCTGTCGTTAGGTAGGCAGATAAACTAAAAAGCAAAGTGCGAGGTGTCTACCTATGTCTGGCCTTTATAAAAAATGGATTCGTAAAACCGTCTGTGTTCTGTCGTGTTTGTTAGCAAATTCGCTAGCCAATGCGGCTGATCGTGCGCTTTCTTCTCAGTCAGTGTTTTCGTTATTGCGAGCTTCGTCTTGCGAAGTCGATCGAAATATCGAATTTTGTGTGGTCATGAAAAACCGTGCTGCTGAAGATCGACCAAAGAGTTATGAGAGTCTGTTAGGAGTGGCACTGAGATCCGGCGAACTACCCCCACTCAGTCATTTTGCAGAAACGGTTTGGTTTGAAACCGTGCGGGCATTTGTGCATCAGGTGTTTCAGGCTCAATGGCCGAAAACTCTTGAAGCGCCTTCAATTCGTGTCGTCTTGCACGATGTCGATCAACGTTCGCAAGAACCCAGTCGCTGGGTGAGTGAACTGTTGGCCCCCGGGGTCATGCGAAATACATTGGTGATCAGCCTACCTCAACAAGGAGCTCAGTTTAAGTCTACTCCAGAGGTGGCTATCAGTTTACTTCAGCGTGAGCTAGAAATTTT
>CAITVN010000024.1 GCA_903895855.1 Oligoflexia bacterium | reverse complement strand
GAAACCCGCGAAATCAAGCGGGTTTTTTCTTATGTGCGTGCGCAACTGCCAGTTTCGTTTCGAAACTGAGACTTTCGTTCTTAATCGATATTTTAAGATGGAATTAGGCGTCAGGCTGTTGAATTCGAGGAAGCCAGGTATGGGGATTGTACTCGACTTTATTTGCAAAACATCGCCTTCAGGATTCGAAAAAACTTTGACCCCCTAATGGATGAGGCATGAGTAAAATGCCTCAAGCACGCCTTTTTTTTTCAACATGAAGTTGTAAACCCATTGTGTCTAAGATTCCGTGCAAGGTAGAAAACGTTGGATTGCCAGCACTGGATAACGCCTTGTATACAGCGTCACGGGTGCGTTTAGTGTTGACTGCGAGTTTTTGAATGCCGTGGGCCTTTGCTACTCGTCCAAGGGCTAGCAAGAAGGGATCCAGAGACTCGTCAGCCGAAAGACCGTCTAGAATAGAATTGAGATAGCCTACAACAAAGTTCATGTCTTTTAGATCTTCAAGCAGGCCTTCTTCATGGGGCACGCTCTTAAATTCACTCTTTCGATCCTGAGGCATTCGAATACGAATACATCCAACCCCCTTAAGCGCGTACTCTCGGTCTTTGAAACCATTCTTTTTGTTGCCAACCTGATCTGGCTTGCCAAGAAATAGACTCATCTCAGTTTGAAGAAGATGATTAATTGCCCCGCCAACCGCCGATTTCAGCTCACTTGTTATTGCTTCAAATGCCTGTACACGATTTCTTCGAAACTCCTCAACTGCCTGCACAGCCTCAGGCATATTGATCTCGATCTTTATTATTCCCATACTCACGTTCATATACTCTGTCCTTGTCTACGTCACTATGACGCTCTTGCTCGGACAGAAAATTTCTTACACGACCGACCTTTTTGAGGAGTGACCTTTACCCATTCTTCAACTTTGGGTTGTAAGATGATATCGACTAGCGTGTCGCTGGTTTCGCCACTTTGTTCTTGTCAATGACGTTCAAAATCGTTCTGACTAGCACATCGGCATCGACTGGCTTCGCAATGTGCGCTTGAAATCCTGCCGACAAGGCATAGCCTCGAGTTTGTGCGTCGGCGTAGGCGGTTAGGGCAACGGCCGGGGTGCTGCCGCCCTTTTCATTGGAGCGCTTTCTGATGTTTTTAATCAAGCTGTAGCCATCGGCGACCGGCATCGCTATGTCGCTCACGACTAGATCAAAAGTGTAATTTTCAAATTCTGCCAAGGCTTCAGTGCACGATTTTGCACAGGTAACTTGAGCCCCAAACGCTAAAAGGGTTTCTCTAATTGAATTGAGCGTGCTGGTTTCGTCATCAACCAGAAGAAGGCGAAGTCCACGGAGTGAGTTTTCATGGGTTTGACTTTCGCTGATGGGTAGCTCAGTCGCTTGCTCTTTGGGCGATGATGATTCGACGAGAAAATTCGAAAGCGTGCTGAGTGGAAGCAAGATCGTAAAGGTTGAACCTTTGCCCTCGCCTTCGCTTTCGGCCTCGATGGTGCCCTCATGCAGATTCACTAAACTTTTCACCAGCGCTAACCCGAGGCCCATGCCCCCGTGTACGCGTGTGCTTGAAGAATCTGCTTGAGAAAATTGCTCGAACAAATGAGGTAAAAATTGGCGCGAAATTCCCTTGCCAGAATCTCTCACGCGAATCTTTGCTTTTGCCGGGGGCGAGTCTTCGCAAATACTGAGCGTGACATCAACCGTGCCTCTGTTGGGGGTGAATTTGATTGAATTTGAGAGCAGGTTCCAGACAATTTGCTTAAGTCGACCAGCATCTGCTGATACAAAGACAGGCATCGGTCCGAGCGATTGCGTGAGTTGAATCGATTTCTTGTCGGCTGCGGTTCTCACTGTCTCGATTGCCTTCGCGATGACTTCTGTCAGTTCAGTGTCTTGAATGTCGAGCGCGATCTTGCCAACACTGATTCGAGAAATGTCGAGTAGGTCGCTAATGATTTGGTTTTGCGCTTGGGCTGCTTCTTCAATGGTTTGAAGCCCGACCGCCACTTTTGAAGGGTCGAGTCTATTGCTTCTGAGTAATTGCGCCCAACTCAAGATTGCAGTCAATGGCGTTCGAAGTTCATGCGAAAGAGTGGCGAGAAAAAGGTCTTTCGTTTGGTTGGCCCTCTCGGCCGCTTCTTTGGCCTCCCTGATTGATTGCTCGGCTCGTTTACGTTCAGTGATGTCGGTTGTATAACCCGCAAGGTATTTTGGTACCCCATCTTCGCTGATTGGAAATTTAATGGTGCTGTAAGTGTGTCCATTAAATTCTTCTTCTACCTCTAACTGTTTGCCACTCTTTAAGACGTTAAGGTCGTCTTGAACCATCGTTCGTGTGAGTTCAGACGGAAATAGCTCGTGCATGTTCTTGCCGAGTAAATCGTTGATAGGCCTGCCAAGCATGGCTTCGTAGTTCTTACTTAGGTGTAGGGTTCGAATTTGGCTGTCTTTGAAAAAAACGTAGATCGGACTGTGTTCTAAAAATTGCTCAAACACCAATTTCCTCTCGCGAAGTTCAGCTTCTGCTTTTTTTCGGTCGGTAATGTCGAGAGTATTGAGCAAGAGGTGGGTTTCACCTTTGAAGAAGAATGGCACCATGATTGCCTCAAGGTCAGTCTCGTGGCCAAACGTTGATTTCAAGTGAATGTCTCTACGCTGCTTGGCCCCGATCGAGAGAGCAAGTTCGGCCATTTCAAAGAGGCCGCTTATTTTCCAGCTAGCGAGATCGCGAAAATTTTGTCGCTCTAGATTCTCGATACTGGTTCCGACGATTCGGGCCGCTTCTGCATTGGCAGAGATCGCGGCTCCAGTGGCCTTGTAGCAGATGAATCCAACAGGTGAGCTTTCGACAAGGGTATTGATATAGGTAATGGCTTCTTGAATCTGGCTATCCGAAGAGTTGGCCGCGAAGGGGTCTACGGCGGTCATATTCAAAAAAGTCTGTGAATTCGATTCGGCCATGATCGTACAATTCTCCAAGTTGTAACTTGAAGCCCTTATAGCCCGGAAATTACGGTCAGACCACAAAAAAAACCGACCCTATCAGCGGGCGAAATGTCGACCCAACGCGTCTCTTACTTGGCTGCTTGGCGCCTATTTGAATCGGTGTTTAAGGGCGAGACCTGACGAACTTCAGGTGGCCTAGGCAGCAACCCCTCTCGTTCGTCAGGTCTGGCAGAATCTGGGGCTATTTATTGACGGTTCTGTCACTCTCGAACATCAGTTCAATTCTTCAATCTTGTTCTGTGCGCTCAGATGCGGCAATGGCATTGTTGAGCGTGGTCCATAGTGGCTTCGTGTAAGGCACCATGTCTTGCTTGTAGTACCACCAGAAATAGCCGCCAACGTAAGTGGGAAGATTAATCTTGGTGTTGTAGTAACGGTTAATGTACGACGCTTTGAGTGAACTGTTACTGGTGCCGACCTCGCCAAAACCAATCTTTGAGTTCGGAAATAGTTTTGCCAGTTTTGCAAATTCGACTGGCCAATCAGGTTGATACCCGTTGCAGTCGTCTTCGTAGTAGCTAACTAAAACGTAGTCTAGGCCAAGCTTCATTCTCGAAGGTACGTTCGCAGTAGCCCAAGTGAACATTTCATTCTTCGAGTTCGACCAGCAATCTTTGTTGTAGTACAGGGTCAACACGGTTTTGCCATTAATGGCTTTAACGGCATCGTAGGCTGCTGTCATTTTTGGCACAACCGTAGTGGTTTTACCGAGCCATTCACCATTGACTTCGTTGGCGACCTCCCAAAGGTCAACGTAAGGGGCGAGCGTTTTCAAGTAATCGGCAACACGTTTCTTGAATGCAGTGAGCGTGTACTTCTTTACATAAAACGAATCGAGAATTTCGCCCATCACATAGCTGACATTATAGATGCTCTTGGTCGCGGCTAAGTAATCAGACGCAGGCACATATTCGTCAAATACAATACGGGTGGTCGGTCTGCGAGAGAGTTTGGTGAGTGATTCAACAATTGAAGGTAGCGAGTCAATCGCGTCAATGGTCACTCCGTAAATAGGTGACGGCACCTCACGTCGCGACGCGAGATTTGCCTGACCCTCCTGTTTCACTGGTGGTTCACTCGCCTGGGCGCTAAGAAGATTAGCCATAAATAACCCCGTTAGGGCCATAAACGTAGCTAGATTTCGAGAAGCATTTACTCTGATTTTCATAAATAAAGGTCCTTTCAGTGAATGTACCGAGAGCAAAGCATGTGCCAAGAATTCGCGTTGGCCCGAGCATTGCAAAGCCAGACGCAAACACTTAGTTCAGAGGAAGCGAATATGACAACTTTTGAAATTGCATTCAGCATCGTGGCTTTACTTTTTTTTGTCGGTGGCATCGATGACCTTCTGATTGATCTGGTCTATTGGAAGAATGGGCTTGGCCCTAAGAAGATTTCGAAACCTGAGTGGCAGCTTTGGCGGTCTCAAGACCAGAAGCCGATTGCGGTGATGATACCCGCTTGGCAAGAGTCGGCTGTTCTTGAGGCCATGGTAAAGACTAATCTTCTACGAATTCGTTACAAAAATTATAAATGGTTTATCGGCGTTTATCCGAATGACAAAGCCACCCTTGATATCGCCAAGGCACTAGAGAATAAGTATCCTAGTAAAGTCGTTGTTGTGATCACAGATCGGCCAGGGCCCACTTCAAAAGCTCACTGCTTGAACTGCATTTTGCGAGTCATACGAGGAATGGTTGAACTTCAGAAATTTGAGGGCCGTGGTTGGAGTCCGCATTACATTGCCATTCATGACGCTGAAGATGTGATTCACCCTGAAAGTTTTACGGCGGTCAACGCGCAGGGTGCCGATTTAGATTTTATTCAGCTACCGATTTTTTCGTTGCCAGTGCCGGCAAGCGAGTGGATTTCAGGAACCTACCTTGACGAATTTGCCGAAATTCATCTGAAAGAAATTCCGGTGCGCCAATTGCTGAAGATGCCTATACCGAGTGCTGGGGTGGGCACTTTTTTCTCAACCCAAATTCTCATGAAGATGGGAGCTCGCTTCGGTTATTGGTTTGATGAGGGCAATCTGACCGAAGACTATGAGATTTCTTGGCGCATCGCCAGGCTAGGCGGCAAACAACTTTTTCTCTTAGTCACCGATGAAGGCCAGAGAATTGTGGCAACTCGTGAGTATTTTCCGAGTGAGTTGGGTAGGTCGATCAGACAAAAGACTCGGTGGACTACCGGCATAGGCCTGCAGACGGCCGCCAAATGGAAAAATTTTGGCGTATTCAAGTCAGGCTTTAAACTCAGTGAGTGGCTCACGGCTTATGCTGTATTTCGTGACCGCAAGGCTCTGTGGGCGAATCCTACTTTGATGGGGTCCTGGTTTCTGGTGATCGTTCTATTGAGTACCGGCCTCATGAACATTCGGCCAGATATTTTTCAATTAAAACATTATGGGCTAATGACCGCTCTCATTTTTATTAACACGGGCTTCTTCGTTTTGCGTTCGGTAAGTCGCGCCCTATTTTGCGCAGAGGTTTATGGGGTTAGGCAGGGCATATTGGCTGTACCTAGAGTTCTTGTCTCTAACTACGTGAATGTGGTTGCTGGCTTTAAGGCGTTGATTGAGTACGCTAAGGCCTCACAAAAACAACAACAAACCCAGATGGTTTGGGATAAAACCGATCACCGGTTTCCTGACGAAACTGTGATTAAGAAGGCGATGTTTTTTGGTGCCATCTTACTGACCTCATTGTCGATTCAAGCGAGCGAAGCCTCAGAGCTTAAAGTGAGGTTAGTTGATCGGTGCACCAAACAGCCTAGCGTCGTGTCGACTCCAAATGGTCTTGATTTAGATATTCAGTTAGACGAAGTGGCGGTGACTGGGTTTCGTGTTGATGTCACTTATCGTCTCGCTGGCGCCGTTGAAGAGGCTCTCGCTGAGTCTAGTATCTCTCAGCATTACAATTACCGCGTGGTAGATGTGACTTTGCCCTTGCCTGAAGATTCGAAATTCGAAGCGATCGAGAAGAAAGTTCAAGGGTCTCACTTGTGGAACGTCGAGGTTGTCGTCAATCAATCTAAACCCAGTCGGGTCTGGTCTGTAAACGCAGATTTCTACCGAATGGAGGGCCGAGTAGCCTTCTATCGTGCGATTTCTGAAACGCTTTGCGAGCGTGAGACACTTGCCGAGATCGGTTCAGGCTACTACTTTAATCGCAATCAGAGTGTGATGACGATTGATCGTGAGATCGTATTAGCGAGTTATTCGGGCGGTAGGGGTGGACTCGCGCTTGGCGGTTTTGGTGCAGAAGCCGCAGGATCTGCGGGTGCGATCGGCGTGGCAAATGTCGAGGTGCCTCTCACTGGGCAAGGTGGCTTTGCGGGGCTTTGGTTTTTCGGAGAGTCATCTGAAGAAAGTTCGTTTCGAAGCGAAGTGAGCCTGCAAAGGCGATGGCTGTTACAGAAAGGGCAGGGCGGATTCTTTGCAAACCGCGAATCGTTTTTTCGAGTTCGAGCTGCAAAAGTAGAGTGGACAAAAAGAAATCGCCGTTCGTGCGGCGAGTGGAAAAGAACTGCAATTGGCTTACTCGATGTCGGGGGGCGAGTCTCTGAATTCTATTCAGTTCCTCACTCACTGTCGGGTACGCCAAAGGCGGCAAGCGAGTTTATTGAGCGACTTCGACCTCAACTCGATAATTGCTCGAATCGGATTCATCGAAACTCAAATTTGAGTCAATACCTGGTGTCTAAAAATGAAAAACAACAAATGTACTTTTTTCCTGAGGAGGAAATGAAATGAAGTTCAAACTATTGAGTCAATTACCACTGTGTTTTTTCTTGTGCACGGCTTTTAGTCTCGTGGGGCTGAATGCTCACGCCGCTCTTAATCAAACGCTAAAGATCGAAGGCGTCACGGCTTCGGCTTCGAACTATGTAGCAACTGGGGTTAGCGGTTATGTCAGTTGCCAAGAGTTTAAGGGTACTCACCATGACAACGACATATGGGTTCGTCCACTTGCCACTGGGGGTAGCGGACGTTACCGGCACACTTTAGCGTGGAGCCTCGACGATGGCTATGAGTTAGGAGCGAGGTCAGAGCGGCAGTTTGAAGTGGTCATTGGCGACGACTATGTGTACCGGATTCATCTGCCAAAGTTGAAAGATGAGATTCCGTTTATTCAGCAGTCTCTTTTCTTAATTACTAAGGATTTAAAAACGGGCGAAGTGAAATCAACTAACTCGATGTTTGTGGTTTCACGAGGAGTCATTCTTTCGCAGTCTGCCAGTACTGCGTTGGTGAAAGAGAATTGCTACGAGAGATACCCCGCTTATGAATCGACCGTGGGCATTCTGTCGAACGGAAGTTCTAACCCTAGTCAGTTGACGGTTAAACAAGGGGTTCAGCGACTGTTTGAGAGTACGAGTGGCAGTTCTTGGGGCTTTTACTTCTCTCCGTTCGGTTCAGTGGGTATAGGCGGTTTTTCACTCGGTGGTTTACTCAATTTTCACAGAAGTCATTTTCAGAGCGTTTCAAAGCAGACACTAGAGACCGTCGAAGTGGCTAGTGAGTACCAGTTGTCGCCGGGCGACTTTGTTCAGATCTACACACAAAAAACCCGATACATCACCGCCTACGATGCACGAATTATCGGCGTCTGCGGCGACTCTGAGCAAGTTGACGGTGCCTACCGTTTACAATGGTGGGGGTTCGCTTATCATGCGGTGCCTGTGAATCCGTATGCCACGACTCGGCCAAATCCAGAATCGATTGGCGTGCGACCGATGAATACCTGCCCGGTTGAGCTCACACCTGAGGGTGAAAATGTGACCGGTGAAAAACCTAACCTTGAATTTGTGCGGACCAATATATGAGGCGAGAAAAATGGGTGCGGCTACCGTTAGCCGTGAGTTTAGGTTTGGTTTTGGCGCTGGCGCCGCAAGGCAGTTGGGCGGCGCAGGTGAGTGCTGGGGTTCGTGAGTTCTACAACACTCCGACAACCTCAAGTTTCGGCGGCGACCGCGCGGCGAAAATGAAGATGGAATTGGGGCGCTTGGGTTTCAGCTCGGTCACGCTTCAGGTTCGACTCGGAATCAATGATCTCGCTGGTGATCTGCTCTTTCATCCGATTCAACGCTCGAGCAAAGCCGACTTGGAGGTCATGATTTCTCGCCTCTACCATGCTCATGAGCAGATCATACTGAAGCCAGTTATTTTTGTGAATCCTGGTATGGGGGCTCCGGCGGCTGCACCTGAGTTAGCATCGCGATCGCCAAATAGTCTTTTTGCGAGTTATGAACAGATAATTAGTCTGTATCAATCACTTGCCCATGAGCGCGAGATTGATGAGTTTGTTATTGGTGCAGGAATGGGTAGTCTTCTGTTGCCGGAGTTCTTGGATCGCTGGGAGAAACTATTGAAAGGAGCCACTCAGAGTCTTTCGGCACGAACCGTCTTGAGTCTTGAGCTCTCAGCGAGTCGAGACTTAGATCGAATGGAGGCGCTTTTCGCGAGAAACCCAGCAACTTTTAGCAGGACCTTTGGTTCGATAAAGAAGATTTGGGTGAGTTTACCTATTAAAGAGTATTGGAATTTCGGATTAACGAGAGTCGATCCGTCAGCGCTAGAGCGCCTACTCAGAAATCGGCACAGTCGACTTCACGCCTTGTTTCCAGAGGCTGAATTAGCGCTCTCGCAGGTGACGGTTCCGGCTTGTCTGGGGTTTTCTGCAGTCGAGGCTGAGGTCACGTGTGCCAATCAGCTCTCGCGACTGAGTGCTGATGCTTTGCAGGTTCAAGGTGAGAACCTTAAGCTATTTTTCGAGGGTTTTGACAATGCAATTAAGCAGGGGCAGTCGTTTGAGTCTCTCGAGTTGATGACTGCGGCAACTGAGGACGAGCCCTTACCTGAGGCAGCTGATCCTAGATACTTACTTTACAATCCGAACGCAAAAAAAATATTGAGTGAACGGTTTGCGCAAGACTCACCGTTTATTGGGTTATTTGAGAGCAAAAAACGAGCTTTTCTGAGTGTGAGTGCAGCTGAAGTCGCTGCTTCACAATTGGCGTGCGTTTACTTTGATGAGTCTGATGGTGCTGATTTAGTTGGGCCATTGCACGCCAGGCTTCTTGAAAATCTCATTGGGGCTTTCAAAAGTTGGCGAACCGAGCGGCGGGCGATGCTCAAATTTGAGTCTCATGACCTAGAGCTTTGCGACCGAGTTTTTTACATTGGATCAAATTTCGAATTGCAGTTTGCACCACACTTCTTAGATGAGTTGGCTGAATTTTCGCAGACTAAATCAGTGGTCTGGTTTAATTACAAAATTTCAAAATGGCTAGCACAGTATAGGTTGATGGCAAGCCAGCGAAACTGGCCGGCTATCGGGTTTGACGTCCCCCGCATCATTCAGCCCGATCAACTGCCGAGCGCGGCTGTACAAGATCCGGGCTTCTTTCGATACTTTGATTACAAAGGCGAGACTTTTGAAAAGCTCGCCAGATGGGATGGATCGTCAAATCGTTTCATGTCGAGCCCAGAGATTCATGAAATCAGTGTCAGAGATCAAAATCGTGTTCAAATTCTCTCGTCTGCTCGGCATTCAAAGTCGGGAGTGACCACCCCTTATGCGGTCAGTAATCCGTTAAAGGGGGGCGGAGTGTATTACTTTGCTGATCTGCCCTTTTCATTTTCCCACTATGAAGACCGGTTTCTGATTCTTTGTGATGTGATTTGGGATATTTTGGGTGAAGTGCCAAAATATCAAGAGCACATTGCTCTTGTTCGTCTTGAAGATGTGGGAGCGGGGTTGAATCCGGCCGATCTTCATTGGGCGGTAGATTATTTGAGTGATCAAAATATTCCGTTTTCGCTGGCAGTAATTCCATTCTATAGCGATCTTTTTTCGAATCAATTGCTGACCGAACAAAAGCCCTCTTTTTTTTCGATTGATCGGGTACCGTCGCTCATCGGAGAAATTAAATATGCAAGCGCCAGGGGTGCAGAGATTGTGTATCATGGTGTCTCTCATCAGGCGGGTGACCAGATTAGCGGATTCAATGGAAGCACCGGGTCAGACTACGAATTTTGGCTTTGGCCTGAGAATCGACCGCTGGCTCAAGATAGCAGCGACTACTTTTTGAGACAACTTGAGCTTGGCGAAAGTGTCTTTAAGAAACTTGGGCCCTTACCGAGTGCCTGGGAATTTCCACATTACGCAGGCAGCGCTTTAGACTCGGTTATTTCAGGCAAACTTTTTGAGTGGAGCTACCACCGAGGACTTTATGTGAAATCTGAGACAGTAACCGATGTTCAGTTATCTGCCAAAGATCGAATGTTTGAGTGCGAAAGTTTAGAGTGTAGAAAGGCAAGGGCAAAGGCCTTAAAGGGCCTTCAGGTTCAGGCCGACTATCGAACCTTTGGCACTCAAGTGATACCTTATCCAGTACATCACGACTCGTATGGGCAGGCATTGATACCAGAGACTCTCGGGTGCATTGATTTTCCGTCTTATGGTTGCGGCACTTGGCGGCAAGTCACCAGGCCCGAAGATCTCATTCGTCGAGCAAAAAAATTAAAGGTGATACGAGGTTCGATGGCATCGTTTTTTTGGCATCCTGAGCTACTTTCTCGCAACAATAGCTATTACCTTGAGCGACCCGAGAGCTACGAAACGATTGGCGACAAATTCACGCTCATTCAAACGATCGAGGGCTTAAAGGCTCTAGGGTACCGGTTTCGCAGCATAGGCGATTGTGAACTGTTTCCGAGGTTGAAGTGTCGTGATCACGTAGAAAAAAAGAGGAATAAAGTATGAAGAATAAAAGAATGAAGTGGTTTTTTTCGGGGCTCTTGGCAGTTGCTATCGTGAATGCAGTTTCGACCGAAGTCTCAGCGAAAGACTACGTGCGCGGAATGAACCTCACCGAACTGGGGGTCGAACAGTACGATGCTGCTCTACCAGGTGGAGCACCAACCTCTGCTCAACTGGCAGTTGATCAAATGCGAGCGATTGGCATTACCCATGTGATTTTGAACCCCAGAGCGGTGATGACTGACCCGAGGGGCAATGACCTCTTTCCGATGACGCCGACTTCACAAAGAAGTGACGAGCGCGCGCGCTACCTTCGACTCATTCAATACATTCATTCTCAAAAAATGACGGTGGGTATTCGACCCATATTTTTTGTGACAAAGCCTGACGGTAGTTTTCCGTATCGTGAAGTACAACCAGACGGTTCTATAAAGACTTGGTGGCATGGAAACATTCAGCCGAGCGACCCGAATCGTTGGTTTGGTTCGTTCAAGAATTACCTAGACATCTACCTTTTGATAGCGAAACTCATGCCAGTTGAAGAATTCACAATCGGTGCCGAGTTGTACAGCATGACCGTTGGAATTGAAGACCAGTGGAAAGAATATCCGTATGGGTTTCCGGGTAGGTGGTTAGAGCTTCTCAGATACACCAAATCAAAACTGAGTGCATCGACTCGAATCATGTATGACATCAATTTCACCGACGATGTCGTTAAGCTCGGCAGCATTTCGGCAAGCGGGGGTGAACTTGAGAGGTGGCGTTACCGAATTGTCGATTTAGCGAACCCGTCGACAGCGGCGCAACAGATCATTTGGCAAGACATCGTTCAGTTTTGGCTAGAGCTAGATGCGATAGGTATTGATATCTACCGATCGTTAGCCGACCGAAGTGAGGCCATACCGACTGAGCGTGCTCGGTTAGTGAATTTTCTTCGCACGCGAACTGATGAGTTTGCCAGCCAGCTCGACAATACTGCGGTTAGTATTGAAGCGACGGTCGGCAAACGACAAAAATTCATGTTCAAAGAGGCCGGATACCGCAGCATCGAACGGGGTTTTATTGATCCGTTCAATTACGAAACGGCAAGTGGTGATTATGAGCCGGTTCATCAAGCGGCCGCTTACGAAGCCCTTTTTGAGTCATTTTGGTTGCCTCAGTTTGATTGGTTCTTTGGGGGCTCGTTCTGGGATGTGTCAGTTGATCGCAATCGCAATCGAGGCATTGGCGATACCGGATTTTCGCCAATCAACAAACCAGAGACCGTAGAAGTTCTCAAACGGATTTACAATTTTTAAGAGGAGTGAACACAAATGACAACTGGACTTGAAAAAAAGAAATATTGGGTGGTCGTCGGAACTCGACCCGAGGTGATTAAACAAGCCCCTGTTTATTTTGAGTTGGTCGATCGGTTTGGGGTTGAGAATGTAGCTTTGATTGGTACCGGCCAACACAAAGAGCTTCTCAATCAGGCGCTTTCGCACTTTGACCTAAAGCTTGATCTGAATCTAGAGATCATGCAGCCCAATCAAACTCTTGCGGCATCATCGTCAGCGGTGCTTCAGAAAATGAACGAACTGTTTCAAACCTCGCGGCCAGAGTGGCTAGTGGTTCAAGGTGATACGACGAGTGCGGCGATGGCGGCTTGGGCGGCGTTTTTGTCTGAGGTGAAAGTGGCTCACAATGAGGCGGGTTTGCGGTCGTATGACCTAGTGAATCCGTTTCCCGAAGAAGCCAATCGGCGGCTCATCAGTGTCATCGCCGACGTGCACTTCGCGCCGACGAGGTTGGCACAAGAGGCCTTGTTGCGTGAAGGTGTGAGCCGAGATAAAATTGTTGTGACCGGTAACACCGGAATCGACTCTCTTCATTGGACGCTTCTGCAGACTTGTCCGACTCGGGTTTCTGGTTGGCTAGAGAGGTTTAAGGCGTCTGGCCAAAAGCCGGTACTCGTGACTGCGCATCGGCGTGAAAATAAAAGAAAAATGGATCAATGGTTTTCAGCGTTGGCTAGGTTTACAACAGAAAATCGCGAGTTTAGTCTCGTGTTTCCGTTTCATCCCAATCACACAGCTTTAGCTTATGCTGAAAAATATTTAGGTGACTCAGACCGGGCGATGATCATGCCTGCGATTGGATATGACGAAACTTGCCATTTGCTGAATGCGTGTGCCTTTGTTGTTACCGACTCTGGCGGAATTCAAGAAGAGGCTGCAAGTCTAGGCATTCCTGTAGTGGTTTGTCGTGAAACCACTGAACGAATGGAAGCCGTCGAAGCTGGACTTGCAAAGCTTGCCGGAACAGACCCTGATCCGGTGATTCAGGCAATGGACTGGGCAGCCATGATGAGTCGGTTGTCACCAGGTCGCTCGACCAATTCGATTTTCGGTGACGGACATGCCGCAATGAGAGTCGTGAACGCGCTCGATCGACGAATCATGGTTCGTGAGTCGGGCCTAGCGCAAGAAGCGTTGAAAGCTGCTTAATTGCATTTGGAGTATTATGAAAAAATTGAAATGGATTAGGACTGTTATTTTGGGTGTGTGTCTATCGGCTACCGCAATGGCGGGCCCATTTGGAGAAGTGTATTTTGAGAGTGTGGGATATGACCACGCCGGTACTCTCTACACTACTTTGCGACCAAAGTGGGGTTGGTCGCTATTCGAAGGTGAAAAATCGCGCATCGAAAGCTATGCGCTTCTTCGGTTAGACATGGACTCTAAAACCCTTGCGGCCACTGACGGCGCAATCGTGACAGACAATTATTTCTTCGCGGGCGCCGGAGTTGATTGGATGGGGGTTCTTCCGGGAGTACGCCTGACGGCGCTAGCCGGCTATGCGAAAGACTTGGTCGAGCGAAGCCAGAGGAGCGGAGTTGAAGTGCGAGCGGGTTGGATCAGCGATCATCGAATTGTGCTTTCTTCTTCGGGCCCAAGACTGAGCGAAGAGATTTATACTGACGGACTTTACATTCGGCGCTACCGCGATTTCATCGCTAGCGCTCAGGCGAGAACTTATTGGGAGCTTCTCGGAAAAGAAGGCTCGACCAGTTCATGGGATTTCGGCCCATTGCTGACCGGTGCGTTCAGCGTTGATTCAGAGCGAGACAGTGGTTGGCGCTATGCCGAGTTAAGGGCCGGCGGCAGGCTGCGCTTTAAGTACGACATTCAGCTCACTCTGCAAGCGTATGCATTGCGAGGGGTGTCGTACGATGCCCAACCTGCTGCGCAATATTATGATGACTCTCGAATCGTTCTGACTGGTGGCGTGTCGTTTTGACACCGTCATTGGGAATTTAATTATCGCAACGGGTTAGAGCTTTTACTCTAACCCGTTGCCAGGTTTTAGCCGCGAGAACACTGTGGGTTCACGAGGAGGTGACTATCGTGAATCAATCAGAGTCTCGCTGGTTTGGATTAGCCCTGTTGGTCATCATTTATGTGCTCAATTTTCTCGATCGCACGCTCATTTTTGTTCTATTTCCGACTATCAAAGCTGAGTTTCATTTTTCAGATCTGCAGTTAGCCTTACTGGGGTCTACTTCGTTCGTCATCTTCTATACCTTATTAGGTGTGCCCTTTGGGCGAATGTCTGATCGAGTGAATCGTGTTTGGCTCATTGCCGGCGGGCTCTTCACTTGGAGCTTATTTTCTGGCTTAACGGCGCTTTGCCATGAATTCTCGACGTTATTTCTTTGTCGCTTGATGGTCGGAGTGGGTGAAGCGACACTCGGGCCCTCGGCTCTGTCGCTACTGTCTGATTGGTTTGAGCCCAAGCGCAGAGCAACCGTTCAATCGCTCTTTACACTCGGTATTCCGGTCGGTGCGGGCCTTGCTTTTTTCTTAGGGGGTGCGATTGGGCAGACCTACGGGTGGAGAATGGCTTTTCTTACCCTAGGGTTTCCGGGGGTCATTCTAGCGTTGGCATTTTTAAAGGTTAAAGATCCCGCCAGAAAAAAGACACTGAATGCGAGCATGACTCGAAATTTGTTCGCCGTCTTTAAGATACCGGCGTTGCGCTCACTTCTGGGTGGCTATGCGGCGATCGCAATTGCGAGTAACGCTATTTCGATGTGGTTACCGATTTACTTGATTCGAACTCAGCATTTGTCACTGATGCAAGTCGGAAAATACAGTGCCCTATCGCTTCTCACGTTCGGAGCCCTCGCGACCGCGCTAGGCGGTGCGTGGGCAGATAAATTGAGATTGAAAGACCTGGGCGGGCGACTTCTTTTTTCGGCAATCGCGTCAACTTTGGCTTCATTTGCTTGGTTTTTGGTTCTTTGGCAATCGCCCCTTCAGTGGTGGGCATTTGCTGTGTTGCCAGGGTTAGGCTTAATTTGGTTAGGGGCTGCGGCCGCAGACGTTCACGAGTTGGTTTTGCCTGAAGAGCGAGGCATTGCTATTGCGTGGTATTACCTGGTGGTTAATGGCGTGGGGTATGGCTTTGCGCCACCAGTCATCGGATACCTGTCAGACCGCCTGGGCAGTCAGACTGACCCGATACAAATGAGAACGGCACTGCTCGTTTGTCCGGTAGCTGCCCTCATCGGAAGTCTCATTTTACTTAGAGCTAGGCAGCAAGTAAGGCTGCAGAACTTTCATGAGAGCGTTGACCCCTTGATCGATAGTGCGCGAAGAGGCCCGCCGCTCGGTGCTTTCGTAAAATTGTAAGTAGGCTCCTGCGGTAATGATGATGAGCGAACAAAGGTCGTTGGTGTCGTTCAACTTACTTGGTGCCTCGCTGGTAGCCTCTCGAATGATTTTGCGTTCACTCCACGATTCTAAAATATTTTTTAACGTGATGAGTGAGCGATCTAAGTGCGCATGCCAACGCTTTGAGAGTACCCGGTCGTTTCTGCGAAGTGCGTACATTTCGCGGTGAAAAAAGCGAAACTCCCAGAACACCTGCATCGAGGCTTGAAAAAAAGGCTTCGGAGGAGCGGGCACTTCGAACGCCCAGAGGGCATCGATTTTTTTGGTCATTTGATCAAAGAGTTCACGAATGATTTCTTCTTTGTTCGCGAAATGATAATAAAAATTACCAGGGCTCATCTCGAGTGATTTTGCAATGTGATTGGTTGATACTTTGTCGACGCCTAATCGATTAAACAGAGCAAGGCTCTCTCTAAGAATTTTTACTCGAGTGTCGCTCATGAAGTCAGTTTTGACCTCAAGAGTTTTCCGTTTTCGCCGCGAGGCAAGTCAGTGACGAAGCAAAAGGATTTTGGTATTTTGTACTTGGCCAAGTTCTTGAGGCAAACTTGCACGAGAGTCTGCTCGTCGGTAACTGCGCCCTTTTCTAATACGACGAACGCCTTGCCGGTCTCACCCCATTTCGAATCAGGCACCCCTATGACTGCTGCGTCGCGAACCCCAGGGGCACGTTTTAAGACTTGTTCTACTTCGGCGGGATAAACATTTTCGCCGCCAGAAATGTACATTTCTTTTTTGCGGCCAATGACGAAATAAAAGCCGTCTTCGTCGCGCCTGAGTAAGTCACCGGTGAGTAGCCAGCCGCCGCTCAGCACTTTCGCTGTTTCGTCGGGGTTTTTCCAATAGCCTGTCATGCACACAGGGCCGTTCAGGGCCAGTTCACCTTCGCCGCAACCAATGACCTCACTACCAGAGGCGTCGACTAATTTTGCGTTGACGTAGAAATTCGCAAAACCAATCGACCCGATTTTTTGCTTCGAATGTTCTGCATTTAATGAAAAAACATTCGGACCAAACTCGGTTAGGCCGTAGCCTTGTCTGACAGGTATGCCCCTAGCTTCGTATTTTTCGATTAGCCCCAACGACATCGCTTCACCTCCGACAATGACAAAGCGTAAGCCCTTCAAGTTTGAACTGGCGAATTGAGGAGTTCGCGAAAGCATTTCGAGCGTGGTCGGTACACCGAAAAGAATGCTCACACTTTCTTGTTCGCATAAATGCATCGCGGTTTCGGCGTCAAATTGTTTAAGAAGCACAATTCGGCCACCCCGGTGAAGTAGCGGTAAGAGTAAAACGTTCCAGGCGCCTGTGTGAAAAAACGGTAAAAAGCCAAGACTCACGTCTTGCGAGCTAAGGTCGAGCCTCAGCGTCGCGTTGAGTGAATTGTAAAAAATCATTTTTAAGCTGATCACAACCCCTTTGGGTTTACCGGTCGTGCCTGATGTGTAGAGAATGAGGCAGGGGTCGAGCTCGTGGGGGTGATCACTTCGTGGCTCAAGGGCTGCGATTTGCAAAATCTCAGCTGTGTTGAGAGGCGAATTGACCAAGTTGACTAGCGAGGTTTCGTCGGCGTTGGTTTGGGCCGTGATCGGTTGGTCGGTCGTGGCGGTGATCGGCAGATCAAATCCGACGCAACTGATTTGTGCTGAAGCGCTTGGGTCAGTGCCTTCGGCAATTTCTGTGATCTGCGATAGAATAGAAAAAAACTGAGAGTGAATGAAAAGTAGAGCAGGCTCACAATCTCTCAAAATCGTTTTCAACTCGGGAGGTGCTAAACGATAATTGAGCGGCACCAAAACCGCGCCGAGTTCGAGGCACGCAAAAAACAGAACGACATGTTCGAGTTCGTTTTGAGCAAGACACGCGATTCGATCGCCCTTTTCTATTAGGTATTGCGCTCTCAACTGCGTGGCCAAGCCAGAAGATTTTTCGTACAGATCGCGGTAGGTGTATCGACGTTCACTGGCGCCATCTTGAATGGCAACGCGTTGGGGGCTCAGTGTTGCCCACTGCTTGACCCAGTTAAATTCGATGTGTTCAAGTGAAGTGTTCATAACGTGTGTTTAAGTATCGTAACTCCATTCAAGGGCTTGAGCGGCGGCAGACATTCCTCCTCCTGAGCTGAGTAAAACTACCAAGTCGCCTTTCTTCAGTTTGTGCTCTGAGGTTGCATCTGAGAGCGCCATCGGAATGCAAGCGCTACCCGTGTAGCCAAACTTGTTCATGACATTGTGAGCCTTTTGCCTAGGTAACCCGAGGCGATCGCATGCCGTGTGGATGCTATCAATATTGATTTGCGTGAAAAAAAGCCAGTCAATATCTTTGGGCTTTTTTTGAATGCGATCAAGTACCGCGTGAGTCATTTCTGGCCATAAAATGCCATTGGTTTCGATCGGAATTTTCTTTCTAAATTGTAGAATGGGGTGATCTGATTTTGGGCAGTCAGAAAACTGGGGCGCTGTGCCACCTGAGTAGACCCCCATGTAATCGAAGTATTGCCCGTCTGTACGCAAAATCGCGTTTTGAATGCCTGTGCCCGGATGGGATTTTGGGTCGCCTCTACTCACGATGACGGCACCGGCGCCATCAGCAAAAAGTGAGGCGGTCTTAAAATCGTTCCAGTCGAGGTATTTGCTCATTGCGTAGGCGCCTACGACCAAAATGTGTTCGTAGTGCGGGTCGGCACGTATCGACTTAGCAGCCATGTCGAGCGCGGTGACAAACCCTGCGCATGCCGAGTTGAGGTCGAAAGTACCGGCTTTCATTGCGGCCAACTTGTGTTGAACGACCGAAGCCGTAGATGGCGAAAGGTAGTCGGGAGTATCAGTTGCCACAATGATGAGTTGAATGTCATTGGGTGTCAGGTTTGCTTGAGCGAGGGCCATTCTTGACGCTTCGACCACTAAGTCAGAGGTGGCCTGTTCATCATTCATGAAAAATCGCTGGTGTATGTTTCTCTTGTCTCGTAAAAACGTGCTGATGTCTTTTTGATACTTCTCGTCAAAAAAAGAGTTCGAAATGTGGCGTGGCGGTACGCAAATACCGGTGGCGGTGATGTGTGCTGTGTTCGTTATTGGCTGAATGGTTTGGATCATAGTCTCGGTATGACCCGCGATGGTGGCCAGTGCAAGTAATTAGAGTGTTTACTCTAATGAGTTGATAACGGCATTCAATGGGCCTAGCGTGAGGAATATGGCAAACATTAAGTACGATTTTGTAGGTAAGCACTTTGTAGTCACTGGCGGCGCCCAGGGCATTGGTTTTCAGATTGCGAAAAACCTCATGCAATCTGGCGCAAAGGTTTCGGTATGGGACTATTCAGCCAAAGCCCTTGAAAATGCTCGATCAGAGTTGAGCGATTTTGCGGCTTCTGTGCAGTTCACTCAGGTGAATGTAGCCGATTATTCAGCCTGCACCGCGGCGGCATCGCAGCTAACTGGGGCCATTCATGGTCTGATCAATAATGCCGGTATCACCCGTGACAAATCGTTTGCGAAGATGGAAGAAGTTGATTTTGATACGGTCATTGAAACGAATCTCAACGGCGTTTTCAATGTGACCAAAGCGCTTCTCGGTTATTTTGATTCGGCCTCACAAAACAAGAGACTGATCAACATCGCCAGTGTGGTTGCTTTGTACGGAAACTTTGGACAAGCAAACTATGTGGCGTCTAAAGCCGGAGTAATTGGATTGACGAAAACTCTGGCTCGAGAATTGGCACGTAAGGGATTTACGGTAAACGCAGTCGCACCCGGGTTTATTCAAACTCAAATGACAGCTGCGATGCCGCCCGAGGTGTTAGCTCAAATGGCTGCGAAGGTACCGGTTGGGGTTTTGGGCTCGACCGATGACATCGCAAACACGTGTCTATTTTTGTGTTCTGATGAAGCGCGCTACATTAATGGTGCGGTATTGAGCGTTGATGGAGGCCTCGTTTGTTAGGCCTTTTTCGTCTATTCGGTTGGTGTTTGGGGGTTTGTGTGGTGACTTCATTCACTGTGATTGAGTTTGCTCAAGCCGACTATACTAATGTCGGCCAGTTCATTCAGATAAGAGCTGACCGTGAACTTTGGGCCCGCTATGTGCCAGCAAAATTCGAAAAGCCGACGCTTGTGATTTCGAATGGACTCACTTACGACACCGAAAATTGGAATGCCTTCACCGCCGAGCTCGATTCGTTGATTCGCGAGGGGTTCGGGGTTTTGCGAACCGATATGATGGGCCAAGGGCAGACGCTGCTGAAGTATGCTCCGGCGTTTTATGAAATTCCGATTGCCGATCAAGTTCAAGACTTGAGTGACTTGGTAGGGGCGTTGAAAGTGAAAGGCCCGCTAGTACTCTTGGGGCTTTCTTATGGCGGCGGGCTTTCGCTGGCGTATGCGGCGACGTTTCCGAATCAAGTGAGTCAGTTGATCTTGATGGCTCCGTACACTGAGCCCGTTCGTGAGCTTGACGCTTGGATCAAAACTCAAATTAGAATCACTCGCACGGCGTTTCCGTTAAATCCGGCGAGTGATGAACAGCTGTATGAATTTTTTCTCAGGCAATTGGTGACCCTCACTTTTCCGAGCGCCGAACCTAGCATCTTGAGTAACCCGTTTAAGTTAGAGGCGGTTTATCGACTCTCAAACGGAATTCGAAAGTTCAACGCGTTCGATATCATGAATCGTTTGCCCGCGAGTAACCGCAACGGCTTCATTCACCTCATGACCGGCACGCTCGACACCACGGTGCCGACTGCGACCAGCAATGATTTTTGGCGCGAGGTGCCGCAAGCGCTTCGGGGTAGTCGCATTGATTTTTCAGATACTCAGCATAAGTTACCCGAAGAAATTCCGGCTTTAGCGGCCAAGTGGGTTTCGCTGATTTTGCACAATGACCCAAGGGTAAGCGGTGGCCGAGAATTTCAAGGCCTTCGCGATCAGAAGAAAGCGATTAGCCGCGATCATTCGGTAGTGGTTGAGTTGGGGAAGTGAACTCTACTCTAACAGCCATCGCCAGACGGGCATGACTCGAATTTTTAATTTAGACTGTTCGATCGTTTCTGTTTCATTCCAAGTGAGTAAAAGCAGCTTTCTACATTGAGTGGCTTGCGCCGCTTCGACTAGCCCCTTGAGTTCTCGTGCGCGCGTGAGGGGGTCTGAGATATTCATGCTCACCTGAATCAATTGATCGACGGTCAGTCCTTTTTTTACCGCAAAATCTACTTCTGAAGAACCTGAGTCAGAGGTCCAATAGAAAGTTTCACTCGTGCGCCGTTTGAGTTCTTGGTGAACCAGATTCTCAAGATGAGCGCCTCGATCTTCGGTATGCTTGAGACTCAGGGCTTTTGTCATTCCGTTATCGATGGTGTAAAGTTTTCGCGCTTGGCGGAGTTGTTCTTTTACCTTAAAAGAATGTGCTGGTACCTGAGTGAGTAGGTACGCATGTTCTAGATACTGCAAATAGTTTTTGACGGTGTGCACGCTACTGAGCTCAAACGTTTTTCGAATTTTGTGATAGCTTACTTTTGATCCGAGATTGCTAAAAGCATAGAGTGCGATTTCTCTGAGCGTTTTTCCATATTTTACCGAATAGCGATCAACAATGTCGCGGCCAATGATCTTGTCGTAGAGTTCACGAAGGTAGTGAGCATCATAGCCGCCGACCACCATCTCAGGAAAACCGCCTTCGATGGCATAGGTTTCAAAATTTCTTAAAATTGTGGCCTGTATTTTAGCGGTTTCGAGTTTGCTTGAATTCCACTGAATTGATTTGGCCTCTAAATACTCTGAAAACGAAAACGGAAAAAGTTCGATTGAGACATGCCGGCCGGTTAAGTGAGTGGCAAGGTCATGGCTCAGGAGCTTAGAGTTGCTGCCGGTGATGAGTAGGTTGTGCCCTTGTCGATGAAGACGATTAGCGAAAAGTTCCCATCCTTTTACGTTTTGAATTTCATCGAGCAAAAGGTACTGCGGGTCTGGAGTCACCTCTAAGAGGATTCGAAGTAGCGAGTCGAGGTCAGATACCTTGAGGCTAACCAAACGTTCATCGTCAAAATTGATGTACCCATAGGTCTTGCCACGAAGAAGCTGGTGACAAAAACTTGATTTACCGCACCTTCTGACCCCCATGATTGCTTTGATCCATGGGCGTGTTAGCTGTTTCGACGCCTCAGCGAAGCCTTCTCGGGAAACGTGAGCTAATTTAGAATGGTTTCTCGCTTCATCTACCTGTTCATGCACTACCCGTTTAATGAGATCGTGAGGAAGGGCCATTTCTGTAGTGTGCAGTCAGTTGACCAAAAAGTCAAATTTTTGTGCAATGAACTGCACAAAATGACCGGTGGATAAATTGCTATCGTAAAGGTGGTTTTTTTTTGCACACCCGGGCAAGCATTTTTACTTTTGAGGTGAGATCTAACTGAGTTTCTGCAGCTCCACCATCGAGCGAAAGTTGAGCATTCAGTAGGGCAAATGCTAGTTTAGAGCCTACAATGGCCTGCTCGATGATTTGATCGCCGAGGTCTACACTTGGACCGTCAAAAAAAAGTTCTTTCCATTGAATTTGCCGTCTCGAGAGTGGCGCAGTTTGAAGGTTCTTCTTGAAAGCTACAATTTGGTTTTCAATTTTCTGATCAGAAGTCAGCGCACAAGTTGGGCTCTGCAAGGCACAATTTGTCGAACTGGCGCACGATATGAGCCTACGGGTGAGTGTAGAATTTCTCTTTTTTGAGCTTTCTGACAGGTAGGTTAAAAGTTCTATTTCATTTGATTTGATCGTTAGTTGAATCGGCGATGCGCCCACTTCTGATGCCTGTGCGAGAACTGTAGTCTTGCCATTGAGAATGACTTTGACTTCGAAATTAGCAGAGAGTTCGATAGTTGTTTTGGCCGGGGTGGCAGTGTCGGCGCAGATGATGAGTCGATCGGGGCCATGGGTCCAAACTGCTACTTTTGCATTTCCTTCAAAAAGTGCAGCGGAACAAGAGCCAATCCTTATATTTTTTTCGGTCTTCTGGTTGGGGTCGATTTCCCAGTTTGCATAAGCGGTAGGTATGATTAATCCAGCTAGTAAGATTAACTTAAAATAGCTAAACAGGTTGTTCATATTAAGTAATGATACAATCAGGCAGACACGATTGAAACTCATATAAGAATCAGTACCGTAGAAGTAGATCTCTTCTGAAAATCCAACCTGCAAATTACCTTAAACCAAGCCTTCAGCTTTAAGCACCGCAGCGACAGCAGGTCGGCTGGCAACCCGGCCCAAGTAGCTCTCAATATTTGGGTAAGAAGTAATCGGAAGTTCTACCCACTTAGTCCAACCCAGAACCACAAACGCATAAGCATCAGCTGGAGTGAACTGTTTACCCATGAGGTAGTCTTTACCTTCTAGCTGCGTATTGACGTAGCTGAGGTAACCGTTGGCAGTCTCGACCATGTTTTTTCGCACAGCCGCTTGAACGTTTTTATCTTCTGAAATTCGGCTAATTCCAAAAAATGCGCCAATCGATTTGTGCAGGTCTGAACAAACAAATGAAAGCCAATTGTAGGCTTGCGCTCGCTCATAAGAACCCACAACAGGCAGCAAATTTTTGTGAGGGGCCAAATCAGCGACGTAAGTGTGAATCGCTAGGTTTTGGTCGAGAGTCTTGCCACTGTCAGTTACCAAAATGGGCAGCGTGCCGAGAGGATTCAACTTCGAAACGACTTCGATATTAGCGTCGGTGGCGACATCCCAATCGATTTCAATGGCTTCGTATTTGAGGCCTGATTCTTCTAAAATGATGTGGCATGAGGTCGAGCAAGATCCCGCAGAGTAATAAAGTTTCATATTGCTGAAATCGCCTGTGCGGGCACGATTGTCAAGCCACTTCAACCGTAAATGAGTCGATTTGACCCAAAACCCCCGGGGCCACCGCTGGTGACTGCCAAAACATTTTTGAAAATGCCCCGTATTTCAGCCCTAGTTCTTGTTTTTGGGGCGAATTTGGGATGTATTCAGGGCAAATTATCGCAGCACCTAAAGAAGTCACACATCACAACAAAGAGGTACCTTGCTTATGTCAAACACCACTCATCACACGACTCAACCAAAACCCGGCCAACCTGCTCAACCAGCCACTCACGTCAAACGCGCGTGGGCAGAACCTTTCAAAATTAAAATGGTTGAGCTTCTGAAAGTGACCACTAGAGAAGAGCGAGTCGCAGCACTTCAAGAAGCCGGCTACAACACTTTTTTGCTGAAATCAGACGACGTTTACATTGATCTACTCACCGATAGCGGCACCAACGCCATGAGCGATGTGCAATGGGCCGGCATGATGTTAGGCGATGAGGCCTATGCTGGCAGCCGAAACTATTACAATCTCGAGCAGAATGTTCAGAAATACTACGGTTACAAGCACTTGATTCCGACCCATCAAGGTCGTGGGGCTGAACATTTGATTTCTCGAATCTTGATCAAGCCAGGCGATTTTGTGCCAGGTAATATGTATTTTACAACGACACGGCTACACCAAGAGCTCGCCGGCGGAACCTTCGTTGACGTGATCGTAGATGAGGCGCACTCGTCAGAAAACTTGAACCCGTTCAAGGGTAATGTCGATTTGAAGAAAGTCGAAGCCTTAATTGCAAAAGTCGGAGCCAAAAAAATTCCGTACATCTCAGTGGCCGTGACGGTCAATATGGCTGGCGGTCAGCCGGTTTCAATGCAGAACTTACGCGATGTGAGAGCACTCTGTAAAAAACATGGCATTCGAGTGATTCTCGATGCCACTCGCGCCATGGAAAACGCTTACTTCATTAAAGTGCGTGAATCGGGCTATGCCGATAAGTCGATTCCAGAAATTCTGCATGAAATGTGTTCGTACTCTGATGGCGCGACGATGAGCGGTAAGAAAGACTTGCTCGTGAACATTGGTGGTTTTCTCGCGATCAATGAGTGGGATGTTTTTGAAGAGGCCAGAAACTTAGTCGTTGTTTATGAAGGTTTACACACTTACGGCGGTCTTGCCGGGCGCGACATGGAAGCCATGTCTCGCGGAATCGTTGAAGCCTGCGATGCCGATCACTTGCGTGCGCGTATCGGCCAGGTTGAGTATGTTGGCGAGCGCTTACTTCAAGCCGATATTCCGATTGTGAAGCCAGTCGGCGGACACGCGATTTTCTTAGATGCTAAAAAATTCTTGCCGCACCTCAAGCAAACTGATTTTCCGGCCCAAGCGCTCGCTGCTGAGCTTTACCTTGAGTCAGGAATTCGCGCCATGGAGCGCGGAATCGTTTCTGCTGGACGCAACAAAGAAACCGGCGACCACTACTACCCAGCTCTTGAGTTGGTGCGACTCACTTTTCCAAGGCGAGTCTACACTCAAGCTCACTGCGATGTCTTGGTTGAATCAGTGATCGAAGTGTTTCAAAATCGCCAAAAAATCAAAGGGCTCAAAATGGTTTACGAGCCAAAGTACCTACGATTTTTTCAAGCGAAGTTTGAGCCGATCGCTTAGTGAATCAAGCGACCCTTTCTTGATCAATGTAGCTGCCAAAGCGCCTTTCGGCTTCTTGTTCAGCCTCAGTGATAACTCCCCAGAACTCATTGATGAGCTCTGAGGTCTTCTCGGCCACCTCTTCGGGCTCTAGGGCCTCTTCGTTCCCGTCTTCAAAATAGTACTTCACGTTTTCTCGAAGGTTGAGCCATTGGTCCCAGAGATTTTCGACCAAATCGTACCAAACTGAGTCTCGCGTGATCTCTTGGCTTTGAACGAACTCTTCAAGATTCGAAATGTTGTAAGATAGCTCGCGAAGTTGTCGATTGACGCGAAGCTGAGCTGACGAGTATTGAGTCCCTGAATTCTTCACTGATTCTAGTTTCATTGCATGCCCCCTCCTCATTGTGGGTAATTGGGCATATGCATTTAGTGAACCAGGCTTATCACTGTAGCCTTCTGTGCAGAGTTCTGCCACTTGGGCCTATATTCTCCCCGCGAATGTCTGAAATGACAATCGTGATTGCCATCTTTGGCAATCTCAACGGCTGCGTACCACTAAATCGCTGCAGTCTTTCATTCTCAGACATTCTCAAGAAATTCTTCGAGGCATGGTTGTTGCTTATTGAACCTCATATCTTAGCACTTCTTGAAGGAGAAAAATACGTGGAGACATTGGCGGGGGGAGATGTTGAAAAAGCTGAGCGTGATGGTGACAAGCCGGTGCGGCGGTTACAGATAGTAAAAGAAGATCTGACGAACTCGATAAAAGTTTTAGTTATTGACGATGATGAGGCTATTGCGCTGTATTTGGGGCAGTATTTTTCAAAAAAAGGAATCTACTCAAAGTGTTTTCAGTCGCCTATTGAGGCGTTGGGGTTTTTGTCGAAATTAAAGAAAATCGATGATTCAGGGGTGACTCCCTTCGATCTGGTCATTGCAGATTTCAAAATGCCTAAAATGGATGGCGTCTCGCTTGCGAAAAGGATCAAAGAAATTTATCCTAATATGCCTATACTCTTGGTGTCGGCCTATGCTTCGATTGATGTAGCGATGAGGGCCGGACACAGTGGCATCATCGATATCATCGAAAAGCCGATTTCACTGACCAGGGTTGATGAGATCTTGGCAACCATCTTGGCAGGAAAAAAATAAAACAATAAATATAAGAGCCGACCGTCGGGCATGCCGTTTGCAAACTTCAGCAGACACGAGAGGGAGGCGTGATGATGAGCACAGTCATTTACAGTTTAGAGAGTTTGATTGAACGGGTTCCTGGGGTTTGGGTAAGTCACGATCAGATCGAGAAGAATGAACGACAGTTTGTCAGTCAAATGTTGAGATCAGTGATGGGCAATGTCTATGCGGTTATGTGGCTGACTCAGGCGTGCAGTTGGAATTTTAGGGGGCTTCCGTATGAGGCGTCCCAGAATTTCTTGATTCGGTTGGTCCGTGATTTTTCGACGCAGATAGACAAACTTGCGGCCAGGGTGAGGTTCTTAGACGACGCGGTACCGGTCACCTACAGTGAAATGGTGCGGTGCTCTCAGATTGACATTCCCCCCAAGCTTGAGACTAACAAAGATATTTTGAGAACGCTGGTCGATGCGAATGCCACAGCTGCTTTGACGATTCGAAACCGGCTAGAGGCTTGTCAAAAAGCCAGTCAAGATGAGGTGAGCTTCAAGCTGGTCAGTGAGACGCTATTGAAACATCAAGATGCTGCCCGACTCATGGGCGAACGGCTGGCTGAGGTCATTCACAGAGAAAATGAGGCAACACGGGTATTTGAACTCAAGTCGAGTGATCACACCGATCATCTGACTAATCATCTTAACAAATCAGCACCAAGAAAGGGCTGCCAGTTTAGAGAAGTGTGGAATTGAATTCGAGAAAATGGGGGGAAGTGAATATGGAAGTCACCGAACTGAATGGAGTTTGGAGTTTGTCGGGTATTACGACAACTGATTCAGAACTTCAAAGTATGCGTCGTCATTTGCAATTTTGGTTAGAAAGAAACTGCTTCGCGAGGCCACAGCATCATCATTTTAAAGTTCATCTTAACAAAGAGGGTGAGCAGAGGTTTGTCTGTGAACTTGTCGTAGAAAGTGAAGATGGGGCTTGGCAAGGAGTTGGGCGAGCTGAGCATGAGCTTGATGCCTTTCGTCGGTGTCTATTTGAGGTTAGGCATTTCTCGTTTGAGCGATCAAACGATGGGGAGCGAACGGCCGCTTAACTGCAGTAAAAAGTTGGTCAGATTGTGCGGTCGAAGGATCGAAAAGTGTGTTGTTAAACGAAAAAAACGGTGCTAAAAGCCTATTTATCTAAAATAGGTTTAAGTTTGTCGCACCAGGGTTTTTTGGGTGGGTTAAAATAAAAGGGGTGTGGGCGTGATTGAAGTGGTGGGTTCATCTAAATTGTCTTCTAAATTGTCTTCTAAATTGTCTTCTAAATTGACTTCTAACTTGTCATCTAACTTGTCATCTAACTTCTCGAATGAGGCCAGTGCTCTCGAAGCAGTCAGTCACCATCGAGCGATCATTATTGATGACGACGCATCAGTCGTCTTATTGATGTCAGAGTTTCTCGAATCGAATTCTTTTAGCGTGACGGCCTATTCATCAGTTCAAGATTTCAAACGTCGAGCGTTGGGGGGGGGCGATTCAAGAAGTGGTGCCACGCCTGACGTGATCTTTTGTGATATTAAGTTGCCTGACGGTGACGGCATTGAGCTTCTCAGCCTCTTAAAAGAAGAGTTTCATCGGGTACCCGTGGTGATGATCACGGCCTATGGAAATGTTGAATTGGCCGTTGAAGCGATCAAGCAAGGTGCCTATGACTTTCTTGAAAAACCTTTCAGCCCCTCGAGACTATCATCGATTTTAGAAAGTGCGCTGAGATGGCGAGAGCTCGTTAACGAAAATACCGATCTAAAGAAGCACATTGCAGCCGATTTGAAGTTGGGTGGGGTTGTCTGCATCAGCCCCGCGATGAATGCGGTCTACGATCTCGTGAGGCGAGTGGCGCCAACCGATTCAGTCGTTCTCATTACGGGCGAAAGCGGAGTCGGAAAAGAGCAAATTGCGCGAGCAATTCACGATAACAGTTCGCGGGCTCAGAAACCGTTTATTAGCATCAATTGTTCGGCGATTCCCGACGCCTTGGTCGAATCTGAATTGTTCGGCCATGCAAAAGGCTCATTCACCGGTGCTCTCAGTCATCGCAAAGGGTTATTTGAAGAGGCCGAAGGTGGCACTCTGTTTCTCGATGAAATTGGTGACCTCAACGTATCAGTGCAAGCGAAACTGTTGAGAGTTTTGCAAGAACGCAGCATTCGGGCGGTCGGTGATAACAAGCAAAAACGCATCGATGTTCGCATCATTACGGCGACTCATAAAATTCTGCAAAATGAGATTAAAGAAAATCGGTTTCGCGAAGACCTCTTCTATCGATTGAGTGTGATACCGATTCATATTCCGCCGCTGCGCCAGCGCCCCGAAGACATACTTTTGCTGGCTCGTCACTTCGTTGGAGTTTTTTCTACGGCCTATTCGATCCCGGTAAAAGAATTTACCGATTCTGCTAAGCGAAAACTCATTTCGATGCCCTGGAAAGGCAATGTGCGAGAACTGCATAACTTGATTGAACGAGCGGTTGTGTTATCTGCAGAAGGGGTCATTGACGATTACGACATACCCGAATCTCGTGCGGTTAACATCGAAGAGTCTCTCAAAGAGGTCGAGTCGGGTTTGCCCTCTCTCAAAGAAGTTGAAAAACGTTATCTGCTTAAAGTGCTTAAACAGTTTGATGGAAAAACTGAGCCGGCTGCGATTAGTCTTGGTTTAAGTCGGCGAACACTCTATCGAAAACTGGCCGAGTTGTCTCTCGATTGTCGGCCTTCATCGATCGGGCACAGCCAACCTCAATTATCATCAGCCGGAAATGTTGACGTGCAAAATGACCGATACCACTAAGAATCAGTCTGGCGCTGAGTTTACCGTGTCGCCTCAAATTAGGCAGAAATATTTAAAGATATTAGATGCTGAGATTGAGACTTTAAAAGTTGCGGTACTGAGTGACGATTTTAAAAAAATGGCGAATATTCTGCATCGGTTAAAGGGCAATACGCCGATGTACGGATTTCACAAGCTGGGACAATCGTGTCTAGAGTTCTACTCGAAGAAAGACCATTTCGACACGGTTGACCCAAATGAGATTCAAAAACTTCTATTTAAAGTGATTGAATCTTATGAGTCAGAGGCTTGCTTGTGAAAATGAATAAACAATGGAGGCTCTGTAGAACGTGACTTACACGAATTGCCCTCAGTATAGTGAATGTAATTTTCATAAGTTTCGCGCAGTCTTTGAAAGTGTGCCGGGCCATGCCCTACTTTTGGTGGGCAGAAATAATAAAATTCAGATGGCGGGCGCTGCAGTTCAAGAAATCTATGGCTATTCTTCTGAAGAGTTGATTGGTCACGACATCAGTCAGCTCTATTCAGAGGGGCTGGGGTGCCCAGATTTTTCAATGATAGAGAGACTCAAGAAAGTTGAGTGCGAATCGACCCAGGTGCGAAAAGATCGGTCAATTTTCGTTGCTGACGTCAGCATGGCTGTTCTTAATACCGAGGCCGATGGGGGGTATGTTTTCGTTTCGAAAGATGCCACCGAGCGAGTGACAATACAGGCCGAAAACTTGCGTCTACTCGATCGCGAAAAGAACGCACGAGTCTTGTTAGAGTCGCTGTATTTGGGGGCTCAGAAGGCCGATAAATTAAAAGATGAGTTTTTGTCGACTCTTTCTCATGAACTTCGAACCCCATTGGGGGTAGTGCTCGGGTGGGTTGAGTTGCTGCGCCGGGGTAAAGTATCGCCAGCGAATCAGGCGCAGTGTATCGAGCGCATCTACCAGAGCGCTAAGGCCCAGCTAAGAATAGTTAACGACGTACTTGAGATGTCTCGAGTGATTTCGAACAAAGTAGTACTGAAATTAGAAACCGTTAATGTAAAAAAACTACTTCAAGAAATTGTCGAAACCTTGCAGCCGGCGGCTTCTGTGAAGAGTATTAACCTCACAGTACTTGCACATTCATTTGAGACCGTCGGATTGTTTGATGAACAGCGATTGCGCCAAGTGATTTCAAATCTGATTTCGAATGCGATCAAATTTAGTCATCGAGGTGGTCAGGTGGTGGTTGAAGCCAGTGAAGTTGCGACCGACAGTAGCAATGGGCTGGGTCACAAGTCAGATCGTGAACTTCAGATTGCGGTGCTCGACGAGGGTGAGGGCATTGATCCTGAGTTCTTGCCCGAATTGTTTGAAAAGTTTAGTCAAGAAGACCCATCGACTGTTCGCCGCTTTGGTGGCCTGGGCTTGGGATTGGCTTTGGTGAAAAGTTTTGTCAACTTGCATGGTGGAGTAGTCAGTGTTCAAAGCGGTGGTAAGGGTAAGGGCTGTCAGTTTGCCATTCGATTGCCGATCAGAACTGAATCGGCTGGCGCCACTGAAGTGCATGCGCCCCGCTTGTCTACGGGAGATGAAGAAATTTTTTCAGATTGGCGGGGACTGGCTGGTTCGACTGTCATGATTGTTGATGACGACGAAAGCTCACTCGAGATTGCCCAAGAGTTTATTCGCGATAAAGTCTCGGTGATCGTGCCGTTCAAGACAGGTATGGATGCGTTAGATTACCTCAGAAGTCACGAAGTGAATCTCATCATTTGTGACATCGGCATGGAAAAAATGGATGGAAATCTCTTTTTGCGTGAGTTTCGTAAATTAGAGGCAGTCAGGCAACGTAAGCGAACCCCAGCAGTTGCGTTAACTGCGTATTCAGACGAGATTGAGCGGGTGCGAGCCCTCAACTCTGGATTTGATGATCTGGTTGTCAAGCCAACTTCGAGTATTAAGTTACTCAATACCTTGGTTGCCGTGGCTGCCGCTCAACCTTAACCGGTTTTTTTCGGTGAGACATGGGTACTGAAGCCTCACCGTCACTCACTTCCATTTGCTTGGCGAACCATTCGCGAAAGTCATTGGCAGATCCCTGGCTGAACTCGCGGTTGATTTCTTCAGACACCAAACTCTTAAGGCTGGCTGGAAGTTCAGATCTGAGAATTCCCAAAAAATGGGGCTCGGCGACTAAAACCAACTCAGTAAACTGCGCCTCCTGGTAGGCTTTCTCTAAGGCCTGTGAAATGGCACGCGCAAACTGAATCGCTGCTTGTTCGTGGTGTTCGAAATGGCGACCGAAGACGTGATGAATGGTGGCCCTGCCTGCATGACGTAACCCTCGACCGGGCTTGTCTGAGTCAAGAAGCCGCTCGGCCAGTTGGCCCTCTGGATTCGAGAGTCGTTTGACGAATGCAAGCTGGGTGGGCCCGTCACGATAGATCACCGTCTCAATTCGATTTGCGATGACGAACCATCTTTTTCGATTCTTTATGAGCCTTTGAACAGATTGATTTTTCATGACAGACCCACCTTTTTTCTTCGCACTTTTTGTGCGGCTCTTATGCCGCTTTTTTTGTTTCTTCTTTTTTGTGGCCAATCATGCGATCCCAAAAACCAGGCTTAGCCTCGCCGATTTTGATTTGTTGCGCTTTTGAAGATTCGATCTTTGGTACTGCCACTCTGAGTACGCCATCTTTGAATTCGGTTTCGATTTGCTCTGCCTTAACTTCATTGGGCACGCTGAAACTTCTTTGAAACGCACCGTAGAAACGCTCGCCGACGTACTGGCCGCGGCCCTTTTCGGTGCGTTCGTTTTCGTGTCGTTCTTCTTTTCTCTCTCCGGACACGGTGAGTACGCCGTCTTGTAGGCTAATCTTGACGTCTTCTTTTTTCACGCCCGGCAAGTCGTAGCTCATCAAGAAGTGACTGTCAGTTTCTCGCACATCGCAAGTCGGGGCAAAAGCAGGTACAGCCGCAAGGTCTCTCGACAATTCCCACTGCGGCGCCGTCAGGTCGAGCGCTCGGTCAATCTGCCGCTGCATTCGATTGAGCTCCTGAAACGGATTCCAGTCTGAGTTGAAAAGCGAATTTGTTCTAAACAAGTCGGGTAGGTTTTTGATAGCCATAAATGATCTCCTCTAATTGATGAATAACCCTTAACGGTTAAAGCAAACTCAGTGCCACGCGGCGTAGCCCAGAAATACTGGTAACTGGACGAAATTGATGTCAAATTTGGCTTAAATAGAACGAATTTAGTTGTCAGATTGGTCAATGTGAGAAGATTTTGAGGCTGAGTCAGACAGTTATGTGCTATGAACTCTTTCACAATGATTAGTACCTCAGCAGTTAGTTTAAGTTACGGTTCTCAGAAGCTTTTTGAAGATGTGAACATCAAGTTCTTGCCCGGCAATTGCTATGGCCTTATCGGGGCTAACGGCGCCGGTAAATCGACGTTTCTGAAAATTCTCTCGGGCGAAAACCAGTCTTATAAAGGCGCGGTTTCGATCACTCCGGGTGAGCGAATCTCGTTCTTGCGCCAAGATCACTTTTCGTTCGATGACATGCCGGTATTGAAAACAGTGATTTTGGGTGAGTCACGTCTGAGTTCGGTGATCGAAGAAAAAGAGAAGCTCTACGCGAAGACTGATTTTACTGAAGAAGATGGCGTTCGCGCCGGAGAGCTTGAAGCGCGATTTGCCGAACTTCGGGGTTGGGAATCTGAAAGCGATGCGGCGGTTTTATTAGCGGGCCTGGGCATTGGTACCGGCCTTCACGAAAAGCTCATGCGAGAGCTTCGCGATAACGAAAAAGTGAAAGTGTTGTTAGCGCAGGCACTCTTTGGTAATCCTGATATTTTGTTACTCGACGAACCGACCAATCACTTAGACCTCACAGCCATTCGTTGGCTTGAAGATTTTTTGGCGGGCTATGAGAAAACGGTCATTGTGGTTTCACACGATCGACACTTTTTGAATCAAGTGTGCACGCACATGGCTGACATCGATTATAGTCGCATTCAATTGTACACGGGTAATTACGATTTCTGGCACGATTCAAGTCAACTTTTGCTCAAACAAATGCAAGACAAGAAGCGAAAAACCGAAGATAAGGCTGAAGAGCTGAAAGCCTTCGTCGCCAGGTTCAGTGCGAATGCTTCAAAGTCTCGGCAGGCGACTTCACGAAAAAAACAACTAGATAAGTTGACGCTCGAGAATATTTTGCCCTCGACCCGAAAATACCCGTTCGTGGGTTTTCGTTCAGAGCGCGAAGTGGGCGATCAACTCTTGCAAGTTGAAAATCTCTCTAAGACAATCGACGGAACCAAAGTTTTAGATAAGGTAACCTTCACTTTACGAAAGAACGACAAAGTCGTTTTTATCGGTGAGACTGAGCTGGCCGTTTCGGCGCTTTTTGATATTTTGATGGGTGATTTGACGCCCGATTCGGGAAGTTTTAAATGGGGAATCACAACGTCTCGTTCTTATTTTCCGAAAGACAACTCAAAGTTTTTCGACAAAGTGAATTTGTCTTTGATCGATTGGTTGCGCCAGTTTTCAACCGAGCAGAGCGAAAACTACATTCGCGGCTTTTTGGGGCGAATGCTTTTTTCGGGCGATGAGGCTTCGAAGAAAACGAAGGTTCTGTCGGGCGGCGAGCGGGTTCGTTGCATGCTGTCGCGAATGATGATGATCGATGCGAACGTGCTCATCTTAGATGGCCCGACTAATCACCTCGATCTTGAATCGATTGAGTCGGTCAACACGGCGTTGACCAAGTTTGTGGGTACGGTGCTTTTTTCGTCGCACGACCAACAATTCGTTCAAACGGTTGCCAATCGGGTCATTGAAGTCGGTTCTTTAGGTGTCAAAGACTACGAGCACGCGACCTATGAAGATTACTTGGCGATGAAGAAATAGACTCAATTCTTCTCTTGGCGCTCGAGTCTACTTGCCGAGCCGGTCACTGATTGCTAGATTACCAGGCATGCGAAAACTGTGGGTTCACCTTTACCTGATTGGAGCAATTGTTATGGCAAGCACCGGATCTTCGGCTAATTCTGCTGGCACGGCCTCTATCGAAAAGCGGTTCGCTGAAGACCTCGCAAAGGTCTCTCAATTCGAAGCCGAACAGAAACTTCAAAGTGCTTTTGACCTTCTTGAGGCGGTCATTGAGAAGGGCAAGTCTTCGCCACACAATGGCGAGTGGGCCAAGCTTCTGGCTCGTTCGGCGGCGTTTGAGTTCAAGTTACACCGCTACGAGGCTGCTCTGACTCAATTGCGAACTCGTCCGTGGCCAAGTGCGAGCGAGCCCTTAGCTCGAGCGACGGTTGCGCTCACCTATGTGCAAGCGATACTGATCTATCATCATCGCTATTCGTTTGAGATTCGACAAAGAGAAAAGCGAGATCGCGTTGTCGGGTCTGCCCTTGATTATAAAACCCTGACAGCTGAGCAGTTATTTGAGTTAGCCTTTGAGGTTTGTGATGAACTTTGGGGTGAGAGAGAGAAACTGGCGCAGTATCAGCGAAATGCACTCGATGGAACCTTGATTGCAAATACGTTTCCAGAGGGGGTTCGACCTACCTTGCGAGATACCTTGACCTATATTTTTGCCGACTTGCTTGAACAGCGCTCGAGTTGGACCCCAGTTCAACTCAATAGCGTTTATGAGTTAGATCTCAAAAATTTGCTTTCGGGTCATGCGTCGCCTGATCAATCGAGTAAAGCGAAAGCTGGGCTCTTTTTTACTACGGCTCAGCACCCGTTACAGAAGCTTTCTCTGATTCTCAGCGACCTTGGAGCTTGGCACAAGAAAAGGGGTCACCTCTCGGCTACTCTCGAAGCGCAGAGGGTCTTGCATGAAAAACTTCGCGGTTCTTTTACTTCGGCCGATGAACGAGTGATCATTCGCAAATCGCTAGAAAAAATCGTCTCGGCCACGAAGCAAGACTCTTGGGTCACTATGGTGATGGCGAGCGTTGCGCAGATGTTGCGAGAAGAAAAAAACGCTGATCGCGAGGTGCATGCACGGCAAGTTGCCCAGGCCGGAATCGAGGCCTTTCCGAAAAGCGTTGGTGCCGCTCGGTGTCGTGAAATCATCGATGCGATTGAGTTTCCGCAATTTTCACTCGAGGGCATGAAAGTTGATGGAGTCGGGCAGCAAACCTTGGGCGGTGTTTCGAATAACCTTTCAACGCTGTATTTTAAATCTTACCCGGTGAATCCAGAGCGTCGGTTAAAATCAAGAACCAGTTACTATTGGGCAATTGAAGAAAAAGAAATTGAAGCGCTTTTGTCGACGAAGCCGGTTCACGAGTGGAGTGTTCAGTTGGGCGCAAGCAAAGACTATTTACCCCATCGCTATTCAGTGACACCACCCACTCACGCTTCGGGATCTTACTTGATCGTGGCTTCAGCGAAGCCTGGCTTTGAACGAAGTGACAATGATCGCCGAGCGGTACGAGTTAACTTCAGCGATCTCGTGGTTTCGTATCGACTCGATTCGCAATCGAAAGACTTGAGTACGCGAGTCGTTTCGGGCGGTGATGGCGAGGGCGTTTCTGGGGTAAAGCTCGATCTCTATCGCGGATCTTACGATCATGATTCGCGCAAGGTGAGTTCTGAGCAGACGAGTAAGGGCGGTGAAGCAGTTTTGAGTATTTCAGGAGCCAAATCAGGTGATTTTCACCTTCTGTCGGCAAAAAAAGGCAGTGACCTTGTCTTGAGTGAAAACCCTTTTTATTTTTATGATGCCCAGACTTCTGGCCCGAACTTGAGAACCTTTCTTTATTTGGATCGCAGTATCTATCGGCCCAATCAAAAGATCAGTTGGAAAGCGCTAGCTTTTCGTCCGCGGCCTGATCCGAAAAATAAATCGAGCGAAGGGTCGGGTGCCAAGCATGCTGACAAATCCGAACCCACAAATTTTGAAGTCGCTGCAGGGACAACGGTGACGGTGACCTTGCGAGATGCTAACTTTCAAGTCGTTGAAGCCAAGACTGTGACTACCGATGCCTTTGGCGCAGGACATGGCGAGTTCGTGATTCCGGCGGGGCGGTTGCTTGGCAGCTGGTCAGTCACTTCTGACGCTTCTAAATCGAGCAAATCAAGCTCTAACGATGATTCTTCCGCTTATGGACAGTATAGCTCTGCCTATTCAACTTCGGTTCGCGTTGAAGAGTATAAACGTCCGACGTTTGAGGCGACCATTAAAGATCCGAAGTCACCCCTTAGACTCAATCAATTGGCAAAAATAGTGGGAGACGTTCGGTACTATTTTGGAATGCCGGTAAGCGAGGGCCAGGTTCAGTGGAAAGTGAGCCGAAGTGCGATTTTACCTTGGTGGTGTTTTTGGCGCGGTTGGGGTGGATTTTCTGATAGCTCAGGTTCACAAGTGGTCGGATCTGGAGTGAGCCGGCTAAAAAAAGATGGTAGTTTCGAGATTTCGTTTACTCCGAAAGCAGATGAAAAACTGGCAGCGGGTAGTGGGGCTTCGTCGATTCAGTTTCGCTACGACCTGACTGCAGACGTCACCGACGAAGGCGGTGAGACCAGAACGGCGACGAGAGGTTTTAGTGTCGGTTTTGTCGCAGTGATGGGGACATTTGAAAATTTTCCGGAATTCATTGAGAGTGACGCCCACAATCGAAACCGTCCAAAAATTGCTGTTCGCTTGGCCGACTTGAATGGTGTTGCTAGGCAAAGTAAGGCGAACTGGCGATTAGTGAGACTTGAACAGCCGTCGAATGCATTACTGCCAAGTGAGTTGCCTCCGCCGTTACAAATTCAACAAGTAGTGCGAGACACTCGAGCGCTTGAAGATCTGAGGTCGCCAAGATGGAACACGGAATATTCAGAGACGGCTGCTTTAGGAGCCATGAGTGATGGCGAGAAAATCGCCACCGGAGATTTGGTTCACGATGCTGCTGGTCTAGCGAACTTCGAATTGCCTGAGTTACCGGCAGGTGCTTACCGGGTGTATTATGAAACTCATGATCAGTATCACACACGCTTTGAAACGTTTAAGGAATTCATTGTTGCGGGCGCTGGTGTGACGGCACCAGCAAAAGTTGCTGGATTTCTGGCGCTCAGCCAGCCAACTGCGAAAGTGGGAGAGGCCTTTCGGGTATTGGCATTTTCTGGATTTGAAGGGCAGTCGGCTTGGTTAGAAATACACCGATCGGGTCGGTTGGTGAAGGCGATTGAAATCAAGAGTGGGAAGACGCCAGTTTTTCACGATTTCACGGTTCAGCCAGAAGACCGCGGTGGGCTGGTTTTCACGTTAACGGCCGTGCGAAATTATCAGGTCGTACAACTTTATAAATCGCTGGTGGTGCCTTGGGCTGATAAGCGATTGACTCTCGATTTTTCGACCTTTCGAGATAAGATCACTCCGGCCGCTCGTGAAAAATGGACCGTTCGCGTACGGGGTGCTGATCAGAAGTCAGTCGAAAAAGCATCGGTACAAGTTTTGGCCTATATGTATGACCGAAGTCTCGATAGTTTTGTCGGACATTCGGTTTTTGATCCGATCAGCTATTTTCCGTGGCGAAATCGAGCAGGTCCGCTTTCTGTCGAACTGGGCGCTGCGCCGCGAGAGTATCTCTCTTCTGAAGGGTTTTCGAGATCAGCTGCGCACGGTTCTTTTTTGGGTGATCGATTCGCTCACTTGTCACAGTATTCAACTGCTGACGCGTATGGTTTTTCATCGGGAGCCCAAGACGAAGGTCGTGCGAGTTTTCCAGGTGACTCGGGGGCGTTACCACCAGCTTCGCCGGCTGCCGTTCTTGCTGAGCCCAATTCAGATGCGTCTTCATCCAAAACGAAGTCGGCGTCGGTTTCTCAGCTGTCACAGCCTGCGGTGGTAGATCAAATGCTTGCCGGCGCAGGGGCGAAAGGTGCTAAAGATTCGAATGCCCCAGAGGCTATTCGAAGCAATTTTAATGAAACTGCGTTTTGGTTTCCGACGCTTCTCACTAATGATCGAGGCGAAGTTGAAATTGAGTTCACGGTGCCTGATTCGGTGACGAGCTGGAATGTGTGGCTGGTGGGCTTGAATCGCCGATTTGAGAGTGGTCTATTCAACGCTCAGACTCAGTCGGTAAAAGACTTGATGGTGCGCCCTTATTTGCCGAGGTTTTTACGTGAAGGTGATGAGGCCAAATTAAAAGTTGCAGTGAATAATGCAACGGCGTCGGCACTTTCTGGCACTGTTGATTTTGATCTCATTGATCTAGAAACTCAGAAAAGTGCACTTGAACTTTTTGGTTTAAAAGCGAGTGATGTTCAGGGGCTCACGTTTGAAGTGAAGGGTCGTGAGAGTACGACGATTGAAGTGCCCATTCATGCGCCCGCCCGAGTGGGAAGTTATGGGGTCAAGGTCACGGCAAGATCAAAAACCACCTCAGATGGTGAGTTGAGAGTGTTGCCCGTATTACCCGGGCGTTTTCACTTGGCACAATCGCGATTTGCTATTTTGAAGGGCAAGAGCTCTCGAGAGCTGACTTTTAAAGATTTGGCCAGCACAAGTGACCCGTCACGAGTGAATGAAGCTTTTAATGTCACTTTAGACTCACAGCTTTTCTATTCAGTTTTGTCAGCGGTGCCGTACCTGTTTGAGTACCCTTATGAGAACACTGAAACGATTCTCAATCGATTCTTAGGGGCTTCAATCTTGGGTTCTGTTTTTAAGAATTATCCGAGTGTGAAAAAGATGGCTGAGAAATTTTCTCAACGTCAAACGCCGCTTGAAAGTTTTGACCAAAGTGATTTGAATCGAAAGATGGCTCTTGAAGAGTCACCTTGGGTTCTTGAATCAAAAGGGGGCGCCGGCTCGTCTGAGCCCGACGAGAGGCTTCGGGCGGTGCTTGACCCGAAGGTTTCAAAGGCCCTTGAACGACAGAGTATTGAAAAGCTCGAAAAGTTGCAGCTTTCTTCGGGGGCTTTTCCGTGGTTTGCGGGGGGGCCCGATTCGCTATTTACCACAGTCTATCTGCTGCACGGTTTTTCTAAGGCGACTGAATTCGGCGTGACCGTACCCGAACCGATGGTGGCGAAGGCTTGGCAGTATTTGCACCGTGAGTGGTTTTTGCGAGAGTTTGTGAAGACTTCGATAGCCGATGGTTGTTGTGTTGAAAATGTAACGCTACTCAATTACGTGTTGTCACAGTTTAAAACCTCGAAATTCGGGCAAGAGGTATTTACCGAAGCCGAGCGCGCTCAAATGCTTGATTTTAGTTTTAAGCATTGGAAGAGCCATTCAGGCTTGCTCAAGGGCTATCTGGCATTAACGCTAAATCGAGCGGGTAGAAAGAAAGACGCTACTTTGGTTTGGGAAAGTGTCATGGATAGCGCAAAAACGTCAGAAGACGAAGGCACCCATTGGACAGCCGAAGACCGAAGCTGGCTCTGGTACAATGACACGATTGAATCGCAAGCGTTTGCGTTGCGTGCGGGTCTCGAACTGGGTACAGACGCGAAGAGGCTTGACGGCATGGTTCTTTGGCTCTTGTTGAATAAGAAACTCAATCACTGGAAATCAACTCGGGCTACCGCCGAGGTTCTGTATTCTTTGACCAGCTATCTGGCTAAGACGGGTGAGTTAGGAGTGAAAGAAGATGCGGCAGTCACTTTTGGAAATTCGGGTGATGCGCCAGTTCAGGTACAGAAGCATGTGTTTGAGTTTGATCCGACTGAGTATACTGGAAAGAAAAATCAAATCGCGATTGCGCCAGAGAAGGTGGGTGCATCGGTTCTGCCGATCAAGATTGAGAAGACGACTCCGGGTTACTTATTTGCCTCGGCTACCTGGCAGTTCTCGACTGAGCGGTTACCAGCCGAAGCGAGTGGCGATTTTATCAAACTCACCCGACGGTATTTTAAGCGCGTGAGCACTGACGGGCCGGCACGCCTCATTGCGATAGATGGGCCGTCGGTTGAGGCAAATGATCAAGTGAAACTCGGAGACGAGCTCGAGGTGCACTTGTCGGTCACCAGTCAGCATGAGCTTGAGTACGTTCATTTGCGAGATCCGAGGCCTGCGGGGTTTGAACCCGCCGACTTGACTTCAAAGCACCACTGGAATTCTGGCTTGCAGTGGTATCAAGAGGTTCGTGATAGCGCGACTAACTTCTTTTTTGAGCATCTGCCCAAGGGCGAGTTTACTCTTAAGTATCGCCTGCGTGCCGCAACTGAGGGGGTATTCAAAGCTTCTCCGGCAACGGTGCAGCCCTTGTACGCCCCTGAGTTTTCGGCCTATTCGAGTGGGCGAAAATTAGGAATCAAGGGTATGTGAGTTGTCGTCACTTATCGGCAAATGACATCGCCGTCAGAGATATCTGCGATGGGTTTGACTGAGTTTTCGGGCATGATCCAGCCCACGACATTGCCTCCAGCCATTAGGGTGAGTACCGTGTACCGTATCCCGTTGAGCGCGTAGGTTTGAAGATCGGGGCCGACGAGAGGGTCTGCAATTTGATGAACGCAGGCAGTCGCCGTGTTGCATTCGGCAATTTCGCGAAGGCAGGTCACGAGAGTTTTCTGAAGTGTCGGCGAGAGGCTCGAAATTTGACTCGGGCTAGCGATCGCAAGGTCAATGGATTGGCCGATGGGTTTCAACTGTGGGTCGTTGAATTGACCGGTGTACTGATCGGTCAGGCCGCAGTGTGATCCCAAGGGCCACGGGTCGGCGCTTTGTGCTGCACTGGCGGTTGAAAGAGTGGTCGTAAATGTGACCACAACGGCGGTCAATGCCCCTAGGGTGAGTGAGAGTTGTGATGTGATTTTCATAGCTGTTTGCTCCAGTGGTGTGAGCTCGTTACTACGTCGGTAATGTTTAATAATCAAAACATTAAGGGGCGACTGGCAGAGGCTCTCAATTGATGCAATATCAGTGGGGGGGCAGATTTCGTTGGCCTTTTCAGCGGTCAGTATTATGATTGCTGATAAGTGAACAAGGCAGAATTTAGCAACGTATTCAAGAGATTGGCCTTAGATTTTGGCCAAAAAATACCCGTAAGTGTGAGTAGAATAATCAACCCTGTTCGAGGTCGTTTTGGGTTTCTATGCCTTGCTTTGCTGTTTTTGGCGATAATTGGTTGGGCAGAGCCGGGGGGCTTCGCCAACGCATCTGATTCGGGTCTCACAATCGCTTATGCTCGGGTGCTTCGACCAAAGCCGGGTATTCTTGTGCTTGCCGTTCGCCCCATTGCTGAAGTGAGTGATGTCGCCGATTTGTCGAAAGATGGCGCAAGAGGTGGCGCAAGAGATACCGCGCGGGGAAGCCCCTACGAGAAGGCTGCCGAAATCTATAGAAATACTCCGACCAAGAGTACGGCACTCAAAGCGATGGTCACAATCTCGGGCGAATTTCTTCGGCCAGGTTGGCGATTGAGGCACGATAAGAAACTGGTCAACATCGACAACCCAGAGCTCGGTACGTTTTCTTATACTTTTGCCTTACTCGATAACGCGGTTACCGGAAAAAATTTCAAAATTGTACTTGAAGCTGTTTCAAAAGATAAGCCAACTGAGACTGAGACGCTCGAGTGTGAATTGGTGTACGAGAAACCCGAGTCGCTAGAAGACCTTTCTGTCAATCGCAGCCGGCGTCGCCTTTCGGCCATCATGGGGGCTTCGGCGATGACTTACACCGAAACCGGAACCGAAAAATTCAGTGAGGTTGCCTTAACTGCAGGTGCCCAGGCCGATTACGTTTGGGTGCCCTCGGCTTTGGTGCTTTCTTGGAATGCAAAGATTGATGTATTACCCCTTTGGGCAACTCAGTCGAAGCGTTCGTCGCGACTGTTTCAGTCTCAGGCGCTGATCAAGCTGACGGTTTCATTATTTGGGTCGGCACTGCGATTCGGTATCAATGCTGGCGCTAATTATTCAACCATGTTTGTGAGTGACAGCTCGTTTGGTTATCACAACCTCATTTTGCCTCAGGCGTTTCCGAGTCTATTTCTGCGCCTTAGTCAGGGAAGTAGTATTGAGGCCTTCTTTAGTTTCATGCCGGCAGGGACCAGTTTTCAGACGGCTGGTGGAGAGCGCGAAATCAAGGCAGGGCTGCAGTTTAGTAAAGACATCGGAAAAAAATACCGTTCGATCACTCAATTGAATTACGCGAGCTTAAACTTTGCGCCGATTGCGGCTGCGACGATACAAAGCTCGTCGGTTTCACTTTTAGAGTCGTTTGAATTTTAGGTGTTTTGAGTCGGGGCACTAACAGCCAGATAGTCCAAAGCCGTATTTATTGCTTAGGTAGCACTTCACGGTGGTGCGGTCACCCGCACCGAGAGCAGAGCCGAAAATGAGCAATTCGGCGATATCACCCATGAGGTAGGTAGTTGATTCAGCTCCGACGATAAAAGTTCCAGTTGGAGTCACGTCAGCTGAGTCGGTTAATCCACCGCCGCCTTGGGTTAGGGCGAGGGTTGTACCATCGACGACTATCTCGCCACTTCCCCCACTGCGATACATTTCGACAATATGAAAGGCGTTGTCCCACTCTGTGGGCTGACTAGCGACCCAGCGACCGCCAGTCAAGTAGTTGCCATAGTCGGCATAAATGCCATTATTAAACGTGGCTTGCAAATCGATGAAGTTGGTGAGGTCAGGTAGGAGAATCGAAAAAACAACGCTATTCGCCTGAGCTCCTTTTTGCATCATGACTACAAATACATCGACTTGATTCGTATTCGGAAAAACATCTGAAGCGGTGATGCTTCGGGTAAGTGAATCATTGGTGCCATCAAATCGCACTACTGCCATGCTGCCTTGAGTTCGGTTGTAGGTGGGTTTCTGGCCGGCTCCGGCTTGGCTCACGTGATTGCCAGAACCGCTCGAGTCCTTCCAGGTGCTCACTTCACCGCCCAGTGAGTAGCCAGTGTTGGCGTCGGCATTGCCATTGAGATCGTCAGCCTTCAGCCAAAGCTTGAGACCTGTTGTGTAACTTAAAGTATCTGGTGCGCAGTAGCGTGTGCCGTTAACTGCCGCACCGGTTCGGTACCAGAGGTACTTGCCGCTGCAAAGAGAGATTGCGGTACCTTCGGTACCTGTGCCAGCAGCGCCAATACAAGACGCACTACCACCGACCCCGAGAATAGTTTTACCTGTGCAGATATTAGTATTGAGAAAATCAGCTCCGGGGTTGACCGTTATCGACGATACGTAACCTGCGGTCGAGGTGCTTGCAGTCGAGGTCACCGAGAAAGCGCCAAGGTCTGCCATGGTGCCTTGAGTGGGGGTCGCTGTCGTTGATAAAAAGTATTTACCCGTAAATACGTCACCGGCCGCAGCGCCGGTGTGGCCACCCAACGCCGAATTGATCACTGAATTGGCATTCACGCCAATCGACGAAACATAGCCGGCCGTGTAGCTGCTTGAGGTCGAAGTGATTGAAACTGCGCCGTGATCGGTCATGGTGCCTACTACCGGAGTGGCGTTATCAGTGAGAAAGTACTTGCCTGTGAGCACTTGCGCAGCTGTCGGAAAATCGGTGTGGGCGCCCATCGCTGAAGCGGCAACTGCGTTAGCGTCAACTGAGATCGAAGAGACGTAACCAGCGGTTGATGAAGTCGAAGTTGAATTGACTGTGATAGCGCCGAGGTTGGCCATCGTGCCAACAGCTGGAGTTGTCGTGTTCGTTAAGTAGTATTTGCCGGTGAGTACTTGGCTAGCGGTTGGAAAATCAGTGTGCCCACCCATGGCCGAAGTGACTACTGCATTGCCATCAACACTGATTGACGAAACGTAACCTGCGGTTGATGAGGTTGAGGTCGAATTGATCGAGATAGCGCCCAAGTCGGCCATCGTGCCGACTGCCGGCGTGGCTGTGTTGGTTAAATAGTATTTGCCAGTCAGCACTTGGCTAGCGGTCGGAAAATCGGTGTGGGCGCCCATCGCTGATGCCACGATGCCATTGCCATCTACCGTGATTGACGAAACGTATCCGGCCCCTGATGTTGAAGAAGTTGAAGTGATTGAAACAGCACCTAAGTCAGTCATCGTACCTACGGCAGGAGTAGTGGTATTAGTCAAATAGTACTTGCCAGCGAGTACCTGGCTTGCAGTCGGAAAATCAGTGTGCCCACTCATGGCTGAAGTGACCACCGCATTACCATCGACCGAGATTGAAGAAACGTAACCCGCAGTTGATGAAGTTGAAGTCGAGTTGATCGAAACCGCGCCGAGATTTGCCATCGTGCCGACTGCCGGCGTGGCTGTGTTGGTCAAATAGTATTTGCCAGTGAGTACCTGGCCCGCGGTCGGAAAGTCAGTGTGCCCACTCATTGCTGAAGTGACCACTGCATTTGCATCAACTGAGATTGAAGAAACGTAACCCGCAGTTGATGAAGTTGAAGTCGAGTTGATCGAAACCGCGCCGAGATTTGCCATCGTGCCGACTGCCGGCGTGGCTGTGTTGGTCAAATAATATTTTCCAGTGAGCACTTGGCCCGCAGTCGGAAAGTCAGTGTGCCCACTCATTGCTGAAGTGACCACCGCGTTTGCATCAACCGAGATCGAAGAAACGTAACCAGCGGTTGATGAAGTTGAAGTCGAGTTGATCGAAATCGCGCCGAGGTTAGCCATCGTGCCCATGGTCGGAGTCGCAGTATTGGTGAGGTAATATTTGCCCGTGAGCACTTGGCCCGCGGTCGGAAAATTAGTTTGTCCATTCATCGCTGAAGCGACTACTGCATTAGCATTAACCGAGATTGAAGATACATAGCCCGCGCCTGATGACGATGAAGTGGAGTTGATTGATAGCGCGCCAAGAACTGGCATGGTACCGACGGCTGGTGTGCCAGTGTTAGTGAGATAATACTTACCTGCCACAACTTGAGAAGCGGTTGGAAAATCAGTGTGGGCGCCCATAGCAGAAGCCACGACGGCGTTAGCGTCAACCGCAACTGAACTCACTTTTCCGGTTGAGTGAGTCTCGCCGACGCTTGAGATGAGTAGCGCACCGAGTTCAGGTAGCGTACCGGTCTGCCAGTTTCCGGCTTCGTCGAGAAAGGCTTCGCCCGCGACAACTTCGCGAGCAAGCGGGGCAATTGCAGGAAGCGAGAGTGGCACTGAGCTTGCGGTTGCTGAAGCCGACGGGCTGGGGCTAGGTGTCGGTGAGGGGGCTGGCGAACTGCTGGGTTCAGGAGTCGGACTCGCGGTAATGTTTTTAATAGCATCAGGTGTGAGAGCACCGCCCACGCGACAGCCAGAAGCTGAGAATAACGCGAGCAAAGAAACGCCAATGATTTTTAAGGTTGTCCTTTCTTTTATCAACACTGACGTTATGTAAAATAAAGATGCCATAGTCATTCGCAATTGGAACCTAAGTGAACACACGCAGTGTGGTGCACTTAAGGTCGCAATAATCCTTACTATAAGTGTATCTGATCTGTAAAAGTTGGGCAGTGTGTCTGGTGTGACCCTAGGTCAACAGCCAGATATGCCGAAACCGTATTTATTGCTCAAATAGCATTGAACGGTGGTACGGTTGGTTGAGTTGGTGATCGCTGACCCATAGATCATGAGCTCGGCGATATCTCCTTTTAGGTAGCACGGAGTGGGTTGCCTTGTACCAAGGTATAAGGTGCCTGCAGCGGTGGTGTTATCGAGTGGGTCGGTAAGGGTGCTGGGTGACCCGGTTATTTGGGCTCCATCAACTTTGATCTCAGTCGTATTGGCTGCAGTGCCGTTTCGGTAAATCTCGATTAGGTGATAAGTATTGTCCCAGTCGGTTGTCTGGGCCGGATTCCAGACACCCTGACCAGCGGTGGCATTTCCAAAATTAATGTAAAATTTGTCTGTCGAAGTTGCCCACACTTGCACTGCGTTGGCGGAAGTGGTGAAAAGCCCATAAAGAAGCGGGTTATCAGCTTGAGACGCTTTTTGCATGATAACGGCAAAAATGTCGACCGAATCTACATTCGGAAAAACCTCAGAAATATGAGTGAGTGTGCGCGATAGGTAGTCATTGGTGCCATCAAATCTGACGACCTCCATATTGCCAGGTGCCCTTCGGTAGGTGGGTAGTTGGGTTGCAGTAGCCTGTGTGAAGTGATTTCCTGAGCCACTAGAGTCTTTCCAGGTGCCCACTTCAGAGCCGATTGAAAAACCAGTGTTGCCATCGCCGTTGCCGTTGAGGTCATCAGCCTTAAGCCAGACAGTTAGTCCAGTGGTGTAACTCAGGGTAAGCTGTGGACAATAACGAATACCATTCACAGCGGCCCCTGTAGCGCTCGCGAGGTACCTGCCACTGCAGACTGAACTTGCGGTGGCTTCGCTGCCTGTGCCGACGTTGCCCACTCTCGTTGCAGAACCCGCAATGTTCATGATGGTTTTTGTTGAAACGATATTTTCGCTCAGCAAATCTGCTCCGGCATTGATGGCAATTGAAGAAACATAGCCCGCGCCATAGCTAGCGGTCGAAGTGATTGAAACCGCGCCGTGATTGGTCATCGTGCCCACAATCGGGGTGCCGGTGGTGGTTAAGTAGTATTTGCCCGACAGAACTTGTGCGGCAGTCGGAAAGTCTGTGTTCAGTCCCATCGCTGCGGCAACTACCGCGTCAGCGTCAACAGCGATCGAAGAAACATAACCAGCGGCATAAGAATTAGTGGTTGAATTGATCGTGACCGCGCCATGATTGGTCATGGTGCCTAAGATGGGGGTGGCATTGTTTGTCAGAAAATATTTTCCAGTGAGAACCTGAGAAGCGGTTGGAAAATCAGTGTTCGAGCCTTGTGCTGAAGCGATAATTGAATTCGCATTGGTTGCGATCGACGACACATAACCGGCCCCGTAAGAGGCCGATGTTGAAGCAATGGTCACCGCTCCGTGATCAGTCATGGTGCCCAAGATGGGTGTGGCGGTATTGCCGAGTACGTATTTTCCTGTGAGTACTTGGGCGGCAGTCGGAAAATCGGTATTTGATCCTTGAGCTGATGCAATGATCGAATTTGCGTTGGTAGAAATCGAAGAAACGTAGCCCGGGCCATATGAAGCTGATGTCGATGCAATCGTTAGGGCGCCATGGTTGGTCATCGTGCCAAGAATGGGTGTCGCGTTGTCAGTGAGATAATATTTGCCGGTGAGAACTTGCGAGGCGGTCGGAAAATCAGTGTGTGCGCCCATGGCCGAACTCACGACCGCATTGGCGTTGACTGAAATTGAACTCACGTGACCCGATGTGTACGAAGCTGTCGCAGAGGTGACCGATACAGCTCCATGATCTGCCATCGTGCCTAAGATGGGAGTGGCGGTGTTGCCGAGCACGTACTTACCGGTGACGACCTGAGCGGCAGTCGGGAAATCAGTGTTTGAGCCTTGGGCAGAGGCAATGATTGAGTTTGCATTGGTGGTGATTGAAGAAACGTAGCCGGGACCATACGAGGCTGAAGTTGAAGCAATAGTAACCGCGCCGTGATCAGTCATGGTACCTAAAATCGGTGTTGCCGTGTTGCCGAGCACGTACTTGCCGGTGAGTACTTGTGCTGCGGTCGGAAAGGTCGTGTTCGAGCCTTGAGCCGAAGCGATCACTGAGTTCGCGTTTGTCGTGATCGACGAAACGTAGCCCGGGCCGTATGAGGCAGACGTTGAAGCGATGGTGACGGCCCCGTGATCAGTCATGGTACCTAGAATCGGTGTCGCGGTATTGCCAAGCACGTACTTGCCGGTGAGAACTTGAGCGGCAGTCGGAAACGTCGTGTTTGAACCTTGAGCAGAAGCGATGACAGAGTTTGCATTCACAGCGACAGAAGAAACATAGCCTGGCCCGTATGACGCTGAAGTCGAAGCGATGGTAACGGCCCCGTGATCAGTCATGGTGCCTAAAATGGGTGTTGCATTGTTGGTGAGCACGTACTTACCTGTGAGTACTTGCGAAGCGGTCGGAAAGGTTGTGTTCGAGCCCTGAGCTGAAGCGATCACCGAGTTCGCATTCACAGCGACAGAAGAAACGTAGCCTGGGCCGTATGACGCTGAAGTTGATGCGATCGTGACCGCACCGTGGTTGGTCAGCGTACCTACAACGGGAGTGGCATTATCGGTCAGAAAATATTTGCCGGCAACCACTTGCGACGCGGTCGGAAAATCAGTGTGCGCGCCCATCGCTGATGCAACGACAGCATTTGCATTCACGCTGATTGAGCTCACTCTGCCCAGTAGGTGGGCTTCAGAGACACTTGAAATAACCAGCGTGCCGAAGTCTGCCAAACTACCCGTTTGCCAGTTGCCGTCAGCGTCGAGAAATGAGGCGCCAGAAATCACGTCGGTTGCCGCCGGAAGATTGCTAGGTAAAGTTAGCGGTAGAGAACTTGAAGTCGCAGAAGGTTCAGTCGCGGTATCGGCGGTCGTTGTGTCGGTTGTTGAAGTGCCTGCATCGCTATCGCTGATCGCTTCTGGAGTAGGGCTCGCGGTGATTCTCTGAATCGAATCGGGTACGAGTGAACCCCCCACGCGGCAGCCGGGGGCAGAAATTAGAGTGATGAGACTCACGCCGATGAGTTGAGTTCTCACCCTCTTTTTTAAGTGCATCGACATGATGTCATAAAAATTTCTCATAGCGTTATCTCAACTTCGTGACAAAGCACCCCACTGAAGTGGCAGAGTGCCTTAAGTCGCAAGAGTCCTTAACTTTAGTGTATCTGAGTCTTGGGGGGGCAAAAAGTGTGTCACGAATGACCGATTCGGTGGGGTTCTCCATCATTATGAGTGGCTCGCTATCATTAAGAGTAAGTGGGCAAGGGTAGGTGGGCGAATTCAGAGAATGAATAAAACGACTGGTGTGCATGATTTAGGGGCATTTGTAGTTTTGCTACAATCCCCAAGTAAAAAACGCTACCGATGAGAACGCAAAACCATGTGAAGCGGGGTTCACTTTCGCGACAAAACTGGATTGTTTGACCTTCATGTTTCTTGTAAATGATTTAAAATCATGACGTTACAGTATTTAGATTTAGTTACCATAAGATAATAACTATATCTTGTTACTTTTAGGTATCAACTATATACTGTTACTTTGAAATAATAGTATAGGGAGTGACTTGCCGTGTTAACGTGTCTGATGTGCTTAGCCGAGATAAAAGAAGAGGGTCACTATGGACTGCATCCGACCTGCTTTCGAACTTGGTTCGAAGTCGAATCTTTATTCGAGTTCACTAGCCTCGTGCTCAAACAAGGCAGCAAAGGAGAGGAACCGGCTAACCAAAATTCTAGCTTCTTTCAAGGACAGTACAAAAAGTACTCAGCTGATCTCAACGGATGTTCTTACATTTTGAAAGTGAGGCAGACCTCAGCCCCCGAACTGCCTGAGCTTGAGTTTCTCTGCAATCAAATCGCAGAATTGATCGGCTTACCCGTTGCCAAATTTTACTTACTTGAAATGATGGGTGATAGAGTATTTGTCACCCGAAATTTCATTGATCGATCAGAGCATGCGTCACTTTCACACATTCACACCTATTTTGTCGACGACGCAGCGAGAACGTGCGACGACATCATTCGGGTTATCGATGAACAAACCCACCGTTTTACTGACGTCGAAACATTTGTGATGATGTGCCTTTTTGACAGCCTCATCGGTAATCACGATCGACATGGGCGAAATTTAGGCATTGTCACTACAGCCGGAGGCTCTAGACTTGCACCCATTTACGACAATCCATCGGTTGTCGGTACACACAGTGGCGATTGGCTCAAGGCCGATATCGGCCTTGAAGGCCGCATACCTACAAAAGACTCGAAGCATCCGACAATCTCTCATTACGTAAAAGAATTTAGACGATTGGGGTACCACGATCAAATTGAACAGTTTCGCAAGCTGGCACAATTGCCTCGAATTGAGAACCTGATTTCAAAATCATTCTGCTCAAATCTCATGAAAGCGGCGATCACCAAAATGATTCAAAAGAACTATAAAGAACTGGAGCAAACTCGAATATGACTCGGGTAAAAGATCCTAATCGCCTAGAGGTGTATTCAGAAACCCGACGCTCACGAATCTTTGTGGGCCTTTTGAGTTTCGATTCAAACACCGAGATCTATACCTTTGAGTATGACCGAAGTTATCTAAAACACAAAGCGGTCCCTATCGGGCCCGACGTGCCGCTTCGTAAGCGCACGCACCAATCAAAAAAGAATAAAATCTTTGCGTCATTTGACGACCGCATTCCGAGTCGTGAAAACCCGGCTTTCGGCGAGTATTGTGAATCAGTCGGCATCGACCCGAACGAGCAGAGTAAGGTAGTACTACTGGGGACCATTGGTAAGCGCGGGCCCTCTACTTTTATTTTTGAGCCACTTTATTTAGAAGAACCCATTGACGTGATGCTGGTCAATTTTCGAAAACAGCTAGACCTCACCTTGCGAGAATTTTCGCTGATTTTTGATCTCAATTATCCGACAGTCAGTAAGATTGAAACCCGAAAAAGCCACGACCGAAATACGGCCAATCTCGTGCGAATTTATATGACCATTCCGCAAGCGGCCCTTTGGCGGGTCGAGCTTAATAGCCGAAAGGTGCATTCGCAACTCGCGCAGAGGCTGATCGAATTTTTTCGGGCGAGAATGAAGAGGCACTGAGTGCGGCCTTGTTATTCTTTACTGAGTAGCTCGCGCGGAATGCCAATTTCATCGAATAAATTTGGAATGTCGCCTGTTGCCCGACAGTATTCTGCCCGTGAGAAGATTGCGGTTGAGTCGATTCGCTCAGCGTCGTAAGACATTTCAGAAAATCTGATGAGTTGAGAACGGTCATCAAAACTGACAAAAAGGCGAAAGTGTTGGCAAAACAGCTTTGAGAAATAAGCAATGCTCATTTCTGGATGCAATCGGTGCTGCCGTAGGGCTAGTAATTCTAAATGCTCAATTTCAGAGGGTGAAAGCAGGGGCGACAGGTATAATTCAATCTTGCGATTAAAGATTTCGAGAAAGCCGTATGGCGTCACGATACTCAGGTCTTCGTAATTTAAATCTCTTGCGCGTGTCTCAAATTCACCCAGAAAAAACGCTAGCGAGGTTTTGGGCGCTGCCCAAAAGATGGGTACTTTCGCGCTCAAACAGCGCGAAATCACATCGTACGCGGCGATTGAAACACACCCCTCGTTGATGAGTATCTGCCAAATGTCAGTTCTTAAGCCACAATAAATGGTGTTGAGGGTCATCTAGCAAAGTTAGCTCGAAATCAACGAGCCGTGAAGTGTTCATTTCACTTTGTGCGAACTACAAAATACTCGTCATCGGCAAAACCAGTTCGTCAGAGTTTAGTCGATTTTGCGAATGGCGTTGTTGATGCCGTCGACAATGTAAAGTGAAGAGCCGACGACCGTCATACCTGTGAAGCCAGAAAAGTGAAACAAAGCATTGGCGATAGCGCCGTCGTCTGATCCGACTGCAGTGTTGCCGGCCAGAGTGGTGACGACCCCACTGCCGATGACGATTTTTCGAATGAGAGTGTCGCCATCGGTTACGTAGAGGTTCGTGCCATCACTGGTGATGCCGATTGGATTGCTAAATGTAGCAAGAAGACCAGTATCATTGACTGAGCTGGCCACGCCAGACCCTGCCAGTGTGCTGACTTCGCCAGTGCTTATGACGATCTTTCTTATCACGTGGTTAGTGGAATCGGTAACGTAGAGGTTGGCGCCCACACGAATGATGCCATTGGGATAATAGAACCGGGCGGCAGTGCCTGTGCCGTTAGTAAGGCCATGTCCAGCCCCGCCGAGGCCTGCTAGAGTGGTGACTGCGCCCGTCGCGATCACGATTTTTCGAATGATGTGATTGCCGTTGTCGGCGACGTACAAATTAGTGCCATCGTTAGTGATGCCCATCGGGTTATTGAATGTGGCAAGCGTGCCGGTGGCATTGTCGGCGTGGCCTGAATTACCGCCGGTACCCGGGCTGCCAGAAACGCCATCGCCTGCAATCGTTGTCACAGCGCCGGTGGCAATCACGATTTGCCGAATGCAGTTATTGGCCGTGTCGGTGACATACAAATTGGTACCATCGTTGGTGATTCCGCCCGGAGTATCAAACCTGGCAGACGTGCCGGTGGTATTGTTGGTGAAGCCTTGGCTAGAGCCCGCGAACGTGCTGACAACACCGGTGGCGATCACGGTTTTTCGAATCTTAAAATTACCTGAATCGACCACGTAGAAGTTCGTGCCGTCACTAGTAATGTCAGAGGGTAGATAAAATCTCGCTAAAGTGCCCGTGGCGTTGGTTGATCCAGACATATTCGGGCTACCTGCAAGTGTGGTGACTACACCGCTCGAAATGACGATTTGCCGAACGGTTGAGGCTCCTCCCCCAGATTCAGTCACGTAAAGGTTAGTCCCGTCACTGGTAATACCACTTGGGCTGTTGAACCTGGCGCTGGTTCCGGTTGCATCGACGTACGAGTCTGACGCGCTTGCGTTTCCCGCTAGGGTGGTGACCGCTTGACTGCCTGAAAAGGCAATTTGGCGAATGGTCATCCCGTTCGCGGCGCTTTGGTTGATGACAAAGAGGTTCGCGCTGTTATCGCTGGTGATGTCGAATATACCAGCGAATCTAGCCGAAGTGCCTGTTGCATTGTCGGTCGTGGCTGATAGACCCGATGCGCCAGCAAAAATACTGACTGTTCCGTCAGCGGTAAGAACTCGCTTAACAGTGCGATTACCTGAGTCGGCGACAAACACGCTGTTTCCCACACGAATAATTCCGGTTATCGATGTAAACCCCGAAGCCAAAGTGGTGACGACCCCGCTAGAAATCACAATTTTTCGAACGGCATTATTACCCGAATCTGCGACGTAGAGATTGGTACCGTCGTTGGTGATGCCATTAGGAGTATTGAACCTAGCTGCGGCCCCGGTGTCATTGGTCGATCCTGAGGTGCCTGAAAGCCCAGCAAAAGTGCTGATCGCTCCGGTAGAAATGACGACTTTTTGAATCGTGTGCTTAACTGAGTCGGTCACATAGACGTTCGTGCCATCAGTGGTGAGGTAAGTGGGAGTGTTCAAACTTGAAATTGCACCCGCACCACTAGTAGGTCCTGCGGTGCCCGCGGTGCCTGCAAGGGTGACGACTTCACCTGTCGAGATGAGAATTTGGCGAATGGTGCTGTTGTACTTGTCAGCGACAAAAAGGTGAGTTCCGTCACTAGTGATTCCGTTAGGGGCGTTAAATCGAGCCGCGGTACCGATGCCATCGGCTTTACCGGTACCGCCGGGGCCGCCCGCGAAGTGCGAGACTGTGCTATTAAACAAGATCGCTAGAATATCAGCGCTCGTGCAAGTCGACACGCCACCCAAGGCGCTTCTGAATTTTGCGTACACCGTTGCGGTGCCCGTGGTCGTGCGAGAGAGGGTCCACGATTTTGAGGTCGCGTAGGCCTCCCAGTCACCACCTGACTCGCAATTGCTGGTATTGGTGATGTACATGTCGGCTGCATCGGTAGCCGCTAAAGTGAGGTTGACGGCGGTGGTAAAGGTAGTCGTCGCGCCCCCTGTGATTAAGACCGAGGTGCCAGTCGGAGCAGGAATTTCAGCCGCTGCTGCCGGTGTGCTTGAGTCAGTAGACGCGGTGTCGCTAGTCGTAGCAGTGGCTTCTGCCGCCGGCGTGGCTGAGCTTTCGGGAGTGACTAGAGTGTCGGTTGAAACGCCGCTGCAACTGGCTAGTAAAGCTAGCATCAGGCTAGTTAAAAGCAGAGTTAGAGGTTCACGTTGATGTATAACGGGTAACATTGAATTTAGGTTAAGCATTATTTGATGTTAGTTAATGTGGTTTCGAAAGTCTAACAATAGTTAACTAATTTAATACACCATAATGCAACTGGCTGAGTTTACGCTGGTTCTGTATGGTTGACTGTCTTGACTTCACGCATCAAATAAACCGAAGGTGAATTTTGTTGTAACGTTACTCAATTTTTCTAACCGCGTGGTTTTGAGAATCTGTCACAAAGAGATACGGACCGGCCTGGGTGATTCCCCAGGGGTAGTTGAAATTGGCTGTAGATCCGCTGCCATCACTCGCTCCGCTTGCAGCAGATTGCCCTGCGAGGGTGCTCACGACTCCGGTGGCAATCACGACTTTTCGAATGGTCTGATCCCAGAAGTCAACCAAGAAAAGATTGGTTCCATCGGTGGTGATTCCGGAGAGAGTGCCGAAATTTGCTCCAGGGTTAGAGGCAATAGTGGTTACGTTTCGGCTTGAAATCTCTATTTTGCGAATTGCCGTATTGTAGGTATCGGCAATGAACAGGTTGCTTCCGTCACAAGTAATTGCGTAGGGTTGATAAAACTGCGCGCTGGTGCCAACGTCGTTAACAAAACCTGAGACACCAGTGGTACCAGCGAACGTTGTGACGACTCCAGTCGCGATCACGACCTTTCGAATTGTGTTGTTATCGAAATCTGCCACATAGAGGTTAGTGCCATCAGTCGTAAGGTCATAAATTCGACTAAATCGCGCTGCAGTACCCGTGTCGTCAATTGTACCAGGAGTACCGAGGGTTCCAGCAAGTGTACTGACTTCGCCTGTAGAGATGACAATTTTGCGAATGAGGTAATTATCTAGGTCGGCTACAAAAAGGTTTCCACCTGCCTGTGTAATTCCGGTTGGTGAATGAAAGCGAGCATCACTGCCTACACCGTTTGCAGAACCCTGACTGCCGGCAGTGCCGGCGAAGGTTGAGACGCTGCCAGTACCAACGACAATTTTGCGAATGGTGTGATTGGCCATGTCAGCTACATAAAGATTGGTTTCATCACCAGTAATGCCGTGGGGTGTATGAAATTTTGCCGAAGGGCCCGAAGCATTTGTTGTTCCAAAGAATGGGCCCGACGTGCCCGCTAGAGTAGTTACGTCGGCTGTGGCTTTCACTATTTTGCGAATAGCAGTGCCGTTATCTGTCACGAAGAGGTGAGTTCCATCATAGGCAATTCCGGCGGGACCACTAAAGCGAGCAGAAGTTCCAGAGGCATCGGTGTTGCCAGCCATATCAATGCCGCCGGCAAACGTGGTTACAGCTTGGTTCGCAATGACGATTTGTCTGACGGTATTATAAACATTGTCAGTGATAAAAAGGTTCACGCCATCGCTGACGATGCCTGTAGGCTGTCCGAATTTTGCTAAAATGCCCGTGTTGTCAGTAAATCCTTGCACTCCCGAGGTGCCGGCGAAGGTAGTGACCACTCGAGAAGCGATGACAATCTTACGAACATTGTAATTTGTCGAATCAGTGACGTAAAGATTGGCCGCGTCGATTGCGAGTCCAGACGGAGAGTAAAACTGCGCAGCGGCGCCGGTATCGTCGTGGTCGCCCGTCGCGCCGGCGGTACCAGCGAGTGTACTGACTAATCTAGAGCCGATCACTATTTTGCGAATGGTTGAGTTGCCATTGTCAGCGACGTAAAGATAGGTATTGTCGGTGGTAATACCGATTGGATTTGAAAAACTTGCTGCCAAACCAGTATCATCGCTTGCACCCGAGACACCGTTTGAGCCAGCGAAAGTGCTCACAACGCCGGTAGCGATCACGATTTTTCTTATGGTTTGGTTTCCGGTATCTGTGACATAAAGGTTTGTACCGTCGTTCGTGATGCCCGTCGGTTGAAAAAAAGTGGCCGAGGCTCCGGGGTCATTGGTAGACCCTGAAGATCCAGAAATGCCAGCGAAGGTAGAAGTCACTCCGGTGGCAATGACCACCTTTCGAATTGTGTGAGAGGCAGTATCTGTGACGTACAAGTAGGTTCCGTCACTGGTGACGCCATTGGCTTGGCCAAATCGCGCTTCAGATGCTGTGCCATCTCGAGTTCCTGTTCCGCCAAATGAGCCGACAAAATGCGAGACAGTACCTGAAACAGTGACGACTGTTATCGTGTCGCTCGTGCAGTCAGATTCGAGGCCGAGAACATTTTTGAATTTTGCATAGACGGTCGCGGTGCCACTCGGTTGTGAAAGGGTCCACGACTTCGAAGTTGCGTAAGATTCCCAGTTGCCGCCAGAACTGCAGCCACTTGAGTTAGTGATGTACATCTCACTGGCATCAGTAGCGGCAAGAGTTAGTGTGACAGTGGTTGAGAACGCCCAAATCGAATCGTTCTTAATAAAGACTGAAATGTGAGTGGGGCCGGTTTCTTGCGGTGTTGTCGGTTCTGGAGTCGGTGTCGCATCGGGCGTTGGGTCTGGAGCAGGGCTTGAAGTGGCGCTCGTTACCGGTGATGGCTCAGCCACGACGACGTGGTAACTGCTGATGGTATCGCAGCCTGAAAAAGACGCGATCAGGGCCGCGAATAAGAGTGCTCGCCCGCGAACTGCTATCATTCTTCAATGATAACGAGATGCGTTATTTTTGTCTAATAATAGTACACAAAATGTGTTCAATTGCGATGTCCGACAATACTCTTGGTCAATTTACGCTTCGTTGACTGAGTCATTTGCGACACATCAAAAACAATGATTAAGCCGCTCAACGCTTCTGACGAAACGCATAATATGACGAAACTACAACCTAAAGGCCATCGAACCCTCACGATTTTCGTTTTCACCATTCTGTCTGCCTATCTCGGTCTAACCATCGCTATCGCCGCAGATCCCTCGCCTGCACCAACTGTGTGTGGTGACTACTATCCAGGTTATGTCTCCCCCACTCAAGTGACTGAGTTAGACGCGAATTTCGTAGGCAGCAATCTCAATGCTACCGTGAAACCAGGCTATTTTGCGGCAGGTTTAGCAACTTGGCTTCGGAGTCGGTGGACATCTTTTTCGGTGAATTCAACATTGCTGGTTGGTCCAGACAATAGCCTCACAGCTGACCTTTCACAATTTGCGCCCATTTTTTCAAAGGGCCAGATTCAAGTTTGGGTGGGGTCTGAAATTATTTACACTGGAGTCGAACTGCCATCGACAAAGAAGCTCGATCCGAAAACTCAGTATTTTCGAGTTTTCGATACCGATGTCATCACATCGTCTGATCCTAGCGTTTCAAAATGGCGAATGCTCGTGCATCGACGAACCGTCAGTGGGGTGTTGAGAAATGAACTTGAGATTCAATTGGGATCGCAGGGTGCATCGCAGCCGATTGTGGTGCCGATCAAGAACTGGTCACCCGGTGAGTGGCATCAACTGACTCTGGGGTGGAACAGCACCGACGTTGCTAACCCACTGGTTGAAATCTACCTAGATGGGCGTTTGGCGGCACGTTCTAGTTTTGTGCTCTTCACACCAGCAGTCATCGCAGCGATCAATGCTCAGCACACAAAGCTCTATTGGATCAACTCTCGGCGCGTTGGTGATGCCTGGAGTTCGAATCTGCAGCTAAAAACTGACTCTTTGAAGCTCATTTCTGGAGATTACAATTCAATCTCAGTCGCCCGTCAGTTTTCGGCAGCGGTCGCAGATAACTCTTTTCAGATGAGAAACCAAGCGCTAGAAATAGCACTGACTGGCCCGATGTATGGGTACGGGCTTGCCGCAATTCACGACGCAAACAATTGCGATCCCAAAACGAGTCAGGTACCCGGTCGAGCGCTCTGGGCGGTGCAACTCAGGCACGCAACCCAGGCCAACACGACAGTCACGATTCGAAATCAGTCAGGCGACTGGGGCGATCTGAATTACACCAAGAACCCGACGACTGGATCTAAAACTCTAAACTGGCCAAGAATTGCGCTGCCCAACGCGACATTCTCGGCGTACAGTCGCTTTTCAAATCTCGGCGGTATTCTCACGGTGGCGGTTGATCTGATTCCGATTCCGGGCAGTGTGAGCGAGTTCGAGGTTCGATTGACGAAGGCTCGAGTGATCAGTGACGTCTGGAAATTAGAGCGAATTGAATTCTTGGGTCTTGAGGGGCTCGGACCAATTGCTAGAAATGCCATCGGTACTGAATGGTTGGTACCTGATCATTCGATTGGGCGTTCGATTCCTAATCCGTTTGGTGTGCAGGATTTGGGACTACAGATTTATCAGGTGCCTGGGTTCACTAAAAAAACAACGGCGGCAGAAACGGGCACGCCTGTCGAAAAAATAGTGGATATCTACTCAATGAAGCGACCAACTTTGCCTTGGAGTGGCACGTTTCCGAGTCGTGGCATGAGCATGCAGGTGATGGGGTTGTATTCGGGTTTAGCGGGCTCAACAGGATTGATGATCGCTGACCCAGACCCTGCCTTTCGTGTCAAAAACTACACCGTCGTGTCGGCGCTACCGAACGGTCTTTCACCCGAAACGGTAGACCCGGCAATCAACTATTCAAGTTCATATCTCGTGACACCTTCTGAGAGGGCTTCAGGCGAATTTAATCAAGTCTACGGAACCGTATTGGGAATTCAATCAGGTGGTTGGTACTCTCTCGCTCGGGCCTACCGCGCTCTTGTGCTGCAGCGGTTTACCGCCCTAAAGAAATTCGCCGATCGAGAAGATTTTCCCAAAAGCCTTTTGTCGGTCGGCCTCAGACAGATGGCCAGCAGTTTTGCGACTGAGACATCTTACTTAAATACCGATTGTTTATCATTGAGAAATCAATACTTGAGTCCTGACGATGGAGACCTTCTGATGTGTGAGGCGCGAAGCTGGCACACTGATTCAAAATATGGCCAGAATGCGGGCAATCCTTTCGCTGAACCTAAACCAGGGATCACTGCATTTGTTGAAAATCTCGCTGCTACTTCGTCAATGGCTTCGTTTTATAACGACATTTCAAGTTGCAGTCAGCCGAGTGCAGCTACCTGGATTAGCAGCTGTGCACCCTATAAGCTCTGGACTACCCCGGCGATTCAATCGAGTACGGCTTGTCCAAATAGTGCGGGCTGGTCACAGAAGCTAACTAGCTATTTTGCCAACTTTGCATCTACCGTGAAACCACAGGCGATCTACCTTGATGTCATCGGGGCCAATTCAACCCACATTTGCGCCGCAGACAATACCTCCGAACACCCACACGCGGCGAATGATCCGACGCTTTATGTGAGTGGAGTGACTAAAGAAGTGAAAGCGTTGAGGCAAGCGGTTAATTCAGGCAATCCTGATTCTCGAGCGGCTCTCTTCACTGAAAGTTTTAACGAGGCCTATGTGGGGTCGATCGATGGATTCTTAAACGCTGATACCGATTTTGAAAATATCGTGCCGTTTGCTCAGGCTGTCTATCACGATCACGCGGTTTTTGATGGCCTATCGGTATTCAAAACAGAATCGTGCGCGCAAGAAGACGTGACTGCCAATTTTAGTGGCACCACGACTGATGAACAAAAGAAAAAGTACCTCACCACGCAACTGGCAAAACTTGCTTGGTATTTTAATTGGGGAGGTCTTCCGATTTCTTATGACACGGTCATTGCTCCGAATAAACCTCTGGCCAGCCCCTTGATCAATTATGCCCGTTGGCGCAAGTATTTGAATGAATACTTGGTTCTCGGTGACATGCTTGAGCCTGTGATTTTAGAGTTTATAGGTCAACCCATTGAAGGACGAATGCCAATCGATCATTTTCAGGGCAACACTGGGCTCTCGACGGCGCCGTCATTTTTCACAAGTGATCAATCGATGCGGGCGTATTGTTATTGGGGAGACTTTAAAGTGCCCAGGGTGCTGACCAGCAGTTGGCGATCGCCCGATGGCGTGTCGGTCGGAGCCGTGATCGTTTCAAACTCAGACAATGCGACGGTGATTCACGGTAAGTTTGGCGAGAACGCAGCCTGGAATTTAGCTAACTTGGCAAGTAAACGTTGGTCTTTGATTCGGTTGAATGACCAGCATCAATTTCAAGCTGAATCAGATGAGGCACTGCCTGTCGGCGCTCTTGACTTGACCGTGAAGCTGGCACCACGCGAAGTGGTCTTTATAAAAATGTACTGATTAAAATAAAAATCGCCAATGAATCGAATCTCGACTCATTGGCGATACATTGAGTACTAATTATCTATTTTCTATCTCTTGAACTTCACTGTTCCATTTTCCATCGGGCCCGGAACACGGTACGGAAGTGCCGGCTGTGCGTGTGTTTTGACTGAGAAGATCACGTCGTAAGGTGACTTTAATTTCTCAGCTGCGGCCGAGTATTCGGCCGGAAACATCTGGGCAACAGGCACCGTCTTTTGCAATCGAACGATCACACCACGAGTGTCGCCTTCTTTTTGATTAGGCGCGCGGCAGTTAACGCAAACCAAGTTATTGGTTTCAGACGTTTCGTCAATCATGTCTTTAGCGTCAGCAAGAGCGTACAATTGTGGTTGTTCTTTGATGAACGACCACGAACCGTTAACATCCCACCAAGCCTGAAAGCGTCCTGGGTGACCAGGAACTTCTACGGCCGTTGGAATGGTGATGGTCGGGAACTTAGTTTGAGTGAAAATTCCTTTTTCAGGAACTGTCACACTTGAAGCGTCAGTGGCGGCGCCCAAAGAAGACTCCGACTGGTTGTATACTTTAAGCCCGCCCATGCCTGTGTTTCTAGTGAGAAGCACAGTGCTGATTCCGGCCGGAAAGCCTTGAGTACCCCAGTCTTCAACCGTCGTCGTTAGACTGTACATTGCCGAAGTGGTGGCTTGGCTAGTGTAAGTGACTAACTCAGGCACATAGTCAGCGCCCAGTTCTAATGGAAACTTCGACCAATCGCTTGGGTTGAGATTTGGCAACTTCACTTCAATTTCAGAAATGAAGCGATTGTAGTTACCTTTGGTCAAATCAGAAGGAAGTTCGAGTTTCAGCTTGCCTTCTTCTCCTGGCTTAAGGTCAGGCGATCCGTTTTCGTTGATGAAGTCAGTGATTTTAACGCCCACTGACTTACCGTTCCCGAGATTGGCAGTGGCAGAAGAGTTCTTCGCGATGGCAGCGTAGTCTTTCTTGCCAATGTTTCCGAGTTTTGCGGTTATAAGGCCATCTTTAATGATGTGAAAGTCGGCGATGATATCAGCCAAAGTGGTCGGAATCACTTCGACTGCGCGGTACGCTTTTCTAAACTCAGGGCACACTTTGTGCCAAGAAGTGTCGCCAAACAACGTGTTCACGAAGTCAGCAATCTTACACGTGTCGAGCATGGCGTTGGCAAATTCTTCCATCGAAGCCGCTTGCGGCCACATTTTAAGAAGCATTCCGCTAAACAGTACACGTTCAAGTTTGTCGAGGCCGGCTTTTTTCACGGTGATGCCGTTGAATGTGCCACCGCGCACGATGAGAGCGTGAGCTTTGTTGATGATACCGCTGTTCGTATGAACTCCGCCTGAGTCGTTTGCGGTCACGACGTAGTTTGAGAACTTATCAGGTTGACCGTAAGTGGTCGGAGTCATCATATCGCGCAAATTCCAGCCGACATCGTCACCGATGAGGGTATTGGCCCAGTCGTCTGCGCCACGATTGGCAGTGATCGCAAGGCCCCAAAAGTCAGCGATCGCTTCGTTGATCGCGCCTGACTGGTTTAGGTAATCGAGCGGGGCTGTGGCACCCAAAACGTTGTGGCCCATTTCGTGGCCGACGATTTCATGAGAAGCTCCGCAGTACTGGCCAGTTGAAGTGGTACCGTCTGCGATTTGCATCACACCGTTACCGCCCCAGGCATTTAACTGAGGTGCTGGGTTAGATGATTTGTGGTTGTTGATTGATGCCCAAAGGGTTGAACCTTGGCCATCCCAACTGCGCCAGCTGTGTTGCCCAAGCCAGAAATCCCAGATATCAATCATGTTGCGATTGAAAGCTGAAACTTGGCGAGTGTTGCCAGTATTAAAAGTCGTGTCAGTCAACCAAGTGTTTTGAGATCCATCAGCTTTCGTCGCATTGATTGTGATCGGTGCGTAGTAAGTTAGGGTCAAGTCTGCGCGACCAGCGGTATTGCTGAATGAAACGCCGTTGTTCTCGTCAAGCCAAGCTGGGCTCGACGAACCCGTGTTGGGTGAGATCGACATGTATTTGGTTGAGCCGTCTAAAGTGGTCATGATGATTTGGTTGTTACCGAGCTCATCTTTTGCAGAGACTACTTGTGTCGTACCCGTGTCGTACCAATCCGAAGGCATGGTGTCGACTGAGGCGAGAACTTCGCCAGTTTTCGCGTCAATGTACAAGAGGGCTTGTGTACCCATTCGGCGTACTTGAAGGCGATAAGCCAAATGCGGAGTCGCATCGGCGGCTAGAGAGTCAACAGCACCTCGCGAGTCGACCGGAGTGATCACGAGTTCTTGAACGTGTTGTAAGTACTCGCTGCTGCCTTGAATGTTGCCAAGCCAAGCGAGTGAGTCATTTGATTTTGCGATTTCAGCGAATTTCGAAGTGGCTTCGCTCCAGGCGGTTTCACCACTGAATTTTGGGGTGGTGTCGAAGTTCGGTGAGATGGCAAGTAAGCGCGTGTTCACAGTCTGTAGACCACCGTTGGTGTCGAAGCTTGCGTGAGCAAAGCGACCCACGATGCGTAGACCGTTGTGAGTCTGAACGTAAGTGCGGTGTTTGGCTTTCTCAAGACCGCGAATTTCAAACGCAACATTTTCGGTTTTGCTGGTGTGAAGTTGGTCGTTCACGGGGTCAACGAGTACTCGCAATTGTTCTTGTGGGTTCGTGAGGCCGTAGGCGTTGCCAAAGCGAACGAAAAATTCCATGGTTGAAGAATCGAGCGCTGAGTCGTCGGTACCACGAGCGTCGACTAAGGGTTCTGGTGTAGCGCCAGGTGTGCCATCTACTGGGTCAGTGGCCAAATCAAGGCCTCGTGATTCGACTTTAGTGATGCCGCCGTGTTGAGCGCTGAAGTGCACTTTTGCGCCCGGAAGCTCTAATTGAAGCTGTCGAGCGACTGACAGCGTTTCAGGAGAAATGCCGACCAACGTGGGCGTTGGGTTTGGCGATGATTCAGGAATTGGGTTGGTGTTGCCTGGGCAACCAGCAGACAATAGGGCGGCAGCGAGCACGCCAATGCTCAATAAGCGATAATCATTCATAAATTTACCTCGTGGCGGCATAATACAACGCATCGCGTCATATCTCAAGAAGATTCATTCTGTCTCATGGCATTCAATACCGGTGCTTCGATTGTTCTTTTTCTTTGTCGAATCCTTTGACAGATTATTGGGCAGAGGTCTTCACCTAATGTACACCGACGAGTTTATCAGAGAAATTCCTAAAACAGATTTGCACTTGCACCTTGATGGTTCGCTCAGGTTATCGACGCTGATCGAGCTAGCGAAAAAAGAGAATGTTAAACTGCCTTCGTATACCGAAGCGGGTTTGCGCGAGTTGGTTTTTAAAGACACCTACAAAGACCTCGGCGAATACCTTCATGGATTCATGTACACTTGTGCAGTGCTTCGAGACCCTGAGAATCTCGAGCGCTGCGCTTATGAGTTAGCCGTTGATAATCAAAAAGAGGGAGTTCGCTACATTGAGCCACGATTTGCCCCGCAACTCATGATGGATGGTAAAGACCTCACGATGGAACGCGTTTTCGATGCCATTAACCGCGGCATGTCGCGCGCCGAAAAAGAATTCAACGGGCAGGCTGAGATTGCAAAGGGTGATGAGCCTCCTTTTAAGTACGGAATCATTGCCTGTGCGATGCGCATGTTTGGTCGATCAAATTTTTCGCCGTATTACACGCAATTGTTCGGTGCCCATTCTTATTCAGACTCAATGGAAGTCATTCGCATGGGGGCGCTTGAGCTGGCCAAAGGCGTAGTCAAAGTGCGAAACGAAAAGGGCATACCGATTGTCGGATTTGATTTGGCAGGCCAAGAAGCCGGTTATCCGGCCGCTGATTTTGCACAGTCGTATCGCTACGTGCACAAAAACTTCATGCACAAAACGGTGCATGCTGGAGAAGCTTACGGTGCCGAGAGTATTTTTCAAGCGATCACTGACCTGAATGCTGATCGCTTGGGGCATTGTTACTACCTTTTTGATGTGAGTAAAGTCACAGATCCTGAAATCAAAGATAAGAAGGCCTACATTGACAGTTTGGTTTCGATCATTGCTGAAAAGCGCATCACGATCGAAGTGTGTTTGACCAGTAACCTTCAAACGAATCCTGATTTAAAAGACATTAAAATGCATTCGCTCGCTCGAATGTTAGAACAAAAAATGTCGATCGCGCTTTGCACTGACAATCGCCTGATTTCAAATACCAGCGTGTCGAAAGAGTTTAAACTGGCGCTTGAGAATTTTACGATTAGTCCTAAAAATCTGAAAGACCTGGTGGCCTATAGTTTCAAACGCAGTTTCTACCCAGGTTCTTACCTTGAAAAAAGAGCCTATTCGAAGCAAGTGATGAACTACTACGAGCGTATCGCGAAAAAGCACAAGGTCGTTTTGGAGTGATTTTTCGCTTAGAAATCTAAGAAATCAATAAGCGCGCGCTTCACTTCGAGCTGCATGGCTTCTGGTAATTCGCCTAATTCTTTTCGAAAAAGAGAGTTATCCCAGGCTAAAATTTGATCGACCAAGATAGCACTCTCTTTTTCTAATCCGGCAACCCCTTTGGGAATCAAAATTCGAAGCGGAAAACAGTTACCCTTAGTGACTTGAGTCGTGATGGGTAAAATCACCGTACTGTTCAGGCCCGCCTCAGAAAATTCAGTGGGTTGAATAGCTAAACAGGGGCGTTGTTTACCGGGCTTTGTTCCTACTCTCGGTTCGAGGTCGACCACATAGATAAACCAACGACGAGGAAGCAGGGTCATGTGCGATGAATCCGAGAGAGTTTTTGAAATTCGTGATTGATTGTTGCGCTTTGCTTAGCAACGAGTTGTGCTGCCTTTTTCCACCGCTCGATGCGAGCTAGACGCTGAGTTTCAATTTCTAAGAGGCGAAGTCCAGCACGAACCACTTCAACTTTGCTTTTCGCGCCAGTGCGCTGTTTGAGGTCTTCGATTTTTGCGTCGTCTTCAGCCTGAATCATCAAGGGTTTTCCCATATATACTTTTGAGTATATACCAAAGTATATAGTTAGGTCAACAGAGCTCGCAACTCTCGATTAAGATTCACTAAAAGCAGCGCTCACAATTTTCTGTGCTTCTTCGAAAATCTGATTGAGGTGCTCTTTACCTTTGAAGCTTTCAGCGTAGATCTTGTACACATCTTCGGTGCCAGAAGGGCGCGCGGCGAACCAACCGTTTTGGGTAACCACTTTGAGTCCTCCCAGTGGGGCCTGGTTTCCGGGTGCTTTAGTGAGCTTCGCGACAATCGGTTCACCGGCAAGTTCACGAGCCTTCACACTCTCAGTATTCAGCGAAGACAAGAGTTTTTTCTGTGCAGGAGTGGCCGGCGCGTCTTTTCTTTCGTAAACCGCACTTCCGAATTGGTCTTCAAGACTTTTGTAAATAATAGCGGGGTCTTTCTCTGTTCGAGCCGTGATCTCGGCGGCAAGTAAGTTTAAGATGATGCCGTCCTTGTCTGTTGTCCACACCGAGCCATCACGGCGCAAGAATGAAGCTCCGGCACTTTCTTCACCACCAAAACCGTAGTCGCCGTGAGAGAGACCTTCGACGAACCACTTAAATCCGACTGGCACTTCTTCGAGTTTACGTCCTAAGTTTTCAGCCACTCGGTCAATCATAGAACTCGACACGAGAGTTTTTCCGATGGCGGCCGTTTTTTTCCATTCTGGCCGATTTTGAAAAAGGTACCAAATGGCAACCGAGAGGTAGTGGTTGGGGTTCATTAATCCGTGAGTGCGAGTGACGATACCGTGGCGATCGACATCGGGGTCGTTTCCGAACGATAAATCAAACTGGTCTTTGTTCTTGATCAAACTTGCCATGGCATAGGGTGATGAACAGTCCATTCTGATTTTGCCATCTTTGTCGACAGTCATGAATGAAAACGTGGGGTCAACGACTGGGTTGAGCACTTGCAAGTTGATGCCATATTTTCGGGCGATAGGTTCCCAATAAGCGACCGCTGCGCCACCGAGTGGGTCAACTCCGATTTTGATGCCTCTTTCGGCGATGATTCGCATGTCAACCACCGAGCCTAGGTCTGCAACGTAAGGGGTAATGTAGTCGAACTCTTTGACAAAGGCGCAACGAATCGCTCTCGCGTAGGGTAGGCGTTTCACATCGCGTAAAGCATGCGAGAGAATTTCATTCGCGCGCGATTCGATTTGTTTGGTGACCTCGGTGTCGGCTGGGCCCCCGTGCGGCGGATTGTATTTAATGCCGCCGTCGGCCGGCGGATTGTGTGAAGGTGTGATGACCACTCCGTCAGCGAGGTGAGCGGTCTTGTTTCTATTGTAGGTGATGATCGCGTGTGAAATCACAGGTGTCGGAGTGTACCCCAAGCCTTGCTGAATGCGTACATCAACACCGTTTGCTGAAAACACTTCAATGGCGCTCATGAATGCGGGCTCAGAAAGCGCGTGAGTGTCCATACCCAGAAACAGCGGACCCGAAATAGAGTGGGTGGCCCGGTACTCGCAGATTGCTTGGCAAATGGCCAAAATATGATTTTCATTAAAGCTACAAAGAGTGCTCGAACCTCGGTGACCTGAAGTGCCGAAGGCCACTTGTTCAGGCTGGTTTTCAACATTCGGAGTCAGCGCGTAGTATGAAGCGACGACACGGGGTGTGTTGATCAAAAGTTCACGGGGAGCTGATTTTCCTGCAAGGTGATGAAGTGCCATAGATACTGTTTTAGGTCTGATGGGTAACTTCTGTCGACAGGATAGTGTGAGTACGCTTAGTTTTTCAGCGGCTTAGGGTGACCGTTGAGGCCAATAGCTGCCTCATCTTGAAACGCGAGAAGGTCGATCGGTATTGTTGCAGCTATCGACTCTCGGTCAGCGGTTGCCTTTTCTTCAAGTCCGATCAGGGCATCGGCAACTCCTTTTGAGAGCGATGTTAAGGGTTCTGAAAGTAGGTTGAGTGATGCGCTGATGATTGCCTCGGTGAAAGGCAAAAGAACGATGGTGGGTTTGCCGGTGATCGTTTTGCATTCAGAGGGCGGGCTTGTGACCATGTGTTTGCGGCACGCACTTGGGCGGGCCTCGTAGACTCGACAAGCCTCATCATCACCCAAGAAAACGCAGCGATTGGTGTCGGTAATGCCAGACTCCCATTTGCTACTTCTTGAAATGCGACCTGCTTGAAGCTCTAGGTGCGAGTGATTGATCTCGAGGCCACCTAAAATGAGTTCAGCCAAACGAGAGGCCTCTTCAGTGGTGACTTCGACTTCAAAGTAGCAGCAACTGCCGCAGCCTTTGTGGCAGGTGGTTTTTGTGTTGGTAAGAGCTTCGATATCGCGGTTAATGAGGGTGTGCATGAGGCGCGCTCGTGTAGGGCCTGCAGCGACTGTGAGTAGTTGCTCTCGAATAGAATCGGTAAACGCCTTGAGGTTCGTCACGTATTCTTGAAATCCGGGAGTATCGAGTGTTTGAAAATAGTATTGGGTGATGCTTCTGAGCTTGAAGGTGGCCTTCACCAAGAATTGATCTAAGAACGTGTCATTGTAGGTCTGGTATTTTTGGAACGTTTGGCTAGGTGGTTTGATTTTCGAAGCGCTCATTGAATGATTCCCTCGTGACTGCTAGTGGTAAGCGTATCTGAGGTCGAGTGCGACAAACAAGTGCGTCAATTTTCTGGCGTTTGTGAACTAGTTGCCGATGGGGTTTTCAATTCAATTCTTTAGGCGTTAAGGGTATACCGTGCGAAGGAGAAAATCATGAGTACAATTAGTGAGTTCATGGCCGGGCATCATAGGCAGTGTGATGAATTGTTTGCCGAGGTTGAAAATTTAGTGTCGGCGAAAAAGTGGCAAGAGGTTGAATCTGTTTATAGCCGGTTTCTCGATGCCCTCGATCTTCATTTGAGAGCAGAAGAAGAAATTTTGTTTGAGGCATTGAGTGAGGAGGGGGGGCCTCAGGGCCCGATTCAAATGATGAAATACGAGCATTCACAAATGCGCCTGTTAATTGACGACATGAATGAAGCTTCTAGTGGGCGCGATGGCCAAAAATTTCTCGGAAATTCAGAAACTTTCATGATGCTGATTCAGCAGCACAATATGAAGGAAGAGCAAATACTCTATCCGATGGCAGACGATTTTCTTTCGGGTCGATCTGAAGAGTTGATTCAGCAGGTAGAGCGTTTGTTGCGATCTCATGGATAGGTCGCCAAGAGAATTGCCAGAAAAGTTACGAGAGAATCAATACGAAAATCTCTGCCTAGTTGACGTTTGCGAATTAGAGCCACCAGGCCCACTAGAAACGGTACTCGAAGCCGTTCAGCATTATCAGACTGGACAGCCGATTTGCATGAGGCACCGGCGCGAGCCCTGCTCACTGTTTTCAATTCTCAAGAATCAAGAGTTCTCGTACAAAGTTTTTGAGCGGCGAGATGATTTTTTCGAAATCCTAATTTGGCGTAGCGATGATCAAGTGGCTTTCAAAATTCTGCAAGCAGCAGGATTTCAGCTATGATCACTTCAGGTCTTTCGCTTGATCAAGCCCCGCCGATTTCAGTACCCTTTCGATTCTTTCTTGCAGCGCCGTTTTTTGGAATGATGGGCTGTGTTTTTTTCTTTTTTTCGGGAGCTGAGAGTTTTCATAGTCGTTGGGGTGCTCTCGTTTTGTCTTTCACTCACCTGGTAGGGTTAGGGTTTTTGATGAGCATTGTGATCGGTGCCCTATTTCAAATTCTTCCGGTGCTAGTGGGATCACCCGTTAGGCAGGTGAAGTGGGTTGCGCAGATTATTTTCTGGTGCCAATTGGTCGGTACCCTGAGTTTGTCTTATGCTCTCGCCACTTCTGATTGGAGTTGGGCAAGGTATCTGGTGGGTTTTCTCATTGTTGGTTTTTTTGTTTTTGCTTTGGCCTCGTTTGACAGTTTGAGAAGAGCTCGAGCGGCTCACGAAACCGTGCGGGGCTTGAAGCTCGCAATGGCTGGGCTTTTGATGACCATGGTTTTGGGGTTGCTACTGGTGCTGGGGCACAACGGTGTACCGCTCGCCTTGTTTCGTCCTGAGTTAACTAATTTTCATTTGATGCAAGCTTGGTTGAGTTGGTTTTTTATTCTCATCGTGAGCGTGAGTTATCAGATCATTCCGACTTTCTATGTGACTCAGCCGTTTCCCAAAACCATGCGGGTTTATTTTTTGCCGAGTGTTTTTGCTCTCGTTGCCTTGAATCTTTTTTGTTCTCTCTATTCAGCGGCATTCGGGCCTGTCTGTCTTGCGCTCATTCGCCACCTGATGGCGCTACCGGTCTTGGTTTATGGATTGGTTTTACTTCGACTCATTCATGGTCGGCGACGTAAAGCTCAAGATAAGAGTCTACGGTTTTGGATAACGGGGGTATGGCTTTCGTTTCTCGCTCTCTTGGTTTGGTTTTTTTTCGGGCAAGCCGAAGTGACGCTCGGAGTGCTGGTGTTTAGTGCAATCGCAGCAGTCGTTCTCGGAATGCTACAAAAGATCGTTCCGTTTTTGGTGTGGTTTCACCTTCAGGCAAAAGCCCAAGTTGCCGCCAAGCCAGTGCGGGTTCCGAATATGAGTGCGATTGTTTCAGCGAGGTCGGCCGCAGTGACCTACTGGCTTTTTGTCGTAGCCGTTTTGAATTTTTTGGCCGCTTCATTTGGCCTCCCACTCTTCGGCCAGTCAGCGGGCTTCTTTGGCTTTTTCTTGTTTTTTTCTGTAGCTCTGAGTGTCTCGAAAAGCTGGAAGGTTTATCTAAAGGAGAGTCAAAAGCTGGCTGTTTCAGGGGTTGCGGGTGTGTTAGTTTCGTGATTCAAGATTGCCCCTGATCAGCTTGTTCGATTTTCAAAAATTAAATGGCCCGCATGCGTTCGAGAGTTTCTAAGAGTGCTGATTCAATACCTACGAGTGCGCCAGTAGGGTGAGCTGATTTTTTTAGAATCACCCAAACAGGAATGGGTAAGTGAAGAATCTGGCTAGCAAGACTGAACGGAGTATCATTCATTGGAATGAGTAGCTTGGGGTCTCTGGCCCACCAAGCGTAGATGTCAAAATACTCGTGCCAAGTGTCATTTTCACTCAGTTTCAGATTTGGTGAAACGAGTTTTATTGTGAGATCAATGTAGGGCGTAAAATTACGGCCATTGCTTCCGACTCGTACCGGTATGACCGAGCGCGCTTCAGTGATTTGCGCTGGCTCAAATGAGAACTCTTCTGGATTTTTCAAATACCGCCTCAACGGATCAGATCGCTGCTTGAGCAAAACTCCCACTACAAGACCTAAGAGGCTGATTCCTGAGGCAAGCGGAATCCAGTCGATGTTCCATTGGTGTTCAGATTTTAGGGCCACTTGAACGAACAGGGCAATTGCGAACGCGAGGGCAATGAAGGTCCAGCTCGTTGAATATTTCTGTCGGTACACTTTTCGAATGCGATCGGGATCGGTGAGTTCAGTCTGCGAGCCGAAAGCGAGAGTTAATGCGTTTTTATGCCGATGAATGAGAGGCCTCTACTTACGGGCAGTCTTTGTGTTTTGTTGAGTGGCCCAAGTGCCAAAATCTCGATCGGTTCTTTGCACGTGTTCTAAGAGTACCTACCTCTACCTTTTTAATACACAAAAACCCTAGGCATTTCCTGAAAGTCGAGAGTAGACATTCCACAGATGGCGACGATCGGTTGACGGTCCCAGTTCTTCTTCTATTTCTTTTGACAATGATTGTCTGAGTGAGCCGATGAGGTCGGGGGCTGCCTCTAAAGTCCAGCAACCATCAAGCGTGGGCTGTGCTGACTTGACGAAAAAATGCATAGGCCCCGAAAGTCCTCTCATTTGGTCTAGAGCAAAGAACTCTTGTTGCGTGAGTGTAATTGTCTCATTTTTCATAGGTAAACCCTCTAGCTAAAGTAAAACTGAAAATGAATAAATGAGCAAGTGTCTTTATGTCTCGTTTTATATCTAATCTAGAAAAAGCGGGCAATTGGGAATCCCACTGACAGCCCAAAGTTTTTGGCGCTCACTGGCTGGTGGTCAATTTTTTCGCTCCAGGCTATGTAGTTGAATTCTCCGAACATTCTTGAAGATCCCCACCTGACCCAGAGATTGTAATACGATTTGCCGTCGCTTTCTGGGTAGATAAACATACCTGACATGAAGTTGTAACCTTTCTTAAAGGCATCGATAAATCCCAGCTCGAAGCCCTGCGGAAACCCCGGAATAACGTAGTAATTGCCTTGAGATCGAAATCCGACGGCGTGCATACCGAGAAGCAGGCTAATGACCACACGGCGGTCAATGAATTTTAAATATTCGCTGTGCATGTAAATACCGAAATCGGTTGTCAGGTGTGGGTCAATGGTCGATGCACCAAACGCAACCAGGCGCATCGATTCAGTGATGAAGTACGATCCGTACAAAGTGAGAACCGGTGCAACCGTGTCGAGTAATTCTCCATTTCCGCTAAAGTGATCGGTGTAAGGGCCAATTCCTAGGCCTAAAGATCCGCGTCGGTAGACCTTGGCCATCGAGTATTCAATTTTGATTTCGCTTGAATCAGCGGCTTTGATGGTAACTGATCCGGGTTCTGAGCGTAAACGAAGCGGCCACACTGACACTGAGGTGGCTGGCGTAGGTGTCTCTCCTAGGGTAAGGGTTTGTCCAATGCCATCCCAAAAAATGAGCGCCTCTAAGCTTGATGCTTTGTCAGGAGTTCCCACCAATTCTGTGAATCGACAACCCACATAAATCCACCCGGTCGTAGACGCTTGTTTTTCGTTTGCGTTGAAGTGCATGTTGAATCGCGAACAAGACGGATCAAAATACACCCGAGCAGAATCGGGTTTTGAAGTGGGATTGTACTGAAGGCTGAGCCTTGCATGCACTTCTTTGCCGTCTCGAGTAAAGACGAGGTCGATCGGATTCTGGTCTCCAGAAATGAGGGCCACAGGCAGTTCGGCTTCTTGTTGCGCAAGAGGTTGAGTGAATCCGGCGTTTGAAACCCTACCACTTTGAGCACCTTTGATTTCTAGGTGTAATCTCGCTCGAGGTAGGGTCAAAACATCGGCGACCCGAACCCATTGCAGTGAGCCTTGAACTAGTTGAGCCGTGATGCCGTCTGGGCGATCGGTGATCCATTCTATTCGGTAGTCGTTAGTGTCGAGATCAAATGCAGCAAACGCCGTGGGTACCGACTCAGAGAGTACGTCGCGTGCTAATGACGTAGGCAAGTCGGTCACGTACGCAAACGCCGAATTCAGAAATCGATCATTGGGAAATCCGAAGCAAAAAACCGAAACAACCAGAAATGCAAAAAAGAGAGTCTTAGTTATCGTACCCATTAATCACTATTTAGCACCATCAACTGCGAGCGAGTCAAATTTCTTCAAAAAGTACCCCCAAATTAACCTCTTAAGGTAGAGATGAGAAATTGGACCACCGTTCTAAAAATTTGGGAAATGCTCAACGAGTGAGGAGCCCGCAGTCGGCATCATGACGTGAACTTTTTTGGCTCTGGGATGATGCAACCCACGGACTTGAATTAACCACTGTTATTTAGGAAAGCGAATCCCGTACTGTGCTAATCAGAATAAAAAGAACCATTGGCTTGTTAGTAAGTTCAATAAAGCCGTACTTCTTGTAGAATGACTTGGCACTTTCATTCTTCGCATCCACGATGATCGCAAAGATACCAATCTTCTCCGAAGCATCGAGTGCACGCTGGAGGGCGTCTACTAAAAGGGCCTCTCCAATTCCCTGTCCACTTACTGAGCGATCAACGGCAAGGCGCCCAATTCTCATAATTGGAATTGGGTATCGAGGTAGCTTCTTTTTAAGCTCCGACGGTAAATCACCAAACTCAATTTGCCCTGAACTCACTGAATAATATCCCAGAATTTTTGCGGATTTATTGGATTCCCTTGCAACAATGGTTAGGCTGATTCCGTTTTCATGATTTTGCCTTGCAAATTTTTTGGCTCTACCGGGAAACGAGTGGGTAGAGATCTAGCCGACCGCAATGAAAAAGTATTGCCGTCCGGTATTTTTCAAAATTCCGGTAGCCACGAGCATTCGATTTGATCATCTGAATTTTGGAGTTCAT
>CAITVN010000023.1 GCA_903895855.1 Oligoflexia bacterium | reverse complement strand
TGACGTGCTCGTTATGCATGCTTCTGGATTTGAAAACGCCGTCGCCATTTGTGGAGCCCGTTTGACAAGAGAACATTGCGAACTATTTGGGCGGATTTGCACTCGAATGACGATACTCACTGGCAATGAAAGCACTTTGAGTTCAATTGCTCCAGGCGTGCCTGGCTTTATCCAAGAGAATGGACTGCGGATCTTGAAAATTTTGATTCCAGGGGGGCAAACTCCTGAAGAAGTTTTGGCTGGCGTTAGCGGCAAAGCAAGTATGAAAGCCTTCTTGGGTGGGGCGCAGCCAATTGACTCAAAGTAGGGTTACAGGCGCTTTCGTTTCAGGGCCGTTTTCGAGTTGAACAAGAGCCGCGAAAGTTCTTCGAGATTGAACGAATCTTGATTGTAGCTCGTCGATATGTCGCAGAGCTCTTTTGTGATGTCGACAATTTGATTCTTAATCACGACGAGAACTCGGGGCCTCGCGCTTAGTCTCGATAGTGTGTAGAGTGTTGACCGCCTTTTAATCGCGCGCTTCAAATACCGCACAGCTTTAGCCTTCGGTGTATCTACTTTGGGTTTTTTGCTCGAGTTCTGTTCTTTGATGATTTCTTCACAGAAGGCGACGCATTCACTGCAAATATAAACTGTAGGGCCCGCAATGAGCATTAAGACTTCGCTTTGCTTTTTTGCGCAAAAACTGCAGGCTAGTTGCGTGGCTTCTGACGCTTGAGCTGGTTTTGGCTCGTCTTGGGTCGCTTGCATTGGGTTATCCTCTTAATCCCTGAATCGATCGCATTTCACCTGATTGTTTCATGGCGACCTCGGCTTGAAGATCGGCAATCAATTCTTGGCTATCTGCGTGCCCGTTGAGGTAGTGTTTTTGGTAAACCACTTTGAAGTCACCGGGGGCAAGGCGTTGAATTGAACACAATTGTTGGGTCTCAACTTCGGTAAGTGGCTGCTTGATGAGTGAGGCTAGAAACTTATTAAAAAAGATGAGATTTGCCTCAGGTTTCAGGTAGTCGAATTTGATCTTGTATCCAAATCTTCGAAGTACCGCTTTGTCGAGGTGTTTATCGAAATTGGTCGCACAGACTAGAACCCCTTTGAACTGTTCCATTTGGCAGAGTAGTTCGTTAGTTTGGCTGACCTCCCACGAATGTGAAGCGCCAGCGCGATTGATGAATAGTGAATCGGCCTCATCGAGAAATAAAAGTGCATTTTTCGCCTCAGCATCTCTAAAGGCGCGAGCTATATTCTGTTCGGCCTCACCCACATACTTTGACAAAAGGTCACTGGTTCGTTTGATCACGAGCTCTTTTTCGATGCGTTCACTTAGGTGTTTCACAAACTCTGTTTTTCCTGATCCCGGTGGGCCGAGCAACAGAAGGTTGAGGTTAGGTATTTCGAGGTCCGAATTTTCGTGGTTAAGTTTGTCGTAGAACCTTGAAATGGTTGTGCGTACGGTATCAAGCGAAATGTCGGTATTGAGTCCTTCTAGACTATAGTTCGAACTCACACGGCTCATGCTAGTCTTGTTTCCGGCACAAAATGCCTGTTTTTGCGAAAGGATATTTCGAAGTGATGCAAGTTTGAGAGTGTTCGAAGCTTTTGGTTGGGTTGCTTCAATGTCTCGAAGGGCCAGCGCGATCGTGCCGGGGCTGACGTGGTATTGGCTCGCCAGCTTTTCGAGAGTCTTTTCGTTAAGAAAAGTGATCCTATTCTGACGAGTTTGAATTTGCCAAGCCTTGAGGCGTTGCTTTATTTCGGGCTCGCGAAATTCTTGAGCGTAAGAAAAACGGCGTTTCGTTGAGTCATCGATGCCCTGAATGCGGTTACTGATCCAAATGATATTGATCTTCGAGTTTTCAATGTAATGATTGATCCACGATTTTTCATCGTTCTTATCTTTCATGTCGCACATGAATATTCCAGACGTCGTGTTGATGATAGGATCAGCTTCATCTACTACTAGAATGCATTTACGTTCTCGAAGAAGGTTTTGGGCCGCGACTAGGGCAGTCTTTCGGTACGACAGCCTTTCGTCACCGTCATCGTCGGTCTGTTTGACAAAGTACAGTTCAGCGTCAACGTCTTTAGCGAGACTTTTTGAAAATTCAGTTTTTCCGGTACCCGGTGTTCCATGAAGCAAAATGTTGCAGCCAAGAACACTCGGAGTTGCGGCAAGCAGAGATTGAATCACCGCGGTGTTTTCTCTTGGAAGGGCAAAGTCATCGACTGACAAATCGGCAGTTCGGTTTGCTTTTTCGAAATAAGTTGCCGTGAGGTCGAGAGTTGAGATTCCGGCCAAAAACGAAGTGACATGGCTTTCGATTTCAATGGTTGAAGTCCGTTGGTCTCGAGAAATGAGACCTGAACCCACCAGTGCTGAATCTTTCTTCAGCATGTCTTTTAGGTCATGAGGGCTCATGTTAAAGAAGTGGCAATAGTTTCTCACTGATTTATTGAGTTCATCCATTTTCAAAGAGGGATTTCTAAACACAGTTTCGAGCCCCTCAACTGTTTCTTTGAGGTACAAGAATTGAAGCACCGAAGTCTCATTCTCATTGAGGTTGAAGACTCTCTTGATTTCATTGAGACGTGTCTTGAAGGCCGGCGGTTTGGTTTTTTTTTCGCGCTGATTGCCTTTGCTTAATTTTTGAGTGAGGAGAATTTCAATTTCAGACATTAGCCAGCGATTGAGCGACGGAATGCGGTATAAGACTTTGCGACACAGATCGCGAGCATAGTCATCGATGTCGGTTGCGAGCTGCCCGCTAAATTCAGACATGCTGTCTTTTAGGCGTTCTAGGGCCTCTGCGCTAAATGTCTTTTCAGCCCGTCTAATGGCTTCAAGCTGAATCTTGCGATTAAGTCTCGTTCGTTCTGGCAAAGTAAATAATGAGAATAGGTACTCAAGGGCAGCTTGGTTTGTCGTGCGTTTAATCAATGCCGAAATCTTAATTCCATATTCGATGAGTAGGTTTGTGAGTTCGTTATCTTGTTTCATAGAGTACTTTCTGTTTTTTTCGATCGTTTGCATTTAGCTTTTTTTGACTTGTTACCTAAGTATCGCAGACCGCTCGGTCAGCTAAGGTCAGGGGCATTAAAATAATGTCAATTGAGGCCTTACTCTGCGGAGTTAACGATCGGTCAACTAGGTCATCTTGTTGGAGTTTTGAAATCAAGTCGTAGTTTAGCTCGTTAAAGACGATTGCGATCACTATATCTTCAGAAATCAGCAGAGTCTTGACGAGGCCTTCAATTTTGGTATCTACGCTCTTTATATCGGTTGGTGTGAGTTCAGTGTAAGACTGGTATTCGAGCAAATCGAGCGCTTCAGTTTTGGCTTTTGAGTTGACGAACATTTTCGAAAATTGTTTGAAGAGTTCTTTGCATTGCGTACCAACTGCTGCCTGGCCAAATCTCGAACTGTAAACGAGGTAGCCATCAAGCTTAGGGAATTTCTGCTTGAGCAGTTTGAGGCGTTCTTTCGCGCTTTTGTCTATCGGGTTTAGGTAATCGTAAATCATGAGGGTGGGCTTACCCTGTTAGATGTTAATGGGGTGGGGATTTTGGATATGGGGATCTTGCAGCTATTTGGGGTCTGTTCTACGGG
>CAITVN010000022.1 GCA_903895855.1 Oligoflexia bacterium | reverse complement strand
GTGATGTGATGTGATGTGATGTGATGTGATGTGATGTGATGTGATGTGATGTGATGTGATGTGATGTGATGTGATGGCAGCGCAATTTCCGCTTCGAAAAAATTCATTTTAACCAAAAAGAGCTTGACAACCTTTTGGTTGGTTTTCGGTTTTGTGACCAAAAAGGCTACAAAATGGTCATAACGTGAACAGGTTTGACCGAGGTTGTGCTCAGTGTGGGTAGCACGCGGGTCGTTCACTGGGGTGTTTTTTTGCCTCCACCTAGAGCCAATCTGGCGGTTTTGATGGGGCTGAAATCTTGTGGTATTGAACCTACATGAAGTCGTTACAAACAGTTTCAAATCAAGTTTTAGTTGAAAGTCTGCATCTATTGATTTCAGATGAAAGAAAACTTCTGACTCAAATTTTAGAGCACTTGGCTGAAGTTCATCGCCGCCGCGCTTACTTAGAGATGGGCTACAGTTCGCTTTTTACCTTTTGCGTGAAAGAACTAAATTACACAGAATCTCAAGCGCAAAGGCGGGTTTTGGCTCTGCGTGCAATTGAGGCAATGCCTGAAATAGGTGGCAAACTCGAATCTGGTAAGCTGTCGTTGGCCACCGTGAGTCTGGCTCAGTCGCATTTGATGGCTAGAGAAAAAGTTGAGGGTAATCCTGTCAGCTTGCCCGAATGTGCCCAAATATTCTCGGCTATCGAAGAGAAGTCAAAACGTGAAGTCGAAGTGTATCTAGCAAATCAGACGGCAGAGAATCCTAAACTAGCAAAACATTTATTGAGCCAAAAAGAATCAGTGCGGCCATTGGGGAGTATTGAGGGCGAACAGCAGTTTGAACTTCGATTCAGCGTATCTAAGAGCCTTCTCGATAAATTGCGGCGCATTCAAGATCTGACTTCACACACCGGAAAAACTAGAAAGTTTGCGGAGGTCATTGAGTACATGAACGAAATCGTCCTTGAGAAGGTCGATCCCGAGAGGGTCAATCAAAGAATCGAATCGAGAAGAATCCAGAGAATAGAAGTGAGGGCAAAAAAAAGAGTTGAGGGCAAAACCCCGAATAGTGAGTCGCGAAAACTTTTGTCGACATTGTCTGGTGATTCGTCGGAGGTAGTGCTTCATGGCGAAGTTGCTTCTGATCTAGAAAAGACTTTCCCGGGAAAGTGTTCGAGCGACTCTTTAAACGTGGTTTCGGGTGACTTTTTAGCCGAATCGTTGGGCGAATTCAGTAAACTGCTAAAGCCTAAACCGGCGGGACCGCAGAAGATAGGTCTCCGAAAACATGTCGCGAATCGGCTGAAGCGTGAAGTTTTTCGCGAGGATGGTGGGCGTTGCAGTTACGTCGATCCGTCGAGCGGTAAGTGCTGCGGTGAAACGCGGTACCTCGAAATTGATCACAGAACGCCAGTCGCGGTGGGGGGTATCAATGTAGACACCAATCTACGGATCCGGTGTCGAGGTCACAATTTATTCGAGGCAGTGCAGGTTTTCGGAGCTGAAAAGATGAACCGCTATTTGCGTCAAAAGTTTGAGTCATAGCCGTCGTTGAGTCATAGCTAATATTGACTTCCGAAGGCCGCGCCCTAGGTGGTTTGAGGCGCCGACGTCAATTTACTCTTTCACACGTTCGTATACGCACTCAGACTCGAAGTGATTGTAAGGGCCCGAATCAAAACACGCTTCGTAGTAAAGCGCCGTTTGAGTTGACTCGTACTCATACCTTAGCGTGTCGGCGTCGGTCAGTTCAACCGTGGTCTTGGTGGTGTTTCGGCCCGCACCGATGCAGGTAGTTAAGTGGCCGCCTCGTGAATAGCTGTTAACCGAATTAGTTGTTTATATTAGCCAGTTAAGGGCGAGTGTTCTACACAGATAGCCCGAGAGTTCGACACAGGTAGGGCGAGTGCCTTGCACAGGTAGCGCGAGTTCCCCGCTCACAGGTAGGGCGAGTTCCCCGCTCACAGGTAGGGCGAGTTCCCCGCTCACAGGTAGGGCGAGTGCCTTGCACAGGTAGCGCGAGTTCCCCGCGCACAGGTAGGGCGAGCATCCTGCATCGGTAGCGCAGATACTGGCGCTCACAAAAGACTGATTCTCGTGACCGCTGATACGAGAACGAATCCTGCCAACACTTGTACCATCGACAGCGGGCTATCGAGTACCACGGTGTTGATTAAGATGGCAGCGATCGGAAAAAGTAGCTCGATGAAGGTTGCCAGTGAAGCCGTTGTTCGCTTGAGGCCAGCGTAGTAGGTGAATAGCGCTAAGATGCCGGGTACAGTAGCCATGTAGAAAAGTGCACGAATAGTGGTTGGATTGAACGCACTCGAGAGCGGCACGGTGAGACCTGAGAAAAAGACGACAAACAAGAGCGTCATCCACCCGAAGGTGTAACGCCAAAATAAAGTGATGGTTACTGGTACTTGCCGCAGCATCACTTTTGCGGCAACCGTTGCGCATGCCCAGAGTGAAGCGGCAGCGATCGAGTACGATAGTCCTTCAACATTGAAGCCGTCAAAGCTGTGAATGAAATTTCGAGTGGCAAGATCTGGCGCGGCTAGTAGGGTAGCGCTGAAGAGCGCTAAGAGTGCCCAAAGAAAAAATTTTCTATTTGGCGCCTCGCCTAATAACAAATAAGCCAAAATAACTGTGATGATCGGCTGCAGTTTTTGAAGCAAAATTGCGACAGACGGATTCAAATAGCGAAAGCTCGCCGTAAAGAACAGCGTCGCAAGCGCACTGGCGCCCGAGCCAATCAAGAAAGCGCCAAGCCACTCGCGGCCTGAGAGTTTGAAGATGTCTTTGCGATGCCTAAAGAAAATGTAAGGCCCGATAATGAGCATGCCAATCGTGTGCTCAATCAAGACGACTAAGGCCGGATCAAGCCGCTTAACAGACGGTACACGAAAAACGGCGTCAGTTGCCCAAAGTAATGCGGCAATCGCTATGAGAAATGGGCCTGATACGAAGTTCATTGGGTCAATTTACCTTTCCATTCTCATGAGGGACGTTTCATGGGCGATTGATGCCACGTGCACGACTGATGGACCGTTCTTAAACCCCTCACGGTTGAAGCCTACTGTGCTTGTACCATTCTGAGAAGGCCTCTTTGCATTGCTTGGCGTAGGCGTCTTTTACGACATCTTTCTTCGCGCCCACGGCAAGTGAAAAATATTGAGGTTCAAAAAGGCCAAAGTGAATATTATTGGGTTGGTAATGTTCGGGATCTGAGCCAGTTACGTGTCGCAAGAGAGCTCCCAGTGCTGTGTTTGCTGGAGGCGCTGAGTGTGGCAGCTGTCGCAGGCGTTGCAGAATAAAAAAGGCGGCGAGTAAGCCTGAAGCGCTCGATTCGAGGTATCCTTCAACACCGGTGACTTGTCCGGCAAAATAAACTGAAGGGTAGTGCTTGAGTGACAAGTCGGCGCGAAGTACTCTCGGCGCGTTGATGAAGGTATTGCGATGAATCGAACCGAGACGCAAAAATTCAGCTTTTTCTAGGCCAGGAATGGTGCGAAAAACGCGTAGCTGTTCGGGATATTTTAGTTTGGTTTGAAAGCCAACCAAATTATAGGCAGTTTTCGATCGATTCTCAGGACGAAGCTGCACGACAGCGTAAGCCCTCGATTTGGGATCTGGATTTTTTGTATCGACCAGCCCGACGGGTTTCATGGGGCCAAATCGCAGCGATTCTCTACCGCTCGCGGCAATTGCTTCAATGGGCTGACAGCCTTGAAAAAATTTCTCTTTCTCAAAATTCTTCGGCGTCACTTTCTCGGCCGATGCGAGAGCGTCCATGAACGCGTAATATTGATCACGAGTAAACGGACAGTTCAAATAGGCCTCGTCATCGCCTTTGTCGTATCGGTTAGCAGAAAACACGATTTCGCGGTCAATCGAGGTGGCATCAATAATGGGTGCGATCGCATCGTAGAAATAGCAATCGTCACTGCGTAAGCCTTTGGCTGACAAGGCTGTCGAGATCCACTCGGTCAGCGATGGGGCGGTCAAAGGACCCGTTGAGAAAAGTGTGATTGCTCCCTCAAACGGCTTGCTCACTTTTTCTTTCACTACAGTGATGTCTTTGTGATTGGTCAGCGTTTTGGTGATTGAGGCTGCGAATAACGTGCGATCAACAGCGAGGGCTTCTCCCGAAGGTACGGCAAACTCACGGGCGGTTTTCAAGATCAGCGAACCTGCCTCGGTCATTTCAGTTTTCAAGATGCCTGGGGCTGTCAGTGGATTGAGATTCTTGAGTGAGTTACTACAGACTAGTTCGGCAAAATCGCTCGAATGATGGGCCTCAGTTTTTTCTACAGGCCGCATTTCATGAATCACGACCTTGATGCCGCGCTCAGCAAGAAAGTGGGCGGCCTCTGAACCTGCCAACCCAGCGCCGACAATGTGTACGGTTCCCGGCAAATTTTCTTCAGCAGATCCTTCTGATTTACCCTTCGAGTGAGGTTTTGAGTTGTTTGGCACTTCAGCACATCCTTCTTGTGGAATTGCCCTTACCATAAGGTTTTGAATTTGTGTTAGACTTGAGCAAGAATGGGCGAAATTAAGTCGATAGCAGAAGCTGCCAGAGACTACCTCAACTACCTTTCGTCGGTTAGGCGCATGAGTGACGAAACTCTTAGGGCCTACGATTCTGACCTCAAACAATGGCTAACTGACTTCGCGAATCGTCAAATAGTGAGTCTAGGTGACCTAGATGAAAAATTCACTTCTGTGGTTCTGCGGTCGATTTTGACTGAGCGTTTAAAAGAAATACAGAGGTCAAGTTCGAGCCGAAAATTGTCTGCACTTCGAACTTTTTTGAAGTACCTTAAGCTTCGAGGGCAAATTCGCCGCGATGTGGGTGAACTTGTAAAAAGCCCAAAAAGCGAAAAGAAACTGCCCAAGTTTCTGCGAGTTGATGAGATGCGCGAACTCATTGAGGCTCCTGATTTGACAAAAACCCTCGGGGTTCGCGATCGGGCTCTGTTAGAAGCGATGTACTCGACGGGTCTTCGGGTTTCAGAAGTGGTGCAGTTGAACTGGGGGGGGTTTAATGAACGGCGGCCCTGGTTCACGGTGGTGGGAAAAGGAAAAAGAATGCGAGAGGCGCCTCTGGGCCAAGAGGCGGTTGAGAGCTTGAAGCGCCTACGAAGTAGAGCTGAAAAAGTGAGTGACGACGACCCCATTTTTACTAATTTCAAGGGGTCGCGCCTGAGCGCTCGAAGCGTTGCGCGCATTATTCTCAGAAACTTGGTTCGGGTGGGGGCATCTAGAGCCATTTCACCCCATGGGGTACGTCATAGTTTTGCGACCCATCTTCTGAGTGCAGGGGCCGACCTCAGGACGATTCAAGAGCTATTAGGCCACCAGTTTTTGACGACGACTCAGAGATACACCCATGTCGATATGGGCGAACTAGTTCGTGAGTATGAACTCTCTCATCCCTTGAACAACCGCAGATAATCAACTAACCTAGAGTGACTGTGGATTACATGATTGATCTGTTACTCGATTTTTACGGCGGCACTCCTTACATGCTAGTTTTTGGCATTTTGCTGGCTTGCGGCTTTGGTGTGCCCATTCCAGAAGATGTGACTCTATTTGCTGCTGGGGTGATGGCTTACTACGGTGTCAGTAATCTTTGGATTATGATGGCGATTTCGCTGGCCGGAGTGCTCATTGGCGATAGCAGTATGTTTTTTCTTGGGGCGAAATTCGGCAGAAAATTGACGAAAAAGTGGATTTTTCACAAATTGCTATCTGATGAGCGGCTGGATGCCGTGTCGAAGAGCTTAAATGAGAAGGGCGATAAGCTTCTGTTCGCTGCTCGGTTCATGCCTGGACTTCGATCGCCCATTTTTTTTACAGCTGGGGTTTTACATGTGCCCTTTCGTAAGTTTATTCTGTATGACGGGGCTGCCGCGTTAGTTAGTGTTCCATTGATCATCGGGGCAGTTTACACTTTTGGAGACACTCTTGACCACGTAGTGACGGTGATTAAGAAGGTTGAACACGGAATTCTATTAGTTATTTTCTTCGCCATTTTGGCGGCGGTGGGAAAGTGGTATTGGGCAAAAAAGAAGAAACAGCGAGAAGACCTATCAACCTAGCAACGACCACCTTTATTTTACTGTGCTTGGGGTCGATTTCATCTGCGTTAGCGATTGATGAAAAAAGAAAAACTAGCGACCTTTCGGCTGCCCTTGTTGATGCTCAGCGCTCGGCGAAAATTCAGAAGTTCTGTCAAGAACAGCGAAATAGTTTCAAAGAGCTGAAGTGGAGCATTGATCCTTGTGACGGTGCTGAGTGGCAAATCGGCGGAACCTCAGTGAAGAGCCGGCCACTGGTTTATGCAGAATTTGGAAACCCGCAGTCGAAGAATAGTACTTTGATCGTATCGATGGTACATGGCGATGAAATCACGCCGATGTACTTGAGCGCCCAGATAGCGAAGTGGCTCAAAGACAATAAAGATTTATTGGCAGATGCCCATGTAATTTTAGCGCCTCTAGTGAATCCTGATTCCTTTTTGCACAAACCCCGCAGCCGAACCAATTCTCGCGGCGTTGATGTGAATCGCAACTTTGGTACCAAAGACTGGGATCGTCTGGCAAAACAGGCTTGGAAGAAGAGGTATGGAGCTAACCCAAGACGGTTTCCGGGCAATGCACCCGACTCTGAACCAGAAACTCGCTTTCAAAAAGAATTGATCGATAAATTTCAGCCGCAGAAGGTTCTTGCGATTCACGCACCTTTGAATTTTCTCGATTATGATGGACCCAATATGTTGAGTCTTCATAAATTTCCGAAAGAATACGTGGCCGAGTGTTTGCGCTTAAGGCAGGCAATTAAGGCTGAACACAGCCATTATTACCCTGGTTCGCTGGGTAATTATGCGGGCAGAGAACGGGGTATTCCGACCATCACTCTCGAGTTGCCATCGGCTGATCCTCGTAAAGGTGACAAATTTTGGCAAGAGTTTAAGCCGGGCTTGCGCACCATGATTGATTACAAAGTTCAGCCAGCGGGCGGTTAGTCAGAGATCGTCGGTTTTACGGGGTTGATTTCAGCAGCGTCGGTGCCGGTAATCAACTGCACATCGGTTTTTTTCAAGAACGCTTGCTCGGTTTGTTTTAAATCATCTTTGTATAATATTTGAAACCAATCATTTTTTACCGACGACACGATATAATTGAGTTTCGGATTTGCGATGCTCAAAACCTCCGAATCAGAAGAGGGTTCTCGATAAATGCGGGTGTGGGGCTTTACTGCTTGAACGAGTAGCGGCGTTTTTACTTTTGGAATGTCTCGTGAAACTCGAATAACTTCACGAACTTCACCAACCGCTGATGGACCCCGTTCAGGGGCCATCGCCGCCGCGTGAATCTGGTCTTTGAGATTTTCATTTTGCGAGTGATGGGCCGGTTCAGGTCTCGTCTCTGAAGTATTTTCAGAAACACTCGGTTTTGTTTGCACGATGACTTTTTGACCTTGCCAGTACAAGTAGATGCCAGAAACCGCCATTGAGAAAGCGGCAAGTCCCATCGCAAAGGGCATCAATTTGTAATACCAAGGGCGCAGGGGTTCTTCAGGTAGGGGCTCAGGCAAAAAACCGCCTGATGATTTTGCATTTGTTCCTCGCGCTTCGACGAGTGGTTTGAACTTGGGTGGTGTTTTCACCGCTGACATCAGTTTTTGTTGTGCCGTTGCGTGAGCCACCGAGGCTACATTTGGGGTGCTTACATTGGTATGTAAATGCCTTGTCGAAGCTTTTACTACGGGTTTAAGACCGTCTGAAATTTGCTTAGCCATGAGCTGATTAGCGCTCAGGGGTTGTTGTGGCGCTGAGTTCAGAGTTGATTGTTGCGCTGATTTCAACGCTGTTTGTTGCGTTTGTGCGTTTTGAATCTGAGTGATGGCCTGGGCTGAAATACCCTCTGGAATCTGCAAGCCGGTGTTTCCTGGCGTGCGATCAATCTTAATGAGACTGACCTCGGCTTGTTTTATCAATGCGAAACCACCGCATTTGTAGCAGCGAGAAAAAGTCCAACCTGCTCCCATTTTTTCATCACTCACGGCCAATGCAACCGAACAATGTGGACAGTTCCACCTCATAGGTAGAGTCCCCCCTTATCGTAAAGGTTACGCTTTGTCAGAGATCGGTCAATCGGCAGGTTTTTCCTCAGGCGATCCGTTCTCGAGCTCTTTCTCGAGCTGATCGATTGATCGGGTATTAGCCGGCACCCGCGATGGCTCTTTGACGGTGGTGGGTGCAGTAACCGGCGGTGGTTGCGTGTTGACCAACGGTTGCTGTTGGGGTTGAACGGCTTGCGATGGCGGTGCTACCTCTACGATTTGTGGCTGCTGCAGCGGCTGCTGCTGGCCCAGTTGCTGCCCGGGTTGTTGTGTTGGCTGCTGAGTCGGTTGCACAAACTGAATGATCACAGGCTGCTGTTGTTGAGCTTGTGTTGGGTAAACAGGTTGTGTGTAATTTTGAAAACCCTGCTGTGGCGCCATCGGTGGTTGTTGAAGGGGGAGCGGTCGAGGCATTGAATTTTCTGCACTCGGCGCCAAGGCCGTCGGTGTTGGGAGTTGAGCTGGTGGTTGCGCGAGCAGTGGCACTGGTGGTTTCAGTGCGCCAGGGGGTTGGTCTTTGAGGTCACCCAAAGAATATCCGGGAGCGGGCGGTGCAACCGGTTGCGCTGCGGCCGCAGGAGCGCCGGTGCCTGGAGTTGCTGCAGGCGCGCGAGTTTTAGGGTCGGGAACATCAATTTGATCAGGAGTCGGTATGCCGTCATTTTTTGGATCCAAAATACGTATGACGACGCGACGATTCTTAGCGAGAATTTCTTCATCCCAAGCTCCGGTGGCAGTTCGAGCGGGCGCCGAAAGGTAAGTATCAGCATAGCCGATCGGCGTCACCTGTCGAGACTGAAAGCCAGCATCGAGAAACATTCTCATCACCTTGACTGCTCGTGCGGCTGAGAGTTCCCAGTTCGAAGAGTACAGCCCGCCCACGAGTGGTTTACTGTCAGTGTGGCCCTCAATGGCGATGCGGTAAAACTTCTTGTCTTTGATTTGCTGTCGCTCAATCACTGGAATTAACTTAGCTAGTAGGGCTTTTGATTGCGGTCGAAGTTCACTACTCACTGGATCGTATAACAACGTCGAGTTGAAAGTGACGTGCACACCGTAAGGATCTGAAATGACCACTGCATCTTTTTCAACGCCGGCTTCTTGCAAAATATTGGTGAGAAATTTTCCAAATTCTTGTTTTGGATCATGAAACTCGGCACCCATTTCTTTCGAAATGGACTCACGCACGCGTTCAAAATCGGGAGTATTGATCTTGGCCATGCTGAACATCATGATAAAAAATCCGCACAACAAGGTCATCATGTCAGCATAGGATATGAGCCAAGTTTCTTCGCCGCCCTCTTCTGCGTGAGGTGCATCTTCGTGAACGCGATGCTTGATTGCCTCATCGTGCGCGTCTCGTGATTTCTTATTTGGCATTGCCGGTACCATGATTTTACTATGCCGCCGCTTTCTTGACCAATCGGTCTCTTGGTAACAAGAAGGAGTTTAGGCCTTCTCGCATTGAGATCGGATTAATCTGTGATTTGATCATGCAAACACCTTCGACGATCATTTTTCGAAGTCTGACTTCTTCATGTGTTCGTTCAGTGAGAGCTTCGGCGATCGGCAAAAAGATAAAGTTGGCGGTTGCGATACCGTACAACGTACCGATCAAACCGATCGACATAGCAGGACCAATTAATTTTTGGCTATCAGGTTCACCCAATTTTTGAAGAACCGCGATCATACCAAGTGTGGTAGCGAGAAGACCGAAAGCTGGTGGAAACTTTCCGATACTTTTGAACATATTGGCTTCATGTAAGTAAACTTTTTCAGTGGTTTTTACGCGCATGTCTAGAACTTGGCGAATTTCAGTTTCTGAGAGAACTCCGGCAGCAACTAGCTGAACGCCTTCTTTGAGAAACTCGTGTCTAAGATTAGGCAGGGAGTCGTTGAGTGCTGACAAACCAATCGTTGCTTTTTTGCTGAGCTCTAAAATTTGGGCAATCGTGCCTTGGTAGTCGACCTTGTTTTTGCCGAGTACCCGAAGGAGAAAGACTTTAGCTAGTGAAAGCACGGTTCCGATCGGAAAAGCGATGCACGAGACGGCAAACGTGCTGCCCCAGACGATGAGAATTCCGTGCATGTTCGCAAAGTACATGATGTTGCTGTTGGCATCGCTGAGTGCGAAGTACAGAACCGATCCCCCAATGAGTACACCGAGAATTGCTGAAAAATTCATGTTAAGCGACCTCCTTAGAACTCAGCATGGTTTTCCATAGCTGAAACTGACTGGTAACATAGCTGTCGTTCACCTCACGCAAGCGCACGACTAAATCTCTGACGCAATGTTCGTAAAATCGAAGTTTCGTGTCATTCGAACTGGTTAGAACTGATTGAAAACCTTCTCTTCCGATAAAAAAGGTGTGGGTTTCGGTGAGGGTTCGAATGGTAGCCGATCTTGGGCTCTCGTCAATTAACGACATTTCGCCGAAGTATTGACCCGACTTGAGTTGGCCGATGTCGTAAACATCGCCGCTTGCCTTGTTGGTTTTATAAATTCCGACGACCCCATTGATCACGAGATACAGGCCCCAAGAGAGTTCACCTTCAATCACGACGTTCGTGTGTGGCTCGAAGATCATCGCTTCACCACTATTGATCAGGCGTTGTAGCTCTTCGAGCGAAAAGGCCGCAAAGAGTTTAATTTCCTTCAATTTTTCTGGGCTCGGTTTGAGCTGACTTAAGTCTACCATCCGCTCACCTTCTTTAGATTTGCAGCCGTGTTTACGGTCGTTCGGCCATCATTAGTACTTGAGTCGCCAGGGCCCGCTTCAATGATTCCATTTGATGAAGCTTGCGATTCGGCAAGCATGCGTTCATTAACCTCACCCAAATGTATCAGACCATCATTAGACATCACTTTCATGCGGTTGATCACTTTGCGTTCAATATTTGCGTAAGCTTCTTTACTGAGTACACTGACTGACTCGAGTTCTTCTTCTAATTCAGAAACGAGATCTTTCGGTGACTTGGCAAAAATAGCCATTCTCACATTGTCAGGTGCGCCCTTTAAGAATTGCAGAAGTTCATCGTGTTTGAGGCTCAAGACCACCTCGAGAAGTTGACCGTCACGAAGGTGTCTTAGGGTGTCGAGGCTGACTAACTTATTCTTGATCGTGCGAGCACTGTCAGGGGCAGATATCTCGAGACTCTTGAGAACTGTTTTCTGCACATCTGGGCCGGTTCGCTCGAGAAGAGTCAATAACACATCTGAACCGGGCAAGGCCTCAGTGTTGAGTTTTGGATTCTCTCTACGTTTGCGTTTGAGTGCGCCGGCGACGTTGTTGATGTAATCGCGTGGCAAGTAATCGATGCGTGAGAGTTCGGCCATGAGTTTCATGCGAGTCTCTTCATCGGTTTTTGAAAAAATCGCGAGTCGTTTTTGAGGATCGCACTGTGTCATGACAATCGCTTTGACCGTCACTGATTCATTGCGAATCAGCTCCATAATCTGAAGGCCGTCCATGTCGGCAAGAAAATCAAAGAGTGCTGAAGAACGACTTCCCATAACCGCCAACTTTCCGGCAATAGTTCGATTGTAGAGTTTCTTGAGTAGATCGAGCTTCTCGTCGTCTTTGATGTCGATCGGATTCTTTGAGTAGTATTCCATTAATTCAGTCACGTCGGCCTGTAAACTTGGGTCGCGCAACATATCGATGATGACGCTTTCACCAAAAATCTGAATGTATTGTGCAGTGGTTTCGATGCCATCTTCGGTGAGAATTCTCGTAAAAACGTATTTGGCGACCTTGGGCTGGGTCGCAAACACCCCCATCATCTCGTCGACAAAATGTTGGATTTCGTATTTTCTGCCCAATAAAGCCAAGCGCTCATCTTGAGTGGTTCCCGAATCGGCGATGCTTCCTTTGAAGGTAGAAGGCGCGCTATTAGAGACGGGGTCAGATGCGATTTGTTGAATGACTCGTTGAAAAGTGCTTGAACCGCCGCCGCTCTTCGGTCGATACGAAGCCAGTGCCAGAAAGATCAGCAATGACAAGATCGAGCAGGCGAAGATCAATCCAAAGACCTTAAATTTTTGGAGTTCGACTTGTACGGCATCGCCGTTTTCAACACGTTCAATTTTCTCGATGCGCGTGAAACTTTCTTGTTTTCCGACAGTTTCTGAAGAGTTGTTGTTTGAGTTATTTGACTGCGACGATTGATTGCTATTGGTTGACGAGTTAGATTGTGTCTCTGCGTTAGTTGCGCTGGTTGTCGTATTTTGGTTTGAATCGAATTTTTTCAGTTCGCTGAGCTCTGTGTTGCTAGCGCCGGCAATGCCTCGGCCCCCGCCGTAACGGCCTGCCGCAGCAGCTGCAGCCAACTCTGGTGATGGTCTCGGAAATTTCATCGACTTCGATGAAAGGTTTACGTTTTTGACGAAGCTTGTCTTTAGTTTTGCCATTTCGAGAATATTGCCTTGTTCAACAGTTGAAAGGGCATCGTCGATCAAGATGGTTCCGTTGATTGTTTTGACTTTGATAGCGACACCCGAGTCTTGAAAGAATTCACCTGCAGCACCATATTGCGCCTCTTCTGCGTTTACGACTTCAGTTTGAAGGTCATAATCAGCAAGAAGGCACTGTTCTGGGCAAAACTGGCGAAAAAGGTCGTCAACGGCGCCGCGAACCTGCTTCGTGACTCGATCACGAAGTTCAGCAATTTTTGCGGCTGAACCAATGGGCTGCGGAAATCGTGTTACTTGGGTATCAATCTTTACTGGAAATTCGAGGGCGTCGGCATATTGCTGAATGAGGTCGAGAAGTTTTGAGCGAGACACGGGACCGATTTTTTCGTCCATGAGTAACTTAACGGTGGCAGAACTCGGTGCGAGGGCACTATCGCCCTTCGCATCAAAGTCGTTGAATCCTGGTGCAAGCTCGTCTGCGGCGGCAATGTCTACGTTAACATGAACTGACATGAGTTTACATTCATCGCGGCAGTACTTTTCGATGATCGGTTCGATCAGATTTCGCACTTGCAGTTCGGCAACCCGTTCGACCGCTTTGCTCGTGTGGGCCCGTTGTGCGGCGAGTGAGTCGGTTGCCCAGCCAATGCTCAGAAGAAAAGCAGTTAGGCCTAAAAAGGCGAAACTCCTAGGCTTCAGCCTGGGTAGGGTTGGCAGGTTGGGGAGTGATAAAAGATTCGAGTCCATTCGATTCTTTGCTCCAAGCATGGTTTACTCCTTTGTAGGCGATGCAATCTTTCGCCCCTGTTGTTTTCTGTCGACAAAACGTTTTAAAGATTGGTTGGCTGGATCAAGTCGCAGTGCTTGACTCCAAGATCTGAGGGCAAGGTCACCTCTGCCGGTACGGTCTAAGAGGGTGCCTCTCATTTCATATAATTTTGGATCAGTTGGATAAGTTCGAATCAGTTCATCGAGTTCGAGTAGGGCTGCCTCATAGCGATTCGAGCGAAATAATTGCTTAACTCTGTCGACTGACGCGAGGTAACTGGTGTCGCCTTGTGGTTTGTCTTCTTCTGTTGGTACGACTCCCAATCCTGCTTCAATTTCACGGCGATCGCCGATTTCGTCGGCATTGCCTTGTGGCAAGGTTCTGGTGATTTCGCGATCGGTTAGTGAAGGTTTCGCCTCACGGTAGCGATCATCAAGACCGTTTCCTGATCCGAGTGCGGTGGGTGCTTGATCTCTGAAAGCTGGGCTCACAGGCATAATGAAGTCAGTCATTTGGCCATTTCTACCTGAGAGTTCAACCTCGACAGAGCGATCGCCCTTCTTTGAGCGAAGCACGATGTTGTCGGCGTTGGGCCCTGAACTGTAGTAGTAACCGAATGGGTTGTTAATTGAGCCTCGTCGGTTATAAGAATCAGAAGCGCAAGAAGACAAGAAGGTAAGGGTAATCGCCGCGAGTGCTGTCCCTGTCTTGTGTTCTGCAGTTTTTATTCTCATACGTCGATCCCTCATTAAACTTAAAATATGTAATTAATACCTAAACCAAATTCAATTCCTTTAACCACTCCGGCTGCTGTGCCTGACACAAATATTGAAGCTTCAGGGCGATACCCCAGGCTTGCAGAAACCGCCCAGTGTTTGGCAAGGCGATACTCCCAGCCGGCCCGAGCCAAGCCGCCGAGAAAACCTGAGTGGTAAGACCCGCCAACCCCAGCAAAGAGTGAGCCCCGCGCTAGGTTGAAGTTTTCTTCGTCGCCGATAAAATTCCAGGCGTGCATGAAGAGCATGGTTAAATTGATTCCGGCCCAAACATTTTCGCTGGCATCGGCTGAGGTGTTGCTAATCGTCGACACATCGCGATTGTAGTCGAGCTCGAAGCCCACCTCTTTGCGGCGGTTATCGTAGCGTTCCATCATTCTAAAGCTTCCGGTCAAAGTGCCGGTGCGTACGGCTAGATTTGGCTCAGAGAACCAACCGATTGCGACACGGTATTGAATCGTCGGAATGTATTCGCTGGCGCGTCGTGCGGTATCGAGTTGATTGAAGTCGACTCCTCGTCGAAAAGCAGCTGCTCTTGAAGTCTCTGAATTGTAGGTTCGAGACCAGATGATGCTGTTTGAGTCGGGCTCGCTGATGTACAGTGACATGATCATGGCTTGGGGTTGGTAACTGTAAGCGACGTCGATAAAATTCATAATGCCGGCCATTTTGGCAATGCGGCTCAGTTCTTGGGGGTTGGTGTCAGGGCTGCTGATGATCATTTGGTCGCCGTTAAGTGTGGTCTTTTTTGCGCGGCAAGGAAGACACTGGATCACTTTCGTTTTTGAGTGCTTCATGATTCGTTCAGTGACTAAGAGTTCTAGGTGATTGCGAAATGAGGGCGGAACATTTTCACTGGTGGCGACATTTCTAAATGCGAGGTCACGCAGGCCTTTGACTTCACCTGTTTTTAGATCGTATTCAAAGTCAGCCATGAGATCTTCCATGACTTCGTAGAAATTTCGCTCTCCGCCAGGTTTTCCTGGCACCATCCCCGCAGGGGCTCCGGCGGGAGCGGCTGGCGTGTTTGATTTTGATTTATCGTCAGAAGCCAGCGCTTTTACCGGTGAAAGCGCTAAAGCAATCAACAAAGTACACTGAATTATGATAAAGTTTTTCAAGTTGTGGCCCCTCGTTTTGCCCTGCACTTGGTCATTGATCGTGCGCATAAGCTCCTTCCTACCATGTGTCTTTTCGGATTTACCCAAAGGGTCTTGAGTAAAATTATTAGAAATCTAAAAGCGCCAAAAATTTTTCTCAGGTTGTGGGTCGAATTTGCCGATCGGCCATATGGAGAAAGTTAGGAGAACCCGAATGCCAACTAGGATTACAAATCAAGTTCGTAGGCAGGCGCAGCACTTGATCATCGGTATTTTGGCGACCTACGGGGCCAGCTGTAGTTCAGCAACGGTTGCGCCGATGCCCCAGTTGCCGCCGGCGCCGCCGGGATATGTTTTCGTGCCTCATCCGGATGGCCCTGACCTGGGTGACCTGATGGCAATTTTTGCCGAGAAGGGTGCGCCTTCGCCTGATGACATCAAAACATGCGACTCTGAATTTGCAAAGTTAAAGACGCTAACTTCGAGTCGGGAAGAAATTTTGCAAGGCGCGCGTGAATTTGTGCGCACCGATCCGGTTAAGTACCATTGGTGTTTTTACTCTAAGGTGCTGAATCTCGAGCAAGATCTCATGCACGATCTGTTTCTTGATCAGCGACAAAAAGCGGTGGTCAGCGCTTATGCCTTCTTGACCCCTTTGGCTCGCGCTTTCTTTATTGAGTACAATGATTCTCGTTATTTGCGTGTGGCGGTTTCGCGCTACCGTCGTTTGAGTGAATATGTTTTCTATAAGCGCTTAGAAATGAGCCCGGCTTTGACTGCTGAGTTGTCGGCCTCGACCAATCCGTTCGGTATTGAGCGACCAAACCAAAAAGATTTTCAAGGTGTCTTACACAAATATGGTTTAGCCAAAGAAGTGGTGGTTAAGGTTCCCGAGCCGGGCAAGCAAGTGGCGACTTTGCCAAGTAACGATAAAACGGCCAAGAGCGATGCGGCTGCGGTACCACCCGCTGATGATGAATTGCCACCTAGTACCGATGAACGCAAGCCGGCAAGTACTGAGGCAAAGGGTAAGACACCAGCTCCAGCCAAGGCGGCTCCTGAAGCCTCAAAAGATGATGCTCTCTTGCCGCCAGATTTAGAGCAATAGGGCTTACGCCGCGCGCTTGATGTCTGAATTTTTGTCTTCGTCAATGGTGTGCACTTTATTGAGTTGGTTCTCAATCGCAGTGAGTACCGCAATTCGTTCGTTGGTAGACGGATGGGCACCCGCACGAATCGCGAGTGGAATTTCGTTCAGCTTAGAGACGAGGGTTAGTGCTGATTCCATGGCTTCTAGCCCAGCAGATAGTTTGAACGTTGCGTATTCGTCGGCTTGAAATTCCTGAAGCAAGATTTGCTGCTTCATCAGTCTGATGGGTAATACGAGTATTGCGACTATTGAAGTGATTTGAACTATACCGACAAAGAACGGGGGTAAGTAGGCAACCGCGAGGCCGAGGGCAATTGCTAAAATGCATAGTGTGGCGGCAATGATGCCGGCTCCGTAGATTAGGCGAGAGCGAAAATGTTTAAGCGCAAGGTGAGAGACCTCGTGCAAAATGATCGCTCGAAGTTGTCGCTCTGAGGTCATGTCGATGAGACCTTGACTGATAAAAAGTGAAGGAGCCAGTGGTCCGGGCATGAACGAGAGGCCGGCAATCGTTGCTTGGTAGCGACGTTTGTCGGGTTCGTCGATGATCATCACAGCAATCGCCTTCACGTGGGCACGTTTGAAGCACTCTTGAATGATGTCGAACGCTGGGCCAGTGGTGAGTTCTTTCGGCTGAAAAACTTTTCGAATGAGCAGAGGAGCAACAGAAAAAGTGAATAGAAATCCAGCGCAAAGTCCGCCCACGAGTGAGGCGAAAATAGCCAAGAGACCGATTACGGGTTTTGTGCTGGCCAGTTGAAGCGAGTAATAGCCGGGAACGATGAAGAGCGATAGAAGTGTCAGGTGTCCAAAAACGGCGGCACTGATCCAGAGTGCGGCGCGGCCTGCAATTCCACGGTGAGCTTCTGAAGACGGTATAGCGCTTCTTAGTTTTTTATCGGCCCTAAGCATGATGAGGGCGTGTACGGCGATAGCACCCAGAAATAAAGTGAGGGTGTAGAATGGGTAGTGAATACGAATCGGGCGGGCGGCTGCAAAAAGGAGTATTTCAAGCATGAAGGTCCATAAAAATGCGACGTGCAGGGTGCGAAGACTGGCTTCGAGGTTGAATTCATTGACCGTAAGTTGTGCGTCAACTTTGCGATCAAAGTAATCTAGCCATAAGGCAAACGCCACTATCGGAATAATGGTTAATATGCTCAGTGCCTGAACCCCAGTTTTCATCATCTCTAAGACGTCGTCCGTCATCATGTAAGACCTTTCGGAAGAAAATCACCTCGGTACGAGAGGCAAAGCTTGCCTCTTTTTAGAATGTGGGCAAAAACTAGCCTATGTCAGATTTAAGGCTTTTAACGGCTGAGACCCTTGTTGATGAGGTGCTAAAGAAAAATCGCCTCGCGCTTGCTCGTCTCATTTCAAAGGTTGAAGATCGCGATTCGCAAGTCACAAAATTCATGTCAAAAATCTATCGCCACACTGGGCATGCGAAGCTCATCGGCATCACGGGCCCGCCCGGTGCGGGCAAGTCGACGATGGTTGATCGCCTAGTGGTGCAACTGCGCCAGCGTGGTTTATCGGTGGCCGTTCTCGCGGTTGATCCGTCTAGCCCGTTCTCTGGGGGTGCGGTGCTCGGCGATCGGATTCGCATGCAAGATCATGCGGGCGATGCGGGGGTTTTTATTCGTTCACTGGGCACTCGCGGAAAACACGGTGGGCTTTCGCACTCGACAAAAGAAATCGCAATGGTCTTAGATGCTGCGGGTTTTGATATCGTCTTGGTTGAAACAGCGGGTGTGGGTCAAACTGAATTAGAAATTTTGCGACTGGCGCAAACAGTTTTAGTGACCGTTGTGCCTGAAAGTGGTGACTCGATTCAAGTGATGAAGGCCGGGTTGATGGAGATCGCCGACATTTTTGTGGTCAATAAAGCTGATCGACCCGAATCAGACAAGATGGTCAGAGAGCTTACGATGATGGTTCAGATGGGTAATCACGACGAGCATTCATGGATGATACCGGTGCGAAAAGCTGAAGCGGTGAGAGATGTGGGTATCACTGAAGTGCTCGAAGACATTTTCAAGCATCAAGAATATCTAGATAACACTGGAAAACGGCTCGAAAAGCGCATGGCTTTTCTGACTCATGAAGTGCTTGAGATTTTGACTGAGCGACTACGCCAAAGTGTCGGGCAATTATTTGCGACGAACTCTGGCGTAGAGCTGATTGAAAAATTAAAGAATCGCGAGACTGATCCGTACTCAGTGGCCGATCAGCTCATGATGAAATAGCTTTAAAATTAATAAGCTTCAGGCATGCAATGAACAACGCCGAGTGCGCCTAAACGTACAATGCGAGTTTCGTAAGCTGTCACGGGTTCGCCTTCGGCCGGGTTGCCGCAGTAGCTGACGCCTTCAGCGTTGGTGCGCATTTCTTGCGACACGCAAGAGCGAGCTTCGAAGCAACCGAGTGGAGCGTGAGAAATGTATTGTGACCATTGACTGCACTTAGGTTCGCAAGCTGGCGCATCAGTAGCGATGCCGGCAACAGCGTTGAGTGCTGAGAATGCGGTGACGGTGAGAGAGAGAACGATCAGTTTTGAAAATACAGACATGGATAATACCTCCGAGTGTTGATGGTTGTGTGTGCCCACTCCGTAGCACACTGAACCTGATTGAGCAGCTTTTATCATGAAAAGTGCGCTGCGTCATTATAATTGACTAAAACAGTCTTTTATTTAAAAAGCTGATTATTTTTAAATAGTTAGTTCACGAGGCGAAAAGTGACGATCAGGTAACTTATGTTTTGACGGTGAAATATTCTCGTTTAACATCGCTTAATAGCAGAACAAAAACTCAAAATATGGAGAACCCCCCATGATCAAGGTTTCAATCGTCTCATTAGTGTTGGTGGTATTAGTGTCGGCAGTCGCTCAAGCTGCAGTGGTGAATAATCTTAAAGATCTCAACAAGTGTTTCACAGGCGATTGGTCGTTTGAGAAAGTAAAAACAGGCAATACCGAGACCATTACCTGGATTGATCCTGTGGATACAGCGGCGCGATGTGCAATTGAGGGCATCAAATTGGCTTCAAAAAACAAGAAACTTGCTTTAGAAGTGGGTAACGTAATTGGAACAAATTTCAATTGGAATGATGCACTTGGGGCCTATGTGATCGCGGTCGGCGCTAACAAGAAACTTTGCGCGAATGAGAATGTAATCTATTCGATTAATTCAGCTCTGGGTCTTAAAGAAGGCAAAGCGGTCGAGGCTGCCAAGAAGCTTGGGTTTGTGACTTGCTGGCCTGCGGTCAAACCCGGACTCTTGAAAGAGTTCGAGGGTTCGTCTACGTCGGGCTACTATTATGACAATGCGTGCCCGTTGTTATCCAAACTCAAAGCGCTCGATGCCGAACAAACGAAGAAGTGCCAGCCTCAAAAGGAGTAGCTCACAGCTTATGGGGGACTCGGTAAATGAAAGTTGACCACTGCAATCAGTTTACTAGCTGATCTCCTCTTGATTTTTCTGATAGACTGCTTCAAAAACTGTTAAGGACACGTGCGTCTTTTAATTATTTTAGTGTTTTTATCATTTATTTTTATCCTTTAAGTACAGCTACTTGTGCTGTATTATCGCAATAGCGAAACGCGTCATTGTAATACCAGACCGGTTTAGTCTAAAGCTTTCCGAATACCTGACCGATCAAGTATGTGAACGGAGCTTAACACCGATTAGAAAAGTCTAACGGGGGCTTCGTTTGCAGGGGTACAGCAAATCTCTGCAAATGTAGAAACATGTCGGCCTGACTTGGGTATTGGCAATCAAATCGTGGTGGTTTGTGCGTCAATCTTGGGAGAGGGCTGAGGAGGGTGTATGGGTTTAAGGGTAAATACCAATATTCAATCCATGACCGCACAACGGCACTTGGGAGTGAACAACGGGCAACAAAAGGCTTCACTCGAGAAATTAGCATCTGGTACACGAATCAATCGTGCTGCCGATGATGCTGCCGGTTTGGCGATCGCGGAAAAAATGAGAGCTGACATTAGGTCAATCAATCAAGACATACGAAATGCGAATGACGGTATTTCGATGATTCAGACGGCTGAAGGAGCCATGAACGAAGTAGGAAACATTCTGGTGCGTTTCCGAGAACTTTCGGTTCAAGCAGCGTCTGACACGATCGGCGATCGTGAAAGAGGGTTCATCGAAAAAGAAGTGTCGCAGCTTCGTCAAGAAATCGATCGTATCGGTGCTTCAACCGAATACAACGGTCGAAAACTCATGAGTACAGAGGGTGCTGGTGAGGCTCTTGATATTCAGATTGGCTTAACTAACAATGCAAAATTCGATCGATTCCAGTTTGATACTGGAAAAATCGGCATGAGTGCTGAGAGACTTGGCATTGGCGACATCAGTGTTGCCAGTAAGGGCCAGGCGCAAGAAAACCTTCAAAAGGTTGACGATGCTCTCAAGCTACTCTCTGAAAATCGCGCCGAAATGGGCGCTCTACAAAATAGGCTGCAATCGAGTATCTCGAACATGCAGCTCTACAATGAGAACTTAGCAGGCGCACGAAGCCGAATCTACGACGTAGATATGGCCAGTGAAACAGCTGAGCTGACAAAGAATAACATTCTTTCAACAGCCGGTACTGCGGTCCTCAGTCAAGCCAATCAGAATAGCATGTTAGCGCTGAAGCTAATCGGCTAATTCACCCTCTAAACCACCAGTGTCTAGGGGGGCCTTTATCAGAGTGCATTCTCTGACGGGTCCCCCAGACAAATCTTCTGGTGAGTGTTGGTGAGTGAAAAAATTCTGTAATGGAGTGAGTGCGGGTGAGTCAATCGAGCGACTCTTCGGTCAATAGACTAAGTAGATATTCATCAGAGGCTTTTAATTGAGCTTCTATTTGCGAAACCAATCACGATTTCTACGAAGATCTATTCAAGAGTGGCTGAGCCAAACAGCAGTGCGGCTGCAATTCTGATTTGCGATACTCACAAGTGTCACTCAACCTATGACAAATGAGTAACCTTGACTGAGGGCTGCGGCCCCGGACTAGTGCTGGTTCTCAAATGGTTTCTATTCAATTAGATTCATTTAATATTAATATTGTCAGAGTTGCCAGAAATGTCAGACCTGATGGATACTAATGCCAGGCCTTGTCTCGTGAGCTGTAGCCCTTGTTCTCTTCATCGACTTGCTACCTAGAGGGTAAGCCAAGCCAGATGAGTCAAATTCTCTGTATAAACCAAATAGATTAGATGAGCGAGTGTGGAGCGGCGTACAGCATACGGTCCTTTCTTAACTTTTCTCTTCTCTCTATCAAAAATCAAATCAACCTAACTCGTTGAAATTATTTACGCTTCGCAAGACGAACCTTCGGATTGTTAAGGCTTGACGTTTTTTCTCAAGTATTCTTAACGCACTCCGATATGTCTATTGTCAGCAAGAAGAAGCCACCAAGCAAATCTTCTTGAGAAACTGATAACGTCTGCCAAGTGTATGTTGCTGTTGCATGAGGCAGAAACCTCAAGCCTTCGAGAGTCAGGTGTAGTTTGAATCCCCTCTCGAATTTCTAGTGCTTTCAAACTCAGACGTTCAATCCTAAAACTCGGCGTTGTGTGGTTAAACACACAACATTTACCAGGCATTTTGGCTTGGTGTTCTTTTGCGATCAAAAATCGTGAATTAGCACTACTGATCTGTCTGATTGATGAAAGGGAACGTTATGGGCTTACGAATTGGTACAAATGTGGCTGCAATGAATGCCAATAGGGCATTGCAGGGAACTAATGACGAACAAGCGAAATCATACCAACGATTGGCTTCTGGTAACAGAATTGCCAGCGCTGGTGACGATGCTGCAGGCCTCTCAATCAGTGAGAACTTGAAAGCGCAAGTGCGATCGATGTCTCAAGCAGAACGCAACGCAAATGACGGTATTTCATTCGTTCAAGTCGCAGAAGGCGGCGTCGGCGAAATCGGAAACATGCTCATTCGTATGCGAGAACTTGCAGTGCAAGCTGCCTCAGATACGATTGGAGATCGCGAACGCGGCTTCATCAATCAAGAAGTCAAGTCGATGGTTTCAGAAATCGACCGTATCGCGAACGTAACCAGTTATAACGGAACAAATTTACTTAACGGCGAATCAGCGAAATCTGAGTTGCAGTTTCAAGTGGGTATTCACGCAGAGGCCAGTGGTTCTGACCGAATCACGTTCATGCCAAACGAATACAACGTGAAGTCTGACTCACTTGGAATTGAGAGCCTGAACTACGAGACCTCAGACGGTGCTCGAGAAGCCCTCGATTTGGTTGATACCGCAATCGGAAAAGTCTTTGAAACCCGAGCTCGTTTAGGCGCAGGCCAAAACAAGTTACACGCGACTGCCAATAGTATCGGCATCGCGAAAGAGACGTTGGTTCAAGCGCGTTCACGTATCGCTGATACTGACATCGCGTCTGAAACGACTGACCTCGTTCGGGGTAATATTCTTCAGCAAGCGGGTATCTCAGTGTTGGCTCAGGCTAACGCGACACCGATGGCCGCTCTCAAACTGCTGTAATCAAGTGCGCCAATTCTGACTGATAATAGTGTCAGTTAGAGTTTTTCTAAGCCCTCCCTCCAGCGGTGCCGAGCCGCTGGAGGGGCTTTTTAAAAAAGCAGGCTTATGTCATGCAATCTCGGTGTGGTGATAGGTTTTTCGAATGCTATTGCCACGTTAGTCGCTCCTTTGTTTGAAATGTTATCGTGCAAATCATGTGCGTAGAATTCGGCCATTCTTGTGGCAGAATAATGCACAATGACAACTGCACTAGGTATTAAAGGGCAATTATCTCAACTCAATCTAGCTCACTCGCAAGGTCGGTTTGATTGGCTGAGGGTAAAAATTGGTTTATCGAGAAATCACCTTTTGACGTTTGACGTCGAAAGTGCCGCTAGGATTCTCGAGTTAGCCAATAGTCTAGAAATGTCGACGTTTGTGAGTCATTTTGGCCTAGAATGGTTGAGACTCCATTCGCCTAAGGTCGACGATCGCGACGCGTTGAGAGACCTTTGCTCGATTTATTCGCAGGTCTTGTATTCGTTGTCGCACGAGGGTGGATCATTGCCGCCAGATGTGCTTCGTAAAATTCCTACAGAAGTCACCGAGTCTAATCGGTTTCGACTCAATCAAGCCACAACCCTTTTTCATCAAGAACAATTCAATCAGTCTCTCGATATTCTAAATGACATCAGTCTGTCGAGTGATGCCACGCTACTAGGAAAAGTTACCGCCTTGCGTGCCTGGGTTAGCCTCGAAATCGGTGAATCTGAAAAATCTGATTTTTGGAATTTAGTTAACTGCCACGCTAACCTCTCTGCCTCCGACTTGAGTAGTCAGTACAACCTGCGGCTCGCTCGCGCTTGCGGTTTTCTCATCTTTGAAAAAGACCCCGTCAGATCGTTAGAGGCGCTTGAGTTGGTCGGCTCGCCATTTCAGTTTGAACAGAAACTGCGGCGGTTTCTTGAAGCGAACGCACCCAATAGTAGTGAAGCGCCAGACCCGACTCAGCCCGGTTTTTCTGCGGTAGAATCGAAAATCATCGATGCCTGGTTTTCGCGTTTGGTGGCCTTGGCGCCAACGATGAAGGCAACTCAGCTTACGACTGGTCGCTCAGACAGTGGGCACGCAAAGCCTATTCAAATCGTCTGGAAAGGCAATCGGTACTTTGAAATCATGAGTGACGGCGCCAAAGGTATACTTAAAGGCATCAAAACAGGAACCGTTTTGAGTTTTATTTTTGGTTACATAGCTAGGCAAAGCTCGGCTGGGGTTACTATGCGCCAGCTTTGTACTCAGGTGTATGGCTCGCCAGCAGTTACCCAAATATACCGTCGAAGATTAGAGCGTTTGCTCAATCGCCTGAGAAAATTTTTGAGTCTGAATCAATTGGGATCTCTTGAATGCGTAACCGGCATCTATGTGCTTTATCTGAGCCCGGCTATAAGCCTGCAGTTTGATGATAAGGAACAAACTGATGTTCAGCTCAATTTGGCAACAGATTCGTATTCTGAGTGGATCGTGCTCAATCAACAGTACGCGGGTAGGCCTTTTTCATCGTCAGAGGCCGCAAAAATTTTGCGCCTTCCGATTCGCACGACGATTTATCGACTGACCAGGGGGCTAGAAGTTGGGGTTTACGCAAAAAAAGGTAGAGGCCGCAGTACACGGTACACCATTGTCGGTTCGAGCAACGCGAGTTTTGCCGAATCCACATTGGCTCAGCCTTCGGCCGCTGTGGATTCGGTGATTAGCTAACGGTTTAGCAACTGATTCGAAATCGTATTAGAAAAAAAGGCCACCCAACTGATTAATTGACGCATTAAGTCAAGCAGTGGTAACACCTCTTCTAATGGAAGAAGGTGCGCTATGAAAACTCTCTCGCAAGTATCTGTTATTTCGCTGATTTCTATAGTCATTGCTCTATTTGGGTTGGCCGGTTGCCAGTCTGATGGGTATTTTCCCCAATACTCTGGCACTTACAAACTGGTCAATGTGATACCCCGAGCAAAGCCCTCGGCTGCTCAATTGACCCCTCCTTCTACAATAAGAATTACCCATCGCATGCATTGGGTGCCCAATACCTGGCTGCACCAAATGCGAATTGAGTCGGTTGGCTCAGCCGCAGGCCAAGCCAGTGGGTCATGGAATGCCTCGCTCACTGACTTACTAAATCCAGGCGATATTTGCGAAGATTTGAAAAGTGGAAACTGCAATCTTGGCGGAGAAAGTTTTAAATTGGCGAATATGCAACCCACCCCTGATTCACCTGCACCAGGCTGCTCATTTTACGGTTACGAATATATCGCGCGCATGGTTTCTTGGGCGACTTCTCCTGATCCTGCGCTACTCAGTGATATTTACCCCAATCGGGGCAAATTGGTCGCGGGATCAATTCCGCCCGCTCATGAAACGCTGGTGCATCCAGAAAAAGTTGAACTCGATTCAGTAGCGGTCTCAGAATGGACCAAGCAAATCGCAGCAAGTCCTACGACGATTACTCTGAGTATGGCAAAAATTTCTCAAGATTCGGCTTATGGCTGCGCCGATGGATTTCCGATTTCAGAAAGTGACAGCGATGTTGATTCAATGGCAGTAGTTTATGAAAGAACTGAAGCTTCTGAAGACACTGATCTTCGAACTGCTGCCCAGATCACTGAGAATTCAGGGGTCAGCGGCAACCTTCTCGATCAGATGACAAAGTTTAAGTAAGCATTGGGCCGGGTGCCGCCGCAACTGTCAGAAAAATGACTCAAGAGCACAAAAAACAATTTAATCTTTCTGCCACTTTGGACCGATAGGTCTTGCGGGAGGGTCTCAAATGATGAAGATCCCGAGTTATCGGCCGAACTTTATGAAATTTGATGGAATTAGACCAAAACAAGAAGGTGAAGGTGGTCAAAACGGATCTGGCGGTTACCAATCGTCAGGTAAAAATAGGACTTCAAAACCGGGCTCTTCTGCTGAGTCGGGCGCCGACCAGTCGCAGGATGATCCTGAAGGTACTTTCGAGGAAATTTTAGCAGTTACTGAGAAAAAAGTGGCCGATGCGATCGATGCTTTTCAGAGTGAAGCGTCACAAAACGCCGGAATTCAAGTCGCTATGCAAGGTAGTGGAGTTGGCCTAAGGGTTGTACTCAAAGATGTTTCAGGTACCGTAGTGAGACAATTGACTGGAGATGAGTTCTTGAAACTTCGCGATGGCTCATCAGTTGATCTTAAAGCCCGCGGTAAAATTCTCGATCGCAAGATGTAGACACTTGCCGGTAGGGCCGCCCCCAGGCCTCAAAGTGGTTGCCGATAGACTTCACCATTCGTTTCATCGAAAACAACAAAAGTCTTATGTGCCCGCGGAAATCCGACATTCCAGTATTCGCCTTTTCGGCCGCCGACTTGAAAATTCATCTGGTCGAGATCGTGGCAATGGCCCAAAATAACAAAATCAAACCCTTCCAAGATCTTGAGGGCTGCGAAATTTCGAAACTTCTTTCGAATTTGAGGTAGTGTATCTGGCTCGAACCCAGCCATTTCGGTACTGCGTCGGCCGCTGCTGTAGCCTGAGGCCCTCTTGCCGACCCAATGCCAGGCTTTACCAATGGGTTCTTGGGTGACTCGCAGGCTAGTAAGAGCGGCTAGTAGTCGATTTCTAAAAAACTTTCGAAGTGCCAAATACGAAACCTGAGAGCGGTCAACTAAGTCGCCGTGGGCAATGTAGAGCTTTTTTCCGCCCCGTTCAAACGTGAACTCGTTCGCATGTACTTGTAGTTTGCCTGGGCCACCTTCAGCAAAAATGCGGCCCCACGATTTCAAGTGAAAATCGTGATTGCCCTCGATCACGTGTATCTCAACGCCCAAGCCAGTCAGGCGTCTGAGTTCATCAAAAAATGCTGAGTACTGATGGGTGAAAACTTCTGAGGCTCCGACCATCACATCGAAAATATCGCCGGCAAAAATCAGCGAAATATCGCTTGAGCCTATTGATTTGAGCTTTTGAACGAGTGACAGGTAAAGCGGATCGTCTGTTCCCAGAATGTGCAGGTCAGATAAAATCCAACTCTGTTTCACAGTTACTGCCTAGTGAGTACTGATACGATTCGAAAGATATCGAAGTTAATCGATAATCCCCATTTTCCACCGGGTCGAGTGATGCGGTCGTCAACTGTGAAAAAATCAACGGCTAAGCCGACTCCAAATTTATGACCAATGACGAGCGGTGACCACCCGAGGGCAAAAATTCCATCACGTTGCAGAACCACATTGAGGCCCAAGAGTGAAACATAGACCTGTTCACCAAAGCCGACGCTAAACGCGGTGCCTTTGAGGCCCCCGTAGGCACTGTAGAATTCGTCTTCGTCCGGGGCTTTCTTGGTCTTGAAGCCGACATTTAGGTGAATGCTCGGGCCACCAAAACTAATTGAGTTCATGAAGTTTGAGCCGCCACCTACGGTTGGGCTGGTTCTTTCAGGTTCGGCCGCAACGCTTGGCGACTGAAGGGGGGTAAGGTTGCTGATCAAAAAAGTTAACGCGACTAGGCTTGTCGTGGCCAAGAAGCGGCATAAAAACGATTGGGTGACAGGGTTTGCTGAACGATTCATGAGTGTTCCTCTTTATAAACGAGTATAAGTCGAGTTTTGGACAGGTAAAGGAATTTCTTAAGCAAGCTTGACGATCTGGGCATGTGAAGCTATAAGTGCAGCTCTTCGAACTTTTTCAAAGATTAAGTATCGATGGCGCGTAGCTCAGTGGCAGAGCACTACCTTGACACGGTAGGGGTCGTAGGTTCAACCCCTATCGCGCCAACCATTTTTGAAAGAATTTGAACAAGAGTAGGCCAGAGTCTCGAAAGAGGCTCTGGCTTTTTGCTTTGTGGGGCCGCCCCCGGTGAAGGCCGGTCCTAAAAAGTAAGGGCTTAGGTGGCTCTTGCCCGACACACTTCCTGGGTGTGGTCAAAAATCACCCAAAAATGATCAACTTCCGAATACCGAAATTGCGCAAAATGGCGCCGCGTGTTGCCTCATTGAAAAATGCCGGTGAACGCTCTTAAGCAGCTTGGGTTAGCTGATCTTGACTAAAAAGATCGTAAAATTCCTTCAATTTCTTCTCCAGACCCAACTGTAAGGCAATTGGGTCTAAAGATTGATACT
>CAITVN010000021.1 GCA_903895855.1 Oligoflexia bacterium | reverse complement strand
TGAAAACACCTCAATTCCTCCTGATGATTTCAACATCGCTAAGTATGTGTAAAAAATCAGAAGTTTATCCGCTTTGACGCGGGTAGGTGGTCAATTTGCCTTGGTAATTAGGACCGGTCAGAATCGCTTGGTAATTACATTTTTGGCCAATAACCTCAAGTAATGACAGAAACAATCCGACAAGATTAAAAGAATGAGCACCGAAGACAAACGTCTTGAAGACGCCCTCAAAATGGTCATACAGCTAGCTCAGCTCGACTTCACTGGCTCTTTGCCCGTAGCCAATGATGGTTCAGTTTATGATGGTCTGGCCGCTGGGCTAAACATGCTCGCTGAAGAACTCAGACATTCAGTGGTTGCCAGACAAGAGCTAGAAGAAAAAAATGCACTTTTTGAGGCCCTGGTCGAAAATATTCCGGCGGCAGTTTTCTTGAAAGATGCAAAAGACAACTTCAGAATAACGCTATGGAACAGAGCCGCAGAAGCGATCTTCGAGGTTCCCCGTTCAGTCGTGTTAGGAAAAACTACGCACGATCTCTGGCCCAAAGACCTCGCTGATCAGTACCACGAGGCTGATACCAAGGTGTGCCGCGAAGGCATCGACGTCACTATTCCCGAAGAGCCGTCGATCTCTAAAACTCGGGGTGAAATTTACCTGCACACTCGAAAACTCCCCATCAAAATCGGTGGCGAAACGGGTCACTCGTTCCTTCTCGGGGTTTGCGACGACATCACTGAAGCTAAAAAAGCCAGAGAGCAATACCAGACGCTATTCAATGTCATCGAAAAAACAGCGATCGTTGCGATCACTGATCAAGCTGGGCGAATCACGTATGCCAACGACAACTTTTGCACAATCAGTGGCTACTCAAGATCTGAACTACTGGGTAAAGATCACCGAATACTCAATTCGAGATACCATCCAAAATCTTTTTTTGAGAAGATGTGGAAAGACCTCGCCGAAGATAAACCTTGGTTCGGTGAAATTAGAAATCAGAAAAAAGATGGCACCCACTATTGGGTCAGTTCTTCGCTTGCTGCATTCAAAGCGGGCAACGGAAGTGAAAGAAACTACATTGCCATTCGCTTTGACATCACCAACGAAAAAGAATCACAAAAAAGGCTAATTCAAGCCTCAAAAATGTCGTCGCTCGGCGAAATGGCCAGCGGCATTGCACATGAGATTAACAACCCCCTCGCCATCATTAGCGGCAAAGCAGCCGGAATCAAGCGCATGATCTCAAGCGGAAAAATTGATCAAAATAAGATGAGTGAAGACCTCTCGCGAGTCGAATTGACTGTCGATCGCATTGCAAAAATCATCAAGGGGCTTCGCGCGTTTTCGAGAAATGCCGAAAATGATACTTTTAGCTTACACAAAGTGAGCACCTTATTCGAAGACGCTCTCGAACTTTGCAAAGAACGATTCAAAGATCACTCGATCATTTTGAACGTAAACTGCGACAAAGACCTTCAGGTTGCCTGCCGCCCCTCTCAGATTTCTCAAATTCTTCTCAACCTACTCAGCAACGCATTCGATGCAGTCAGTCTGCTACCCGATAAATGGGTCACCCTCAGTGCCTCACTACGTGGTGATTTGGTTGAAATTTCTGTTACCGACAGTGGGCCGGGCATTAACCATGAGATCGTAGAAAAGATGATGCATCCATTCTTTACCACCAAAGAGGTCGGCAAAGGCACTGGCCTCGGTTTAAGCATTTCTAAAGGCCTCGCCGAAGACCACAAAGGCAACCTCAGGTACGACGCTTCAAGTAAGAATACCTCTTTCATCTTAGAGCTGCCGAGGGCAAAACAAAGCAAAACCCAGACTGACTCTGACCAGGCTTTCGCCTCTTAGCGACCCTAAGTTACACTTGGCCTAACGACGGTAGCTACGCGTTTCGTGGCAAGACTTCCAACAAGTGCCACCTCGATCAATCGAATCGTATTCAAGCTTAACTTGAAACTGCACCTTGCCAGTAGGGTCAATCGGATTCATGAACGATTCGGTCATCTGGTGGGCCTGGCCAGTCGAGTGAGTGCTATGACAAGAAGTGCAGGTTCGACCATAGCTTTCTCGATCACCACGCCAAGTGCGGGCATTGACTACATGGGTCCAGTGTAAATTTTCACTTTCAGAAGTGTAAGGTGCCGGATACCTGCGAAACTGAGTCTCTTTACCAGTCACAATTTTCTGATTCAGCATTGCCGTGTCATGACACTGAAAACAAAGTTCGTAGGTATCGGGTCTGGCTGCAGTCGCCTCTTGGCGTTTAACCCACTGTTGTCCCCACGGATAGGCCGCAGTCAACTCGTGAGCTTGCGAGGCAGATTCAATCGTTTCAGAATGTGCAACGTGGCATTGAAGGCATTGTTTTTCTTCATCACCCGCGGAGCCCTGAAGTGCGGGGTGAATGTGAAGCCCCCGGTCTTTGCGCTCGTGACAATCATAGCAACTCGAAACGGTGCCTTTGTTGTTGTCTTTTTTAGAAATGGCCGCGGCCTTAAAAGATCGAGCATCAGTCGTCACTTCTGCCGGGGCGACCTTAGGCCCCCGTTTGAACTTGATTTCTCTGGCAGCTTCGGCGCACCCTTCTTTCAAAGAAGAAAGCGGATGTTTTGAAATCTGCTGAAAACGAACGGTCAGTGAATTCGGGAACTTCGTGTCGTATTCAAACTCTACCCAACCCACTTCAACATATGAGGCAAACTCAAAACTTGGCGATGCTTCGCAAATTTTGCCCACACACACTTTCTCACCTGGCACAAAAGTGATCTTCTCAGTCGAACCACCCGATGAAACCGTCGGGTTCAATAATTTGCCATTCATCAACGCCAACGTTAGCCGCTGCCCTCTCTCGCCCTGAAACCTCAGGGGGTAGGCGCCATAAGCCGCAGAACTCGGAAGCGACTCACTCCACACGGCAACGCGGGTTTTACTTCCCTCGGTTGCCGTCTCTATTCGCTTCACTTGACGGTTTGATTCAACGCGATCACTAGAGAGTGGCTGCATTCGCGAGTAAAAACCCGTCACCCTCGACCCCATTCGAAAAAGCGGTTCACGAGTTCCCCACGCTCTATTCGACTCAAGTTGAAACGAAATTTCTTGGCGCAATGCCAATGTCTCGCCTGCCTCGACAGCGGTTGCCTTCTGATCTACAACCCATGCGTTTGCCGCGAGTTGTGCAATGAGTGTAGGGCCCGTCTGAGCCATAAACGATTCGCTCTTCACATCAGCGACGCTGCTGTTCGCAATCAGCGACCCTTTCGGATTTTGAATTCGATTCAAAAAAGTGAGAGCCTTGTCGCAAGCAATCAAACGAGGCAAAAGCGGCTTAGCCTGACTCACGATCGGTTCAATGGGAGAATTCAAAATCCAGCATTCAAGCGACACTTGTGCTACCATTGCGGCATACCGCTGTCCTGAGTGCATGAACTCGTACGGCCCTGCCCAACCACTGACTAAACCTGCTGCAAGTTCACTTGACAGATTTTTGTTGATGATGTCATTTCGCACCTTCGACCACTCAGCCGAGTCTTGCATCAAAGACGCCGGCGGCACCCTCCCCCCCATCGCATGGGCATTTTGAGAAGTTGAAAGGGCGAACGCGGTGATCGCTGAAGTCAGTGCAAAAAAGACAAGATTTGCCATAAAAAGGCCTCCAAATTGGTTGACAATTCTCTTTATTTAGTCGAGTCAACGAGTACAACTGAACGCTCCATCAGTCACCTTATAATTTTGGCACAAACTTTTCTGAGATCAAGAGACTCATGAAATGCTACACACCGTCTCTAACTGTGTGCAGCAAATCACGCACATTGCCTCGCGTGTCACGCAATAGCGCTTGTTTTGCCGCAATCTAGCCGCTATGACCTTGCTAACTCAATCACGGGTTAGGAGGAAAATTCAGATGAAACGATTTGTTATGGTCGCAGGTGTTGTGTTTTTTCTCGGTCTTCAAGCTCAGGGGGCATCTTTTTCGGCTCAAAAAATAGATGACTTAAATGAAGTGGCTCGTGCACGCGATGGGGGTCAGCTCACACCAGAAATGCGCCGATACTTCACGATTCAATCAGCGTCAGTCAAACTGGTCGACGACCGCGTTTATCCAAATGGGCTTCATAAAATGCGCGGGTTACCCGCTCTCAAAGACCCGACTGAACCCCCTGCCGGCGGCGTGCTGGGTGAAGCGAACGTCTTTATTGATCAACTCATTAACTTAGGAAAAAAACTTTGGAATATTGTTGAAGCCAATCGTCCAGTAGTCTCATTTGCCGATCAGACGGCATCTGCCCTGCCTCGTGGTATTGAGTCTTGGTCTGAACTCGAAGGTTGGGACAACCCTCGCGCGAAAACTTATCACCTCACTTACAAAAACGTTTATGGCACCTCAGTGGTCGACTTTGCCTATCGCATTGTTTACGTGGCCGGCGGAAGCTACAAAGGCCAAGGAAAATACCTTGCACAAGTCACCGTTTATCCTGAAACCGTGTCAGTCGCGTGGGGCTACACCTTTGATGCGAAAGTCTCTATTCCTGTCATCATGAATCACGGAACCCGAGAGGCACCGATTGCCGGCGCCGAAGTTCTCGTCGACTGGACTATCGAAACCCCACTAAAATCTTCACGCTCAACTTCGTCTTATGCCGTTCGCGGAGACGGTCAACTGTTAGCTCTTTAAGAACCCAGTTCAGTTAGGAAAAACTATGTGTGTCGCTTGCATCGAATTCTTGAAAGATAAATTGACCCTGAAAGAGTTTCAGTCAGCATTGAAAGAAACCACCATTGATGACCCGAAACACCTTTCTGAAGTCAGTCAGTCTATTCGCGATGCAGGCGATGACCTAGACGAAGTGAAGCGAAAACTAGGCAAAACACGATAAAGATAGTTTCAAATTCGTCACATCTACGTGAATTTTTTGTACGCTTATCAGGCGAGCTCTTGCCAGATTTGACGAAGCCTAAAGAATACCAGGCGCAAGAAAAGCAGAGAGCGGCTCTTTGACTCGAGCTGAGTCGCAATTTAGACTTCGGCGCGCCGCTTGCTACAGACCTCAAGAGGAGGTCACGATCATGACTGACCAATCAAAATGGAGTGAATCGTATATCACCGACTGGGAAGAGGTTGAGAATATTCAAGACAGTAATCGCAGCCAGACAAAAGCTAGCGGCCAAGGGTTGAAAGTACAAATCGGAATACCAGAGCAAACGAGAAAAGAAGTGAGCCATGGGTTGGCGCATTTACTTGCCGATACTTATGCTCTTTACCTCAAAACGCAAAACTACCACTGGAATGTGACGGGGGCTCAGTTTTTCGAGCTTCATCGAATGTTTCAGAGGCAGTATGAAGAACTGGGGCAAGCCGTTGATGTCATTGCCGAGCGCATTCGCATTCTAGGCTTTCTGGCGCCGGGTGGTTTGCACAGTTTTGCAGACCTCACGTCGATCAAAGACGGCGACGGGTCAGCTGACCCTAAAGACATGCAACTCGACTTGCTCAATGGGCATGAATCGGCAATTCGCAGGGCTCGCGGAATTTTAACTCAATTCGAAGCGACTCACGAACTTGACCGCAAAAATATCGACACCGTGACGCAGGGTCTACTCATTGCCAGACTAGAGGCCCATGAAAAAACAGCGTGGATGCTGAGAAGTTGTCTAGCCGAATCCCACCCAGCAGCCTTCAAAGCTGAGGGAGTTCGACTGAGTGCCTGAGTAACAGTGGCAGCGCGCTAGTTTACCAAGTACTTGGTGCTTGTAAAAGACCGCTCGCTCACAACAATTGCAACGATTCATCAGGCCTGACAATAAACTTGCGCTGTATGCCTCGCTCGAGAAGTTTGATTCGGCGAACAAAATTCGACTGATCGAGATGCCGCGGATCAGTGACACTTCTCACAGGGTTGGTTTTCAATTCGATACTTTCAAAAAGGTACTCACCTTTTTCTGGATGAGGCAACAACGCCAAAGGTACCTGCAACCAAGTCAATCCTTGATCATTGCGAAAAGAAGCCCCTTTCCTAACCATGAGTGACTCTGACACCAAGAAAAACAACCGTTTTCCAGATGGAGATCTGGCAACGACAGCCATTTCAAATTCAAAGCCCTGAGGACGTGTGATGGGAATCTCTAGCCCAATCGACCAGTCACCACCTTGGTAATTTTTCTGATTGACCGAGGTCAACTTCATTTGGTTGACATTGACATCAATCAACTCAATACCCGGTCCAGGTAACTGCACACTCGCCTCGACCGACTGCGGTCGTACAAACTGTTCAGAATGCGGCTGAACTTCGGTTGTCCCACGGCGCTTGAGTGTGATCGAATTTAACTGCAAAGTTCCAGCTGCGTGAAACTTACTAAAGTAAAGATTCGCCCTAATCGTCGAATCACCCGGTTTCGAAACCAAATCTCGATCGCAATTGAGAAAAACGCTCGTCGTTTTTTCTTCTGTTTGAGTATGAAACCAACTCAGGTGCAGATCGCTCAGAGAGTTCGCGTGCGAAATCGGCAACTCTATTTGAAATCCGAGATGGCCATTAACAGGCGGTATAGACTTCAAACTTACCTGTGACCATGAAAACGCCTGCGCGCGAACACCCAACGACGAGACGGTTCCTGTCAAATAAACCCGCGCTTGTTTCGAGACATCGTAAAATTTTCCGTTACCAGCCCGATCTTTCAGCTGAAGAGTTTTGACGATATGCTCTCCGCTCACAACTTTCGAAATGGCCTGCACTCCCCGGCCAGTTAAGGTCCAGGTTCCGTCATTCTCTTTTTGTGGCAACGGTTCGAGATTGACAAACACATAAGAATCACGAATTTTCGGATGTTCAAAACTCATCAACTGACTACTGGGACCCGAAAGGTCATCTCTCACACACTTTATCGTCACGCTCACTTCGTTTTGCTCACCCGAAAGGTGCGTACTCACACTGAGGCATTTTTCTAATGGTCCATCGATCCAAGGAGGCGTTTTATCTGGCTGCTGAGAATTTATTTCAATTTTCGCATTTTTCGCTGCGGTACTGTAATAAGTCGTGTCTTTGAATACCGTCTGATGTAGGTAATCAAATTTTCTAGGTGCGAGAGTTTTTAGTTTTTCTGGCTCATTGACGTAAGCAGAAAAACATTCGGCAAAATCTTCAGTCGGAGCTTTCATCGCATAAGCAGTGACAAACTCTTTGGCATCGCTCGACTGTAACACCCATTGGGCGCCCTGCCGCTTCCAAGAAATCAAAGAAAATTGATCGCGAAAAACTCGATTGGGTTCGGCAAACCACCAAGCATGCCCTAACTCATGCAACACCGTTCCTTCACCGTAAATATCAGCCCCTTCAATCAGGGCACCATCTGAGAGTATGATTTTTTGAGTAGCGGGTTCATAGATGCCAATGGCATTATTCGGCAAAGTTCGACCTACCCGAGCTCTCACGATGCGCTTAAGTGCCAGCTTTCTTCTGACCTCCTCTGGCAAATCAATGACCTGCTTTGAGAGTGTCACCAACTCTTCTTTTCGAAACGCTTGTTCAAACGGCAACTCTTTATCTTCAGACAAACTATTAAGAGCCCAACCGGTTCTTTTCTTCAAGACTCTCTCGAGTTGATCAGCGCTCGCTAACTGGCGCAAAACTTGTTCAAATACGGTATTCACCCATCGCAACTGAAACTCAATAGGCCCAGAAGCTCTATCGACAGAACTCTCGCAAATCAGAGCGGTCTTGGCTCGCAGCTCTTTAAGAAAGAGAAGGTCTTCTGTATTCTGAGAAAGATTGAGCACACGACCATTTCCGCTTTCGGTAACCCAAGCTTTTTTGGGTCCACGTGAATTATCAACCCGAACTCGAAGCGGCCGATGTTTACCATTAATCTGGTATTCCCGAAAAATGCTCAACAGTTCGATCAGTAATGACGAATCGATACCCGGCTCGTAAAAGATTCCCAAAGTTTGATATTCGGCAAAAATAGCCTTATCTGAGGGTAGTTGAGAAAATCTTTCGCACAACTCGGCCTTCGTCATCTCGGTGGCATGAGACCCTTGAACAAAGAAGAAAGTAGCCGCCAGCATCAAGCAAATTGATTTTGAGATCATCACTTATCGTTACTCATTTCTTTTTCGAGTGCAATCCTATCAAACCACCCCAATTAAGAATTCAATTTTTTTATATTTCTGCCGGCTATTTCGCTCAATGCGTTTGTCTGCTATTCATCACTCAAGATGAACAAGGATTTGACACAATCTCTCACTACGGGGCTGACGATGGTGGCCGCAGTGATCTTGATGATGACGTTTTACCCGGGCGTAGCCCAATCATCAGAAGAAGAGACGTCAACCCTTGCAAAAACGCGTTATCTTGGCTTTTTTGGGGCCGCGACCGACTTTGCCCTTTCGCCTGAGCTACCAGAAAAACTTCATTCTTTGATGCCAACCTTCGAAGGTGCACTCGGGGTTCGCTTTCGCGGCGACTACGAAATCATGCTGCGTTTTTCTCACTCGATCATTCAAAGCTCGACCACCGGAGAATTTGACGTCGCTGGTTTGAACCTTCTGGGTTTAGGGATTAATTATTCACCCAAAAGTTTTGAGGGTTGGTTTTCGCAGATTCATCTCGGGTGGCTAAGCGGGGCGGTCTCACCCAACCTTTCAATCAACTCTGGGTACCTCGCTGTAGGGCAAGGGTACAATTTTGTCTTGGGCCGAATCGTCGATTTCAGGCCATTAGCATCGATTCAAATCACTCCGACCAATACTTCGCTCGGGAACCAAATTTGGCCAGTGATCACCGTAGGAGTGCAGATTGTTTTTAAGAATGAAAATCTGACTGATTTCTTGGCCGGATTTTTTGGCGGCGCAGCGAGAAGCCGTCAATATTGAGGGCCGCACTCAGAGAATCTCCATTAAATAAGTGCGGATTAGATCAAATACAAGAGACTTGAGGATTGGCCGATACAGTGATCATAGATTTCAGAACTTCATTCTTGAGTCTTCTTTTTTTGCGGTTTTATTGTGGTTTTTTTGCAGTCTTTTTCGGTAAAACCGGTGCCGCTACAAAATAGTTGCCGCTATCATTTTGGGCTTGACCGATTTTCGAGGTGTCTCGGGGCCATTCTAGGCTGTTCTTTCGACCGTTTTGGAAATTTTAAGTTCGACGATGATCAAATGAGGCATCGGGCTCAACTGTGTTCGTCTGAGAGCTAGTTAAAAAATCGAGTCACTCCTCTTGAAACTCATCATTTAGAAAGCCGTGCTATGCAGAAGTCAATGACTTTAAAAGCACTCACTTCAGACCGGTTATTGAGCGAAACAAAAATCATCGTGAGCGAAGAGCGGCGAATCACCGCAAAGCTCATTGAGCACCTCGCTGAGATCAATCAAAGGCTTCTTTTCTTGAAACTTGGGTACTCGAGTTTGTTTGAATTTGTGACGAAAGAACTCGGCCTAAGTGAGGGCGCGGCGCAGAGACGAATTCAAACCATGCGTCTCGTCACCGATTTGCCAGAGACCCGGCAAGCTTTTGAAAATGGTTCATTATCGCTAAGCAATGCGGCAAAACTTCAATCGTATTTTCATGCCACAAAGAAAGCTGGCAAGGCAAAAACCATTGAAGAAAAAAAGGCCATAGCTAAAAACGCCGAAAACAGGTCGCAAAGTCAGTGTGACCGAATGCTGTTTGAGCTATCGCCCGAGCTGCCAACCCCAGAGAAAACCCGAATCTTGTCGCCGACTGTGCGCGAACTCAGGTTCAGCGCTTCAGAAGAACTTTTCGAAAAAGTAAATCGATTGAGAGACCTTCTCAGTCATTCACATCCGAATGCCACTCTCGCCGAACTCATGGATTTCTTAGTGACCGGTCATCTCATCAAGATTGAAAAGGCCAAGGGGCTGCAGTCGCGAAAAACTCAGACACCCAGACAAGGTGATGAGAGACCTGACGAAGATCGTAGCGAGAGCCCCGGACAAGTTGGCGAGCCCCCCAACGAAAAAGTGACGGGAAAAATAACAGATAATGTGACAGGAAAAAATCCAAATAAAACTGCCAACAAAAATCCTGACAAAGTCGCATACCAAAAAAATAATAAAAGCGCTGAAAATCTAGACGAAACTGACCAAACCAATTTGATTCACACCGCAGAGAAAATGTTGCCCGCAGGCATTCGTGTTTCGCTGCCCGTTCAATTGAAACGACAGGTGTGGAGCAAGGCAGAAGGCAAGTGTGAGTACGTGCACCAAGGCCGTCGCTGTAGCTCTCGTTATCAACTTGAAATCGATCACACACAACCTCTAGCTCTAGGTGGATCGAATGAATTATCAAATCTAAAATTGCTGTGTCGCCGGCACAACGGTCTTGCCGCCATTCAGGCTCTCGGTTTTGCCAAAATGAGTTCGATGAGAATAAGAGGTTCTTAGTCAACGAGCCGATAAGCAGAAGGTACTTAAACGGCCGCTTTATTCCTTCTCTTATTTCGCTCAGTTGCACTTAAATGATAGAGAGCCCACTCAGAATTGTAGTCACCCGTGACACACCTATCACCGCTCGAACAGGCTTGTTATAATGATAGAGTGACGACTATCACGAAAAACCTGTTATCTTTGGCCAAGTATCAAACTCTCGCCCTGAGGTTTCTTCTCGTTTTCGCTCTGATACCCACTTTTTTTTCAGGCTGCGTTGATAGTGAAATGACCTGGGAAGCCACACCGAGTGAAGCCGTAGCCGAAACGCCTCAAAACTCTAGCGCAAGTGTTGATGCCGCTCTCAACACCGGTATCGATTCTAGTTCTAGCACTAGTTCTAGTGCCACTCCAACCCCGGGTTCAGAGCTCACTTCGAGTATTTCTAATCAGTCTGATTTTCTAAACGCCTTCTACCGAACCACTTTCTCAACGACGCTCACCCTTTCAAACCTCGGCAGTGAAGTGCTATTTTTGGGCTTGGTTTCAGCCAGCTCTGATTTCGCACTCACCTCTGACTCTTGTTTGGGAACCGTCATGGCCGGAAAATCCTGCAACTTGAACTACTCATTCACTCCCACCACTGTCGGAACCTTCACAACCCCGATCATCATCGCCTACTTATACCAAGGGGTTTTCTACACTCACGAACAAGACATCAACCTCGTCGTTAGCCCAAAACTGGCCACTGTAGCCCCCCTTTGGCCCATGCACGGGGGCAATTGGCTAGACTACGTTGCCACGCCCAACTTGACTGGTGACGATTTCTCGGCAGACGATACCGCCTGCGCGGGGGCTGAAACTGGCAGACGAGCGTGTTCGCATGGGGGCGAGCGAAGGGTTGTCACCTTAGCAGATGAAGTTTCGTGTGCCCAAATCACCGGTCAAGATAATTTAGATATTTTCAATTGGAAATGTGTAATCGTTAACGGTGGCGCTCGCCTGATCTCAACTGGCTTCAAAGAGCAAAGAGGTTTGCGAAATTTTCTTCATGGCGATACCGGGGCTGGTCCGGGTTGGAGTCATAATGCGGTCAGAGTAAAAAAAGCAGGCGATCTCATTTTTGAATCCGCTTTATCGATTTGGTATTCAAATCCTGTAGTGAACTTACCTGATAACTCGAACCCTGGAGATACAGTCGCACTCTTGACTTCACAGGCCGCAAACGGCCAACCTGGCACTATCTATGTCTTGAACTCATCTCGAGTGACTAGAGGTTACAATATCAGCGCTAACAACGTGGCCGTCGTCACCCTTGATAATTCAGTTCTTTCTCAGCACGCTTCTGGCGTCAACAACTGCAACCCCGGCACAGGTGAAGTCGATTCAGCATCAAAGTGCCTAATCTCTGCAGGGTTAAAGAAATTTCTGTGGATAGAAGCCGAACTCAAGGCGAGCACTTCGACAAATATCCAAGCCGATTTTGCAAAGAGAGGCATTGGTTTTGTTAACGTCAAACATTCGACCATCAATGGTTCGATTATCTCTGACGCTTCAGAGGTCAATTTAAACTCTTATCTGGGCCTTGGTCTGCGAATCATGAACACGACAATTCACTCTTCACGGGGTATCAACGTAAACCTTCAACAAGGTGTCGACACCTGGGCCCACGGCCTGAGAACCATCAACGCCGCAGGCAGCGGCCTAGTGCTGAACTCTGAATCAAACGGCGTTTTCAATCGCATTCAAAGTATTGGCAATGGCAGCAGTGGAATTCAGTTAGCTTCGCCGTCACTCAATTCGGTTTTTACAGAGGTACTGGTCGCGAATAACGGAGACTATGGCATTTTTGTCGACAATAACTCTAATCGAAATACTTTTTTTGGCGTGACGTCAGTTAATAATGGCACCAGCAGCAGTTTCGGCGCAGGTGGCATTTCTATTTACTCGAACGTCTCTGATACCACCTTGGTTCAAGTGTTATCGATTGGAAATTTAGTGACCCAACTGAGTATCGACCAATACACAGCCACAACAAAAGTTGCCCAGCTAGCCGTCGGTTCAGCGCTATTTAACGTTCCCGCAATCTCATTGACGAACGTCGGTAGTGCCTATTTTACCGAAAATCTAGTGCTTCTGTACAACCTATTTAGCGCTGGTTGTACCGTAACAGGCGGTAGCAACAACGGAGTCCAATCAGGTGCTTGCGAAGTCGCTTCAACCTCTGGCGGATTACCGGCGAGCACTCACACGGTCACTCGCACCCTACTGCCCTATTCTGATAGCTTTGTCGGTCGAGTCGTTACTGACTCGAATCACGCGAACGTGAGTCAAACGTATTCAACGATCAGCGATTGGATCAACTTTGATAATCTCTTCAGTGGCTGGGGCCCGACCTCAGCAGCCAATTGGCCATCATCGGCACTCTCGGGAAATTGTCTATCAGGTAGCACTTGTGCCATTTGGGATTTTTCACTAAAAAAAGCACCGTCTTCGTCTTCATGGCTCTACAACCGCAGTGAACTAGTCACTTCAGAGAATACCGCCTTCACCGAAGGGGCTCCGTGCCCAGCTGCAGTGAGCGGGGGGCATTCGATGGTCGATGGCCAAACGGCCCCGCAACAGTTTCTCACTAACGCTCTTGAAATCATTGGAGATGGCATCGGTAATGACAACGGTCTTTGCGAAAGCGGAGAGGCCTGCACCTACATGGCAAATTTCGGTGCCTATCAAGGCCACGGCAGTCTCAGCTCAAGCATCTGCTCATACGAAGCAAACGGCAGCAGCCTTTCTAACATTCAAATCTATGGATGGTCAGATAACGGTTACTGATAACGGATATTGATACTTGAACTTGTGCTCACAAGAAGCTACATTTTTCGAATGAAATCTGACATCGAAATTGCTCGCGAGTTCAAACTAAAACCCATTCAAGAAATCGCAAAAACAGCTGGAATTCCTGCCGATGCGCTTGAACCTTATGGCCTCACTAAGGCCAAACTTTCGACTGCGTACCTCAAAAGCTTAGAAAACAATAAGAACGGAAAACTCGTTCTGGTCACTGCGATCAGCCCCACTCCGGCCGGAGAAGGCAAGACCACCACAACCATTGGGCTGGGTGATGCCCTTAAGCGAATCGGCAAGAAGACCATGATCTGCTTGCGCGAGCCCTCAATTGGCCCAGTATTCGGAATGAAAGGCGGAGCTACCGGCGGAGGCTTTGCTCAAGTCGTGCCGATGGAAGACATTAACCTGCATTTCACCGGAGATTTCGCCGCTATCGGACTCGCAAACAATTTACTAGCGGCCATGATTGACAATCACATTCACTTTGGCAATGAGCTCGACATCGACACGAGAAGAATCACCTGGCGTCGGGTCGTTGATTTGAATGATCGCGCTCTTCGCGACATCACCGTCGGACTTGGCGGAGTCGCAAACGGCTTCACCCGACAAGACGGCTTTGACATTGTAGTCGCCTCTGAAGTGATGGCGATTTTTTGTCTCGCAAAATCTCTTGAAGACCTCAAAGAACGACTGGGAAATATTGTCATTGGGTATTCGAGAGCGAAGAAAAAAATTCTAGCTCGAGACATCAAAGCCCATGGGGCAATGGCAGTTCTGTTAAAAGAGGCATTTAAGCCCAACTTAGTGCAGACTCTAGAATCGACTCCCGCTCTGATTCACGGTGGCCCCTTTGCCAATATTGCGCATGGGTGCAATTCAGTAGTCGCCACTCAGACAGCCTTAAAGCTTGCCGATTATGTGGTGACAGAAGCCGGGTTTGGCGCTGACCTTGGCGCAGAAAAATTCTTAGATATCAAGTGCCGAAAAAGCGGCCTACGACCTTCAGCCGTTGTCATCGTCGCTACTATTCGGGCTCTGAAATTTCATGGCGGAGTTGAACTGAAAGACTTGGTTCGAGAAGACGTCGGGTCACTCGCAAAAGGCTTGAGCAATTTAGAAAGGCATGTGCACAACATGCGAGAGAACTTTGGACTGCCGTGCATTGTTGCAATTAACCGCTTCTCGCAAGATACCGATGCCGAAATTCAAGAAGTTAAGCGATTGTTTTCTTCACAAGGTGTGCCAGTTGTTTTAGCTACCCACTGGGCAGACGGTAGCCGAGGCACCGAAGAGTTGGCTCGAACCGTTGTTGAGGTAGTTGAAAAAGCTGAGAGCCGAGGGTCACAATTTAAATTCTTGTACGAAGATTCGGTTCCGCTGTTTCAAAAAATTGAAACCATCGCAAAAAAAATGTACGGCGCCTCTGCGGTCACTGCCGCCTCAGCTGTTAAAGCCGAAATTGCACGGCTTCAAAAAGAGGGATACGGTCACTACCCGGTTTGTGTGGCCAAGACCCAGTATTCATTCTCAACTGACCCCACCCTCAGAGGGGCCCCCTCTGACCACGTGATCGACATTCGAGAGGTACGCCTTTCAGCTGGTGCCGAGTTTATCGTCATGATTTGCGGTGCCATCATGACCATGCCAGGTCTACCCAAAGAGCCGTCAGCCTTTAAAATTGATCTCAATTCAGATGGCGAAATCATCGGATTAAGTTAAATATAGTTAATAAAATTGAATAGTTAAGCAAGGTCGGTCAATTTACAGCCCCCAACACCCCTTGCACGCCTTAAAACTAAATCTTTCTTCTACTTAGTTTGACGCATTGCGTGATACTAGGGTTTTATGCGCTTCCTTGGACTGCTACTCTTAACATTGGCTCTTTCGCTCCAGTCTATCCCACTCAAGGCGCAAGAGCTGCCGTCACTTCTCAGAATTCCTCTCTACGAACTCGTGATTCGGTCACGACTCTTATCAGAATTCGAGGTGGTGGCGAAAATGAGCACTCAAATTCGAATACTGAGTGCAAAATCACGAGACCCTCTACTCACACCTGCTCAGTACGAACTCATCTATACGCAAACCAGCGAGAGTCTGCTCGAATCGCTTGAAAAACAAATTGGGCACGAGCTTCATGATTTCACTGGCGCCTCTGTCGAATCGAAAAAAGTAAATTTCTTGCAGTCTCGCCTCCTCGAATTGAACCGCGAGGCCAACGAAGGTCTACGACAACTCAACCAATCTCAACGCCCAAAACTCATCAACACAACAACCCAGGCCGAACCCGCTAATGGCTACTCACAGGTCGGCGAAGTGGCAGACCTTCTACCAAGTCGCGCTCCTCAGCATTCACCTAGTCAGTCAGCTAAATGGGCAACTGAACTGGCAACCGATCAGACAGCCGAACTAGCGAAAGCCCACCAGCGCCACAAACTCAATCAGTACAATTACCACAGATCTGCCACTCTGTACCTCAACGATTTCGGTAACCAATGGCTGCAAGACATCAAAGCGCTAACCGTAGACTCGCATTGGCTCGACGCCGGTGCGGGATCAGCCTCTGCTATGAAAGAACTCGCCATCGGAGTTCGCATCACCCCCACTGAAACGGTTCAAGTCAAATCGCGGGGGTTAACAGCCCTATCAATCGAGCAACCCTACTCACTTTTTGTAAATGAGCTATATGGATTAAATCAACAGGGTCGACAGTTTCGATACCTCAGCGGCAGATACCTTGAAGATTATCGTGCTTCAGAAATCGGACAAGTCGATCTCATCACTGACTTGTATGGCCCATTCGCCTACACGGCCAGAATCGATCTCGTCTTAAAAAAGTACCTCGAACTTTTAAAAATCGGTGGAAAAGCCTACATTCGTTTTGAACCAAGCAAACTCACGATCGATGGTAACCCCAACGGACTGGGTGAATACCTCAACCACTTAGGACAAAAAATCGAGTGGATTGGAATCAACCAACCCGAGGCAATTCGAATCGAAAAAATTCGTAACCTTTCAGAGCACGACATTCCTGAGTTGTCTCTCGACCACTACCAAGATGGCACCCCGCCAAGACGCTACTTTCGCAGTCTGCCATTAAACTGAAAGTCGAAGAATTGAACTTTAACTTTTGACGTGACTGGCCTACGCTGGGTTGAGTTAACTAGTAAAAAAACCTCCGAGTTCGGATCGTCTAAATTTCGTCAAGATTTGGGTTTTCACCCTCTAACGAAACATGAAATCTGAGCCGTGAAACCGGCGGCGTTTGTCGCAGATCACCGGGGCTGTTGCCTGAAAAAAGGAGCACAACAGAAGTGCAGAAAGCGAACGGTTGCGAGATCACGCCCTTGACCCACATCGATAATGTACTGGCTGTTGTTCTTGCCGGTGGCAAATCGACTCGCATGGGTCGAGATAAAGCAAGCCTCTTACTTGAAGGGGCAACTCTTCTTGAACGCGCGGTCACAACAACACGACTCGCGCTCGGGGTAAATTCACGCATCGTCGTCAGCGGCGACCGACCTGGTTTTGAGTGCATTCCCGATCAAGTCGCGGGGCTCGGGCCCATTGGCGCTATCAACTCAGTAGTAAAATGGGCTGTCGATCAAACTGGTTTTATTGGTGTCTTGATTGTTCCAGTCGACATGCCGCTTCTGACCCCGGCCAGTTTGCGGTACCTAACCGATCGAGGACTAAAAGAAAACGTGAGTACACAATTTGAAAATTTTGAGCTTCCGGCGTATTTTCGGATTTCAACCGCACTCTGTCAGGCGTTAGAGCAACTGTGCTCACCGAATACCGTACCCAGTTCTCGTTCACTCAGAGCTCTTCTGAAAACACTCGCTGCAATCGCGGCCCCCCTACTGAACTCACAAACTGAATTTATCAACACAAATACCGCAGCCCAGTTCAAACTCGCAGTGAACATAAGAGTAACAGAAAAAAAAGGCTCTCGCTAACCACTTACAGTCGGGCTAGCAACTGAGTCAGCTCTTTTCAATCAGCAAGTCATATTTTTCTGGCGGGATGTCCTTCGGGTCCGCTACATTTTCTACTTCGATTGACCAGTCCACGAATAAGCTTCATCAAGTTCTTTCCATTCGTCATCGGTGACCTTGCCGATGCCGCCTGACATCAGATCTTCGCCCGAGTAAGTGACCTCATAGGCGCACTTTTCTGGAACCCATCTGGTGTAATAGCGATCTTCGAAGCCGAGCACATGGCCCATCTCGTGGGCAATTGCCCTTGCCCGCGCGTTTGAAAAGAGGTGTATCGTGTGACAGTCTTTGAATTGAATCCAGGCAAAAATGACTGAGCTTTAACTCGCAGCCCAACCGCCGCAAGTTACTGGGCAATTACGAAGATACCTACTTGATATAAATAACGCAACGTGTTAACAAAGAGCTTATGAAGTTTCACTCCACAATCTCAAGTTTCTTAATAACTCTCTGCCTATTTATATTAGCTGGGTGCGAGACTCACGGCCCCCTAAGCAAAGGCGAGCAGGCCGTAGCCGATAGCCAGGCTAGCTTAAGTGAAACAATAGACTCTAGCATTGAGACTTTTCATTCACTTAACTTAACGCCTAAAAAAACGGCCACCCTCAAACCTCAGGTTTCAAGCACCGTCTCTCTTGCCGGAAAGAGTGAACTCGCAGTCACTTCACTTAACCTCACCGTTGATGGCTTGTTGGCTCTACTTGAAGATGCAGTCTCAGACCCTAACGTTGCGACTGTTCAACTCTCAAGTCAGCTCGTCAGCATCGGTGAAACCACTCAAACTGATTCAGATCTCAATCAATCTCAAATCAGATTTGCGTTCTTTCAAATGGGATACTCACTTCTCAATCTTCAATGCATCAATCAAGTTAACACCGAAGGCTACTCGGCCCCCCGCAAAGCCGGATGCGACGTCATCAGCGATATTGGAGTCATACTCGGAGGATTTGATATTTTGGTTCTCTCAACTAACCGCGTGATTCAAGCTTATTCAGATTATCAAACTAGCCTTTCAGAATTTAGCGGTTCTATTCAAGACGTCATCGCCACCCTCAGACAGAGTGAGACAGCCCCTTCAACTCAACTGATTGAACTTTCAAAGTCAGCGAGCCTAACTGTCGACAAAGCTACCTTCAGACAACGTCTCGACGACAGTGCCGCAGCCAGCGTCGTGAGAAGTTCTGGTGATGCCGCTTCTGCACTCTCACAGGCCGCCTCTACGGTCGCTTCGGCCATGGGCATGTCTAATGGATCAGCCGCCGCTACGGCACTAGGAACCATTGGTGACCAAATGGCGACCAGTGGGGGCGCACTGACCGAGGTGGGCTCTACCGTTTCTGGTATCGCAGGCGACTGTGGTTACCCCTGCGATCAGCACGGAGCCCTGACCCAAGCAGGCAGCGCCGTGATTGCCGAGCTGCAAAAAACTTCAAACTCGAATCAAGCACTGCTCGAAGCCACGAAAAAAATGCAAGAAACACAGATGAGTTTCAATCTACACTATTTGCAGTTACAAACTGCAAGACAAAATGAAAATCGCCAATTCACGATGGTGAAAAACCTCATGAAAACCAAGCACGACACAGTAAAGAACTCGATCAATAATATTCGCTAGGCGAACACGCTTACTTTTTTTGCGATTATCTTCGAAGTTTGGTAATTTTGAACGCCGTCTAATAGACACGAAAACATTCATTACAATTATATAATATAAAATTCACTCTAGCAGGTGGCGATTGAGTTGCCTTTGGTCTTTCGGCATTGACTTTGAACACTGCTGTTCTTAAGCTGCACTCATGGCAACCCTTTCGCTGCGAATTCTTGCTGTTCGGGCGATAGCTCGATACAGCACTGGCGCGCTACTTTTGTTGTTTCTGGTTTTTGGCTTCTCGGGTTGCGGGTTTTTAGAGGCGCCTGGCGTGGCGGGGCCATCGTATCTCACTCCTATTTTTGATCACTCGATTTTGACGAGCGGTTGTGTCGATTGTCATGAAGTCGACCGTCCCACTATGACTCGATTACATGGAGCCACTAGTGATACCGCCGGACACTTCGAAACAACCGATTGTCTTTCATGCCACGACGGAAAAGACGATTCTCATTTAAAGTTCGTGTTTGCCCATTTCCCGATTTTGAATCTTCAGGGCCAAACTAGCTGTTCACTTTGCCATGAGGCAGCTCGGCCGACGACGGGTCACTACGCCAACCAGGATTGTGTTGATTGCCACAGAGATCAGGGCGGAAGCTGGACAACAACCAGCCCTCACCCGACTAATACATCACTCACCTCGTGCAACAATTGCCACCAGACGGCGCGACCCAAGGGGGGTCACTATGTGACGAAAGACTGTGCAAGTTGCCATCGGCCAAAAAGTCAGACCCTTTCATCTTTTCTGTTTTCACACTCGAACTATGCGAATCAAAATATTCAGTTCTGTTTACCCTGTCATTACCAAAAAGGCTTATCAGAACACAAGAGCTCGAGTTCGGTGAAGTTCACGGGTGACGGTAATTGCTACAATTGTCACAAAAAGCGAAGATCTTTTGAAGACGATTGATCGAGAGTTTGAGGTTTTTTATGGTAGATTGGACAGCGTTCAGTCTTTGGTTGAGTAATCACTTAGAAGTGTTCGCAGGTGTATTCTTAGTGGGCATCGGTTTTTTTAGCGTGCGCTCACGCACTCAGAAACAGCGAGGCTCCAAAGAGCTCTATGAAAAGACGGTTTCTGAGTCTCTTCACCTACCCACCTCTTTACACCCTGAAGTCAATGCATTGCTGTGCGTGGGGTGCGGGACCTGTACTCGAGCTTGCCCAGAGGGCGATGTGTTACAACTCATCAATCACCTATCAACCCTCATTGCTCCAACTCAGTGCGTGGGGCATGGCGAGTGTGAGCAGGCTTGTCCCCAAGGTGCCATCAGACTGGTTTTTGGCACCAAGACGCGCGGAATGAATATTCCGCGAATCACTAAAGATTATGAGACTAATGTACCGGGGTTGTATATCGCAGGCGAACTCGGGGGAATGGGCCTGATTCGAAATGCAGTCAAGCAAGGAGCCCTTGCCGCTGAACATGCGCTTTCGGGTACCGAACGAAATCACGAGTTTGATTTATTGATTGTGGGCGCTGGGCCTGCTGGCTTTTCGGCGGCACTCAAGGCTGTCGAGCTTAAGAAACGTTACCTTTGTATTGAACAGAATAGTTTTGGTGGAACGATCTACAATTTTCCGCGACAAAAAATTGTGATGACTGCGCCGTTGATGATTCCGATGATGGGCCAGGTGAAGTTTAAATCGAATAAGGTTTCGAAAGAAGAACTTTTAGAACAGTGGTGTGACATACGTTCACGTTTTGGAGTTGAGATTCAAGAAGGTTCACGTTTTCTTGAGCTTACGAAAATCGCTACCGGGGGATTTTCAGTCAGAACGACACAAGGAACCTTCAGCTCAGCTAAAGTTCTTTTGTCGATGGGGGTACGTGGTACGCCCAGAAAACTCGGCTTAATGAACGAAGACCTACCAAAGGTGACCTACGCTCTGCTTGATGCAGACCAGTATGTTGGGCGCGATGTTGCGGTGGTCGGCGGAGGAAACTCGGCCGTAGAGGCGGCGCAGGCTTTGGCGCAAGCAGACCTCAAAAATCGTGTAAAACTTTTCGTGAAGGGCGCAACTTTCGATCGTTGTAACGATGAGAATAGAAAAATCATTCAGGATTTAGCGAAGGCCGGTCGCCTGAAGATTTACTATAAGGCTACGGTGACAGAGATTCATGAAGATCATTTACAGGTTTCAACTGACGCAGGGGTGGCGCAATCGGTACCCAATGATTTTCTCTTTATTTTTGCTGGAACCGAGATGCCACATGGGTTTCTCATGGGTCTAGGCATTCAAATTGAAAAGAAATTTGGTGAGGGTTTGAGTGGGTCTTAAGAAATTAGCTCTATCTTGCTTTATGCTGCTTCTGGTGCTTCTGGCCCGAACGGGGCTAGCTACCGAAGTTCAAGGTAGAGTCCTGTTTGGCGGCTACTTTGCGAAAGAAAATTTTGCGGCTTCTGAGGCAACTGGAGGGTCGACGCGCAATGATTTTGCGACGGGTTCGGGCCGACTGTATTTGAACGCCACCAAAATCAGTGATCGTGAGTTTCAGTTTACCCTCGACATGCGCGATAGGCACGATTTTTTCGATAAACTGGATCGTGAGCGAGCCACACTGACGGCTCTGAATACCCCTCAAGCTCGCACGGTTGTGGCGCGGTATCCAAACGAAGATGGCCGCTTGTATTTTTCGTTGGGACGTTTTGGAGTTCCGCAAGCGGGGGCAGTTTTTACCGACGGCGCAGAGATTGGCCTTCATTGGTCGAATGCGCTGAGTTCAGGAATCTTCGGAGGCCGAAATCCCAAGCAAGATGACCGCAGCGATTTAGAATTCAATCCGGCCGCTAGCGTTTTTGGGGCTTATCTCGAGTATGCTCCCAAAAGACAGCTGCCCGGTAACGCCGTATTTTGGACACAGGCGATCTCAGCCAAGCAGAATTCGGGTCATTTAGATCGTCTGTATTTATTTGAGAACTTCTCTTTGACTAAGCCATCTGATCTCTTCACTGGGGTTGCGTATTTTGATTTTGTTCCACGCTTCTCTGTTCAGAACCTCAATTTAATGTATCAGCGCCGGTTTTTTGAGCAATTTCAGGCCTCGATCGGGGGTGCGGCTATCGATGTGATTGAATACTCGCGCAGACGTGGAGTATTAGAGCGGCTTTCTCCTAGTGCCTATCAAGAGGCGGCGGTGCGCACCGAGTATGAATTCGCGAGTATCGTCAGCCTTGAGCTCGCGCTTTCGCACGGACGCCGTCAAAGTGATGGGCTCTTTCGCCAAGAAGCTGCTCTCAAGGGCACATTTTCGAGCGAGAGTTATCGTGCGCTTGGGGGGCATCTGCGTTTCGGCTATCGAAATAATTTTACTAGTCAAGATCTGTTCGTGGGTCTTGGGGCTGAATACTATTCAGATGTTTGGGAACTCGGTCTCACCGAGGATTTTCAAATCCAAAAATACCACGACACAGAGGTTCTTCACCCGTTAATCTCTGAAATTAATGTGGCTCGGTACCTTTCTCAGACCTTATTTACGAGCGCGAGCGCACAATATGCGTTTAATGAGCGAGTGGGAATTTTTAGTGGATTTCTTAAGGTCGGTTATCGTTTCGGAACCCAAAAGGGGGCGCCGTCTCGAGATGCCACCTACCGATTGGAGAGGCTCTAAAATGCACAAAATCATCTTGGCGATCGGGTGGCTGATCTGCTGCTTAGTCGTGGTCGACACTGGCGCGCTTGCCGAAGCGGCTCAGTCGCCAACGCCGAGCCCCACTACCGCTGGCGTTTCAACCGCACCCGAAGGGTTGATGAGTCGTCTTTTTGCGCCGGGGCCGTTAATTGAGGGACACAAAGACTTAGAGGGTTCGCAGTGTCTCAAGTGTCATACCCTGAGCGAGGGGGTAGAAGTTTCTAGTTGCCTATCTTGTCATAAAGAATTGTTACCGTCAGTGCAGCAAAAGACGGGGTTTCATGGGCGAACAAAGAAGAGTTGTATCGATTGCCATTCAGAGCACAAAGGACGCAATTTTGATTCTACTCAGGTCGATTCTAAGCGGTTTCAACATCAAGAGACAGGGTTCGACTTAGACGGAAAACACGCTAAAATCAAATGCCAGGAATGCCATCTCGATGTTCGATCGAAGAAACCGATTCGGCCCACTGATGTTCGGTACTTCGGTCAGCTGCGTGATTGTCGAAGCTGTCACAAAAAAGAGGATTCTCACTCATTTACCCGAGATTTTGCTGTAAAAGATTGCAGTGATTGCCATGGTACAAAAACATGGAAAGAAATTCACGATTTCAATCATGACAAGCAGACCCGCTTTAAACTCGTCGGTAAGCACGCTCATTTGGTTTGTTTAGATTGTCATCGCGAAAAAGATTCGAAGATTCAAAAATACCGTTGGAATGATTTTGAAGTTCGACTCTGTGAGACTTGTCATGCATCACCGCATTTGCAAGAGTTCAGTTCGGTGTTGCGAACGACCCCATGCCAACGTTGCCACAGCTCTGAGAGCTGGAGAGTAGATGCGCAAAGCGTGACGGGTTTTAAGCACAACTTAGACACTCAGTTTAAATTAACCGGCAAACACGAGTTCTTGCAGTGTCGAAAGTGCCACGTGCCTAGTGATTTGAAGATTGTTTCCGAAAAGAAATCGATTTTTAAATTTTCTGCGAAAGATAAGGCATTTTGCAGTGCTTGTCATCTGGGTGTTCATGAAAAGCAGTTTACCAAGAGAATGAAAACAGAAGACTGCTCTCAGTGCCACAGTTCAGTGAACTTCACTGAGCGTTTACCCTTTAACCACCAAGAAACCGGTTTCTTGCTATCAGGAAAACATGAAAAGGTACCTTGCGAAAAATGTCACAAGCCCACGGCCGTAGCTTTTCGGCCGCCGTCTACCCGCATGATGTCGCAATTCGTGATACCCGGACTTCGCGATTTGAACTGCGCGGCTTGCCATCAAGACCCACACACTGGCAGCTTTGGTGCATCTTGTGTCGATTGCCACAGTGACCTGGGTTGGAAAGTCACTCAGAATTTTCACAAAAACCTTAAGCTTCAGGGCGTGCACCTCGTGCTTCAATGTGCTGAATGCCATCGTACTGAGCGCGTGCTTCGCGGCCTGAGTAGAGACTGTCAGACTTGCCATCAGAAAGATGACGTACATCAAGGTCGCCTACCGGGGTGCGCTGATTGTCACGGACAGAGTTTTTGGGAGGCCCCCACGTATCGGCATTCGTTGAGCCGGTTTCCACTTCGGGGAATTCATCGAACTCTCGAATGCAGCGAATGTCACGCACAAGGAATCTATCGGGGACTTCCCTCGCGTTGTGTGGATTGCCATTTAGCAGACGCCATTGCGGTGACCGCATTACGACATGTGATGCCGCAGATGCAGGAGTGCAACCGCTGCCATTTGAATCAGTTTCAATTTAACTAGTACCGACATCAAAAGCGATAGGTCGCACCGGTGACTACAAGAAGGTAGGCCAAGTTAGAATTTTTAGCGGCTTGTTGTCGAAAGTTTTGACACTAACATGAGTAAAAATCAAACTCGCAGCTGAGACCCTAACAAACAATCATAGCCAGTACCCCGATCACCACCGGCTATTAAGATTGATTTTTATCTAGATGACACACCTTTTTTTGCACTTACAAGCGAACCAGATATAGCAAAATATTTCTCTCAAATGTAGGCATTTTTCAGCACAATTCTCCGCTCTTTAGAATTTAAAAAATAATCGCTGCCGTAAAAATGTTGCCTATAGTCATACATTGCTGTATTAATTTACTCAAGAAATAAGAACCTTACTTTCGCTACCGAACGCCCAGTGGGCGAAGCGATTGCAAATAACCAAGGCCCCGCTGGGAAACTGAACAAATGAAAAACCGAAAGCTTCATATCAAAGTAGTTTCTGCGCTGATGTCTCAATTCACAGCTTGCCTGATGGCCGTGATCGCCCTCGTTCTCACCGATCAGGCGACTGCTCAAGATGCGAGTTCTTGTACGGTACCCGCCGATCAACTCGTGATGAGTGGCGATTTTTCACAGTGTGATTTTGAAAATGCAAATCTCTCAAACCACCGATTTTCAGGCATTCGAGGCACCAATTTTAGCAATTCAAACTTAAAAGGCGCCGTATTTCCGGCCATCAGTGACGACAGCCCTTCTTTAAAACTCTGTTTTCTGATCGGTAAATTTGAAGGCGCCATCATAGACGCGAGAACAGTATTACCGAAAGAATGGGGCGAGATTCCTGACGACTCACGAGTCGGTGCAGTTAATGACTCAGAAAGAGCGCTCTATCACGCCATTCATTCATGTCAGATGATCTACGAAACCCAAAATCATGACAAGTTAACAGATCCCGAAAAGGCCCTGACTCAATTTCAAGTCGAGTGGGTTAACGCTCACGTTTCGGCTTGCAACCTTTTGCAAAAACAAGAAAAGAGCGTTTCAACTAAAACTCCAGAAGAGCAAACCCATTACAAAATGATCGCTTCATCGGTAGGAGCTGCCGTTGCAATCGGGCTCTCATTAAGAGAAATTCAGACAATACTAGACACCTCAGCCCTCGAATACTGGAAAGACGTAGGTTTAGGATCTACTCTGATTGAAATAGAAAGGTCAATCACACGGCTTGAAGCTCTCCAAACCGCGCGCCAAACGACTATCACCGACCTCGAAGACCTCTTGATTCAGGCGACCTCGAGTAACAGTAAAGACGTTTACATTCGCCTTGAGACCACACTCACCAAGAGCCTTGAACAGTTTGATTCTTATTCATTTCTTTCTACCGGCGAGCTTCCTCACAATGCCGGCCCTATTCGCGACCTGATTGACCGCTTGCTTACTAAAGTAAAACAAGTTAACGGCACCGTAAATTTCACCTGGCTATACGGAGATTTCCCAGCTGGCCCCCCAGCTTGGGAAATCCAGGCCGCAGCACGTATTCAAACAGAAGCTCTTGCAAGTGCCAATAATTCGATCTTGTCGGCGGTTCGCAAAAGCCTCATCCCGGGGCTTCGCGACGTTCCTCTCATGTCGAAAATCAGGGTCCAGACCTTCGCCAACGCTCTCAATAACCTCGGGGCAAAGATCGCAAACACTCTAAATACGGCAGCCACCAAAACGGGGCGCCCACTGGTGACTCTGCCGACCGCTGAAGTGCCACTCACCATAAGCGATGTCAGCGCCGAAGTGACTCGTCTCAAAGCTGTCATTCCCAATCTAAAACAGGCCGCGGCTTCTGCGATCTCTGAAGCGATCGAAGAAGCCGGGCCCGCTGCTCTAAAAGTTACGATGAAGGCCGGACTGAAAGGACTCTTGTTTGGCGCGACTGGCGGCGTCGTCTTCGATTTTTTCTTTTCACCGCTGAGCGCAGACATTGACGGAAACCTAGTCGACTCACTCAGGGCCGAGCTTCGCTCTACCCCTACTGCTATCGGAATGGAAAGCGCCAATCAAAATGCTTCTGTGATGTGCCAGCAAGCAAAAATGAGTGCCAGAGTTGCTATCGATGCGACGGTTACCTTACGTAAACTGCTCCCTTTAATTGGGTCTCTTGACTAAATCACTACGTTGCCTCTGCGACGACTGATCGGGTTAGCACCTCGTTGTGGTACTGCATGTAGAGATACAGATGCGCAAGCAGTCGGTCAGGCCGTTTGGTGGTACACCAGGTTCGACGAAACATCCGATTCACATTAGCGCGAATCATCGCGCAGGTGTGATTGAGGTCGAACAGAGGATCAAAACCGATCTTTTTTAACTCCCCTTGTCCGGTAATGCACCCACGCCTGCCCTTCACCGTCGCATGCGTGATCGTCGAAAAGTGTGAGGAAATCCACTTCGGATATTTTGGATTTTCATCGCTCGTGATTTGCGCGTTCGGATGAATCACTTTGTGGAGTGACTTGAACAAGTCGCTCGCCTCGCGTCTGCGGTGATCTGGGCGATAGCCATATTTTTTGCGAGAGAATTCAGCGAGGGGCCCTTTTGCAGGCATACTGGCGACTCGAAGTCCGAGTATTTTTCGGCTTTTTTCGGCCACAACAAGCGAAATACTGAGCGGCAGGCATTTGCTTTTTTCAAAAGTTTCCATCTCATCAAATTGAATGGCTTTTAGTGGTGCCGCTTCAAGCGAAGTGAGAAATTGATCGTGCTTGTCTTCGGCAACCCCAGCCAAAAAGACCAGTTTTCGAGCAACCGTATTTTGAGTGACATTTAGGAGTCTGGAAATGCGCCGATGCGAAACTCCCGAGACGAATAATCGCCAAATCGGTTGATTGAGGTACCGCTTTTTCTGTCGGTAGCAGCTTGAGAGCGTTGCTGTAGAAAAGGATCGATTGCAAATTTTGCACAAAAACCGCTGAATCGGCTTCGAGTTGCGTTTGCGAAAGAAGACTCCTTTTCGTTTGATCGGTTGCGAATCCGGACTCCGGCCAACTGAACTTTCTGATGCTTTCGAATCAGTTTCAGCGACCCCAGAAGGAGGCGGAGCCTCTAACTCCCGAGAAGAACAAGAGATATTAGGACACACTAATCGAAATCGATAAGACAAATGTTTCATAAGAGCTCGGGTATTTTGCAAATCCCGAGCTCGAATCAGAGGTTACCGTGCCTTAGTGAGAGTTGAGGCCCAATCTAAGAGAGCAGTTTAAACACCGCTACACCCGCCCTCGCCACAGCTGACCGGTGGCGGTGGGGTTTCTGGATTTTCGGCCCTATAAAAATCTTCGAAATTTACCATTAAGTATTTCTGAACTTTCGAAACTGACGAAAGCGCGTCAACCGAACTGATGACGTCGAACAAATTTTCCTGAGTCGGGTTTCTCGCCCATCGAATCCAGTCGATCATTGTTTCAACTTGAGCCAGTTTAGAATCTCTAATGCCATCGCCACGAATCACTTGAGTAGGAATCATCGCGAGAAAGAGGTCTAAGTGACCAATCACTTCAGCTTCTCTTTCGTTGGTTGACACATTAAATAGCCGTAGTTCTGTTTTCTTGCCACTCACCGTAGCATCTGCAATGTCGAGGCCTTTCCAGTTAAAAGTCATCCTAGCTTCTGAAAGGTCGCTTCCTGTATACGTGAATTTAATACTCGCAAACAGGTGATTTTTATTATCGATGAGCGAGTAGTAAATAGGTTTTCTAAAAAGATTGCCGTATCCCACATTGATGAGATCGCCATTTGAAGTCAAAGCGACTCGGTATCCAAACTGCCCAAGAGTGATGAGCGGATTAAATTCTGAATACCCCCAACAGCCACAACGGTACGCAATGAGGTGATTATTTTCTTTTTGACTCGAAATCACATCAACTTGCTCAAGGGTATTGCCTCGGTGATGAATTTTAAACTCGCCGCTCGGCAGCCGTTGGTAGCTCGTATAGAATTCTGCTAAACTGGGTTTAGCAGGGGGTGGATCTAATTGACCATCACTTGGTGCCTCAAGCACATTGAGACTACCACTCGAGATTCGGCCAGAAATTTCATACCAGCGATTGATAGCTCGCCCTTCTGTCGCAGCTGAAAAATTCTTTCGGTAAGTCTCAAGCTCGGTGTTCGATGCCTCTTTAGCGATAGAAACCGCGGGGGCAACAATCTGGGATTTTGACTGAACCGTCACCGAACTAGAAAGTTGGGTGACACTCACTTCTTGCGACTTAGGAAACTCTTTTGTCGATTCGGTGACCGAAAGGCGCAACGAAGGTACCCCGCGCAGTGAGATCTCACTACTGGTTTTGAGACCGACAACTGGTTTGAATTCAACGAGATCTTCAAAAGTGGCCCCAGTTAGTGGCTCTTGCATTTGTAAAATCACTTCATCGAATCGAAAATTTCGTACCACAACCGGAGAGTCTAACTGCCGAAGCCCTGTAGTAACTGGTGCCGCAACAGCCCCAGTCAAAAATATAAGGCTAGTAAATGTGAAAAATAGTGGGTAAAAAAAGGACGTTTTCGAAAATAATTTAAACATAGTTGAATCCTCCAAGATTTTGAGACTCCACTTTGTTTATTACTGATTTCAACTTTCAGTCAATGAATGATGTTCAAATTCTTTAATCGGTAGGCATGAATATTAGACCGAAGCGACGCAGTAATTGATTACCAGCCGAGGGCTGTCGCTCTTTCACCAATTTCGGTATTGCTCAACAATTTGTCGTACACCGCAAAATGGTAATAGCGGGCGCCTCGCGTATAGTAGTTACCACCATCACCCCCGAATAGAATCGACTTTCCGTTCAGAGAGGTCCCTGCCGATCTCGAATAGGTAGATGACACCGTCGTTCCACCTTGTATTCGAGTCGAAATATTCATTAATGAATTCGTAACATCAAAGCCGACTGAAACGTAAATCAGCTTAGGAGTACCAGAATTGTATGCAGAGGCAACAGATGCGATCGAACTCATGGACGTGAAATATTGTTTAAGAATATCGACAGTGGTGGCTGCTGAAATTCCGAGGAAAAAATTGTCATCACCATACGGGGTCCCACCTGAACCAGTGCCCCACAATACAGCGAATGCGCCTGAGTCATTGGTATCGACCCTGAACACAAGTTCATAGGTACGATTGGTATCACGACTGTAGGTGCTATCCATCACTAGCGAAGTTGAGGTTGCTGCGGCTGCATGAGTGATCGCCATGGCACCTTTTGTTGCCACGAAGCTTGAACTAGCGCTAGAGGCGCCACTACCCACTGTGAGGTGTGGCCCGCTTGTCGCAATTTTGTCTTTGTACCAATTGGCATTTGACGAATCGAAATCAAAAAGGTGGGTTGCCCCTTCGCTTATGGCCAGTCCACCCAAGGTAAGCGGCAAAACAGCCGAAATACTCACTGCCGCACTAGAACCATCAGTTTTATCGGCAGTCAACGTTGCGGTGATGGTAGTGCCTTCTGTCCCACCACCTGTTCCGATACGAGTCACAGTCACTGAGTCTGGCGAAGTCGGCGAAGCTGCGACACCCGTTTTTGAAAGAGAAAAAGCCGAACCATACGCACCCGATAATGACAGCGTCGCACCGGCAGGAGTAGAACTGCTGTTTGTAAAACTCAGAGTCTTTGTGGTTTGAGACGAAGTGAAATTTAATGTCGTTGAACTCAAATCTAGCGCTGACGGGGTGATTCCACCACAGGTTGCTGAACCCGCCACACCCAATATGCTGGTGCCCGTGCAAATAGTACCCGCTAATGGATTAGCGCTTAATGCCGAATAATAGCCAGCCCCCGGAAAACTCGAAGCCAGTGTTAAGATTCCTCGAGAGGCCATGGTGCCAGTGACTTTCGAGCCAGAGGCATTGATGTACTCGCTGCCACTTAATACACTGCCTGCCGCGGCTTCGGTTGAAAGACTGGGTAGAATCACACCACCACAGGTGGCTGAACCCGCGACACCTAATAGTGTGATCCCCGAACAGACGGTACTCGCAGTCGGATTTGCACTAATACCCGAATAATAGCCAGCCCCCGGAAAACTCGAAGCAAGTGTGAGTGATCCGCGCGAGACCATGCTGCCGGTTACTTTGGTACCGGTGCCGTCTAAGAACTCTTTACCACTCAACACATTGGCTGCGGCAGCCTCAGTCGAAAGAGTCGGCAATGAACAACTACCGCCACATGAAGCGGCACCCGTGATTCCCAGAATCGTGTTGCCCGAACAAATCTGATTGCTGGTTGGAGTGCTGGCAATCGAAGAATAGAACCCTTCGCCGGGAAAAGTAAGGGTAGCATCAAGCGCACCTCGAGAAGTCATGGTGCCTGTTACCTTCGCACCTGTCGCATCGATAAATTCTTTTCCACTCAACACATCAACGGCGTCTGCGGCGCTTGTGAGCGCCGGAAGCGAACTTGAAGAGCCGACACTCGAACCACTAGATGACGAACTCACCTCGGGATCTGAAATTGCCGAGGTACTACCAGAGGCAGTCGCCGTGCCCTTGTTTTTTCCTAAACAGCCTGACTGCACAAATAAATTCAGACAGCTAATCACAAGCAGCAACTGAGTGTTCGACGTAAAAAACATAGAAACGGGTCTCCCAATTGTTAAATTATATTACTATAGTTGATAAAAATCATCTATTTTAATTAGGCAATAAAAAATGGGGTGCCGATGGCGACTGATTAGGCCCTTAGCTCAGGTAGAGAATAGGGGTGTCTCTGGCAATAACAATAGTACAAATTCACTCTGATTTAACTGGGTTCTGAGAAGGGACTGCATCCTGCATTGCCTGCACTTACGAATAGGGTACTCAGGTTAGATAATAATCTTGGCTTTGTGAATCTGTGTCGATGTTAACACAGTCGAGTCGGTTAAGCCGATTCAATTGATAGTATTGTTGCTATTGTTAAAAAATCAAAAAACAAAAGTTTTGGTCTTGATTTAGTGCCTACCCGCACTCGCTACCGTTGAGAGGCCCGCCAGACTTCAGTTTGCTCGAAGCTCTCGTCCATCGCCTCTAGCACCGCCCCGACACCATGAGTCTCAGGAGCAAAATGACGAAGAGGGACTGAAATTCTACCACTGAAATCAAAGTGCCGATATTCTACTTTTTCAAGATAAGACGGAAAACCCACAAAAATCGCCGCAGCACAAAGACCGCTAACGAGCGGCACCTGAGTGTGAACTCGCGGAAAAATTACCGAACACATCCTATAAAGGAGTGAAAAGACCCAACTAAAATAGAATATCAGCCGACAAACTCGTTCAAACACTCTCACATCAAGGTTGAAATAGATGACTTCCGAACTCCACTGGTAAAGCTTCAAGATCACGATAAAAAAGAGCAAGTGTCGAAAAATTGATTTAAACTGATAATCAGAAGAATTGATTTTAGAAAACAAAGAGAGTACCCCGGCCAACGGCACCAGAACAATAGCAATCACAATGCTGATACTCGAGGCCTCGACCCAACCCGACTCTGAGAAGGTTAGTGTCAACACCGCCAGTAAGATCAGGTTTGAAAATCTGTTAATCATTATTTTCTCACCACACTTTGCATCACGTTTTCAACTAAGTGTTTGACGTCGCCTGATGTGAATCCTTCTAGTCTGACGACAAACATCAACTCTTCGAAAGAGCCCCCAAGGGTGATACCCTTGACAACTACACTAGAAAGACCAGGCGAGTGCAACAGACCAGCGATACAATAATTTATCTTCATGGTGACTTGACTGCGATTTACGGCAATGCGTTCATTGCAGTCATAGGCCGTGTGCGTTTTTGATTTTTTACTAAACCCCAGAAGTCCGTCTAAATCATGATGATGTTGCCGCGGAAACTCTTCGTAGATATCGGCTGAATGAGCGGCCTTTCGAAACGCGTTTTGAGATCGTCCAGAGATATTGATAAAATCAACATCGTAATACCCGGTAATCAGTTCAGGAGTGATGTAGATGTTTTGAATTGATCCACAATGGCGAAAATCGACAACTTGGTCGGTATTGAGCAGCTTTTCACGTTTTTCCCAACACTTTAATGAGGGTGGTGGCGCCATCACCTCGAACCCCTTTAATTGAGAAGGTTGATCGGTTGCGGTCATCCATTCAAAGGCAAGTTGCTGAGTCGCCTCTGTTAACTGCAAGTTGACTTCGTCCCAAATAGATTGTTTTTCATTTTCTTTGACCAGAGGGCGTGAGTGATACCTCGTCAAGAGATCTCTCACTCGTTGAGCAGGAACAATAAATGAAAGATTCTGCCCCGATCTGTCAATCGCTTCGTTAACACCAACTAAGACTCCCTCATCGTTAAGGGTGGGGCCACCGCTCATCCCTGAGTTCAGTGGAGACGACAGTGTTAGGTTTTCTATTTTACCCGTTTTTTTGAAACCATTGAAATTACCTTCAACAATCCCCATATTTAGATCGTGGGGTTGGCCTAAAGAAAATAGTTTCTCGCCCATAATCGGCGCACGAGTCTCATGAATGGGAATCTTTCCTTCAAGACGGCGATTGATCTTCACCACTGCCAGATCTGAAATGAGATCAAACGAAACCACTTTTGCCGGAATCACATCGTCACCGTGAACAATAAAGAGTGAGAGTTCTTTTTTACCAAGCAGCGAGTCTGAGACTACGTGAAAACTGGTCATAATGAGACCGTCTTCATCAACCACAAACCCCGTACCGTAACTTTGCTTAGGCCGGTTCGCATCGGCGGCGGTTTTAATTTGAAAAAGGTAAGGTGAAGCGTTTTTAAAGACGCTTCGAGCGTCGCCTTGAATCTTCGGAAGAGGCGTTTCTAGAGAACCAATTTTGGGGGTGAATGGCAGGACATTACCTGCCCCCATGAGTTCACGAGTTGAAAGAGAAGGTTTTGAGGCCTCGGGATAGTCTTTTTCTTCAACAAGTTTTCCGTTAGCATCCCAACGTCGCCAGGTGCCTACAATTCTGCCATTGATGAAATTAGCTTCAATTTGTTTACGGCCCGAACCAAACCAAACAATTGTTTTTCCATGTCGAACCGATCTTCCGTCACTACTCATCTTTAGGCAATAAGTGGTTAAGCCCTGTTCATCAGACTCTATGCGTGAGCCAGGTGGGCAGACTAGGTCGTTGTTCGCAAAGACCAGTTGATCTCCAATTGGCAAAAAACTTAAGGCAACAAAGATCAATGAAGTGAATATCAAACCTGGCATCACGAACTCCCCCGCGAAGAACGCACATAACGATAGAATTTAAATACATAGTTTATATTTACGAACCATATTCAAGTCCAACACTTTCAAGATTGTTTCCAAAAACCCAACTTCAAAATCACGATCACGTTCGGTTATGTTTCAAGCTTAGTGCGACTCCACCTTTAAGTGCAATGCGTCAAATCGGACAAATTAAGTTCGTCGCTCTTATTCTGAAATCTTCTCATCAGACGTTCAAGTGATTGTTTTTATTAAATAAACAAAAAGAAATAGAATTAGGAACTCTCAACTTTTTGAGCAATTCAAAACTTAAACAAGAAATATTTACGGTTTGAACTCCTGAACTCTAGCAGTCTGCGACCATTCCGGCGCAAAGTTTAGGACCACCGCTAAAGATGCTAAACTGAAATCCGAAAATGAATAAAAAATCTTTGCTTTTATAATTAACGAGACCGTAATTCAGTCGGGTCTCTTGATAGAACTTTCCGAAATTTGCCCTTAAGCCGCCAATCACGCCATAATTGAGTGGTTCTTTTGTCATGGTCTCGAAAAACCCCCCCATCACTGCAGAGACTTGTGGCCCTAATCCCAATCTTAAATAAATCGGAATCTGTAGCTGTTTCGATGAAGCAATGGCCTTGAGATAAGTCGCTGAGCGCGGCAAGTACAATGCACCGACGGTGGCGCCATAGGGCAGGCCCAAATCTAGCCCAGCTCCGTACCCCCACGCGCCAGAAAGCGGATTAGGAGCCGCGAAATAAGTCGGAAACCCATAGGCTCCAAATTGAATTGCCATGGCCGACTGGCTGAAAATCAGGCAACTGATCACTAGGCTCAACCTAAAGCCAAATAAAAATTCTTTGAGAGCGAAAAACAAAGACTTCACAGTCAAACTTTTCGGGCGCTACAGGTCAGCACTTGAACGATTTTTACGTTCCCCAATCGATTCTATTTCAGCAAATCTCGCACTGTGGTCTCATCGCGCAATTTCTGTAGGCACCGCCCCCACTAAATGCAGCGCAGCGCAAGTGGTCAGCTTCACCCTCGCTTAACATAAGGCTAATCGCAAACGTGTTGCCTCATTGAAAAATGCCGGTGAACGCTCTTAAGCAGCTTGGGTTAGCTGATCTTGACTAAAAAGATCGTAAAATTCCTTCAATTTCTTCTCCAGACCCAACTGTAAGGCAATTGGGTCTAAAGATTGATACT
>CAITVN010000020.1 GCA_903895855.1 Oligoflexia bacterium | reverse complement strand
TTTTATCTCTATCTTTCGCAGTGGCAATGATGTCGCTGTCAGCTAACGCGAAGGTCTGCATCAACTCGAGTTCTTACGATAAGATGTTTGGTTCCTCGCTTCGTTCTGATATCTTGGGTCGCTCTCACAGTATGGCTTTGGAGTCTGAAAAATTTGCAGATTATTCAACTTTCACTAGTACTGCAGACATTGAACTTCCAGACGCTCTTCGAAAAGCGATTGATCAAGGGTGCACTGTCATCGTCGGAATCTACACGAGTCGCGAATGCTTGTTGGCTGGCCCAATCTTAAAAGAAAAGAAGGTAGCACTTCTTTCTCCCACTTGTGGTACCGATGAACTCCGAAAATTTTCACCTTTTGTTCGTACTGGAGTACCGTCAATAGCAGAGTACTCACGCCAGGTCGCTGACATAATTAAGAAGAGTCCAAAGTCTGAGGTTATTGTTTTTCATCAGCCAGCAGAGCTTTTTAGTGAGATTAGTTTTCGTGAATTTAAGGCCCGATTTGGCCGAGAGTTCACAACGGTTTCGTTAGATCGCGACGGAGTGATGCCAGATGCTGTTTTGAATCAAATCGTGAATGAAAATAAAAAGGGACCTAAGACTTTTGTGTTTTTCACTTACCCCCTGGTGTCGGCAAAGGTGGTTGAGAGATTAGATGAAAAACAAGGTGTGAGCCTGACAACTACGATTGTTGGTAGCTCATCTTGGGCTTTTGATGTGTCGGTGTTTAAGACCGTACTTGGCGCACTTCTCAAGGCGAAATCCGTTCTCGTACCTGATCTCGTCGATTGGGACTCGATTATGAAGTCGGACTTTGCTGTAAAATACCGGGCGCGCTTTGGTGAATCGCCCTTGGGAATTCACTTCATTTCTTATGATATCACTCGAATTGCTGTGAGGTGTTTTAAAAAAGCAGTTGCAGGCCATCGTGTTTTTGCTGCTGAAAATTTTGAGGCCTGCCTCGTGAATGATCGACATCAGGGTTTGAGTGGGCCGATTGTGTTCGATAAAGAGAGCCCATTCGCTCTTAGAAAAGTCAATTTTCCTGATTTTAGAAGGAGATTGGCATTATGACTCTTCGTAAATTATTGTCACAATTGACGGTGCTTTTGTTTGCGCTTTCGGCGGTACTGCTACTGGGGAATGCTTATTTTCAGTATTCAAAAATCGATCAGCATTATCAAGCAATCACTGATCAGTTCTTTGATTCGACGTTTGAAATTTATCGAACGGACATTATCGGTAATGTGCTCGTCGGTAGTAATGAAATCGTACAGGCTTTAGTCGATGAAGTTGCGGCAAAGCGCAAGGTTGCGATTCAATTAAAGACGGCAACGGCAACTTATGCATCAGGAACACCTGTTGGTGTGAGTAAGGACTATCTGCTTCAAAACGCTGACAAAAAAATCGGCATTTTGAAAATTTTCTTGGCCTCTGATCCCAAAGATCGACCTTGGATTTCGGACTTAATCATTGCTGTCGTCATTGAGTCAGTACTGCTTTTTCTGGGGTTTGTTTTACTGCTGAGGCTATTGAATACGCGACTACTCTCGCCGATAGCTTTGATCGTTTCTCACCTAAAATCTGCAAGTCTCGATAAATTACAGACAGACACAACGTCGATACTTGAGGTTCAAGAATTGTCGTCAGCTTTGCGTGACATGAGTCAACAAGTTGCACTGAGGGCGAAATCTGAAGCGATAGCGAAAATTGCTGCTCAAGTTGCCCACGATGTGCGTTCGCCGTTGACGGCGCTCTCGATGCTTGAGTCTGACCTTGGTCGATTGCCTGAAGAGACTAGATTGATCGTTCGTAGTGCAGTTGGTCGCATTCGAGATATCGCTAATTTATTGCTTGAGAAAAACCGCGAATTTCACAGGCCGCCAGAATCAGTAGGGGCTGAAAAAAAGTCAGAAGAGCCTGGTTCTCACTTACTTTCGAGTTTACTTGAGGGCATCATCACTGAAAAACGCATGCAATACCGACCCAAAATCGGTATTGAAATCAATGCAAGGTTAGACGCTTCATCTTACGGATTGTTTGCAATGATAGTGCCCACTGAGTTTAAGCGAATCATCTCTAATTTGATCACTAATTGTGTCGAAGCGCTTGATGATCATGGAATTATCGAAGTGTTTCTTGAGGCGAAGGCTGAGCGCTCGGTTCAGATTCGAGTGAGTGACAACGGTAAGGGTATTTCACCAGAGGTTTTGGGTAAGCTTGGCCAGCGAGGCCAGACTCACGGTAAAGAAGGGGGGTCGGGTCTCGGACTCTATCATGCCCGCACGAGCGTTGAGAGTTGGGGCGGTGCTCTGACTTTGCATTCAGAAGTCGGAAAAGGAACCACTGTTACCGTCGAGTTGCCAAGAACTCCGGCGCCAAAGTGGTTTGTTCCTTCTCTTGAGATTGTTCCGGCCAGTACTGTCGTTGTGCTTGATGATGATACTTCAGTTCATCAGATATGGCAGGGCCGATTTGATGTTCTTGTGGCAAAGAATCCAGATGTTCAATTGCAGCTTGTTCATTTTTCGACACCCAAAGAAATTGAAGATTGGGTGATTGGAAATGGCCAAAATTTGTCGTCAATTCTTTACCTTTTTGATTTCGAATTGATAGGTGAGAACACTAATGGTTTGGCTTTGATTGAAAAGCTAGGAATCCAAAAAAATGCAATTTTGGTGACGAGTCGCTATGAAGAAAAGGTGATTCGAGATAACTGCAAACGTCTTGGGGTTCGATTGATTCCGAAAGATATGGCAGGATTTGTTCCGATTGGGTTGGCGAAGCAAAAAGACCTTTGCGATGCCATTCTGATTGACGATGACGAATTGGTGAGGATGAGTTGGTCGATGGCAGCAAAGGCCTCGAGCAAGAGGCTCAGAGTTTTTTCACAACCGGTAGATTTTTTTGCTGAATCTGAAACATTGAGTAAAAACTCACCAGTGTACGTCGATGCCAACTTAGGTCATGGAGTGAAAGGTGAAGAGGTTGCAGAACAAATTCACCATTTGGGTTTCACTCGCGTATTTCTCGCAACCGGTTACGAGCCTGAAAATTATAGACAGTACCAGTTTTTGCAGGGAGTTCTCGGAAAAGACCCGCCTTTCCTTAAAAGTGTGAACTCCTGAAAAGGGTCAACTTAACTCATGGTGTCAATGTTGATCTAAAGTTTTCGCCCGGCATTCACCCGTGAACTTCAATCTCCCACCAAGTTTCGATTGCGAACGGCGGCGTTATCGGCGAATTATTCAGCTTCGATGAAGAACTCACATCCGTTTCACCAAAAAGTCGTCGTTGGGCCGTTTCAATGCAATTGCCACCTCATTGTCTGTTCTCAAACGGGGCATGGGGTATTGATTGACACTGGTGATGACGCTGAAGCGATTTTAGACTTGATCAAAAAAGTCGAAGCTCAACGCCCTCACGATGCGACTTGGTCGAAAGTTCAAATTAAAAAACTCATTCACACTCACGCGCACCTTGATCACATTGGGGCCACGCGAAAAGTGAAAGAGGGATTAATCGAGCAAGCCGGCGAGCCAGGTGCTTCAGTTGCGCCGAAGATTGTTTTACACAAAGCTGATTTAGATTTGTATCAAAAGCTACCCTTTCAAGGCCAGATGTTCAATCTGCAGTACGATGCTCCGCTACCGGTTGATCAGTACATTGAACATGAAGAGCGAATCGAAGTGGGTGAGCTCAAGTTCGACGTGATTCACACTCCCGGTCATTCACCTGGTGGGGTTTGCTTGCGCCTCAAACAAGACAGTTCGCGAAATCTGGCTGAATCGATTTTTTCGGGCGACACGCTTTTTCAAGGCAGTATTGGGCGTACTGACCTCTGGGGAGGCGACCACGGCACGCTCATTCACACGATCAAAGATCGCTTGTTGACTTTAGATGGCGACATCAGGGTTTGCCCGGGCCACGGACCCGATACGAGCATTGGTGTCGAGAAAACCACGAATCCGTTTTTTGTTTAAGCGATGAATCTGGCGACATAGCCTGAGGAATTAATCTGAGGAATTAAAATCATGAGTGCGCTGAAATTTACCCTAGAACACGAATCTGAAAACGCGGTGAGCGGCACTCGTCCACGAGCGGGCGTGGTTCGCTTAAAGTCGGCCGTCGACTCTAGCAGTGCAGGTGACGCTAACGGCAGTGTTTCTGACGCGAGCTGCGACACGGCCAAAGAGTTCGTCATACACACTCCTCAATTCATGCCGGTGGGTACCTTGGGCACGGTCAAAGCGCTGACCGTCGATGAATTGAAAACAGCGGGTGCCGAAATCATCTTGGGCAACACGTACCACCTTTACCTTCGGCCCGGACACAAACGAGTCGAAAAACTCGGAGAACTGCAAAAATTCATGGCTTGGGATGGCCCGATTCTCACCGACAGCGGCGGGTTTCAGGTGTTTTCTTTGGCTGGATTAAACAAAATTGATGACGAAGGCGTAACGTTTCAAAGTCACATCGATGGCAGTTATCACCGTTTCACCCCAGAACTTTCGATGGAGATTCAGCGATCGCTGGGTTCGCAAATCGTGATGGCGTTTGATCAGTGTCCTCCTTATCCGGCCACTAAAGATCAAGTGCGCGCGGCCATGAGTCGCACACTCAATTGGGCAAAGCGGGGGTTGAAAGTACCCTTGAAGGCGCATCAAGCGAGGTTCGGTATTTTTCAAGGCGGCTTGTATGAAGATTTGAGAATCGAATCGGCTTCTCAGATTTGTTCGCTCGAGTATGACGGGTTTGCCATTGGCGGGCTATCGATTGGCGAGACCCCAGACCTCATGCAAGCGATGACTCGGGTTGCAGCGCCTTTGCTACCTAAAGACAAACCTCGTTATTTGATGGGCGTAGGCAGGCCAGAAGACCTGGTAGAAGGAGTGGCCGCTGGGGTAGATCTCTTTGATTGCGTGATGCCCACCAGAAATGCGCGAAATGGCCAACTGTTTACCAGCTTAGGTAAAGTGAATATCAAGAACGCTCGATATGCCGATGATAGCGGGCCGTTAGATCCAAATTGCGAGTGCGATACTTGTCGCCGCTACAGTCGTGCCTACTTGCGTCATCTATTCGTTTGCGGTGAGATTTTGAGCGCGCGGTTGAATACCTTACACAATATTTCTTATTATCTAAAACTGATGCGTGACATGCGAAAGGCTATTTTTGAGAATCGGTTTGACGAGTGGCGCGAGAACTTCTATAGACTTCAGAAGTCGGGATAAAAACACGAGGGATCGACCGAGGATCGGTGAGATTCCGCAAAATTTTGGGAGAGTAAAATGAATCAGATTTTAAGTACTTTGGCATTCTTGGTGAGTTCGGTAGCTTTGGCTGATGGCCCCGTGCCAGCCGGTGCGGCAGTGGCGACTTCAGCAGCCGCAAGTCAACCTTCAACTTTAGGAATGATTTTTCCGTTCGTGCTCATGTTCGGTGTGGTCTATTTCTTGATGATTCGCCCGCAGCAGAAGAAAATGAAAGAACAGCAAGCTCTTTTGGCTGCCCTCAAGACCGGTGACGAAGTGGTCACTTCTTCTGGTTTGCTTGGAAAAATTTCAGGAATTGCAGAAAAAGTTGTGACTTTAGACCTTGGCAATAACGTGAAAGTGAAAATGTTGAAGAGCCAAGTAGCCCAAGTGGTAAAAGGTCAGATCAACGAATTGAACTCATAAGCGTTAGCGAACGACGTTAGTTGAAATCCAATCTTTATCAAAAGCCAGAACTCGCAATTGCCAGTTCTGGCTTTTTTTTGCCCAAAATCGCCCGACGGTCGATAGCAAAAAGTAATTTGATCCCTTTAAGAGTTGCGAATAAAATTTTCTTGTCATTAAATGGGGTTGCATAAGTTACAACTTACAGAAGGAGACTTTCAGATGGGCCGTAGTTGGTGGGGACGTTTTACAGTTTTGATTGTATTAACCGTTTTGTCGGCTTTGTACGTGGCTCCTTCGCTGCTGGGTGTTGATCTTGAGAAAACGAGACTTCCGTTCAAGCAAAAGATCAACCTGGGTCTTGACCTCCAAGGTGGGCTATACCTCGTCATGGGCGTCGACTTCATTAAGGTGTTTCGCGACGTCGTTGATCGCCAAGGAAGTTCGCTTGAGTCGAGTTTGAAAGAAAAAGGCATCGCTTACAAGTCAGTGAAAATGGTCAAAGAAGGCTTTGCAGAAGACGATTCGAGATTGGTTGTCGAATTTGATGACGCCAAAAAAGATACCATCAAAGAACTGCTAAAAAAGAGTTTTTGGAACTTGCGTTTAACGGGTGACACTCCGGGTAAACTAGAGGCGGGTTTGACGACCGAGTACCGCCAAGATGTTCGTGAGCGCACGATCAATCAAAGTATTGAAGTCATTCGAAACCGAATTGACGAGTTCGGCGTGTCAGAACCTGTGATCGCATCTCAAGGTAGTGATCGAATCGTGATTGAGTTGCCTGGAGTCAAAGAAGTCGATCGAGCAAAAGATCTCATCGGTAGAACCGCAAAGTTAGAGTTCAAGATCGTGGCCGATAAAGTCATGGCCCATGGTCAGGTGGCTGAGTTGGTTGGCCAGATTGAAAAAGACAATAACCTCTCATTCAAAGAGGGAAAAGAAGGTCAGAAGTTTTCGGAGTTCTTGAAAGCCATTAATGAGAAAGCAAAGGGCAAAATTCCTGAAGGCACAGAGATCGCTTATGAGCGACCTAAAGGAGCATTGGGCGAAGGTTCGAATATTCGCATTCCTTATTTGCTTTACGCAAAAACTGAAGTCACCGGTGATTTGCTTCAAGATGCTCAAGTGTCATTTGACCAAGAAACAAGAGCTCCCGAAGTTTCGTTTCGCATGAATCCAAAAGGCGCTGATCTCTTTGGTAAGGTGACCTCTGAACACATTCACGACCGCTTGGCGATTGTGCTTGATGGCACGGTGGTGTCAGCGCCGGTGATTCAAAGTAAGATCAGCGAATCGGGACGAATCACTTTAGGAAGAAACAGTGGCGATGATTCGGTAAAAGAAGCCAAAGACTTGGCCATTGTTTTAAGAGCGGGTGCTTTGCCGGCTCAATTAGAGTTCTTAGAACAGCGAATCACTGGCCCTTCACTTGGGCAAGATTCGATTCGTAAAGGGGCCTTGGCAACGGTCATCGGCAGTCTTCTCGTGTTCTTGTTTGTGATGTTCTACTACCGAGTGAGTGGTGTGATCGCGACGGTTTCGTTGATTCTAAACGTACTGTTTGTGCTAGCGATCTTGGTTGGCATCGAAGCGACGCTGACGTTGCCAGGTATTGCAGGTATTGGCTTGACCGTGGGTATCGCAGTTGACTCGAATGTCGTCATCTATGAGCGCATACGCGAAGAGCTTCGAGCGGGCAAGCGAGCGGCTGCTGCGATTGAAGCGGGTTTTCAAAAAGCGTTTCGAACCATTCTCGATGCTAACGTAACGAATGCTGCTGCAGCCCTTGTTTTGATGACCTACGGAACAGGTCCGATCAAGGGTTTTGCAGTCACGTTAATGATTGGTATCGTGACCACACTATTTACCGCTATTTTCGTGTGTAAGCTGATTTTTGCTGGGTACCTAAAACTTCTCGAGTCGCGAGAGGGTACCGATGAGCAAGTGAAGATCAGCATTTAACTAACTATTTTCGGTGAGAGCGAGGATTTGACATCATGTTTGAAATTATTAAATCAGGAACCAATTGGGATTTTGTCGGTAAACGCAAGCTTTGGGGAGCCATTTCTGTCGCAGCGATAGCGATCACGGTCATTTTATTATTCACGAAGGGTTTGAATTACGGCATCGATTTTACCGGTGGCGCTGAAATTCAGCTCAAAGCACCACAGAGTTGGGATATCGGTAAACTTCGTGGCGAACTTGAGGGCGCTGATCTCAAGGGGCTTCGTGTTCAGCAGATTGGCGATGCCACTGAGAGTACTTTCTTGGTGCGTGCTCAAGGCGATGAGAAATCTTTGAATGAAGTGAACAAACGAGTTGAAGAAGTCTTGAAAGCGAAGTCGCCGACAGGCTTTGAGTTTCAACGCATTGGTGTCGTGGGTCCGGCTGCCGGTGAGAGTCTACGCAAGAGCGGCTTTCTTTCAATGCTCTATGCGCTTTTGTGTATCTTGATCTACGTTACCATTCGGTTCGATTTTCGTTATTCTCCGGGCGCGGTTATCGCGCTTTTGCACGATACGATGGTCACCCTTGGTGTTTTGGTCATTTTCGGGAAAACATTTGACCTGCAGGTTCTTGCCTCGCTATTGGCGCTGATTGGTTATTCAAATAACGACACGATCATCGTGTATGACCGAGTGAGAGAAACTCTTCATGATCACCCAGAGTTATCGATTGAAAAAGCGGTGAATCGCGCGATCAACGAAACGCTGGGCCGAACCTTTCTCACTAGCTTTTGCACGCTGATTACCGTGCTTGCCCTTTATCTATTTGGTGGAAAAGTGATCGAAGACTTTGCATTCACCTTCATGGTCGGAATTGTGGTCGGTACTTATTCTTCGATCTTCATCGCAAGCTCTCTTGTGATTTGGATGACGCAGTACCTAGAAGGCAAAGAGTTAAAAAACAAAATGGGTGGTGGAGCCGTATCTAAGAAGGTTTATTCGCCGAGACCCGAACCGAAGTTAGAAGCTTAGGTCTAGTAATGATATTCAGGAGCATTTCTTGAGCTCTCGTCCCTGGGCGCAGAAGGCCTTGGCAGAAATTTCGCAAGAAAATTTTGACCAAATTTGCACCGAGACGGGGTTGTCGCCAATCACGATAAAGGTTTGTTTGAATCGCGGCCTGGGTTCAGCAGTGCAGATTAGCGAATTTCTCAACCCTAGGCTAGATCTGCTAGTTGACCCTTACCTCATTCGAGACATGAATAAGGCGGTTGATCGGTTAGTTGTCGCTCGAGAAAATGGCGAAAGCATTCGCATTTTTGGTGATTACGATGTCGACGGTACGACCGGGTCGGCCCTGTTGTTCTGGGTTTTTCGCGAGTTTGGTTATCAAGCGACTGTTCGACAGCCTGACCGCTTTAAAGACGGGTATGGTTTAAATGTGGGCGCGGTGGTTGAGGCCGTGGCAGACGGTGCGAAACTTCTTGTCACAGTTGACTGTGGAATCAGTAGTTTTGAAGCAGCGCTTAAAGCCAAAGAACTGGGTATTGACCTCATTGTGATTGATCACCATCAAATTGACGTGATTAAGGGCATTCCTGAGGCGCATGCAGTGGTGAATCCTCAGCGAGCTGACTGTGAAAGTGGTTTGAAGCAACTTTGCGGCTGTGGTTTGGCTTTTTATGTGGCCAGGGCTTTGCGCACAAGGGGGCGCGAGTTGGGTTGGTGGCCAGCCGGAGCCGAGCCGAACTTAAAAAAACACTTAGACCTGGTGGTCATGGCGACTGCCGCCGATATGGTGCCCCTCACAGGCGATAACCACGTCTTGGTACGGCACGGGCTTGATGTCTTGAAGTACTCGAGAAAACCTGGGGTTCGTGCGTTACTGGCGGCGGCAGGGCTTGATCAGAAAGAATTTAGCTCAAGTCACTTAGGGTTTACCATTGGGCCAAGAATCAATGCTTCGGGACGCATGGGGTCGGCGGTGACAGCTCTCGAGTTACTGACAACTGAAGATGAGGGTATCGCTAAGACACTTGCTCTCGATCTCGAGACGAAGAATAAAGAGCGAGCAGACATTCAAAACGCAATCTGGGATGAAGTGAAGGCTCAGGTTGAAGACGGAATCAAACAAGGTAAGTTTAAAAATTCGATCGTGGTGGCGAGTGACTCTTGGCATGAGGGTGTGGTGGGTATCGTTGCCTCGCGCGTGACAGAAACCTTTCACAAACCAGCGATAGTCATTGCGCTTCGAGAAGATTACGGCAAGGGCAGTGCGCGGTCGTTCGGTGGTAAAGACATTTTGGCTGGTCTACGCGAGTGTTCGGCAGTTTTGAAAAGCTTTGGTGGTCATCGGTTTGCGGCTGGGGTTGCGGTCGAATTTCATCATTTTGATGCCTTTGTTACGGCGTTTGATGACGCCATGGAAAAAGTGTTGACCGATTCAGAGCAGGTTTCTTTGCACCTTGAGGGTGAGTGTTCGTTGCAAGATCTCTCGATTAGCTCGCTACTTGAGTTAGAGAAGTTAGGACCTTTCGGGCCGGGTAACCCAGAACCCCTATTTCAAATCGAGGCTGAGGCGGTTTCTCATCGAGTATTGAAAGAACGTCACCTGAAGTTCGAGTTGACCGATTCGCAGACCAAAACTAAAACCGATGCTATTTGGTTTTTTGGCCTCGAACGCATTCGAGAAGGCATTCCTGAAAGTGAAAAGTGGGTGCTACCCAAAGGTTCATTTGTTGTCGTACCAGAAATTAACCGTTTTCGCGGTAAAATGACCCCTTCATTGCGTATTAAAGATTTCAAACACCAACGAGATTTAGCTACTTAACGCAGTTTATTTTGCTCATCGCTTTGTGGGCTTGGGGGGTGTGGTTGGTGATGGTGTGGGTGATGGCGCGTGTAGCGTTTCGTAATTAGAAAAAATGTGACAGCCATAACAGACCGGTGCTTCAACGTTGTGGGCTGTTTTGTTGTCATGGCACCCTTCACAGGTTTGTCGTTTGGGCCGATACTTTTGATGTTTGTCGTTGTGGCAGTCGAGGCAATCTGAGTGTGAGTCGACTAAGTGAAGAGTGGGGTTAAGATTTGGACTTCTCACGTGGCAAAAAAGACAAGACTGAGGCTCTTTTTTAGTAATGTACTCGGCGACTTCTCCCGGATTTGGTGAAGCATGGCACTCTTCACAAATGGCCGGTTTAAGGGTGTATTTCACGGTTGTGGTTTCTTGGTGGCAAGATAAACATTGCTCGTGCTCAAACCAACTTTTGTCGTGAATTTTGTGGTAGACCAGCGAGGTCTTAACCGATGCAAGGGCACCCGAAAGCGGTAGCGTCACAATGAGTAGCGTCAACAGTCTTAAAAACATAAATCACCTCGAGCGCGTCTTTTCCTAGATTTCCTGGATTCCCAAGGTTTTAAAAAACTCAATTCGATCGCACTTTAAATCAAGTGCGTTAAAAAGGCCAGAAATCGTGATATTTTGTTTCATTTTGCCCTTCTTGTTGCCTTTCTTGCAATGTCGGTATTACCCAAAGGTGCAAAATTTTGGATCTGAATTCTTGAATGCTCAAATAATTCATGATCAAATGGCTGAGCTATGAAAAAGAGAGTGAGTCAGTTTGGTTTCGTGTTTTCGGTGTTGTTTGTTTGGGTGGCATTGTCTGCTCTGCTGATTGGGGCCAGTTCTCAACACTCCGCGATTCCGGGGTCGAGTTCGGCCTCGCCGAGTCCAAACGTGAGTCAGCTTCCCTTGGGTATTCCGAGTCAAGCCGCTTGTCCGGCGTACTGTGTGCCAATTGAACAGTTTCAGGCGTGTTCGAAAGAGTTAGAAATTAAATCACGAGTTCCGCTCACAAAAAAAGAAACTGATGTTCTATTGAATGAGTTCAAGATCGCTCTGAAAGGTGAGACGAAGGCACTCGATCACCGACAAAAATTTGAAATGAAAGAGCTTCAGGCATCGCATGGCTCGAGATTCAAAGAGTTCATGGATAAAGAACGCGTCGCTCGTCGCGAGTATTTTAAGGCAACCGAAAAAGGCCAAGATAAACGTATTTGGATGGAAGAACACAAGCGTCGGCGTGAGGGGTTTGAGTCACTTTTAAAGAGTGAGCTCGATTCACGAAAAAGCGAACAAGCGGTGAGAATGAAATCTCTAGAGAAAAACCAAGAAGATCGCATGAAAGAATTTAAGGATTTTCTGGAGCGCGCCGAAAGACCTCCGGCAAAACTTTGGCCTCAGCCCGGAATGCAGTGATACCAATTCCATTAAGTCCGTATATTTCGTTCTCGGTCGGTTCGCTCCCGCAAGCCGTACTTCTGTGTGCGCTTTGGTACGAGTTCGGGTATTTTTTGGACATCAGATACAGTTTATTGTCGATGTTGTAGGTGACAAGTGTTGACAGTTTTGAGAGAGATTGTCTGAGAATAATCAGACTTTATGGCGAGTCAAAATAAGAATGCTGAAGTTCCTTGGGCTTTGTCAGTTGAAGACCTGAGTTCACGTTTACACACATCACTATCGTTGGGCCTTTCAGCGAAACAAGTCGTTGAACTTCAAGGACGTGACGGATTCAATAGGTTCAAAGAAACTGAAAAACGCTCTGCTTGGTTGAGTTTTTTTAGTCAGTTTCGAAGTCCAGTTGTTTTTAGTCTTTTGCTGGCTAGCGTGATCTGTCTTGGGGTCGGTGATTGGGTCGATGCAGGTGTCATTCTTGTCATCGTTTTTATCAACGCTTTGATTGGATTCATGCAAGAAGCGAAGGCTGAAGATGCCGTTGAAGCCTTGAAGAAACTGTCGGCTCCTCACGCGCGAGTGTTGCGCGAGGGGCGCGTTTGCGATGTTCCTACTAGTGACGTTTGTGTCGGAGATATTTTAACTCTCGAAGCCGGCGATCTGATTTCAGCTGATGCGCGAATCATACAGCAGTCAACTCAGTTGTCGGTCAATGAAGCGATTTTAACTGGCGAGTCGCAAGCCGTGAATAAAGAGTTGAAAGAGTGTGAACCATCGACAGCCGTCTATGACCGGTTGAATATGCTTTTTTCTGGCACGATAGTGACCGAAGGCTCAGCTCGCGCCATGGTTACTGCAATCGGAATGAAGTCTGAGATGGGTAAGGTCGCTGAACTGCTTGAGTCAGCGGCAGTGAAGGTGCGTACTCCGCTTCAGGTTCGGCTAGAAGAAGTGAGTGCGAAGTTACTTTATTTGTGCCTGGGCGTAGTGGTGTTGGTAGCGACCTTGGGCTGGCTGAGAGGCCTGTCTTGGGTTGACGTGCTCTTGTCTGCGATCAGTCTTGCCGTAGCAGCAATTCCTGAGGGGTTACCTTCAGTGGTCACTGTTGCTTTGGCGTTGGCCATTAAGCGCATGACCAAACGAAATGCCATTGTTCGACGCCTGTCTTCGGTCGAAACCTTGGGGTCGACTGATGTGATTTGTACTGACAAGACAGGTACCCTGACGACAGGTCAAATGAAAGTTCGCGAGGTGATCTTAGTTTCAGGTAAAGTGATCGAGATTACTGATCGTTTAATGGTTGATCAGCCTTCTGAACGTGTAGCCTTCACTGAGTTGGTTGAGTCTGCTGTTTTTTGTTCGAATGCTGATATCGGGCCAGACACGGGTGAGAATCAAAAAGTTTTTGGCGATTCGACTGAAGTCGCCCTACTTAGGCTGGTGGCCCCTATGGGGGGGCGGTTGTCTCTGATTCGTGAGAAAAAAAAGCGCCTGAAAGAATGGAGCTTTGATAGTCGCCGAAAGCTCATGAGTGTCGCCGTTCAGAGTGCGACGCCACCTTTGCAAACTGTCACGATTCACGTCAAGGGTGCGCCAGAGTCGCTATTGCCCCTATGTCAGTTGAGTGATGAAGAGTTGAGTCATTTTTTAGAAGTGGTCAAGAAATTTTCAAGCCGGGGTAGGCGGGTGCTGGCTGTCGCGACACGAGAAGTATCTGACAGTGACTTTCATTCGGGTAGTTTTGATTTAGCCTCGCAAGTCGAGTCTCGACTGCGTTTACTGGGGTTGGTTGCGATAGCAGATCCCCCTCGGCCAGAGAGTATCGATGCTGTTCGTCGCTGTCAGAAAGCCGGAATTCGCGTTGTGATGATTACCGGTGATCATCCGATCACAGCCTTAGCAATTGCCCAAGAGCTCGGTATTGTTTCGGTCGCTGATAGTGCTCCAGTGATTACCGGTCCTGAGCTTGAGTCTCTGAGTGGGGCGGCGCTTACGAGTAAAATTCAGGTAACCTCGGTTTTTGCGCGAGTCACTCCCTATCATAAGTTGAAAATTGTTGAAGCCTGGAAGAGTTTAGGGTCGGTCGTTGCGATGACGGGTGATGGGGTGAACGATGCTCCGGCGCTTGAAATGGCGTCGATTGGCGTCGCGATGGGTAAGGGTGGAAGCGAAGTTGCCCGGCAAGCGTCTGCGATGATTCTGGTAGACGACAACTTTGCGACAATCGTCGGGGCCGTCGAAGAGGGTCGGGCCATCTTTGGAAACATCAAAAGAACAGTCCAGTATCTTTTGTCGGGAAACTTATCTGAGATGGTGATTATGGTGGGGGCTTCAATTGCTGGGTGGCCCGCACCGTTGGTGCCTATACACTTATTATGGATTAATTTAGTGACCGACGGGTTGCCTTCACTGGCTCTTGCTGCCGAACCCGTACCGGGTGATATTTTAGGGTCGAGTTCACGACCGTCGCCTAAAGGATTTTTTGACCGAAAATTTTACCAAGAAATGTTGTTCACGAGTTTTACTATTACAGTGATTGCCCTGATTGTCTACGGGGTGAGTCTCGCGGCAGGTGAGGGTGTGATGGCTCGAACTCACGTTTTTTCATTCTTAGTGTTTGCTGAACTCTTTCGATCGTTTGCCAGTCGAAGTGAGGCAAAAACCGCTTTTCAGTTAGGGCTATTTTCAAACAAGTATCATCTTTTAGCTGTTTTTTTTCCGGTTGGACTTCAAGTCTTGCTGCAAGAAAATCGTCTATTTCAGACGGTATTCAAGGTTCAGAGCAGCTCGGCGCTGGAATGGTCGGCGATTATTGCGCTAGCGTTGATACCGGTAACGCTGCTTGAGTTGAGAAAATTGTTCAAGCGCAGGCCAATTTCCCAATCCTGATCAGTCTGTTAGGAATTTTATTGTAATTATACATAGGTATTGTTATACATCAGTATAGTTATGACCCGACCTTCTCAAAACACTGATCAGAAGTTAATTCAGGTAGCTCGTCGAATGCTGCCAACGACTGGTTGTGCAGGGTTGAATCTTCGTGAAGTGGCCCAGGCCGCCCATGTGAATTTGGGTATGTTTCACTATCACTTTAAGACTAAAGACGAATTCGTGAGGCGTGTTTTAGAAGATGTTTACCGCGATTTTCTGAAAGAGTTTAATCGGCACACGTTGCCCACCCAGGGATCGGCTATGAAGCGCCTAGAGTCTGCCTTATTTGAGCTCGGGCGCTTCGGGTGGTTGAATCGAGATTTAGTGGTGGCGTTGAGTGTCGATATTTTGAGCGGCAATAAGCGAGTGGCCAAATTCATTGGTCAGCTGATTCAAGGACACATGCTTCCGATTTATCAACTCTTTGTCGAATGCCAGAGTGAAGGTAAGTTTCTAAAGGGCCCTTTGGCTCCGACTATTTTGCAGGTGGCGCTTGCGATCAATGGTCCCCATTTGGCAGTTGCCTTATTGAATGGCGCCGGAGCGAAAGGGGTTCTCGATTTATCGATGCTACAGATTGAGTCTGATTTTGCTGATGAAGAAAAATTGAGAAAACGTGTCCGATCGGTCCTAAGAATGGTGAGCCGGAAAAAAATTGAGGGTTAGAAAAAATGTCGTTTTGGTGGCTGGGTTTTATTGCTGTTGTTGATTGGCTAAGTGCTAGCTCGGTGTTTGGAGCCAGTCAGGTGCTTGCGTTGAATTTAAAAGACTGTGAGAGTCGCTCGCTTCAGAATTCTGAAAGGGTTCAGCAGACTGAACTTGAGTTGAGTGCCCAGCAGTTTAAAGTCGATTCAACGCGCTCAAATTTGTGGCCGAGGCTCAGCTTTGATGCGAGCTATCGGTATCTCTCAGTCGTGCCTTCGATTGCTCAACCCAAAGGGGCGGCGCTTGCTCTAGGTGATAATCACAATTACTCGATAGGCCCTGTGTTGAATTGGATGGTCTTTGACTTTGGGGCAACCCAGTCGGCCGCGCAAGCCCAGCAAGTTTTGTTTAACGCTAAGAATGAAGAACTTCGAAATGCCCGTCGCCAAAGTTTGTTGGGAGTTCGTCTTGCGTTTTACCGTGTTTCGTCGGCACTTGAGCAGCAGGCGCTAGTCACCGATTCTCTTAAATTGGCCCAGTCTCAGTATCGTGACATCAAGAACCGAAGCCAGGCGGGTTCGTCAAGTCGAATAGATCTTTTAGCATCGCATAGGGAGGTTCTTTCGCTCGAGGGTACCTTTCGAGAAGTTCAGACCGAGTTGTCAAACGCGGCCCTAGATCTCTTGAGACAAACGAATGATTCACGCACCGAATTTGATTTCTCGCGACCTTTGCGTTCTTCGCTCGTTCACGGCTTGCCCGACAACTTGGCGACCCCAAGTGTCTTGATTGAGGCTCAAAAACCCAGTGAGTTGTCTCAACTCGTAACCGAAGCCGAAGTGAAAGTCGCCAATCATCCGGGCGTGGTGGCGATGAAGCTTCAGGCCGAGTCGCTAGAGTTGATGTCGAACTCGATTCACTCTGGTTTGTACCCAAAAGTTCAAGTTCAACTCAAGTCGAGTTTTGACTACCCTAATGGTCCGGCGCTCGAGAGGGTTCAGCAAAATACCGTTTCTGTCGGGCTCAGCGTACCGCTTTTTGAGTTCTCAAGATCAAGAAATGAAGCTTCTGAAAAATCTCAACTTGCTCTGGCGCTACAAACTCGAACGCAAAGTCTCGAGAAAGACTATGAACGTGATCTAGAAAAAGTTCGAATTCAATTGCGCACGCTCGAATCTCAAAAAGAGACCTTGTCGACATTGAGTGAAGAGGCTACTCAGTTGGCCAGTCTCATTTATAGCGCCTATCAAAATGGGCGATCGAGTTTCTTAGAGGTTCAAAGCGCTAACTTGCGTGTTCTAGATGCCAGGGTGCAATTGGCTCGTAATCAAGTTCAAATTTTAGTGAGTCGGGCCCAACTGCAGAGTTTGGTGAACGAAAAATAGAGAAAAGGGGTTTTTGTGAATAAAGGGTTCAAATCTAAATTGAAGGTTCTGATTCCACTGTTCTTAGTCGCTGTGGTCGTGGTGGTGGCCGTAAAAGTTTTTCGTCCGCAGCCGCTGTTTGATTATGCGGGTACGATTGAAGCGACGAAGAGTGATCTGCCCTCTCGAATCAACTCTGTTGTGAAATTGAAACATGTGGCCGAAGGGCAGCTGGTAAAAAAGGGCGAACCCCTTTTCAGTTTATCAGATGAAGAGTTTAAAATTGCTGCAGATTCGGCCAGTCGTGACTTTGCTCGCTCTGAGCGGCTGTTTAAACTAGGGTCATTGCCTCAAGAAATCTATGAACATCAGAAGAGTAAGAAAGACGAAACCGGTCTCAGACTACAGTGGTGTTCGATTGTTGCACCGATTGACGGTGTGGTGCTGAGTACCTATCGAGAAGTGGGTGAGTGGGTCTCGCCTGGAGTGAAGATGCTCACCATCGCGAATCTCGATGAGGTCTGGGCTATCTTGTATGTTGAAAGTGGTAAGATTGCCGAGTTGAAATTGCGGCAGGCAGTGAGGGGTGTTCTTTCAGAAGTGAAAGGCAGAATTTTTGAGGGTCTGATCACTCACATTGGTAGCGAAGCTGAATTCACTCCAAAAAATGTTCAGACTCGCCAAGAGCGAGCGAGATTGGTTTTTGCAGTGAAGGTTTCTTTCAAAAATCCAGATCATCAGTTGAAGCCAGGGATGACCATTGAGGTTAAGCTATGATTGGTCTTGAGATTCGAAACCTCTGGAAGAAAATGGGGCCTAATCAGGCCCTTTCTGGGGTCGGTTTTCGAGTCTCACCTGGGCACTTGTGCGGTTTGATTGGTCCCGAGGGGGCCGGCAAGACGACACTCTTAAGAGTTTTGGCTGGACTACTCAAACCCAATGAGGGCGAAGTGAGTTACCTACTGAATGGCGAGATTCGATCGTTTGAATCGATTCGCGCCGATATAGCCTACATGCCAGAACGGCAAAGTCTTTACCCAGACCTGTCAGTTGCAGAGCACATGGATTTTTTCAAAGAACTCTATCAAGTTGACGAGTCGACTTATTTGACTAGAAGAAAAGAGCTTTTGCATATTACGCGTCTCACTGAATTCGAGGATCGGCCGGCCGGAAAGCTCTCGGGCGGAATGTATAAGAAATTGGGGCTGATGTGTGCGCTTCTGCGTTCGCCTAAGTTATTACTGTTGGACGAGCCAACGAACGGTGTTGATCCGATCAGTCGGCGCGAATTTTGGGACTTACTCTACCGATTGGTTCACCAGGGTATCACGGTTTTGGTTTCGACAGCTTATATGGATGAAGCCGAACGGTGTGGGCAGGTTCAGCTTTTACAAGACGGTAAGCTCTTGGCTGAAGGTGAGCCTCGCGAGATTTTGCTGGCTGAAAGCGTTGATTCTTTTGATGCGTTCTATCTCAAGAAAGGTGCCGAGGTATGAGTGGTGTCGAGGGTGGACCTAATTATAGTGTTGAAGTTGAAGGATTGAGAGTTCAGTTCGGTGATTTTATCGCCGTCAAAGACATTTCGTTTAACGTGAATGCAGGAGAAATATTTGGCTTCTTGGGTGCCAATGGGGCCGGCAAGACGACAACTATTAGAGTGCTCTGTGGTTTACTCGAACCCAATTTAGGGGATGTGCGGGTGATGGGACTAAATCCAAAACAGGGGCTTGATGCGATCAAGTCGCGAGTCGGCTACATGTCACAGCGATTCACGCTCTATGATGATCTGACCGTTGATGAAAATTTGAGTTTCGCTGCCAGTTTAAGAAAACTCACACGAGAAAAATTTAGTCGAAGAAAGAAAGACCTATTGGAGTTCATTGGGTTTGAGCGCCCTCTGAACACTTTGGTTAAAAATTTGCCCGGGGGCTTGAAACAGCAGGTGTCGCTTTGTGCGGCGACGCTGCATGATCCGGATATTGTTTTTCTAGATGAGCCAACAGCTGGAGTAACGCCCACATATCGGGCGCGGTTTTGGAGTCTGATTCGCAGTATGGCTGCGAGTGGTAAAACGGTCTTCGTGACGACTCACTATATGGATGAAGCAGAACAGTGCGACCGCATTGCTTTGATGCGTGACGGCTCTTTGATTGCATTAGATAGTCCTGGAGGCCTAAAGAGGTCGACATTTCCTGAACCCATCTATGAGATTTCTTCAAGTCGAGAAAAACTCGACGAATTCTGGTTCGAATCGATAAAAAAACGACCCGAAATTCTGAAAATTCAGCCACATGGCCTTCGCTATCACGCTCAACTTTCAAAGGGGGTGGTCGAAGGCCAGCTTCGTGAGTTGGTGTCTTCTGGGTGTGTGGTTCGCGTGATTCCACCCTCGCTTGAAGATGTTTTCATTCGGCTTGTTGAAGGAGGGTTACCATGAATCTTAAGCGGGTTTTATCAATTGCTCAGAAAGAAGTTTACCACATTGTGCGTGACCCTTTCACTCTTGCGATGGCGCTTGGTTTGCCTCTTATCTTGGTCACGATATTTGGCTTGGCGATCGAATTTAACATGAAGGAAATTGGCATTTCGGTTTACGACGGTGATAAATCAGTTGCCTCTCGCTCGCTTTTGCGGGCTTTCTCTAGTTCAGATTATTTTCACTTGAATCACACTGATCGGCTACCTGAGGCCATTTCTATTTTAGATCACGAGCAATCTAAGGCTGCGCTACTCATCGAGCCTGGCTTTGAAAAAAATCTTGGTTCAGAGAAAACAGCCCAAGCACAGATACTCATTGATGGTGCTGACAATTCGACGGTGGGCGTGATTCTTGGCTACCTTTCAGGCGTTCAAAATCAGTTTGGGCGCAATGTTGGCCAGACACTCTCGGGAAGTACGGCCCCATTTCGCACTCGGTATCTTTTTAATCCTGAACTCAATAGTCGTTGGTTTACCGTGCCCGGGTTGATTGTGATCGTGGTAGCGATTCTCTCGATTCTTTTGACAGCGCTCACCATAGCCAGAGAGTGGGAAAATGGTTCGATGGAACTTCTGCTCTCTACCCCTGTTCGTCCGATAGAAATCGTGATTGGTAAACTCTTACCGTACTCATTGCTGGGGGTTGGTTCAGTTGTTTTTGTCTATGGGCTGGCCCGAGTTGCATTTGGAGTGCCTTTCGTGGGAAGTCATTGGTTTTATGGGCTCAGTGTACTATTGTTTATTTCGGCCTATCTGGCTCAGGGATTACTGATTTCGGTGGTGACTCGCAACCAGCAGCTCTCGATGCAATTAGCCTTGATTTCGGGGCTCCTGCCTTCGGTATTGCTTTCTGGGTTTGTGTTTCCGATCGAAAACATGCCGCGTTTTTTTCATTACCTGACTTCAATCTTTCCGGCGAAGTGGTTTATGATTATTTCGAGAAGCCTTTTTCTCAAAGGTTCAGAGCCTCATGAACTCATCAAGCCCTTTGTTGCGCTTGTGGTATTGAATGTGGTGCTCATGGGCGTCGCAACCAAGTTGTTCAAGAAAGACGTGGAGCCATGAACACTCTAGTTGGATTCATAAAAAAAGAATTCGCGCAAATTCTTCGGGATTATCGCATGCGAGCATTGCTCTTTGTGGCGCCGCTCATTCAATTAACGCTCTTTAGTGTTGCGATCTCAAATGAAGTCAAAAACATTCGACTGGCTGTGATAGCGTCTCCGCAAGATGAAATCGCAAATTTGGTGACAAGAAAGGCGGCAGCGTCTGGCTGGTTTATCATGGTTGAGCAAGATAATGCGGTTGAGCCTTTCGAACTGGTGCGTTCGGGGCGTGCTGAGGCGGTTTTGGTGGCACCACCGGGTGGGTTTACCGAAGCCTATGTGCGTGACTCGAGACCTGTTCAACTCTTGGTTGATTCAACCAATGTGCTGAGGGGCCAGCAAGTCGATAACTACGTACAGGCGATTTTTCGAGCAGCGGTCAAAGAGCGGTTTCCAGTTTTAGGCCCACAGGCGGGGGTTCCCATCGAGTTCGATGTTCGAATTCTTTACAATCCTGAGATGATCACCTCGGTATTCATGGTGCCAGGGGTAATGAGTCTAATCTTGTGTTTGCTCACCATCGTTCTCACCAGTATGGCTATTACGCGTGAAAAAGAAATGGGCACATTTGAAACCCTAGTTGCTGCACCGGTGAGTACCACTGAAATCATCTTAGGCAAGACGGTACCTTATATTGTTCTGGGTACTTTAGATTCCGTATTGATTCTGACGTTTGCTATTCTGGTTTTTGGGGTGCCCCAGAAAGGGCCGCTCATTATTTTGATTTTCTCAATGTTTGTATTCATTTGCGCAACGGTTGCTATCGGAACCTTCATTTCGACCATATCTAAAACGCAGCAACAGGCCATGTTGGGAGGGTTTCTCTTTCTCTTTCCTGCCATTCAGTTCTCAGGCTTGATGTTTCCAATTGAAAATATGCCCATTTATATGAGGTTTTTTTCGGCGATCAATCCTTTGAGTTATTTCATCGTACTGCAGCGAAACATCATGCTCAAAGGGGGCGATGCTTCGATTATTCTAAAAAATCTGGCGGCGCTCGTGGCCATTGGTGTGGTGATGATTGCGATTAGTTTTACGCGTTTTAAGAAGAAGTTGTCTTGAGTTAGTTAAGAAGTGTCACTTTTGTGACGATGACTTTGTCAGCGTAATCGAACCCTTTACAGACACGGTGTTTCTAAACTAAATTAGTTTAGAGAGGGTGCGAAATTCATCGAAAATACAACCAGTAAGAGAATAGAAGAATTCCAACGGTTAAGTCGGCGAGTCGAAGAACCGAGTGGCGGTTTGGCAAAATCACGCGAGTTAGAAGAGGCAGAGGGAGCAGAAGAATTGTACCTGCGTCTTGCTGATCGTTCGAGTCATCTGGCCGCATTGCACGAATCGTTTTCGACGTTTGACCCGAACGCTCGGCAGCCTGATGAAGCGCTCGTGCGTTATCAGATGTTTAATGGGCATTTGATTTTAGGCTCCGATCCGATCGGTGAAAATCTTGAGTGTAAGCTTGAAGGCGTGATAGAGTTTGCGCTCAAGACCAAGTCACCTGTGTTGGGGTTTCCCATTTCAACCCCTCTTGCACTGCGGTTAGAGCGTGAGGGTTTTTTCGTACATCCGGTTGGTGTCGAGCCGGTCTTCGATCTTGAACAAGTTTTCTTAGAAAATCGAATTCATCCGCTTGACACCCTTCCGATTGCGAGGCGGTGGCAGCGCGAAAAGGGTTTAAGCGTAGACGAGTTTCGGTGTGAAGAGTTGTCACCGCAGATGCTCGAACGGTGCCACGGTGCAGTTCGCACTTGGCTAGCCGAAAAAACATTACCGCCAATCGAGTTTTTGAGTCGGTTAGATCCTTTTAGTCGGCCACGGTTGCGGCGCTATTTTGCACTCAAGAGCCGAGAAGATGGGCGAACGCTTGCGATTGCGGTGGGTGCGGTCATGCCCGCAGTCGATTCGTTTTTCTTAGATGACCTCATTTCACTTGAAAAACTAAAATCAGGAATGATGGAATTCTTCGTCGCTAGTGTTTTTGAGAAGTTGCACCAAAGTGGGGTGAAGCGAGTTCGGATGGGCTTAGTTCCCTTAGCGAGATTGCCCAAGAATGAAAAATACACACGTGCTTTGAATGTTGTGAGAAGACTGGGAAGTTCAGTTTATTCGTCGTTTTCGCAAGAGCGATTCAAAGCTCAGTTTAATCCGACAGCTTGGGATGTTCAGTACCTGGTCTTTTCAAAACCGATAACCGTTCGCACTTGGGTGACGGCATTTCAGGTGCACTTTCCAAAGTTGAAGCTATCAGAGGTGCTGAGTAAGCAATTGGCTAAGGTTCTAACTGGGGTGGCTGAGCGTGTGATTGCCAAAATTCAGCCGCAGTTTATCACTTCTCTTAAACCTTTAAATGAGTTCTTAAAACGTGCGGCCTTGAAGGTCATTTCTCCGGTTGAGCTAGTGCAGCATTTTTTAAGGTCGGCTCCGATCACTTTTGGCTTAGTGACCGTCTGTTTGAGTTTTCATTTGCTTCGCTTGAATTTGAGTAGCATTGATAGTTTATTTTTGAACTCTGGATTTACCACGGAGAAAATTTCTTTCTTGGGCTTAATGATTGGGCCTTTTTTTCATAACACCACCTATCACTTGCTGGGTGATTTACTGACGATTGTGGTGGCCGGGATTTTGGCTGAAGTTCTCGTTTCGTCTAGGGTGGTGGCTGCGGTGAGTGCTCTGGGCTTGTGGGTGAGTAATCCGTTGACCGCCCTTCTTTTGGTACCAGTGATCAGGTCTGTGTCGAGTGCAGAACTCATTCGGTTGAATAGCATAGTCGATTATGGTTCTTCAAATGCCTCTTATGCGCTTGCGGCGTTCGCGGCGATGAGTTTGAAAAAACCGGCCTGGGTAATTCTACCGTTTTTTGTGAATGCGACTGTGTATTCGTTTTTGGCTCAAAATTGGCTTGGTACCCATCACTATGTTGCGCTCGTGTTTGGGGCTGTTTTGGGAAAATGGGCGTTTAGTAGAAAATTAGTAAGCAAAGACTGATTGAACGGCGTTCGATGCGGCAAAGCCGGCGTTGCCGCTATAGACCATAGTCCAAGTTTCTCCACTATTATTTGAGATGGCAAGGCCATTTGCAGATGCCGCGAATACATAGGGACCTAATGCCCTTATCGCATAAAATGAGACGGCGTTGAGACCGTTTTGTCCAATCGAAGTGGTGGTCCATGTGGCGCCGCTGTCGTGAGAGATCGAGACTCCTGCTCCCCAAGTGGCGGCGTAGATTGACGATCCTGAAGCGTAAACTGAGAAAACTGAGTTTGACGCTGCAAACCCGTTTTGGCCAGAAGTCACAGAAGTCCATGAGCTACCGCCATCTAGAGAGATCCCCAAACCCGCGTCTGTCGCAGCGTAAACCGTGTTGCCGCTCGAAAAAACTCCGTTGACATTGTTCGAGGCCGGAAAACTATTTTGTCCAGAAGTGGTGGTTGTGTAGTTGGCCCCTGAATTCGTTGAAATTGAAATTCCTAGTGACGTTCCGGCAAATACACTGGTACCGCTGGCGAATATTGAGCCTGTGAGGCCGCCGCTCAAGCCATTTTGCATTCCTATGGTGGTTGTCCATCCGGCGCCTGAATTGGTTGACAGAGAAACCCCTCCTGCTTTGGCAGCCGCATACACTTTTGTGCCGGCGCAATACACTCCGAGGACCTCATTTGAATTCGCAAAGCCATGGATGGTTGCGAGAGTGCTATTCCAACTTGTCCCCGCGTTGGTTGAGACTGATATACCGGCGGTCGCTGTGCCTGCACAGATAATTGAGCTATCACCTGCAACTGAATCGACATTATTGCTGACTGGAAATCCATTTTGCCCAGAAGTGGTAGTGTTCCAACTGCTGCCTCCGTCGGTCGAAATCGAAAGCCCTGCGTCGAAGGTTCCGGCTATCACCACTGGGTAGGCTGCGATCGCAATGCCCGGGGCTGCGGTGCACGCCGAAGTGAAGGTTCCGCTAGTGGCGGTGGCTTTTAAAAAAATGGTGCCGCCGCCTTGACTGTAAGTATTAACCGGAGCAATACATAGTACGTATTTCTATTGATTTTTAGTCTCTAATTGAGATCTAATGCATTCATGAAAGATTCACGTTCGCTTGATCAGTCCGCACAAGAAATTTTACGAATCAAAGCTGTCAATGCTCTCA
>CAITVN010000019.1 GCA_903895855.1 Oligoflexia bacterium | reverse complement strand
GTTCATGAAGCGCCGCAACCCCAAGTAACTTGCCATCATTGATTGCTAAAACATCGTGGACGTTGTGATCGATCCAACGTACGCGGCGCCGGTGCGGCAACGCCTCCCCCTTGCCTGCGTAGGTGTAGCCACCATTAACGATTCCAATCGCCTGGATGCTTTGCTGATCTTTGAGTACGCAGACTATGTCGCCATCCTGCATTCTCTCAATCAAGCTCCGAAAAACATCTTTTCCCTCTTTAGTTGATCGATTTGCGAAAAATTCCTCTACGGGCTTGCCCTGAATTGGTTCATCAATACTGTAATCAAATCCGATCCACTCCTCTTGAATGCAACGCTCCGTCAGGTCCTCACCATCGGTTTTTAGCGAGACCTTCCAAACCCGTCCATCAGGATTGAACCCGTCCATCTTCTGAACAGGCTTCGCTCCCACTATGCGTTGAACGAGCTGATAGAAAATTCCTCGACGGATATCGTAGCGAACACCTTGCCCAACTCCCTCTCTTTCCAACACTGGAGCAATGCCCTCTACAAAATCTTCGTACGAATATCCGGGATGAAACGTAACCATCTCAATTTGGCCACTTTTTCTAAGCTCCTCAACGCGGGCCATCGCTTTTGTACGTCGAACCTTTTCGTCTGCAATTTCTTTAAAGCTCGTTCCGTCGACAATTTCGAGTGCCCGATAAACTGCCGAATATGTTTTACCTGTGCCCGGCGGTCCAAATAGAATCTGATTTAGCGGGTACCCTGCAGAAATCACCGTAGATCTTCGCGCGTTGAGCGTCACCACTTCTGCGGGATTTGAGACTGAAGGAGCCTCGCCCTCTACTTTATCGGGACCCTGCTCCTCTTTCTCGTCAGCGTAGTTGGAATGAAGCAGAGCATCCACGACAAGCTGAAGAGTGACTTGTTCAACTTGCTTTGTGCTAAGACCACGAGCGAAGTTGCGCGCGTACTCCTTTAGCTCCTCGTCAAAACGCGCATAATAGAGTTCGCTAGCGTATTTCTCAGCGATCTCGTCGGAACGAATTTGCTCGGTCATGATCGTGGTGCGCACCTCTGCGAGTGCTTTATCCTGGTACCCACTCCACGTTCGGCTTCCAAATTCTCGTGCGTCCGTTCCTGATTGAATCTGCGAAAACGCCTTTCCCAGCTCTTCCTGAAGCACACCATTGTCCTCAGATTCAAAATGTAAATGTTTCCTGTACTGAGCGAGCACACTTCTGTTCACGATCGGCAAACTTGGAAGTCGACAAAACCCATAAAGCTCTAGAATTGCCGTGTAGCCAGAGCGATCTGCCGGTGTTTCGCTTTTCGAATCATGAGCGACAAAGTGTGTCTCTCTCAGAGTTTTGCCACTACACCAATCATTGACAATATCCAAAAGGGCCTTGGTTTTACTATTTCCAAAGACCGGAGCCATTTTTATGGGCATGCTTTGGTAGGAGTTCGTCGAAGTGAAGAGCGTGTACCAAGCAGAAAAGAACCGCGCATGGCCGAATAGCTCGTCCGCACTTTTTGCCGTGAAGTAGTGAAGGTACCGAACACGCTGAAAAAATGATGACGCATCCATTTTTTGCCAGTTCCCCTCCTTTTCAAGCTGTTGAAGAAGTGAATCAAACTGCTTCAACAACGGAATTCCTAAACGCCCCATTCGGCGATTCTCACGCTTTAAATCGGATTCGAGAACTGACAGAGCAGGAATAGTGACCGCAATCGCCTCGCGGATCAGTTTTAGATTATGGCGAAAATGCTCTGGGTTCTTGTAAACACCCTCGCCATGCAGACCCTTAAAAAAACCTTCGTTGCGCTTGGTTTTAAGGTGTTGTGCAATCAAATAGATTGCTTTTCGGATAGTTGCCGGTGGATAAAACTCATTATCAAATACTTCATTAAAAAATAGAATTGCAACGCGAACTTCGGCCTTAAACCAGTAGTCAGCACGAAAATCAAAGTCGACATGGTTTTCGTTCGCAACAAGTCGTGCAGAGTTGACCTGGAAGAAGTAGGTCAAATTATGACAAAAGAACTCACGCGTTTTCGGGGAGTTCTGAAACTCTTTGATTGCCCGCTCAACCATCTCGGAAAATTTTTCATTTTGAATCATCATGCGTCCTTTACATTCCAATCATGCCGCCAACTGGCCTTTGCTATTTGCCACGTTTTGCGGTCATTCACCTAGATTCACCATGGCAATAGTTTCTCTGCGACAATACTCAGATAGACGTTCTTTGAGCTGCGCTCTTACTGCGAAGTTCGGCCTGCCCGAAATGAGGCACTCAAATACCACCCGCGCTTCGATCCCTACTGCATGCCCTTGATCAAAAAGCGCCTGTGTAGCTACGCCAGTGCCGAGGTCAGCCACGGCGAG
>CAITVN010000018.1 GCA_903895855.1 Oligoflexia bacterium | reverse complement strand
TGATGATCATTCGATCCAAAGAAAAGAAGGTCCTTTTCAACCGATTCGGAGTTAATGCGAAGTAAGAATACCCAGCACTGAAACGTCATGTAGCTTGGGCTGGGAGCCCTCGTTCAGAATTGCTTGCTTTTTCTAAGGAGAAATATCATGTGACGCGGCCAGCATCACAAAGGGATCTGATCCCTTTAGAAGGAGATAGATGCGCCGGTCACAGCGTGCACGCCCTCTTTGCAGCCGGTTAGCCACTTGGGGTCGTTGTTTACGCGGGCATCGTTACACATCCATTGGCCGCCGATTTTCGAAAATACGTTAATGCTGTCGCCAAACTTGAGCTCGACCACGCCATCAGCATTGTCGTTTCCGATGGTATTCCAGTGGCGGTAGCCCTTGCTGAAATAGACCCATTCGTTCGGGTCTAAACTTAAAGACGCCGCGCCTTGAGCGTAGACCTTGAGGGTGAGCTGGTTTGAGAGTTCAACACCAAACCCTGCGGCGGCCTCGATTCTGCCCACTCTGAAGAGGTTCTTTGAAGCGGTGTCGAGCACATCCACTAATTGATAGCCTAAGAGATCGATCGCCCCTTCGGCGAAAACGGTGATCGCCCGGCAGCTTTCGCAGCCCGCCTCTTGAAGGTTTTTTGTGATTTTACCTCCGAGGCCCACAGCGTGTGCCGATACACTCCACATTTGGTTCGAGTTCAAGTTTTTCTCAAACAAGGTGGTGCCGCTGCGAATTTCAAATTCGGTGTGCCTGCGAAGTTTGGCATACGCGAACGGTACGAACTTCACATTGATTTCAGAAAGATTTGCGTTGGTTGGATTCACCACCGCTTCAGCATCTAGTCTCATGATGATGCTTGAGTTATCGTCTAAATTTATATTCACTTTTTGCTTAAAAATAAAATAGATACCGGGTTCAACGTTATCAACGTTGGCGTTATCAGGATTGTAATGCCCGGTACCAGCGACACCAACGCCTGCGACGCTGCCACTGGCGGCTTCGGGGGTAGCATCCCAGTCAAAATAGTCGGCTGATGCGGTTTGGCCAAAAGTTAATCCCAGTGAAACACTGAGGGCTACCAAAGAAAGGGGTACAGTTTTCATAGTCAAGAATCTCCTTGATTCGGTTAGTGGGGTTATTTTCGGCATGAGTGCCATTGTCTAGCGAAACAAACCTAGGCTTGCGCCGGCCAGGTCGAGAGCAACAATTTCTTGAAGGTCGATCGCAGCCTGAATCAGTACTAAGCGCCGCTGCAATGCAATGGCATCGCTGCCCTTGCGTGCAAACGCATTCAAAACCACACCCGGAAATTCGGTCATCGAGTCTAGTTCAGAAGTGACGAGCTCGCTTACCTTAACTCGCGACTGCATGAAAATATTTTGAAAACGGGTGACGTCGTTTTCAAGCTGTGTCAAATCGGTGAACCCTTGTTTTTCGGTAATCACTAACTTTGCACGGTTAAACGCTATGGCGGGTTCTTGGGTTTCGAGTACATTCAGTAAGTCCTGAAAAAGTGAGTCGCGTTTAGTTGAAACCAATGACTTCGCGTTGTCGACTGAGGCAAGTGCACCAGCATGAACAAACCAAGTGACCGGAAGAAAGTTTGCCGCCCAAAGAAAATTGGCTGTGCCAGAGCCCAAAGTAGCCGCTTCGGCCGCGCCCACTGCTTCGCCAACGAAGATGAAGGCGATGGCAAGCGCCCCGACGTATTCTGCCGTTTTCAGGTTGCCTTCAAATCCTTCTGCTTGTTTCAGTAGACCATCGAGAGAATTTTTTTGCTGAACTATTCTACCGATGTAATTTTTTGCTAGAGTACATCGACGCTGGTGATACTGAGTGACTGGTTTAAGTTGTTCGTCAGTCAGAGAAACCGTGCTGGCTGTTTTTTCGTTATAGGCTCGCGAATACTGCGCGGTGAGGTAATTTTTTGTGGTACTTGCACAATAAATTTCAAGAAATTTTTCACTTTTTTCGTCGACCTGAAAATCACGAACGAAAGCGATGGTTTCTAGGTCGGTGACCGCCTGTCTGGGGTTGGCACCCACTTCGTCGAAACTTGAATCAATCGCCCGAGGGCGCCAGTGCCCAGTAGAAACTTCTGTGTCGAGCTCTCTAGCGAGAGCTGTGTTTAATTGGCCCACAGATAGGCTCGCAAAAAAACTGAGGCATGCGAATAGAATTTGAACTTTTTTCATGGGTATCACCTTTCGACGACGCAGACCTTTGCAAGGTTGATACCCAGCGATTGAATGCTTGTTGAGCATTCGGTTTTGCTCTGAATGAATTCTAGCGATTAACGATTGCGCAATCAGTTCATTTGGTACTCATAGATGAATGATCTGAGTCACAATAACTTGCGTGAGTTCATCGCCGAGGCCCAGTCGCAACTCCAAGAGTGAGTCTCGGGTTGTCTTCAACTAGAGTGAGTGCCCGACGCTCCTAGGTCTGAGCGGGGTGCGGAGGAAATTCCTAAAAATGGTGGGTCGCGGCGGGATCGAACCGCCGACCCGCAGATTAAGAGTCTGCTGCTCTACCAACTGAGCTAGCGACCCACACTATTTTTTAGGAATTAAACAAAAAAAGTGGTGGCTTGGGACGGAATCGAACCGCCGACACACGCCTTTTCAGGGCGCTGCTCTACCGACTGAGCTACCAAGCCAACCAGATTATTGAACTCTATCGCTAAGCGATTCTTGATCGAAAGGCAACACCCGTTTTTGCGGATGGTCTGAAAAATTTGAAAAACTAGTTTCTAGCGGCAGGGGCTTGTGGGCCGTCGAGTTGTTTGAGTATCGCTTCAAGGTCAGGGGTTGTGAATAGGCGATAATCGTAAGCTCTTCCGTGTCGTTCGATGAGCGCCTCGATCAATTTGAGTCGTCGCAAGATTGAAACGCGATGTTCAGTCGGAACCGGATCGTACTGACTCATGCTTCTGCTCGCAATGGGTTGCGCGCCACCGTTTGATTGACGAGCCAATTGGGCTGAATTTGCCGCCTCTTTGCGCAAAATGGTGACTTCGGCTTCGAGTTTCTGAAGCCGCTCGGTTGTCGATTGTTCGCGCGGTTTTCTTGCCGATCTGCCGTTCTTTTTTGAGACAGGCGCCTCTGCCACGCGTGGTGCCTTTGTCTCTGTGGTTGCAGCAGTGGTAGGTGCGATCGTTTTGATAGGCACCAGTGGTGTTGCCGCCGCCTGGGGCTGAGGAGTGTTAATCACGACAGGTGGAGGATTGATCAAGTTATCAACGCGTTCGCCTTCTTCGGCCTCCATCGCATTAAAGGTGCCTCCCGCATTCGATTTCTTCTGATTAGAATCTTTTGCCAAGACAGCTTCAGGGGCTTCAGGTTGTTCGATGCTTTCAGGGGCCGGGTCGGCAGCAACTGCGCTGACGCATAAGGTTAGAGCGCAAAAAATCGATGTTAGGGACAAAGCTTGAAATTTTTTTTTGGTCGTTAGGATTCGAATCATATGAGGGTCTCCGTTTTAGGTGAGGCTGCCGGACACTACTATGGCTGATTAATTTAGTCAATCAAAAATAGAAAAATTGCGCACCTCAACTCATTGAAATGATAGAGTTTTAAATGCCGGTTTTCAATACTGTTCTTTGTGTGCCGATCGTATACTGAAAACTCTATCTAGCGAGCGCAGCCCTTTGGGGTTCGGTTCTGGAAGCTTTGCTCAAAATTTTACGCAAAACTGAACGAAATTATTAAGAGCAAACGTTGACATCGCTGAACGCATGACCAATATATCTTCAAATCTTAATGAAGGAGGATTTATACTTATGCAAGTTCGGCCGTTACACGACCGTGTGTTAGTGAAGCGTTTTACTGAAGAAGAAAAATCAAAGGGCGGGATCATCATTCCCGATACCGCTAAAGAAAAGCCAATTCAAGGTGAAGTCATTGCTGTTGGATCTGGCCGCGTTGGCGAAGACGGCAAGGTTCGTCCGCTTGATGTGAAAAAAGGCGATAAAGTATTGTTCGGTAAATACTCTGGAACAGAAATCAAAATCGAAGGCGATGATTTCTTGATGATGCGCGAAGAAGACATTCTTGGCGTTATCGCTCAGTAATCAAAATTTTTAAAAAAATATAACGAGGAGATAATCAATGTCTGCAAAAGAATTACGATTTTCAGAAAATGCCAGATCAGCCATTCTTAATGGTGTTAACATCTTGGCTGACGCAGTAAAAGTGACCCTCGGCCCTAAAGGCCGTAACGTGGTCATTGAAAAGTCATTCGGCGCACCAAACGTCACTAAAGACGGTGTGACTGTGGCTAAAGAAATCGAACTTTCTGACAAGTTCGAAAACATGGGCGCTCAAATGGTTCGCGAAGTCGCTTCGAAAACCAATGATGATGCCGGTGACGGAACCACGACTGCTACTGTTCTTGCTCAAGCTATCTATCGCGAAGGCGCTAAGATCGTTGCTGCTGGTCACAATCCAATGGATGTGAAGCGCGGTATCGACAAAGCGGTTGCTTCAGTGGTTGAAGAGCTTAAGAAAATGGCTAAGCCAATCAAAGACCAAAAAGAAGTCGCTCAAGTTGGCTCAATCTCAGCTAACAACGACCCAGAAATTGGCAAACTCATTGCACAAGCAATGGAAAAAGTTGGCAAAGAAGGCGTGATCACTGTTGAAGAAGCTAAATCAGCTGAAACCACTCTTGATGTTGTCGAAGGCATGCAATTCGACCGCGGTTACCTTTCTCCGTACTTCGTCACGAATCCTGAGAAGATGGAAACTGTTCTCGATAGCCCATACATCTTGATTTACGACAAAAAGATCAGCTCAATGAAAGATCTATTGCCACTACTTGAAAAAGTAGTTCAACGTTCTAAGCCGCTATTGATCGTGGCTGAAGAAGTTGAAGGCGAAGCACTCGCAACTTTGGTTGTGAACAAACTTCGTGGCACCATTCAAGTGGCAGCTGTTAAAGCTCCAGGCTTTGGCGATCGCCGCAAAGAAATGTTGCAAGACATTGCTGTTCTCACCGGTGGAACAGTGATCTCTGAAGACCTTGGTCACAAGCTTGAAACTGCAAGACTTGAAGACCTCGGTTCAGCTAAAAAAATCACTATCGACAAAGACAATACCACCATCGTTGATGGCGCAGGTAAAAAAGCTGATGTTGATGGTCGCGTGAAAACCATTCGCGCACAAGTTGAAGAAACCACTTCAGACTACGACCGTGAGAAGCTCCAAGAGCGTCTTGCTAAGTTGGTAGGCGGAGTCGCTGTGATCAACGTCGGTGCTGCTACCGAAGTTGAAATGAAAGAAAAGAAAGCTCGCGTTGAAGATGCATTGAATGCAACTCGCGCTGCTGTTGAAGAAGGTATCGTCCCTGGCGGCGGAACCGCTCTTCTCAGAGCTTCTGTTGGTCTTTCAAAAATCACTGGCCTCAACGCTGAACAACAAGCTGGTGTGAACATCGTTCGCCGCGCTCTCGAAGAACCTCTTCGTCAGATCGCTGGCAACGCTGGTCACGAAGGTTCAATCGTGGTTGATAAAGTTCTTAACCACAACAACAACATTCCAGGTTGGGGCTTCAACGCTCTTACCGAGAAGTACGAAGATCTATTGTTAGCTGGCGTGATCGATCCTGCTAAAGTGGCTCGTTGTGCACTTCAAAATGCAGCTAGCGTTGCAGCTTTGATGTTGACCACTGAAACCATGATTGCTGAAAAGCCTAAGAGAGAATCTGCTGCACCTATGGGTGGCGGCGGTGGAATGGGCGGCATGGGCGGCGGATTCGACATGTAATTGTCGAGTCTCCTGAGTCCATCAAGTCTGGTGAAGGCTTGGCAGCTCACGAAACTAGCTTTCAAAATTCAAAAAAGCCCCTCTTGAGTGTTGCTCAAGAGGGGCTTTTGCTTTGAGTGGGTTACAGATCGAGCGCTCAATGAATTGGATTCGGTGCTCGATCCTATAAAGTCAAAAGTTAGAAGTGAACAGTCGCGCCAGTCATGAAAGTTGGTGCGCCTTCACAGCCATCTTCGCGACTGCTGGTGCAATCGCCAAAGTAGCCGGCTTTAACGAAGAACTGCAACATTCGGTAAATATCAAATTTGACAGCGCCGTAGGCTGACATGTCGGATTGCACAGCGAAACCGCCGGCTGATCCGAAATTGATGTCGCTTGATGCGCCGATGCTGACTGAAATTTTGAAATTGCTGTTGATTTCAAATGCAGCTCCGCCTTCAGCTTCTAGGCCGATAAGGCCGGCGCCATGAAAGCTTGGGCTGTCGGTGACGTGTTGCACGTATTTGTAGGCAAGGGCATCGACGGCGACTTGGGCAAAAAGCGCGATCGTGTCAGACTGTGGCCAAGCTCCGCCAACTTGAATTCCGACGAGGCTTGCTTTGACTTCGACGTTTTGGTCGATCTGAACAACTCGTTGAATGTGAATTGGCAAAATTCGAATGTCTGCAGTAATGAGATTTCCGGTCTCGCTAACAACGGCGAGTTTGTCGTGTAAAGGCAAGAAATCGAAGCTCACATAAGGAAGCGCTGCTGCGCCCCTTGCGTTCACATCAACCGCCATGTCGCCGCTGATGTGGGCAATCACTAATTTTTCGATGCCATCTGGATCTGGAGCATCTTCTGGATGCTTGGCATAACCAGCACCAATTCTCAGAAGCAGATTCATGCCTGAACCTTCAAAATTTGATTGAGTACCGGCTCCAATTTCAAATTCCATGTGACCACTGGCAAATGCTGGTTTCGAGAGAGTAGTGCCGAGGGCACAAACAGCGATAAAAGCACTCAGTAATAATTTTTTCGACAATTGGTTCATGACTTATTGCTCCCTTAGAGTCTGATGTTAAACAAAAACGGTGTATTTTCTAAAGCGAGTGTTACTGATTTTAATGCAATGTGGCAATTCAAAAAGAAAGTTCGTGATTTTGTCGCAAAAAATGCTAGTTTCGACCCACGGAGTGTTGTAACTATTCGATTTCATGGGTTAAAATTTTTGAAAGGTTTCTTGAAAAGCTATCACGTTTTGATGCGAGGATCTGTTTGATGAAGAAAAGTCGTTGGGTAAAGTGCATTTCAAGCCAGGGCACCACAAGGGGAGTGGCTATTGAAGCGACAGACTATGTGCAAAAAGCTATCGACTTGCATGGCCTTGTCGATGAAGAAGCCGTGCGGTTAGGCGAAGCCCTCATTGGCGGTATGATTCTCGCCAGCTATGCTAAATTTGGCGAACGCATCAATCTTAACGTGCGTGGTACCGGGCAGATTAAGCAGGCCCTGGTTGATGGGTTTCCTGAAGGCTTCGCTCGAGGTTATGTCGTTAAGAATGACATTTCTGCAGCGCCAGAAGGCTACGGCCCTTGGGGTGACGGCCTACTGAGCGTTTTGCGAACGAAGGGTACCGAAGGGCAGCCTCCTTATATTGGAACGGTACCGATGGCTACTGGCCACTTGGCTAAAGACCTCACCTTTTATTGGGTGCAGAGCGAACAGGTACCCTCAGCCGTTGGAATCGCAGTCTCGGTTGAAGGTTCGAAAGTTATCGAAGCAGGCGGTTTTCTCGTTCAAGCGATGCCAGGTGCTTCTGAAAAAGAGCTCGAGCAAATTGAGAAACACATCGTCGAAGTGGGTGATTTGGCAAGGCGCTTTGGTGCCGATGCCGAGCCAACGCAGCTATTGTCTGAGTTTTTTCAAGATTCAACGTTTTTGTTATTAGAAGAAAAAGAGATCGGCTACCGATGTGAATGCTCTCTAGAGAAAGTTGAAAGAGCACTTATTCTCATTGGTAAGAGAGAGCTCATTTCACTGCGTGATGAAAACAAAGACGTCGAAGTTAATTGTGACTTTTGTCGTAAGCTCTTCACTGTTTCGGTCACGCGGTTAGGTGAGCTGAGTGAGCAAACTAAGCGAGACTAACGGCATGAAGACTAAAACGTCACGCCGACGCTGAGCAAGAACGCCGTGTAGGTGCCGTTGATTTCAAAAGTGGCGCCGTCTTGTAGGCGTTTGGTTGCTCCAAACAGGTCGTGAAAAGTAAGCGAGGCTCCGAAGAACATTTGTTTGGTGAGCTCGAGGTTCACTCCGGGCCCTGCGTGAAGCCCGAAGACGAGCGGAGAAAGGCTTTGTGTTGGGCTGAGATCATAGCTTGGTCGGTAAAATCCCAGTCCGAAATTGATGTACGGAATGACCTTGTCAAACCAACTCAAGTTCATGCGCACTCCAGACACCAGAGTCGACAATGAGTACTTGCCTTCAGCATGACTTGAATAGCCGAAGCTCGAATCGAAACTGAACATCTCGCTCACGCCGTAGGTGTAATGCAGTTGCATGCCGATTGAGTCGCCGTAAGTACTTCCGAGATCGCCAAATAGAAAAATCTGCCCGACGTCGAGTGAAAGGTTATTTGAACCCGGTGAAAACGGCGAGAGTAAAGACTGAGACTCTCGGTCACGATCGCGAGATGCCGTTGATTGCCTGCGAGATCTTGCCGACGTGTTCTCATCCGGTGTTTGGGCCGCCCAAGAAGGTTTAGTCGCCCAACTGTTCGACGTCGATGTACTCGCAGTGGCGTTTTTTTCGATGGTGATGAGGCTAAAGAGATTCATTACTGCAGCGAGGGCCGCAAAATAAAGAACTCGCGCTTGAATATTACCGTGTCGCTGCATTTTTTGATTCTTCATGAATATTTTAGAAAAGTGCACTTCCGTGGCACCCTTTTCTGCTCCTAGTGACTATTGTAGCGATAAAAAAAAAGATGCGCAAATCTCTGAGATCAAAACTCAGAAAATTTGCGCATCTAGAAAAATAGCGTCAAAAAACTAACTCTTTTTTGAGTTTTTCTTCACACTTGGGTGAAGAAACCCAATGAAAGGTTATTGATTGATTGTAGGTGCAGCCACGGCTGAAGCAGTCGTGTCTTCGTCAAATTTTGCCATTTCAGCGCCAAGCTTAGCTTGGATAAAGCCTGAAAATGAACCATCGCCGTGGCGGATGATCTCTTTCAAGAGAGCCACTGATGGTTGTGTTTTTGCTTTTTTCTCAGTCTCAAACATGAGCTGAGTGAGCGTTGAAGCGGTGATATCGTTCTTGGTCTTATTATCGATCACTCTGAGATCTTCGCCTGCCTTGATCATCTTCGCGATTTCATCAAGCGTCACGTAGCTAGACTCGTGAGTATCGTAAAGTTTACGATTCTGATAGCGCTTGATAATTTTTACTTCTTTCATAATTCCCCCTAAAACTTTCTAAACTCAACGACCGTCAAAAATCTGACTCCGTGTTTTAGAACCCCGTTAATAACTGACCTAAGTCCCCATTGTGAAGTCATCACTCGCGATGGATGGCAGGAAGCTTGTCACTGCGTGTCATCACTCCACATATTGCCAAATAGCAACCCGCGCTATAATTGTCAAGCGCCTGACCAACATTTATGCAGCGTTACGTTATGTTATTGAAATCATTGCAAAAAAAATCATGAAAAGAAAGTCTGGAATGTCAAAATTCTAACACTAGGAAAATAGTTTCAGTTTAAGTGAGGCGAAGTCGATGCGTGAAACTAGAAGGAGTGAGTGTTTTCATGCAGAGAAAAAGTGTTGAAGGTTTCAAAATCGCGGTGACTGCAATTCTCGTTTTCGTTTTTCTTGGCGTGTCGGGATGCGCGCAACTAGAAACTCGAAAATCTGAAAACCAAAACCAAGGTCAAATTCAAAATCAAACGGGCGATCAAGTTCCCACTCAGACTGCGCCTGCAAGTTTAACAGCGAGCACAGTAGAGTCGGTCAACAAGCCGACGAGCACCGATGATCAGGCAAAGCGAACGACTGATCAGGCAAAGCGTAACGGTGAAGCGACTGCGGCTTATCATTTTTCACTCGCCCAAGCTTATTCGGCTGAAGGAAATTCTGAAAAGGCGATTGAAGAATACCGACTCACGCTGATTTTTGACTCGAAGTCGGCGCTGATTCACTCTCGCTTAGCATCAGAATACTTGAAGTCAGGAATGGTGTCTGAGGCCACTGAGAGCTGCAGGGCAGCTCTTGCAGTCGATTCAAAATACACCGACGCTCGGCTGATTTTGGCCGGAATCTATTCGGTTACTCGAGAAAATGTCTCGGCCTTAGCAGAGTACAACACGATATTGAGTTATGATCCGATAAACGAAGAGGCCGCTGTATTTCGGGCCCAAGTTCAACTCGAGAGCAATCGCATGGGCGATGCGGTTGAGCAGCTTCGTGACTTTCTGACCAAGAACCCTGAGTCGGCCGCCGGCTGGTATTACTTAGGTCGGGTGTATCACAAATCTGAAAAGCGAGAAGAGGCGTTAGGTGCTCTTAAGAAGGCGATCGAGCTTCGCTCGCACTTCACCCAGGCGATGTTTACGATGGGGTTCATTTATGAAGAGATGGCCAAGAACGATCTGGCGCTAAAGACCTATGAACAACTCTATCAGATGACCCAAGACCTTTCAGCGGCTAATCGAATTGCGACCATTTACCTGCGCGAAGAGAAATACAAAGAGGCGGTTCCGTATTTAGAGGCCGTTGAACTGTCAGATCCGGCAGATGTGAATTCTCAAGTCAAACTGGGCTTGGTCTATATGGAGCTTAAGAATCACCAGAAGGCGATCACCATCTTTAAGAAAATCTTAGAAAAAGCCCCAGAGTCAGATCGAATCAACTACTACTTGGGCAGCCTGTACGAAGAGACTAATCAAGAAGAAGAGGCGATCACAGTTTTGAAAAAAATTGCTCCCACCTCAAAGCTTTTCGGAGAAGCCTCGATTCACGTCGCTTACCTTTACAAGAAGTCAAAACGCGATGACTTGGCAAAACAGTCGCTAAAGGCTGCGATTGAAAGGGCTCCTCGGGTTTCAGGGTTTTACCTGCTGCAGGCTAGTTTCGAAGAAGACTCAAAGAATTATGGAAGTGCCGTGACCATTCTAGAGAAAGCGGTAGGGCAGTTTCCAGACGACGAAAAAATTCGCTACTACCTAGGATCGCTCTACGATCGTCAGGGGCAACCCGATCGAGGAGTCGAGCAGATGGAAGAAATTTTGAAAAGAAATCCCGACCATGTTGAGGCCCTCAATTACATTGGTTATACCTGGACTGTTCAAGGTAAGAACATGAATCAGGCCGAAAAACTCATTCGTCGCGCTGTTGAATTGAAGCCTGACAGCCCATTTGTTCAAGATAGCTTGGGGTGGCACCTCTTTTCTCGCGGAAAATACGAAGAGGCGGTGATCGTACTTGAAAAAGCAGTTCACTCAAGACCCAATGAACCCACTATTCTTGAACACCTGGGTGATACTTACTCGAGGCTCAACATGAGAGAAAAGGCCCTCGAAACGTATTCAAAGGCATTGCAAATGGCTGACTCAGATGGCGCAAAAGATGGCCTGACGGCTAAACGCGATACTGTGCAAAAAGAGCTGGTTGACCGAACTGCTATGCGTGCCACCCCCGTGTCACAAGCAGGCCGCTCGCCTGCTTCGAATAAGTCTGAATAAGCCCTTCGTTTAGCTCAAGTGCCCGCGCATGGGTTGCTAGCGAAGATAGGTTAAGCTGGATTTTAGTTTCGTCTGCACCTAGACTGGCGTCATGATTCGTATTTCGAAACTGATCAGTTATGGCCTATTTGCGGCTTCAACACTTGGCGTATCTCTCTTGCAGTCGTGTTCTCACGCCCCAGTGACAGGTCAAAAAATGCCACTCTTGCCCCAAAAGGAATTGCGTGACTTAGTTGAACAAGTTTGCCGAATTGGGGCAAAGAATCAGAACGTGGGTGGCACCGCATGGTTGAAAGCCGAGTCACCTGAAGTGTCGGGGCAGTTTCAAGGTATCATTGCCACCAAACGTGGAATGAATGGGGCGACTCATGAGTTGACGCTCGAAGTGCTAAATCCGCTCGGAGGCACTGAAGTTAAAGTTGAAATCAGAGACAACCAATACCTCATTTCGCAAGTTCGAAAGAAAAAAGGGCAAGAGGGATTCAAAGAGCAAGGAAACGAAAACTGGTCTGGTATTCCACTTCGTTGGGCCGCTCAAATTTTTCTCGGCGAAATTCCGTGTCCGAAGTCAAAAAAATATGTGGTAAGACAAGGCGAAAGCCTCTCGGATGAAGCCGAAAAAGTGATCATTGTTCAAGACGAGAATGGCGATCTTTTTCAGTTTAGCGTCGAGAAGCTGAAGACAGGTTACTTTCCAAAGGTTTTGAAGTTGACCAGTGAAAAAACTGAAGTTGAATTTCATTTTGATGATCCAACTGAAAAAACTTTAGAACCGCAAAAGTGGGAAGCTATATCAAAAAAGGGTCGTGTGAAGTTAAAATGGAAAGAGCGAAAAGTGTCATTAGAGCGGGAATCCACCCCGAAGGTTTGAAGTTAAAACAAAAAATTGAGGGGATTACGGTTTTTGCGTGTTTGCTATTGGTGGGTGGCTTTTCTTGTACCAAAAAAGAAGTACCTGTTTCGGCAACTGAAATTAGAATGCAGATCACTGAATCTGTTTTTTCACTAGACCCCCATCAAGTGAGCAGTTTTCGGGTTCAAGAGCAGCTGGGTCTAGTTTACGATTCGCTTCTCGCATTCAATGCTGACGAAAAAAAAGGGTTGGGGCCGAATTTGGTCGACTCGATGCCCGAGGTTTCAGCCGATAGAAAAGTTTATACCTTTCGTTTGAAGCCCGGAATCGTGTTTCACGACGACCCCGCATTTTCTGCAACTCAAGGTCGAGGCCGAGAGTTAACAGCCGATGATGTGGTATTCAGTTTTAATCGCTTACTCAGCGAAAAGACTAAGTCACCTTTTGCTTTTTCTTTGCGGCTAGTGGTCGACGATGAAAGTGGTGTCAGTTGGGTAAAAGCCGTTGATCGATTCACCGTTCAGTTTCGATTTAAACGAGAAAGTAACGAGTACCTTTGGTGGTTTGCTGCACCTTGGACAGTGATTGTGCCAAAAGAGGTGGTTGAATTTTATGGAAACGAATTCACTCATCACCCGATAGGAACAGGGCCTTACCGATTAAAAGTGTTTCAACCGCTCGGTCAAATCGTGTGGGAAAAAAACCCAACTTTCAGAGAGCGTTTGGGGCCGAATAAGCCCGATAAAATTTCAGTTTCGACCGAAAGCGATTGGAATTCTCTCTTGGTTAAGATTCGCGAGAAAAAGATAGATTGGATTCAAGTGCCTGTAGAGAGGGTGAGTGAATTATTGACCGCAACGAAAGAGTTGACTCCGCTACTTCAAACCGAGGGCCTGCAGGTGATTTCTGGGGCAAGGAGTGAAACAGTTTTCGAAGTCATTCGGTGGGGGGCTGCCTCGTTTCAGAAGGTGCCCGGCTTACGACGGGCGGTCTGCGATGCCATTGATGCGAGTCAACTCGTAAATCGGTTTTTCGAAAATCGATTTCAAGTAGCTGACTCTCTCGTGGGACCGACGAGCATGCTCGATTTTGATCATAAGACTTTGGGCCGAAAGACCGATGTTGCGAAATCACAGGCGTTTATTCAAAAATTGGTCGATGAAAATGGCACCCTGCCCGATCTGATTTATTTATCTCCCTCTGATGATGCCTCAAAAAAATGGGCCCAGGCAGTTCAAGCTCAGCTTAAAGTGGTGGGCATTGGAGTGAAGATTAAAGAGGTCGATCGGGTTGATTATTTGTCTGAAATCGACAAAGGAGAAGGCGATCTTTTTCACCTATCTTGGCGTGCTGAGTATCCGCACCCAGCTCGGCTGTTTGAATTTCTAGGCAGTGGGACAAAACCGCTCGAGGGCAATGCCGGCAAGTATGCCAATCCCCTTTACGATCTCTTGATTGAGAAGCTTCAAAGAGACAATCAGGTAAAAAATGCGCCTCCAGTTGCCTCGGTAGTGGGTCAACTTCAGGAAATTTTAAATTCTGATTGCCCGCTGGTGCCGATTTATCACCCAGTTGAGTATGGTTTAGTGCGAACGGCCATTAGGGGGGCGGGCTATCAATCTTTTTCTCACACGGGCTTGAGAGCTCTTGAATTAGGCCCACAAACTCGCTAAGGCTAGGGAACGATGAGCGAAAGTCAGTCATTATCTCCGATTCTTGATGTTCAGGATCTTAGGGTCTCGTTTTTTACTGAAGAAGGCGAAGTGCGTGCAGTTGATGGCGTGAGCTTCAAGATTGAAAAAGGTAAGACCCTAGGAATTGTCGGTGAATCAGGTTGCGGAAAAAGCGTCACCAGTCTTGCCATCATGAAGTTGATTCCGAACCCGCCTGGAAGAATTGTCGGTGGAAAAATTCTCTACCGTGGCAACGATCTTTCGAAGCTGACCATCGATGAAATGCGAAAAATTCGAGGCAAAGAGATCTCGATGATTTTTCAAGAGCCCATGACGTCGCTTAACCCAGTTTTTACGATTGGTGATCAGTTGGCTGAAGCGATAGAGCTTCACGAAGATCTGTCACCGTCTGATTTGAAAATTAAGACCGTTGATATGCTTAAACTGGTCGGTATACCTGCTCCAGAAAAAAGAGTGAGAGATTATCCGCATCAGCTTTCGGGCGGTATGCGCCAACGAGTGATGATCGCGATGGCTTTGTCGCTAAGCCCACAGATTTTGATTGCCGACGAGCCGACCACCGCTCTCGATGTGACCATTCAAGCGCAGATTCTAGACTTGCTCAGAGATTTGCAGCAAAAAGTTGGAATGGCGGTCATCTTGATCACTCATGATTTGGGTGTGGTGGCTGAAATGGCTGACGACGTGATGGTAATGTATGCCGGTAAAGCGGTCGAATATGGCACCGCCCGTGAAATTTTCAAAAGGACTGCCCATCCTTATACTCGAGGGTTGCTGAGAAGCATACCCACGATGCCTACCGGAAGAACCGAGGCCGTGGTGAGGACTCGATTAGAAACCATTCCAGGAATTGTGCCCAATTTGCTGAACTTGCCCCAAGGGTGTCGCTTTCAAGACCGTTGTCAATTTATTGAAGAGGCCTGCAAGGGCGCAGAGCCGCAGCTGGTAGAGATGGCTAACTCGGCCCATCATTTTCATCGTTGTATCAAGGGTGGAAATTTCGCATGAGCTCAGAAATTTTGCTTTCAGTGAAGAACGTGGTGAAGAGGTTTCCGATTAAAGGTGGCCTGTTCGCAAAAGAAGTTGCTGCAGTTAAAGCCGTATCCGACGTGTCTTTCGACATCATCAGAGGCGAAACTCTCGGACTAGTGGGTGAGTCAGGCTGTGGTAAGTCGACGCTGGGGCGCTGTTTACTGAGGCTAATTGAGCCGAGTTCAGGTCAGATTTTATTTAAGGGCAAAGACATCACTCAACTGGGCGCCAAAGAGTTGCGCAAACTTCGACGTAACATGCAGATTATTTTTCAAGATCCGTATGCATCGCTGAATCCGCGCATGACGATTGAAGAAATTGTTGGCGAGCCTCTTGAAATTCATAAAATGTTTCGCACCAAAGCTGAAAGTCGAAAGCGCATTTTTGAACTTCTCGATCTTTGTGGTCTTCGCCGAGAGTCGATTTCAAGGTTTCCGCATGAATTTTCTGGTGGTCAACGTCAGCGCGTTTGTATTGCACGGGCTTTGGCTGTGAACCCCGAGTTCATCGTTTGTGATGAACCCGTTTCTGCGCTCGATGTTTCGATTCAGGCTCAAATCATCAACTTGATGCAAGATTTGCAAAAAGAGCTAAAGCTCACCTATCTTTTTATCGCCCATGACTTGAAGGTCGTTGAACACATTTCAAATCGCGTAGCGGTCATGTATCTGGGTAAAATCGTCGAAATGGCAAAAGCTGAAGAACTCTATGCCAACCCACAGCACCCCTATACCAAAGCGTTGTTGTCGGCTATTCCGATTCCTGATCCCGAAATGAAAAAAGAAAGAATCATTTTGAGAGGTGACGTACCGTCGCCCATTTCGCCTCCGACAGGCTGTTATTTTCATCCCAGGTGCCCGTCGGCCAAAGAAATCTGCCAAAAAGAGTATCCCGATGCGAAAAGTCAAAACGGACACGGCTTCAGTTGCCATTTTCCGGTCGGTTCTTGACGGCCTTTGAATTTCTGGAGTCCATGACTCTTACTAGTGCTTGTTCTCAAGTGTCGCTTTTATGACCAGCGTCACCCAATTTATTCATTAATCTCAATGTAATAGCCGAAAAGAATATGTCAGAGTGCGTTTGTTTTTCGTGCGCCTCTGGGTAATTCGAGAGGAATTTACGTGGAGTTACGAGATAAAAAATTGCCAATTGAGGCATCAGACAGTTTAAGAGGATGCCCTGTCTCGGCCATCAAGCCGTTTCAGGTGATGCTGACTCCTGTCTATGTTTTCATGAAGCTCAATAAAAAATTTATCTCAGTGAAAAGACCGCTCGATTTTTTCACCGAAGAAGAAATCAAACGCTATCAAACCTACGAAACTTTTTTTGTGCCCCCGTTTGTTGATTCTCTCGTGCCATTTTCACTTTCTGGGCGCCGAGTGCGTGCTTTATTAGAAATGGCCGAGCGTGTTTTTGAGCAAGGTGAAATGCCGCCTGCCCCGTATGAACTCTCTGATGCTGTCTTGCAGATGATTGGGCCGCTATGGGCTGAAGACACTCAAATTGAGCCATTTTTCGTCGCGGTATTTGTCGCTGAACTTTGTGGTGGTCTGCGCCCCAATTTGATTTCTGAATCACGCGAAAAAGACGTTGATGGATTTGAGCGGGCATTTCTGGCTTCGGCTTGGGCAACTTTTGTTTTGTTGCATTTAGGATACAACGATCTCAACTATTTGATTCATTTTAGAGAACAAGCATTCTTGCATTATTCGAAATCATCTACCGCCTTTCATGCCCGCTTTGATGAATCGGCCGAAGTTGTGCGTGCCGCTGATAAAAGTTTGGGTGATGGATTCAGCGTGATCAGTGGTTACTCTTTGTTTCGATCTTTGAGTGGCCGAGTAGCTGAGAAAATGGCGTCGCGTTTATTTCGAGTGAAAACCGATTTGGTGATTCCGGGTTCTGTGCCTGTGAGTCTGTTCGGAGAAAGGGGTATCATCGATGCATGAGTTTGGCACGAAACCCTTTCGCGCGCTGAATAGTTTTGGCGTCGCTGGTGTCTTAGGTGATGAGGGTCAAGTTTTCTACTCGACACTCTTTTCTACTCGGCACACGGGCCGCGTGGCTGACTTGATTGTGTCTCGCCTTCGGACGTTCGGAGTTGATGAACTTGCGTTGCGTGCCGGTTTAATTTTTACAGTTTTTGAAGCGTTTCAAAATACGCTTGAAGGAGCAAGGGCGGCAGGAGTTGAGATTGACGCGAGACTGTCGCAAAAATTTTCTGAACCACTCATTCTCGAGTGTGGGTTCGACGCAGAGAAGCTGGCGATAGGCGTCGCTTTCACGTTACCTGAAATGCACACTTGGGACTTTGACAATGTGCGATTGCGAGTTGAGAGTGGCAAGCCAGGAAATCCTTTTGAAGACCTCATCACTTCGACTCTGCGGTATTCGCATCGGGTCATTTTAAAGTATCAACCCAGTATTAGGCGAGTCGAAATCGTCTGTTTGTTGGGCGCGATGGCCAAGATTCCGGCTGCGCAGCTTGCTGATCCGCAACGGTTTCACTTGGTTCTTTTTACTGAGCAACCTGCCGAACCGCCACAAGCTCACGCCTATGTCGAGCTCGGTGATTTAGATTATCCAAACCTACTGAGAGAAGATGCTCCGCCATTAGATTTGCCGAAGTCGATTACCGACACGCTAATTCCGGGTTCAGAGCCCTATGCTGGTGATCCAGGCAGAACAGTCAGAGGAGCGGCGGGTCTCGAAGATCTGAAGCGAACCGTAAAAGGGGGCATACCTGAGATAGACAACACGCAAACCTTGGTGAAAGGCGGGGTGCCCGAAGTTGATCACTCTGAAACGACCATTAAAGGCGTGACTGATGTTCAGAATGACGAAAAAATCGTGGTTTCGGGCACATCAAGTCAGAGTGTGCAGCTCAGTCAGTTGAGTGATGCAAGTGCCATGAGTGCTCACCGAGAGAGCGCTTATAAGAAGAGAATCGATGAACTTGAACGGCGACTACTCGAACTAGACACTCAGTCGGTGGGTTCAGACAAAATGGTTGTTCGGGGTGGCTCGAGCGAACTTCAAGATCAGACGAGAACAGTAGTGAGCGGTGGTTCAGGTCAGCCGCAGGACAATCAGTCAGAATATGGAAGTGGTGGCTCGGCCGGCAGCAGCACTGGTGGTGGCTTTTTGGGTGGGCTGTTCAAAAAAATGTGGCCGTTCAAGAAAAATGCTGTCGACTCATCAGAGGGTGATGATGACGACGGTGACGAAGAGTCTGCTGATGAATCAAAAGACGGTCTAACCCAGACCGCTAAACCAAAGCTCAAAAAGAAAAAAGCTAAGAAAAAGAAGATCAATAAAACTGAGAATCAGGCAGGGGCTGAGTTAGCATCAGGTGAACAAGAAGAGCAAGATGACGACGAAGACGCTCAAGACAGTGAAAACGCAGAAAACTTAGAAGTCAGCCCTGTCGGCGGGGGGGCTGAAGCCAAGCCAGCAGCTCAGGCACTTGAGCCGGTGGCAGCTGGTGCCGAAACTTCTTCGACTGAGGCCGATGATTTACTAGCGCTTTTTGATGCTGCAACAGACTCAGGCAAAAAAGATTCAGGCAAGACAGAGTCAGGCAAAAAAGACGAAATCGTTTCTGAAACCGAACTCACAGAAGCCGAGATTACGAAAGTCGCAAAGGTTTTGGTTGAAGCCGCACCTTCGCTTGAGGCCGTGAGTAATTCAATCATCTCAGAACTGCAGGGCAAGGGCGGTCTAGACGACGTCATTACCCGCGCTCAAAAAGAGATGACTGAGATTAGAGAAGATTTTAAGACCGAGCGATCGAAAAAATGGGCCGATGACTTGATGAATGAGCTAGTTAATGAAAAGGCAAGATTAGGTGATTTTGCTCGAAAAATGAATGTTTCGATTCGTCAAAAAGAACTCGAATTTCACAATCGCGAAAAGGTTTATGAAGACGAGTTGAAGCGTAAAGAAGAGTTGGTCAGGCAACGCGAAATTTTGGTGAAGCGCCTAAAAGAACAAGTTGCGCACATCAGTACAAATCTTGACCGGGTACGCGAAAGTGCGGCAGGCAGCTCGAACGAAGAGTTGGCGCTCAAGCAAAAGCTTCATCACGCTCAAAAAATGGCTACCGCTCACCGTGAAGAGGCCGATAGCCTTCGAAGTAAAATTGAAGAACTGCGCGGCCAACTAGATTCTAGCCAGGCAGGCGCGAAGGCGAAAGGTGCGAGTTCTAATGACCACCTCGCTGACAAAATGCGAATGGATAAAGCTCTTAAACAGATTGACGAGTTGAAGCGAGTCAATAATCAGCTTCAAGAAAAGATCTCTGCAGACGCCAGAAAGGCCGCTCTACCGGCGGCATCACCTGGTGGCGAAGAGGCGAAAAAGAAGCTAGCTGCCGCGACGAAAGTCATTACGATTACCAAACGAGAAAATGATCGTTTAACCACTAAAGTTGAAGAGTTGCAGCGAGAAGAAATCCGATTGAAAGCCGACCTCAATCGTTCTTTGATTGAGCTAAAACGCATGAAATCGCGCGGTCTTCGTGAGGGACAAGGCGGGGGCGGCGCTACTGGACCTGGCGCTGGTGGGGCCTCAGGTTCATCAGGCTCTGGCGGCGGACAAGCCGCTGCTTAACGTTACCTCAACTCATTTGAGTGATCTTGCCATCCAGAACCGTATGGGTTGCCATGGGGCCCGGGTCATTTCTTAAGAATTTCACCTGAACCGTTGAGCCCTGTGGGGCCGCGCTCGCCAACTGAGAGATGATTGCCGCGCACATTTTGCAGGGCTTGAGTGAAACCCAGATCGCGAAGTTTAGGGGTTCGAAAGTCTCAACTCGACTTCGGTGTTCGAGAATCGAATATGCGAGACACCACTCAGCGTGGCGCATGGGGTTTAGAGAGCTTAGGTTACGGGTAATCCAAATGCGCTGGTCGCTCGAAGAGTAGCCCCAAGCTCTGACCGGCCGATCGAGCTGGTGTTGAGGCTGATTTTTCTTAAGTTCGGTGTGGGTTTTCTCGTGCTGTTCGAAGTCGGTGACGATTTCAGTTTGTTCGGGTGAGGTCGGCGAAGTTCTAGTTTCGAAAATAGGGGCAGCCGCAGAATGAGTCAAATCAACCCAGGGTCTGGGTTCGCACCGAGATTTATCAAAACTGAGGCGTTTCGCTGAAACCTTAACTGCGGCCAAACAGGCTACGGTTGGCTGATAATTGCAGAAGATACGTGATCTCACCATGAGTCGGGCCCGGTCGGGAAACCGCGAATAAAGGGCATCAATGAGGTGAATGATCGGAGTAAACGGAAACGATTGAAAAGAAACGTAGGTCTCGTTTTCAAATTCAATTAGCGCCATTGAATTTTTTTCTAAAAAGAATTTTGCCATTTTACTCATTTCGGTGAAAAATCTCTTTTGGGGGATCAAACTAAATTCATGAACACTTCTTCAACCCTTCCTGGCCAAGGAAATCTGAGTCAGTCACCTGACTACACTTCGAGATTTGTGCATACAATGTCTGAAAAAATAGGACAATCAGGTAAAAGTTTGCATGATCTTTTGGGTGATTTGATGAAACTCAAAGAAAAAGGGGTGGGTTTAGGAGCTGAAACAGCTGAAGCCAGAATTCAAGGTGCCCAAGAAATCACGATCGAAGTCGCCAGACATCACCAAAATTTGCTGAAACGGTGGACGACACTCAAAGGTCAGGTCTTTGGTATTGGCGAGCGGCCTGATCAACATCCCTGGTATGGGCTTGTCACCGGTAAGTTAACGGCCCAGGGTGGCGAGTCGCTGATTCGCCAGCTTCGCTATCTGATCATTAGTCTGAACAAAGTTTGGGTTGAAATTCAAACGAGTCCTCTTTTTCGGCAAAACATCAAAGACATCTCAATTGAAGAGCTTGAAAGCCTCTTGTTGTGGTTGGAGAATGCCCCAGATTTTACGCAGCAGCAGATTCCACTAAAAGCCATTTCAGAGTTAGCAAGCCCCGAGGGGTTTCGACGGTTAATCGAGTTTGTGAGAGACGTGCGAAGTTTGAGGTTACTCACTGAGCAGGCGTTGAAGCACTTTGAGCGCGTTCCCGAATATCGTATGACGCGTTCGGTTTGCGATCGAATAGAGCATTGGCGACTAGATTCTCTCAAAATGAATCAATTGGTCGACTTGATCAGAATTCAGGAATCGAAGAAGAACGAACTTGAGTGGGTAATTGGATTTTTTGCCGAATTGTCTGAAAAAATGGGGTCTTTCGAGCCAAAGACCCTATCTCAGGCGCAACTGATCTTTGATTCTTACAGTCAGATTGAGGCCCTTCCGAAAAAACTTCATGGCTGGTTGAGAGAGTCGATATTGGGTCGATCTCAGAGAGTGAAGATTGATGCCTGGTCGAAGCGGGCTAAGCCTGTTCTTGACATGGAGTCGCGCCTTAGCGAGCAATTTGATCTGGGGGCGGCTACTGACCCCGTTTTACTCAGAGAAATGGCCTCACACCTTAAAACGGGAGGGTGGTTCTATTGGCTAAATCCAGCCTTTCGACGGGCGAAAACTGAATACCTTTCGATGCGAAAAGTCGGCACCTTGGGCCCTGACAAGATCATGCGCTTAGAAATGGCTTCGGGCCTTGAAACTTGGGCCTCTTATATTGAACAGTCAAGGCAGTTCATGGCGCAGTCAGAGGCGGTGGCAATATTTGAATCTGGGTTTAACGGAATTCACACTGATTTTAGTTCTGCACTTGAAGTCAATCAGTGGGCCGAAGATCAGCGGTCGGCACTCGCTGAAAATGAAGCCAAAAATCAGGTTGAGTCGCTCAGTGTTGATTTGCCCGAATCATTCGATCAGCAACTTGAAGCCCAAGAAGAAGAGAGCCGATTTAAGCAAAATCTGTTGAATGCGCTTCTTGACCTAACTCCTGAGAGGGTAGGTTATGTCGTTAATTCATTTCAGTCTCAACAGGCAGCGCAGGTGAGGCGAGTCTTGAACGAGCGTTCGAGGTACTTGTCACAGTCTGCGGCAGTTGAGATTTTTGATTGCCTCAGGGTTGAAGCTGAAAAACACGCTGATTTAGAATTTGTTCGGTTCAAACTCACCCAGTGGGGCTGGAAAGATCATCTAGTACTCGGCGAAGTGAAAGGATTTGAACAGGTTTGTGATGAGTCTGAATTTTTGACTGCCAGACTTGCCGAGTTGGCGCGTGAGAGCGAGTACCTCAAGAATACCTACCAGGGCGCGAAGTCAGATTTGGCGGCTATTGACAGGGCCATTCAATATGTTCGGTCAATCGAGAATTCGAAAATACCTGAGACCTTGAAGCCAGCTCTTTTGACTTCATTTGGTCCGCAAAGAATGAAAGATGGGTCAGCTCAGTATAGTCTGAGTATTCGTAAGACGATTCAAGGGTTTTATGAGCAAAGAGAAAGGCTCTATAAGGTCTTGGGTCTCATTGATGGGCAAGTGAGCGACCTGGAGTGGCCGGTTTCGTCACTGGTGTCTGAGGGAATCGTGAAGTTGACTAAACGTATTGAAGGCCTCATTCAGGTTAAAGCCCTTTTGCCGACCTTACTCGACTACCTTTCGACGACTTCTGAGATTAGACGATTGGGACTAGTGGGGCTTACCCTACTGATGGAGAAAAAAGAGGTCGCGCTTGAGCAGGTTGACCTTTGGTATCAGTTTTCGTGGTACTATTCGCTTCTAGAAGAGAACGGAAAGGCTAAGGCTGGGTTGACCAGCCTTTAAAAATGGTCAATTGGCTTTTTACCAATTGTCTATCTGCCGAAAATGAACTAGTTGGTTAATTTGTGCTCGCGTGGTGAAATTGGTAGACACGCTGGTCTTAGGAACCAGTGGGGTAACCCATCCCGGTTCGAGTCCGGGCGCGAGCACCATTTTTTGCCCCGGCAAAGTCTCAGTTAGGCAGTCGGCCATGAGAGAGTGCAATTAGAAACAGAATGACCTTAGAATGAGGAAAATGCTTTTGAAGTTTCGATTCAAAATCAAACCCTTCTTTAAGCGCTCGATAAAGTTTAATATCGTTGCGTTGATTGCCTTTCTGCTTTTGACGGGATTCTTAGGAAGCATTCACCAGGGCGCTCACTCTCGATTTGATTCTGACATTGCGGTGGTTTCGGCACAACGAGGTCTTGGAGATCTTGAAGGCCAATGGCAATTTTCTGCCGCGACATCAGTGCGCGACTCTTTTGATTCTTCGTGTGTCGTGTGCTTAATGCAGCCGCAGTTTAGAAGTGCGATAGCTCTAAGCCCCGCATTTGTGGCTGATCAGAGTCAGAAAATTCTAGTTGATTCACCCACCTCATTTCGACTTGATCATCTGTTTTTTGAATTTGCGCGAGCGCGTGCTCCGCCTTCTGGTTTCTTAAGCTAATATCGGGCATAGGCGGCCTTTTCTTAGCTATTTTAGACTATTTTCAGTTCTCATTTTTTAATCACAATATTCATTTAACTATTCATTTTATAATGATCGGAGACTTCTATGAAAGCATTTACGCGTGTGGCTTTTTGGTCGGCGTTATTTAGTTGCGGGTTTGTCAATCTATCATCTGCAGAAACGAGCTCTAGTTCTTCTAGCGGGGGCGCCAAGGTGATGAACCCCGATACCAGCATCAGTGTTTTGGGTCTGTTTCGAAAGGGCGTGAGTGGCAACGATTCGGCTTCGCCTCTGCCGAACGGGTTATTGTTTCAAGAAGCTGAGCTTCAGTTTACCGCTGATGTTGACCCGTATTTGCGGGCGGTCGCCCTTTTTTCGATCGCGCCAGTAGAGTCTGCGGTGGCTCATGATCACGGTTTTGCGTTCGAACCCGAAGAAGTCTATTTCGAGACGCTCTCACTACCGAGTGTGACGTTCAAAGTAGGAAAATTTAAGGCTGCGATGGGTCGACACAATTTGTTTCACACCCACGCGTTTCCGTTCATTGATGCTCCGCTGATTAGTCAGGCTATTTTGTCAGAAGAAGGTCTGAACGACATGGGCGTTTCAGCCGCGGTGCTTGTGCCGTCACCTTGGTATACCGAATTCACGTTGCAAGCGCTTGCTGGCCGAGCTCAAGGGCTTTTCGCAAGCCCGAATCCCAATGCGTTTGCGGGAGTCGCACAGTTAAAGAACCTTTGGGACCTCAATGATTCAACGACTGTTGAGTGGAACCTCTTTGGCACGGTTGGTTTGAATCAAAACGACACGAAAACGTCTGTTCTGGGTACCGACATGACGTTCAAATGGAGACCATCGGTTGGCGGTAAATACACCTCGGCTCTTTGGACAACTGAATACCTGTCGACTGAGAAATTGAGCGGGCTCTCTAGTTGGTTGCAGTACCAATTCGGCGAAAGGTGGTGGGCTCAAGTGCGAGCTGATTTCTTGGGTCTTACCCATGAAGTGGGCGTTGAGCCGACGTACAAGCAGTCGGCTCTTTTAGGGTTTTTTCCGTCTGAGTTTTCGGGGTTTCGCCTACAGTACGATCACATCGCGCATGAAGGTGACCCGGCTGATCATCGCATGAGTTTGCAATGGAATCTTGCGATCGGCGCACACCCCGCGCACGGATATTGAGTTTGAAATTTCGGCCCTCTAATTGGTCTGTATAAAGGAGACAATCATGAATTTAGCTAAAGTAATTTTTTCGAAAACTTTTTTAGTCACTGGTTTTTCGGCGCTGAGCTTGGGCCTGGTGGTGGCAACGGCCGCCGAAGCAAAGCTCACGGTTTTGACGACCACCACCGATTTGCGCTCACTGGTTGAAGTGGTCGCGGGCGACCTGGTGACTGTTGAAGCGATTGCGAAAGGCACTCAAGATCCGCACTTCATCGAGGCTAAACCCTCTTTCATGGTGAAGGCCTCGAAGGCAGATTTGGTCGTTTCAGTAGGGCTTGATCTTGAGGTGGGTTGGTTGCCCAGTATTTTGCGAGGGGCGAGAAATCCAAAAGTCGCTGAAGGCTCTGATGGGTACCTCGAAGTGGGTAACTCGATCGATGTGCTTGAAGCGGCGACCGGAAAAGTCAGTCGCGCAGATGGCGATGTGCATCCGCAGGGTAATCCGCACTTTACGTTAGATCCGTTGAGAGCAGTGAAAGCGGCAAACGTGATCGCAGAGCGATTAGCGAAACTCGATTCTGCCAATGCTGTCAAATACCGAGAAAACGCTCTGAATTTTGGTAAAGGTATCGATGAAAAAGTGAAACTCTGGAGTGCCCGAGTGGCAAAAAGTGGAGTCAAGAAAGTCATTTCGTATCACAAGACCCTCACTTATTTCTTCGACCGATTCAAATTAGACAACGTGGCTATTTTAGAACCGAAGCCGGGCATACCGCCAACGAGCGCGCACATCTTGAGTGTGATCAATCTGATTCGAGAGCAAAAAGTGCCGCTCATTTTGGTTGAAAATTATTTCGATCCAACGGTGACCAGAAAAATCATTCAAGAAGTGCCAGAAGTTGTCGCTCACACAGTGCCCGTTGCGGTTGAAGGTGAACCTCAGATTAAGAATCTTGAAGATCTCTATGAAGACCTCATCAAATCGGTTGAAACTTCGACTGAAAATTCAGTTTCAAAAAGAAAGGCCGGCTAGTTTATGCACCTAGAATCATTCGTCGAAGCCGTTCGGTTTTTGTCTGCGCCTTTTGTGATGTGCCTCATTCTAGCGGGCATTCACTGTTATTTGGGTCTTCACGTGCTCGCTCGCGGAGTGATCTTTGTTGACCTCAGCCTTGCCCAAGTCGCCGCATTTGGTGCAACCCTCGCTATTTTAATGGGGTTCGAGCACCATTCGGGTGCGGCCTATTTTATTTCGTTGGGTAGTACGTTTGTGGCGGCAGCGCTCTTTGCACTGGCTCGTCGCCACGAAAAGCTTTTCTCGCAAGAAGCGATCATCGGCATTGTTTACGCGCTCGCGTCAGCTGCTGTCGTGTTAGTCGTTGACCGCATCGCTCACGGGGCTGAACACATCAAAGACTTGCTGGTTGGCCAGGTGCTTTGGGTAACTTGGGGTGACGTTTTGAAAACTGCGTTGATCTATGGCGGCGTATCGAGCGTGCATTACGCGTTTCGAAAGCAGCTAATCGCAGCTTCGTTTAGCCACGGGGGGGCGAAAAAAGTGGGGTCTCCGTTTTGGGATTTTCTTTTCTACGCCCTTTTCGGGGTCGTGATCACTTCGTCAGTGAGTATGGCTGGAGTGCTGCAGGTTTTCGCCTATCTGATTGTGCCTTCGGTGGTGAGTACTTTGTTTTTTGAATCGATTCGAGCGCGCCTGATCTTTGGGTGGGCTTTGGGGTTGGTACTCAGCATGGTCGGCATGGCCCTTAGCTATTATTGGGATCTTCCGGCTGGGGCATTCATTGTCGTGTGCTTTGCCTCGCTCCCGGTGGCCTTGCTTCTCATTCTCGCCCTGTTCGGTTCAGTTTTTGGAATAAAACCGCGGGTTTTGGATTGACATCCGAGTGGCATACAAATAAAGCTATCTCTATCAACATTCCTAACGCGGGGGTGTAGTTGAGTTGGTTACAACGTCGCCCTGTCACGGCGAAGGCCGTGGGTTCGAGTCCCATCACTCCCGCCATTACTTAAGTAATCGGAATTGTTAGAAATTTTAGGCTTCACACCTTCGGGTGTGAGGCCTTTTTTTTGCCCTAAAACCGGTGAGTGTAGCACTAATGTAGCATGGCGGGGGGTTTTTGAAGACATTAGCGATTCTCGCGAGATTTCTGCAGATCTCGCGGTTTCTACGCTGGTTGCGCGCGACTGAGTGAGTGAATCGATGCTCGATTCGAGCTGAGTAGGCGATACGCCCGACTCGACGAGTCCGGTAACCAACCGTTGAACTAAAGTTTCGAATGATTCGAAGGTCTGCGACACTCTATCAATATTTTCTTCTTCGCCGGGATTGTCAAAACGAAAATCATCGCGAATTTTCAGGTCACCATCTAAAAGGTGTGTGTAGACGTTTGAGGTGATGCTGATGTCTGAGTGCCCTAGAATCATGGATACCTTTTTGAGTCCCCATCCTGCCCGAATTTTATTTGAACCATAACTGTGTCGTAACGTATGAAGGTCTACGCGTTTATTGATTTCTGCACGTTTTGCGGCTCTTTGCAATGGTTTTAGCAATGAGTCTTTGTGTTTACAAAAGCCCGGCTGCCCGACAAAGACAAATTCTACCTTCTGCGATAGCTCTTTGAGTGTCTCAACTGCTTCAGGCTCAAGTGGAATTCTTCGTGCCTTGCCGTTCTTACTGTTTCGAATATTGATAAAGCCCCCAGAAAAATCGACATCGGTCCACTTGAGTTTTAGGGCTTCAGACCTTCGCATACCCGTGTGGGTCAGAAACCTCACGAAAGAGTAAAGCATACGATTCTTAGAGCGCCTGGTCTCAATGAGAAGTCTCTCGAGCTCTTCTGGTTGCAAAAAATTGATATCGCGAGTTGAGGCTTGGCGAGAAAAAACCTTGGCGAACGAACCGATGTGTCTAATTGGGTTGGGCAGGCCCGTCGCTTCTGTGTAGTGATCGCCGACGGCGCAGAGGTTGAAATGGTATTTTCTAATCGTCTCATGACAGAGGCTGGCTTCATTTTTTAGTGATAGGTAGGCCGTGAAAATTTGATTCTTAGTCAGTTTATCAAAGAGTACATTTGGGAGTTTCGCCTCTATCTGGGCCATCTTTGAAATGAATTCGCCGCGGTACCTAGGGCTAGCCGCCAGAAATTTTGGGGTCTTGTAATATTCTTGAATCCAATAAGAAAGCATTTGTGGCTTTTGCTTTTCTTCATTCTTTTTTGCGGGATCTTCACCGCGTAATAAGGCCTCTCGCACGCGGCCAAGAACAAATTCTGCCTCGCGCTTCGTTTTACCGGCCGTAATGGCTCGCCATCGCTCGGTGGCTTGGTCTTTCCATCTCGCCATCCAGGAGCCACCTTTGCCTCGTCCAAATTTGCGCCAATACAGATTTGCTTGAACTTGCGTTATCGCCATTGTCGAATTCCTGCCCGTCTATTCAATGAAATGCTCTATTCAAAATCTGCGTCAAAGCTTAGTGACTCGCTTTAGTTTCTTTTGCTAACCACCGAACTAAGTCGGCTCTCGGAAACCGTACTTCTTTGCCAACCTGTAATTTGGGAGGCCGGCGTTTCGGATCACTCCTTCTTGTCCAATTATACACAACCCGAATGGAACATCGAAGAACTTCTGCGACTTCCTCGATTGTCAAAAACTCGCGATCAGGCATGGCCTTTTGAAAGACGTCGCTATTTGGGTTTGAGTCGGTATTGGTGTCTGTTTTCATACTTGGGTTTCCTTATCGGTTACTACACTGTTTGGTTTGACGGTTTTTGCCACTTTCATCAGACCCGCATACTCGGAGCTGTATTCTTCGACTCCGTTTTTAAGATTCTTTCTTGGTCGACCTGAGTTCGCTGGGGTCACCCCTCTTATCATTGGTTTTTTGGCGCTCTCGGTCTTGGTGGCATTAGCAGCCGGTGACTTTGGCTTCTTCGATTCGGCAACAAACGGCACTTTCACGATCGCAGCAAAGTTCTGCGGCTTGATATTTAGCACGCACTCGCCCACTTTGAGTGACTTGATTTGGTTGGGGTGGATACAAAATTCTTCAGTCTCACGGTTCGAAGACATGCCAGTTTTCATTCCGTCTGATGTTTGAAACGTTTTTTTGACTATTTGCTTGGTACCAAAGTTCTTGGCGATCAGCTCGGCCTCGTCGGCATTATTCATTCGAAAGACCGCATTGACGTTACAGTTGCCGTTGATCACTCTGCGATACCAACTCGCCACACGATCTAAATCAGCAAGAGTTTGGTGCGCCATATGAATCATAAGATTTGATGATCGGCCTTTATTGAGAAAACTGCCAAAAGCAGGGCTTGCAAACGCATCAAATTCGTCAACGAACACCGAAAACGGTTGGTCTCCTACTAGATCCGGAAAGGCCTTTCTCAGCCCAGATACTAAAGTGAATTCTTGTAAAAAGAGTTTACCCACGCGTGAATTCTCGGCGCCGCTGCTTTCTGTGGGTAAATCCAAAAAAAGAATTTCTTTTTTTCGAACAATGTCCCAAAGCGTGACTTCACGTTTAGGGCCTGCCCGAGATGCCGACGCATCAACGCAAAGAAGGTCACGCCACTGTGACATTGAAAAATTTGTGAGTTCGTTAAAAAGACCTTCTATATGATCGTTCTTCTTTTGCTCGTTGACTACTTCAAGACGCTTCAGAAGGTCAGACAGATTAAATCCATCGGGCTGGTTTTCATTGAGCCAAGTAAAGCCCTCTTGAAGCGCACGTTCAGCCGCGGTGGCATAAAACGGGTTCTCGTATACGCCAGAGTTAAGCCACTTATTCTTCAGTTCGCTGGGATTGCCTAGCGCGCACGGGTTCCAGCGCACACTTTCATTTGGGTAGGTCGCCGACATGAGGTGCAAGTCGCGCTCGCGTCCTGCGTCCTTGCACAGTTGCCTCACGCGCTCATAGAGCTTGCGGTCACCCTTCGGGTCAACGATCACCATACCTAAACCGCGCTCGATATCAGCTTTGATCAAGTGCTCAAGAAAAACCGTTTTTCCGTAGCCGGTAGAACCTAGGATCCATGTGTGCGAGAGGCGTGCAAGATCTGAAATGAAAACGTCGCCGAGCCAAACCCCATCGCCAGCCTGTCTTTTAAACCGACGTATCAGTTTAGCGAGTGGCCGCTTAATTTGCCGAACGAGTTTGAAGCCGAGACTTTTTGCGAATTCTGGGTTTAGTGCCGAAAGCCCGGCAACCGCAATGATAGTTGCCACCAGTATGGCGGATTCGGTTTCAGAAAGGCCAAGGTACCTAGAGTACCAATTTTGGTATTGGTGAGTAAGCATTAGAATTGACTCCTATCGAAGATTTGAAGTTCGCCTTTTGGGCACCAGACAGTGGGAGTTCCATTTTTGAGTTGATCCCAATCAACAAGAGCGAACGGAACCTTGCCTGGGCCTTGCTCAATGAAGCGCTTTAGCGCGCTATAAATTTTTGGGTGCGTGGTTATGAAGAGGACTAATCGCATAGGCGTGAACCGCCACTTGTTTAGATTTTCTAAGAATCGGTTTCGCCCTTTGAGGCTGTTTTCGATTTCGAGAGCAACTTTGTTTGAGTTCTGAAAGACAAAGACCCCGTCAGGAATTTGCGTGTAGTCTTCTTTTTTTAGCGCCCGCTCTGGAACCCAAAGGCCATCCCAGAGTTCATGCAGTCTTAAGGCGACACTCGTCACGATCGCGTCATGTTCGATTGTTTTAAGGTCGAGTCGTCTCAGTTGCGGGATGTCGAAATGGTGAAGCTGCCTCGCAAGCTCTAATCCGTCTGGTGTGAGTCTGATGATTCGGCGACTACCCAGAATTGACACTGACTCTTTTCGAATGAGACCAGCCCTATTCATCTCTCGAATTCTCACTCGACTCTGCTGAACAGTAACACCCTGAAAAAAGTATCTTTCAATGTGCTCATAAAACAAAAACTGCTGCTCATAAATTCTTCTCAGTATTTGTCTGTCTCTTTCTTGTAATTTCATCTCATCCACCAACCAGTACTCTTCAAGTCAAACCCGACCACCCCCGCCTGTTGTTTAACTAATATTTCTTTCTTATCATCGACTAGGTTATCCAAAATCCGACCCCACTCTCGTAACATCGTTGCGGGGGTGGGGTCGGATTTTAAGATTAAACCAGTCATGATGTAAGTGTTTGAAATATTAGTTAAACAACAGGCGGGGGTGGATGCTTTTCTGGATGCTCCCCCCTTCCCACTTAAGCATCCACTGCGTGTTTGATTTTGATTAAAAAAGTTCATTGTGATGCTACCTCCATCGGAGTTTCTTGCACGATGATTTGAATCTCACGACCCGCCTCAATTTCGGTATATTCAGGGGCGTTTCTCGATTGTTCTGCAAGGCGATCAGCGGTCTTTGAAAGCGCGGTCACGGCACCTTGTTTGGTGGCGTTTTGTACGCTGGGTTCGATCTGGTAGCCGCCCATCATATTTTGAGATCGTTGCGTGGTTGCGTCGGCGTATCCGGCTGCGGTTGCTGCCAAGATTTCGCCAGCGAAGTATGTGCCCGCTTCGGTGTGGTGATCGCCTTCGAGACCGACTTGACCATTGGGTGCTAGGCCAGTTGCCTTAAGTGCATATGATATCTCAGAGCCAGCGAGTCGCAGGCGATCAAACGTGAGCAAGATGCGTTTCAACTCACGATCGAGTGTCGCGGTACCAAGCAGCGTCGCGTGTCGAAATTTTCCAGAGTCGATCGTCGCACGAATCGGTGTTGGCACTGACGCTGATGCTTTGATCGATTGTTCAAGACTCGCACTTAAAATGTCACCTGGGCGCAAGACTTGAAGTAACGCACCCGGCGGCTTGTCAGCTACCAAGCCAAAACCATCTACTGAAGGAGGTCTCTTAACTGGGCTTAAGTGATACTCGGGCAAGTTGCCGGGCACATACGATTTGAGCGATTCGGTGACTCGCACGGTTTTCAAGTGCCCCTTCGTTGTGGTGGGCACCCCGTTGGATGGGCTAGCCTTTGATGTGGTCAGCTGATCTCTGATTTGAGGCGCTGATCTATTTCCCTGCCGCCATTGACACGTCTCAGGTCTTGTCTCGCAAGTTGATTGACCGCGACCCTTTGGGGTGTCGGCGAAGACAGTTTGTAAAGCCTGTGGGAGCAATACGGCTACGATCGTGAGGTTGAAAGGTCTACGCTTGCTCATTTCGCCCCTCGCTTTTCTCGAAGTTCGCTTGAGTCAATCAGAGTCATTTCGATACTGCCAGGGGTTCCAATTCTAGCGCGAGTTCTCGGCTTTATTGCAGCACTCGAATCGATCAGCGTCATTTCATTGAGATCTTGATCGATGGGGGCTCCGTAGCTGCCTGAAACTTTAACCAAGTCTTGGTGGCGATTTTTAGCCATGACGAGGTCAAATACAAAAGAACGCGAGCCGCACCTCACAATCAAATTAGTAGACTGAGGCAATGCTCGCTTCACGATCAATGACACTTCTGAGGGTAGAGTCTTTGAGATTTGAACCTGAACATCATCGGGGCTACCCAATTTCACTTCAGTGATGGGTGTGGGTAGTTGCAATACCGTGACGAGCCCTGGGGTCATGTAAAGGTTTTGAACAGAGCCCAGGTTGGCGATTCGAGAACTGATTCGTGAAACCGGAGTTTCAGCCAGAAGATCCCCGAAAACTAGCAACACAGGTACCACAAAGATGGTCGAGGCAAATGCCACACTCATAAGGATTGCGTTAACGGTTGAGCTATCTAATTTCGTTTTCAACAAGACTTGCGACCTCCCACGCGTAAGGGTTTGTTGTACTGCGTTTGCGAGACGCCAACTTCAGCGCTGCTCGGTATTTCACTTGTTTGTCGACCAAGCGGTGGCGAATCACGATTTCGAGATCGGCTTCGTACTCGGTTGGGCTAATGACTCGAAGGTCGCTCAATTTTGCTTCTTGAGAGATCTTTTCAGTCTTCATCTGTGCTTCGATGCGAGCGAGCTCAGTCTTGGATTGCTCCCAAAGCAAATCGCTCATTGAAGCGCCAGCTTTATTCATTTGATCGACGTAGTTGTCAGACTGGTAATTGTAATAGAGATAAAGAAACTCTTTGACGAACTTGAGTCGCTCAGACTCAACTAGCGGATCGGTCAGCGAGGTAATAAGCCTAGTGCCATTTTCGTCTAAACCAATCAGCATCGGTTCTGGGCGATTACGAAGTGCGTAGACGGTTGATGTCACGGCCCAAAGAATAGTCACGAGTTGAAGCGCGGTTTTGAGTAATGACCACTTAAGCCATTTTCCAAGGGGTCTCATTTGTACCTCGCTTGGCCTAGCTGCAGGGCTGAGCCTTTGATCTTGTTGCTCACAAATTGAAAACCTTGTTTCGCATTACGAATTCCGGCTTGCCCAATGCGTGAATTGATCAGGGTTTTGCCGCCAGCGACGTAGGTGGCTCCACCAGTTTTCGCGGCCTGTCCCATTTTTGATTTTGCGGCATAAAGTAGAGCAACCACCGGTGAAACGAGTTGAAGTAGATAGAACGCAATACCTAAGATTCCACTCACCACGCCTTCAGCGTTCCAGGCGCCATCAGCTCGCAAAAGATGCCCGAAATAGCCAAATGTGTTCCAGAGTACGGGCCAGAGCCAAATGCTAATGAGCGCGCCTAAGTAAACGCTAACACCGATCGAAAGGTTTAAAACCGTGCCGGCAAGAACGACAATCGGCCCCAGTGCGATGAGCACCCCAAGAATCAGGTTAAATAGGCCGTAAATGAGTAAATACGCGATAGGTCTTAACGCATCAACCGACCACCACCAGCTACCATGGGTGTCGAGTTTCGGCGTACTGGGTAGAGATTCAGGGCCAGCGCCGCCCATCACGCGGTTCATAGAAACTGAAAGCGCAGTTGAAATTTCAGAGAGATGAGAAAACACAAGGGGGAGAGTCAGCATCAGAAAATAGCAGATCACGGCGTCTTGAAGCAGATCTCCGTACTTTGCGGTGCCCGAGAGTGACATTTGGCAGTAGATGAGCCTCGCCATCACGACGAGCGACACGAGTAGTAAGATTAACGATCGGTACGATTTGAAAGCGTCAATGCCACGAGCGATCAGACTACTTTGCACTGGAAAGAGTTTCAAATTGCCACTCGGTGCTATCTTCGCTGCTGCGGCTTTCAGTTCTTTGATTGATTCTTGAATTTTTTTTTGTCTTTGTAATTCAGACTTCTGAGAACTTAACTTTTGATCGACGAGTTCTCGG